>RECQ01000041.1 GCA_007693965.1 Phycisphaeraceae bacterium | reverse complement strand
GCGATCTGGTATCCGCAGAGCGCGTTCTGCAATCCGCACGCGTTCGTGATGGCCGCCGCGGAGCTGGCGCGGCTGGGGGGCGCCGAGATTGTCGAGGGCGCGCCGGTGTCGCGCCTGATCGTTTGCGAGGGAAAGGCGGTTGGCGTCGAGACGGAGGACGGACGGACGATCGAGGGCGATGCGGTCGTGCTGGCGGCGGGGTCGTGGACGCCCGCGCTGGCGCGGCAGGCGGGCGTGCGCCTGCTGATGCAGCCTGCGAAGGGGTATCACCGTGATGTCGCGATGGAGGGCGCCGAGCTGCGCACGGCGTGCATCTTCGGCGAGGCGAACATGGTGTGCACGCCGATGGACGGCTTCGTGCGCCTGGCGGGAACGCTCGAATTCTCCGGTATGAATGGAGCGGTGCGTCCGCGTCGGCTGGAGATGCTCAGCGAGCAGGCGGGGAGGTATCTCGCTTCGCGCGTGGTCGGTCCGGCGAGATCGGAGTGGATGGGGCTGCGGCCGTGCACACCGGATGGGCTGCCGGCGATTGGTTGGGCGCCGAACGTCGGGGGCGTCTTCATCGCTACGGGACATGCGATGCTGGGCCTCTCGCAGGGCCCGGCGACGGGTGAGATCGTGGCGGAGTGCGTGGTGGAGGGAGGGACGGACATCGACCTGGCGCCGATGCGACCGGACCGGTTTTGAATGAACCGGAAGGCGCCGGGCTCGAATCCCAAGCTCGGTACTCGGTACTCAAAAAAGGGCGACCGAGGGGATTTGAACCCCCGACCCCCTGGACCACAACCAGGTGCTCTAACCAACTGAGCTACGGCCGCCGCCGCGCGGCGAGGCCGCGCTGGACGACGGGACGGTATGGCGGGGCGGGCGTCCCGTCAACGAGGGGCGAGAGCCGGGTCGATGGTGCGGCGTCGTCGGCGTGGGGGCCGTGGGGGCCGTGGGGGGGCGTGGGGGGCGCCGGCGCTGGGAGAGCCGGTGAGTGAGGTGGGTGGGGAAACGCTACACTGCCCCGTTCCGGTATTTACGGCCGCTTGCGGCCGCCGTCCCGAACCCGGCGCCGGGGCCCTCACCTTGGGCTCCGAAGAACCGTGACATTCCATCCTGCACACGACATGCGAGCGGATCGATGACGACCACACACGCCAGCGGCGGACTGAACCTGAACGCAGAGCGCGTCAAGCGGAACCTTTCGACGCCGACACTGATCGAGGCGGCGCTCGCCAATGGCGAGGGTGTGCTTGCGTCGAACGGCGCCTTCGTTGTCTCCACCGGCGACCGAACCGGACGCAGTCCGACGGACAAGTATCTTGAGGACTCACCCGAGATCCACGACAAGATCTGGTGGGGCCAGGTCAACCGACCGATCTCCAGTGATCAGTTCCTCGAGCTGGAGAAGCTGGCGCACGACTATCTGACGGAGCGGGAGGCGCTCTACGTCTTCGAGGGCTTCGTCGGCGCTGACACCGAGCGTCGCCTCGGGGTGACGACGGTCACCGAGCAGGCGTGGCACTCGCTCTTTGTGCAGACGCTCTTCATCCGTCCGACGGCGCAGGAGCTTGAGCGGTTTCGGCCGGACTGGCTGATCCTGAACTGCGGCCGGCACAAGCTGACCGCGGAGGAGCAGCGCCGCCTGGGCGTCGACAGCCCGATCATGATCGCGCAGTCGCTGACGCGGAAGACGGTCATCATCTTCGGCACCGAGTACGCCGGAGAGATGAAGAAGAGCATTTTCTATGCGATGAACTACGACATGCCGGATGTCGGTGTGTTCCCGATGCACTGCTCGGCGAACGTGGCGAAAGAGGATCCGTCCAACGTCGCGCTCTTCTTCGGCCTCTCGGGCACAGGGAAGACGACGCTGTCGGCAGATCCGGAGCGGGCGCTGATCGGCGATGATGAGCACGGATGGTCGGACCAGGGCGTTTTCAACTTCGAGGGCGGCTGCTACGCCAAGTGCATCAAGCTGTCGAAGGAGGGCGAGCCGCAGATCTGGGATGCAATCCGGTTCGGATCGGTCCTGGAGAACGTGGTGATCGACCCCGCCACGCGCGTGCCGGATTACGACGACGGCTCGGTCACCGAGAACACGCGCGCGACATACCCGGTCGAGCACATCCCCGGCGCTGTGATTCCCAGCGTGGGCGGCCATCCGAAGAACGTGATCTTCCTCACTGCGGACGCCTTCGGCGTGCTGCCTCCGATGGCGAGGCTCAGCCCCGAGCAGGCGATGTACTTCTTCATCAACGGATACACCTCGAAGCTGGCGGGCACCGAGGCGGGCGTGACCGAGCCTGTTCCGAACTTCAGTCCGTGTTTCGGCGGCCCGTTCCTGGCGCGTCCGCCCGCGGTGTATGCGGAGATGCTCGCCGACCGGATCAAGAAGCACAGCGCGAACGTGTGGCTGCTCAACACCGGCTGGTCGGGCGGGCCGTACGGCGTGGGATCGCGATTCAAGCTGGCGCACACGCGCGCCATGGTGCATGCGATTCTCAACGGCGGCATGAAGGACGTGAAATATCGCACCGACTCGATCTTCGGGCTTGACATCCCCGAGTCAGTCGAGGGCGTTCCTGACGAGGTGCTTGATCCGCGCGCCACATGGTCTGACAAGAGCGCGTACGACGCGAAAGCGAAGGATCTTGCGAAGCGATTCCGCGATAATGACGCGAAATTCGACATGCCGGACGCAGTGCGCAATGTCGGGCCGCAGGGTTGACTTCAGCGATCTGATCGCGCATGATGGGGTGAATTAAAATTGAATCTCACGGGATTGTTCCCGCGCTCGGGGGTGAGCGACGGGGATTCCTGTGCGCCCGCCAATATCCGATATCTGCGGGCGGAAGGAGCGATATGCAGACATCTGAGCCGATTGAGACCGAGCGTCGCCCGGTCCGCGTTGAATCGCCGACCGGCGATGGCCCTGAATACGAGATCCGCTTCCCCCGCGTCGAGGAGATGCTCGACCAGGACGAGGAGTGGTGCGATGTATTCCTTGAGGGCAAGTGGGAGCGCATCCGTTTCCACGATTATGACAAAATTTACATGATTCCCGGTTTGTACGAGGCGCTCTTTTACGAAGCGCTCAAGTGCACATCGCCGAAGCGGGTCGCCAATCTGCTTACCGAAGAGCTCGAGGAGGCGGATGATCAGCCCGGTTCGCTGCGCGTTCTCGATGTCGGCGCCGGCAACGGCATGATGGGCGAGCGCCTGCATGCGATGGGGGTTCAGGAGATCGTCGGGGTCGACATCATCCCCGAGGCCAAGACCGCCGCGGAGCGCGATCGCCCCGGGGTCTACAGCGATTACATGATCACCGACCTCACCGCGATGAGCGATGAGGAGGTCAAGTGTCTCCAGTCGCACCGCTTCAACTGCATGACGACTGTGGCCGCCCTCGGCTTCGGCGACATTCCGCCTCGCGCGTTCATGGGCGCGTACAACATGGTCGAGCCCGAGGGCTGGATCGCGTTCAACGTGAAGGAGAGCTTCGTCAAGGGCTCGGACGAGTCGGGCTTTTCCCGCCTCATCCGCATGATGACGGAGTGGGAGCTCATCCACGCCCACGTCTACCGGCGCTACTGCCACCGGCTCTCGATCGCGAAGGAGCCGCTGTACTACGTGGCGATGGTGGCGCGCAAGGTTCGCGACATTCCCGAGGAGTTGCTGGCGGCCCTGGAGTAATCCTCCATGATCAGCCTGCGCAAGGTCTCGAAGACCTACGACCGCGGACGCGTGCGCGCTGTGCGCGAGATCGATCTCGAGATCGAAGAGGGTGAGTTCGTCATTCTGCTCGGCGGCTCCGGCTGCGGCAAGACGACCACGCTCAAAATGATCAACCGCCTCATCGAGCGCTCCGGCGGCGAGATCCTTGTCGGCGGGCGCGACGTTTCGAAGGCCGACCCGGTCGAGCTGCGCCGCGGCGTGGGCTATGTCTTTCAGGGGATCGGGCTGTTTCCGCATCTGACTGTCGGCGCCAATGTCGCCATCACGCCGCGCCTGTTGGGATGGGAGCGAGCGAAAATCGCTGAACGAGTCGATGAGCTGCTGGAGATGGTGGGGCTGGCGCCGGAGCAGTATCGCGGGCGCATGCCGCGGGAGCTTTCGGGCGGGCAGCGGCAGCGCGTGGGGGTGGCGCGGGCGCTGGCTTCGAAGCCGAAGGTGATGCTGATGGACGAGCCCTTCGGCGCCCTCGATCCCCTCACGCGCGACACGCTCCAGAGTGAGCTGAAAAAGCTGCACAAATCGCTCGGACTCACCATCGTGATGGTGACGCACGACATGACCGAAGCGCTGCTGATGGCGGACCGCATCGCGGTGATGAACGAGGGGCGCATCGAGCAGTGCGCCACGCCGCGGGAGCTGCTGCGCAGCCCGGCGAGTGAGTATGTCAGCGCCATGATGGAGTCGCCCAAGCGCCAGGCGGACGAGCTGGAGGCGCTGGCAGCGCCCGCGGGCGAATCGCAGGGGGGCGACTGACATGTGGACCGCCATCGCCGAACAACTCGAGCTGCTTCCGGAATATCTCGGCGCCCACATCCTGCTCACGCTCATCGCGATGGGGGCGGGGATCGCGCTGAGTATTCCGCTGGCGCTGCTTGTGATCCGCGTGCGCCCGCTGCAGGGCCCGGCCCTGGCGGCGGCGAGCGTCATCCAGACGATTCCCAGCCTCGCGCTGCTGGCGCTCATGGTGCCGCTGCTGGGGCAGATCGGGCGCGTCCCCGCGGTCATCGCGCTCACCGCATACAGCGTGCTGCCCATCTTGCGCAACACGGTGACGGGGATCATGGGCGTGGACGCGGCCATCATCGAGGCGGCCCGCGGCGTGGGCATGCGCCCGTCGCAGATCCTGCTGAAGGTGCAGCTCCCGCTGGCCTCGCCGGTGATCATCGCGGGCGTGCGCACCGCGACGGTGTGGGTGGTGGGCATCGCCACGCTCTCGACGCCCGTGGGGGCGACAAGTTTGGGGAACTACATCTTCAGCGGTCTGCAGACGCAGAACCATGTGGCGGTGCTGGTGGGCTGCTTCGCCGCGGCGATCTTGGCGATCTCGCTGGACCTGCTGATCCGCCTCGGCGAGATCGCGGCGGTCCGGCGCAGCAAGCGGCTCGGGCTGGCGGCGGGGTTGGGCGTGGCGATCATCTTCGGCGCCGGGCTGGCGCCGCTGGTGATGGATCGGCTCTCGCGCGACGACCGGCCGCGGGTGACGATCGGCGCCAAGACGTTCACCGAACAGTACATCCTCTCGCGCGTCATGGCGGCGAAGCTGGAGGAGGCGGGCTACGCGACGCGCCGGCGCGACAGCCTGGGGTCGATGGTCATCTTCGACGCACTGCGCATCGGCGAGATCGACTGCTACATCGATTACAGCGGCACCATCTGGTTCAACTCGATGAACCGCGAGGACATCCCCGATGCGCAGACCGTGCTGGACGAGATGGGCGAATGGCTGATGGAGACGCATGGGATCACGTCGCTCGGATCGATGGGTTTCGAGAACGCCTACGTCTTCGCCATGCGCCGCGACCGGGCCGATGAGCTGGGCGTGACGAGCGTTGAAGACCTGGCCGGCGTCTCGCACACACTGCGCGTCGGGGGCGATTATGAGTTCTTTGATCGCCCCGACTGGCGCTCGGTGCGCGATGCGTACGACCTGCAGTTCCGCGAGCGCGTTCAGCTCGATTCGGCCCTGATGTATTCGGCGGTGCGTGAGAATCAGGTGGATGTGATCGCGGCGTTTTCGACCGATGCGCGGATCGAGGCGTTCGATCTGGTGCTGCTGGACGATCCGCGCGGGGCGTTTCCGCCGTATGACGCGGTAATCCTGCTCTCGCCGCGGGCGGGGCGGGACGAGGCCCTCGCCGATGCGCTGCGCCCCCTGCTCGGCGCGATCGACAACGATGCGATGCGCCGGGCCAACACGATCGTCGATGTGGATGGAGAAGGGCAGGCGGCGGCGGCGGGGTGGCTGGTAGGTGAAGCGGGGCGCAGAATGGGAGGCGCTCAATAATCGTGTGCTCCCGCTGACTGCAGATAGAATTGCAATTTGCGAGCTGGCCGTGATGAATGGCGAGTCGCGCGAGAGCTAAAACTTTGCCTGCAATGATGTTGTGATCGTCATGGCAAAGGAGCGGCTTGTGAGCGACGCAGCAATTCGCGACGTAGTGGCATGTCTTTGGGGTTGAAATAGTTTCCCGATTTCCATAAAAAGGTTAGGGAATGCCTTGTGGTAGTCAGATGTCAATCAAGAATCACGTGAGGAGGGCGCTATGTCCACATCAAATACATTGTTGATCAGTGGAGTGCTAGGGCATCATGATAGTGCGAAAAGGGTCGAGGTGAACTCTTTGCTTTGTAACCTGAGGCTTAATTATCTACATGGCGTCGCGTGCGGGTTCGGAACGGCGCCGATGGAGGACGAGTGATGAAACAGCGAACGTCGTCTTGGAGTGTTCAGATACTATGTGTGGTGGTATGCGTCAGCGCGCTGGCTGAATATTGCGGCGCCACTGTGACACTCATCGATCAACACCGCGAGTTGCAGGCCAGATTCGATGTGCAGGACTACAGTCGTACCGCTGGGTCTCCAAGCCTCATGGGCATTGCGACGTGCGAATATTCAGAAGTCGGTCCGTGGCAAGAGGCAGCTTTCACCAGAAGATGCGGTGATGAGGCCGACGTCCTATCTGGTTCGATATCGGCTCAGATATCAAGCATTGAGTTGACGCCGAAGAAACTTCTCGTGGAAAAGCAATCTATCCTGGACACTTTCGCGGGGGGCTTTGGATCGCCTGATTTCGGAGATTTCGGAGATTTCGGAGATTTCGGAGAGTGCGGGGAGTACAAGTGCTTTACGGGGCCGGCTTATCTCTTGAACTTTTCAAGCGCTGCTTCGGAATTGTCAACGACATTCGCGATCGATGGGTCGGCCGCATACTCGATATCGGTGCGACATAACCATCGTTGTGGAGATCCGATACCGCTTACAACGGTGCGTCTCGAGTCTGTGTCTCAAACCGTCCTGTCTTGGAATAGCAATACATACAAGCTGTTCTGGTGTGGACTTGACCCATTTTTTGAGCCTTATTACAATGCGGACCTGTTCGGAGAATTGACTTCAGGTGAATACACATTCTCGGTTTCGGTGGCCGGGTCCACGAACATGTTCCCTGTATACATTGCTTCAGTAGACGTGGAGGTGACATTCGAGTTACTTGTGCAAGTGTGTATCGGAGATCTCACCGGCAACGGCGCCGTTGGCCCCGGTGACTTGGCGATTCTACTCGCCGACTGGGGCGCGACGGACTCTCCAGCGGATCTGAATGGAGATGGCGTGGTGAATGCGCAGGATCTCGGCGAGCTGCTCAGCCGCTGGGGGCCGTGCCCGGAGTGAAGAAATCCGGAATCTAACACGAAGCGACCCGCTCAGATCTCGATCGGGTTGAACTCGATCTTGAAATCGTGCAGCGCCGCGATGTCCGCCGCGCTCTTCTTCCCGATGTTCTCGAAGCGCTTCAGCGTCGAACCAACATCGCCCACCGCCAGTCCGCCCAGCAGGCGGAACTTGTGGCTGAGGATGCCTTCGAGGTCCGCCTTCGTGTTGCGGGCGTGGCCGGCGGGGTACATGACCATGCCGGAGTCGTGGGTCTTGCCGCTTGAATCGGTGATGCGGAGCGAGGTGGGGATGCCATCGGGGTAGTTGCGGTCGTATTCGGCGCCGCCGTGCTCGAAGCGGATCTTCTGCATGATGGCGCGCGTCTTCTGGTTGAAGATGGCGTCCTTGGCGTAGTCGTGGGGGTCGAGCATGAGGGCCTTCCACGCCTCGTCGCAGTCGGCGCCGCCGGCGGGGAGCTTCTTCGTCTCCAGCGCTTTGCGGATGAGTGTGGAGACGATGTAGGCCATGGAGTGGTCGGCGCTCTGGCGGGTCTGCGGGTCCATCTTGGCGGGGTTGCCGATGATGCCGAAGGCGGGCTCGTAGGCGAGGATGTCGATGGTTTTGATGGCGCCGCCGTCGGGGTCGCTGAGCAGTTCGGGATGCTCGCTGAGCAGGTTGAGCGTGGCCTGCAGGGCGCCGGCGGACTGGTGCTCGTAGAGGCCGAGCTTGAAGTGCATGCCCATCACGGCGAAGTCGTCGCCGGAGTGCGTCAGCACCAGGTCGAAGGGGCTGGGCGCCAGTTCGGTCCAGCGATCTTTCCCCTCCGTCGTGGGCTCGAAGAAGCGGAAGATGGCCTCTGGGTTGCGGAAGATGTCCTTGGGTCCGATGAAGCCGCGCATGGCTCGCTGCATGCTCAGCACCGCCACCTCGCTGCTGATGGCAGCCGAAGCGCCCTTCGAGTCTGAAAGCTGCTTGCCCGCCCGGATCGCCCGCCACGGGATGTAGTGCGCCACCACCATGCCGATGGCGCTCTCGATCTGCTCCGCCGTCGCGCCGACGATCGCCCCGAAAGCCGCGGCGGACGCGATCGCTCCATGCACGACATGATCGATCTTGTACGTCTTCAGGCTGAACACTTCGGCGAGGCGCCCGCGGATCTCATCGAGCAGCAGCATGCCGCGCAGCGCTGTCGCGCCGTCCTTGCCCGCCATCTGGCACGCGGCGATCACCACCGGATAGAAATCGTTGTGGCCGAACTCGCCGGCCGTGTTGCCGAGGCGCGGGTTGTAGCCGAAGTTGGTGCCGTTCGAATCCCACTCGCGCACCGCGGACGAGTTGGCGACGACGGCCTTCTCCGGCGCGACCTTCGTCGGATCGCCGAAGACGGTGGCGCCGGGGCGGCCTTTCGCCGTCGCGTATTCGAGGGCCTCCTGACGGAGGATGGTGGGGGCGTTCGTGCCCAGCGCCAGGGCCGAGAGGCCGCAGAGCACCGCGTCGGTGTGGAAGAGCTCGATCCGCTTCAAGACCGCGGCGTCGGGCTCGCCGATCGTGCCCTGCATGAAGTCGAGGGCGAAATCGGCGATGCCGCGGGCCTGGTTGGTGTCGGCGGGAAGGGTGACGTGGGTCTGGTCGCGGATCACGCTCGGGGCGGCGGCGGTGGAGGGCATGGCGGCGCTCTTCTCTGGAAGGGGTGTTTTTCTGGGGAATTGGGGGCGACACGATAGCAGATGGCGGGGGGCCGCACGCCCGGCGAGATCCCCCGAGTCGGGCGTGGCGCCGCGGGTGTGGGAGGGCGGGGCCCGGCGGCATACGATACGATTGAGGCCGAGGAAGCGGGGCGATGCAGTCGTGACCAAATGTGTGCGATCGGGCGAGCCAGCCTTCGCCGCGCCGCCGCCACAGCCTGTCGGCCCAACCTGACCCAAACGCCAAGGAGCGATCCATGTCCAACCAGCCCGTCATCGTCGCAGCCAAGCGCACGCCCGTGGGCCGATTCCTCGGCGGCCTGAGCCGCACGAAAGCGACCCAGCTCGGCGCCTACGCCGTGGAGGCGGCCCTGCGCGAGGTCCCCGACGCCGCGGGCGCGGTGGACGAGGTGATCATGGGCTGCGTCCTCCAGGCGGGCCTCGGCCAGAACCCCGCCCGCCAGGCGGCCCTCGGCGCGGGACTGCCGCCGACCACCCCGTGCTACACGGTCAACAAGGTGTGCGGCTCGGGTCTGAAGTCGGTGATGCTGGCGGCCCAGGCGATCCGGGCGGGCGACGCCGAGTGCGTGGTCGCGGGCGGTCTGGAGAACATGTCGCTGGCGCCGCACATGGCGACGCTGCGGGCCGGCGCCAAGTTCGGCCCCGTCGAGTTCGCCGACCACATGCAGGCGGACGGGCTGACGTGCGCCTTCGAGAAGTGGGGGATGGGCAGCGCGGCGGAGTGGATCGCGAGCGAGTTCAAGGTGACGCGCGAGGAGCAGGACGCCTACAGCGCCCGCAGCCACCAGCGCGCCGCCGAAGCGACGGAGAAGGGCTGGTTCAGGAAAGAGCTCATCGCGCTCTCCGCCAGCGCTATCAGCCAGAAGCAGGATGTAAACGACGACGAGGGCTTCCGCGCTGACACGTCGATCGAAAAACTCGCGGCGTTGCGCCCGGCGTTCCAGAAGGACGGCAGTGTGACCGCGGGCAACGCCTCGCAGATCTCCGACGGCGCCGCGGCGGTGGTGGTGATGAGCGAGTCGCGCGCTGAAGAGCTCGGCCTCGAGCCGCTGGCGCGAATCGTCGGCTCGTTCACATCCGGCACAGAGCCCAAGGCGCTCTTCACCGCACCCGTGCTCGCGATCACCGAGCTGATGAACCGCACGGGGACTTCGCTCGACAAGGTGGACCTCTTCGAGATCAACGAGGCATTCGCCGCTCAGGTGCTGCAGAACCAGAAGAAGCTGGGCATTTCCGACGACAAGCTCAACCTCTGCGGCGGCGGGATCGCCCTCGGCCACCCCATCGGCGCCAGCGGCGCCCGCGTGCTGACGACGCTCATCCACCAGATGATCCGCCTTGACAAGAAGCGCGGCGTGGCGTCGCTCTGCCTCGGCGGCGGCAACGCGGTGGCGATGATGATCGAGCGGTGAGTCGAGGCCCGTATCGGGATGACGTCTCCGGATGAACCAAGCAGAGCGGCCGCACAACCCTCTCCCCCTGGGAGAGGGCAGGGTGAGGGCTCTTTGCCTACTCCTACTCCTTCGCTCGAATACTCTTCCAAGCCTGTATCGCAAGCGGGCGCACAACAACATCCGAACGAGAAACGGGAGAGAGAAGAGGGAGTAGAAAGAGGAGAAGGAGCCCTCTCCCCGGCCCTCTCCCAAGGAGGATTATGCAGCATTGGCGGTGCGGAGATTGATCCGCGCTGCGTGGATGCAGACCTTGGCATGGACCCATGCCCGGACGCGGTGTATGC
>RECQ01000035.1 GCA_007693965.1 Phycisphaeraceae bacterium | reverse complement strand
GTCTTGACGCCGCAGTCGGCCTTGGTTGCGCACTCGCTGGCGGCGACGTTGGTGGCCTTGACGCCGCAGTCGGACTTGGTCGCGCACTCGCTGGCGGCGACGTTTGTGGTCTTGACGCCGCAGTCGGCCTTGGTGGCGCACTCGCTGGCGGCGACGTTGGTGGTCTTGACGCCGCACTCGGACTTGGCAGCGCAGTCGCTGGCGGCGACGTTGGTGACCTTCACATCAGAGCATTCGCTCTTCTCGGCGACGTTGGTGGTCGCGACGTGGCTCAGCGGACAACAGGTGTCGCCGGAGCCGGTCGTCGACACGGCCGCCACCTTGGTGTCGGTGTCGCAGGTGAAGAGGGCGCAGAGCGTGTTGCCGCTCAGAAAGCTGTAGCCGGCGGCGCCGACTGCGAGCAGTCCGGCGAGGGCGAGAACGACGGAACCGATGGTCGAGCCTGAGCGACGTTTCATCTTGCGATACTCCTCTTTCATCCTGGGGGCGGTCCGCCGCGATGGGGCGGACGCGAGTGAACTGTGTGGTGCTTGCGATCGTGGGTCGAGACTGTGAACAGGTGTTCGGCCGGCAATTCAATGCGGATGCCGAAGCGGCGTCATGGCCGCGCTGCTCCACGGTGTGGACATACTACGTCCTCACAGTACATACCGGCGAAAGAAGGCTTGTATTTCAGCAAAATGGGCGGATGTTCACTGTCATCGCCTCCAGGGGACGGGCCGCTTGGTTCTCGGACCTTCAACCCCGCGGTGAGCCCGGGACGGCTTGATTCAGGGATCGGGTTGTTCAACCCGAATTTTGGCGCGTGTCACGCCGCGGCGGGGACGGCCTCGAAGCGTCCGGCCCGGGCCAGGTCGGCCACCTGTCGGACGGCCTCATCGCGGGCGCCGGCGGGGCGGATGGCTTCCTGAATGGCCCGTTCCAGGGCGTCCAGGCGGAGAGTCGCCGCGGCCCGGGGCTCATCGGCGAGCTGCCAGAGGACGAGGGCCGAGTCCATCGCGTCGCCCAGCAGGCCCGGCGTCTCCTCCACGCCGGACCCGCGGGACTGGGCCGCGAAGAGGTGGTGGAGGGCCCTGTCGACGGCCAGCTCGATGCGGCAGGCGAGTTCCGGGCCGATGGCGCCGGGCCAGGCGCCATCGTGGGACTGGAGCGTGAGCAGCCCGCCCACCGCGGCTGCGGTGGCGGCGATGGCCCCGAAGCCGCCGTTCTCATGCTGTCGTTCGAGCAGGGCGTCAGCCATCTGGGCGACGGCGGGGGTGGGGCGCCGGGCGATCTCGCACAGGCGTCGGATGGCCATGCCGAGGGCGGCGGCGGGAAGGCCATCGGTTTCGGACAGCCGCAGACGGGCGGCCAGCGGCAGGGACCTGCCGTTGGCGAGCACATCGCTGAGCATCTGGTCGAATCTCCCCGCGTTCGAAGCCCGTTCCAGTCGTCGCATGGTGAGCATGGCTTTACCTCCGTGCATCGCCCTGACAATTCCCCCCCGGCGGGCCGCCCCCGAAATACTGCGGCCCGGTTCGGGTTTCGTACAGGTCAATGTAGTCGGGTTCTGAACGGGTGTCAAATGAATATTTCGGGTTGTGTTCGGTTCTTTGTGAGCCGGGGTTCATCGGGGTCGGGGCGTCGCAGAAAAAAAGGCCGCGACGAGCGCGGCCTTTTTCCAAATTCGGGGTGTCGAATCAGACGCCGGTCGTCAGGAGCGACGTCGGCGGCAGGCGGCGATGCCGACGAGGGCCAGCAGCGAGGCGGCGCCGGGCGTGGGGATGAAGAAGACGTTGTCCGGCAGGTTGTCGATGCCGGTGTTCAAGCGGATCACATCGCCGAGCGTCGTGGATTCGATGATCGAGAGGACATCGGCGAGCTCGGGATCGTTCTGGTACCAGAAGCGGTCGCCGTCGCGGGAGCGCTCGAACTGATCGAGAAGCACGGCGATGAGCGTTTCGCCAATGCTGGCGCCGGGGACGTGGTCTTCGGCGAGGAGGCCGACCCAGGGATCGATCTCGTTCACATCGGTGTAGACGGAGGCGAGGCCGTTGACGATGTCCGGGTCGGACGTGATGTCGCTGAAGTCGGAAACGGGGGCGAGTCCGAACTCGGTGCGGACGGTGTTGTAGTCGGGGAGTCCGTGGTCGCGGCCGCGCTGGATGTTGAGTGCGGCGAGGTCGAAGCCGCCGGCGCCGGGAGGTCCGAAGAGGAAGTTGCGGACATCATCGACGATCGCGGTGTCGATTTCCTGGGCCGCCTGCCAGGAGAGGCCGCGGAGGATGGGATCGATGCCGCCCTCGTTGAGGATGCGGCCGGGATCGAAGAAGGCGTCGCGGAGATCGAGGTTGCCTTCGGGGATGACGTTCAGGCTCTCATCGAGGCGAGCGAGCGTGGGGCTGAGCATGGTGTGGCCGACGCGGAAGGCGGCGTGGGCGAAGATGTTCGAGACGCCGGCGTTGACGTCGGGGTCGTACCCCGAATACGCGCTGAGTTGTCCGTCGCCCATGAGGGCGGGGATCCAGTCTTCGTAGGTGATCTTCTGGATCTGAGCGCCGACGATCTTGCGGGCTCGCTGGTAGACCTGTTCGTCGTTCCAGCCGGGATTCGAGGATGCAATCTGGTCGGCCCAGCGGTTGTGCTCACGGACCCAGAGGGTGTGCATGGCGGTGAGGCCGCTCTGCTCGTTGGCGCGGACATCGCCGGCGACGAAGAAGTCGGCGGGGTCGCCGCCCATGGGTCCGATGTCGTTGGGAAGGCCCATGGTGTTGAAGGGCATCATGTCGCCGGTCGAGTGCGACGAGACGAGCAGGCGCCCGCCGGCGCCGGTGCGGAGTCCGTTGCCGACGGTGGCGTCGGAGCCGTAGACCATCGAGCCGTCGATGTAAGCGGTGATCTCGTTGACCTGTTGGCGGGGGTTGGTGGCGCCTGTCGCGGGATCGAAGATGGAGCGGGTGAAGCCGATGGGCGTGCCCATGAAGTGCGGATCGCCGGGCGATGTCATGATCGGCGCCGGTTCGAAGCCGTTCTCGGGCGTCAGGCCGAGGTCGTGGTCAATGAACTGACCCCACTGCCACACCATGTCGCTCATGAAGCGGGCGTTTGGGGTGAGTCCGGTCTGGGCGGAGACGGCGTTGCTGATGTCGCGCGGGCTGGCGCCGGACTGACGCGCCATGCCGGAGAGGCCGTCGCTGTAGGCAGAGGGGATGCGCCGGAAGACCTGGGTGTTGGCGGCGCCCCAGTTGGTGTTGGTGAGGTTGTTGTTGGTTCCGTCGTAGGTTCTGTTCGTCGCAGTCGCGGTGGCGCATGCCATCGACGCGAGCGCAACAGGAACCAACAGCCTGAACACGGGTGCGCAGGCGCTTGATGCACAACTCTTCCGCATATTCATTTTCAACACTCCCTGATTTATTCCCACGAAGGCAGAAAAGCTTGACGTGTTTTCGCCTGGGAAAAGGATTCACGGACCCTGCGGGTTTCCACTGGTTGATACATAGAAATAACCCAAATCCACCTGGAGGCAAAGAGAAAAGCCGGGCCTTGGCCGCCTCGGCGGTTCTCAGGCGGCGTAAATCGAGCGGGGTGAATGACCTGTTTTGGGGGGCCGGCCCCTGCATTCAGGGACGGGCGGGATTCTCTGCCGTTCTGGCAGGAGTTTGGGCTGCCACCCGCCACGGAGATTGCCTGCGGCGTCGGGAATGCCCCATTCAGAGGCGGATTCCGGGCCTGAGGGGTGGTGGGGGGTGATCGGGGCGAGCGCTTCATTGGCGCGCCGCTTGCCCCTTCTAAAGGTGCGGGCCAATCGGGGCGTCTTCCGGGCGTCCTGACACTGAGCCCGCCATGCGAGACACCGACCGAGACCATCGGAGCCTGCGGCTCCTCACCATTTCCTGGAGCGACTGACCATGTCCAAGACCATCGGCATCGACCTCGGCACCACGAACTCCGTCGTGGCTGTGATGGAGGGCGGTCAGCCCAAGGTGCTGATCAACTCCGCCGGCAGCCGCATCACGCCCTCGGTGGTCGCGTTCAACGACCGCGGCGAGCGGCTGGTGGGCCAGCCAGCGAAGCATCAGCAGGTCACCAACCCCAAGAACACCATCCACTCGATCAAGCGCTTCATGGGTCGACGCCACAGCGAGGTGTCGTCCGAGGAGAAGCTGGTGCCCTTCGAGGTGGTGGGCGGCGACAACGATTTCGTGAGCGTGAAGATCCGCAACGGCGAGTACACGCCGCAGCAGATCTCGGCGTTCATCCTCCAGGAGCTGAAGAAGACCGCGGAGGACTACCTGGGCGAGAAGGTCGACAAGGCGGTCATCACCGTGCCGGCCTACTTCAACGATGCGCAGCGCCAGGCGACGAAGGACGCGGGCGAGATCGCGGGGTTGAAGGTCGAGCGGATCATCAACGAGCCGACGGCCGCGGCCCTGGCGTACGGGCTCGACAAGAAGAAGAACGAGAAGATCGTGGTCTTCGACCTCGGCGGCGGCACGTTCGACATCTCGATTCTGGATGTCGGCGACGGCGTCTTCGAGGTGCTGAGCACGCACGGCGACACGCATCTCGGCGGCGACGACTGGGATCAGAAGCTGATCGACCACATCGCCGAGGAGTTCCGCAAGCAGGAGGGGATCGACCTCAAGAACGACGCGATGGCGCTGCAGCGCCTCAAGGAGGCGGCGGAGAAGGCCAAGACCGAGCTCTCCACCATGCAGGAGACCACGATCAACCTGCCCTTCATCACCGCCGACCAGAGCGGCCCCAAGCACCTGCAGATGAGCATCTCGCGCAGCAAGTTCGAGAGCCTGTGCGATGATCTGTTCAACCGCCTGCGCGAGCCGTGCGAGAAGGCGCTCAAGGACGCGAAGCTGGATCCATCGAAGATCGACGAGGTGGTGCTGGTGGGCGGCTCGACACGCATGCCGCGGGCGCAGGCGATCGCCAAGGAGATCTTCGGCAAGGAGCCCAACCGAAGCGTGAACCCGGACGAGGTGGTCGCCATCGGCGCCGCGATTCAGGGGGGCGTGTTGCAGGGCGATGTGAAGGATGTGCTGCTGCTGGACGTGACGCCGCTTTCGCTGGGCGTCGAGACGCTGGGCGGCGTGATGACGAAGCTCATCGAGCGCAACACGACGATTCCGACGAGCAAGAAGGAGATCTTCTCGACGGCCGCGGACAACCAGACGAGCGTGCAGATTCACGTGCTGCAGGGCGAGCGCGAGTTCGCCCGCGACAACCGCACGCTGGGCATGTTCGAGCTGAAGGACATTCCCACAGCGCCGCGGGGCACGCCGCAGATCGAGGTGGAGTTCGCGATCGACGCCAACGGCATTCTCACCGTCACCGCGACGGACAAGGCGAGCAACAAGAGCCAGAACATTCAGATCACCAACTCCGGCGGCCTGACCAAGGAAGACATCGACCGCATGAAGCGCGACGCCGAGGAGCACGCCGCCGAGGACAAGGCGCGGCGCGAGCTGGTCGAGACGAAGAACCGGGCCGAGGCGATGGTGCTGCAGACGCGGCGCTCGCTCGAGGAGCACGGCGACAAGGTGTCGTCCGAGGTCCGAGGCGACATCGAGAGCGCCTGCTCGAGCGTGGAGAACGCGCTGAAGGGTGATGACAAGAGCGCCATCGAGAAGTCTCTGCAGGAGCTGGAGCGCAGCTCGATGGAGCTGGGCAAGGCGATCTACGAGGCCGAGGCCGCGAAGGCGCAGGCGTCGGGCGGCGCCGGGGCGGCGACGGGGGGTGAGGGCGATGAGTCTTCATCTTCCGGCGGCGCTGATGATGTGATCGACGCTGAGTATGAGGTGAAGGATGAGGGGAAGAGCTGAGGGGGCGGCGGTCGGTCTGTTGAATTTTGAATAGGACATATGGGAAATAGGACACATGGGACCCATGGGACGTATATGTCCTATGGGTCCTAATTTCTTGAACGCCGTGATGGCCCGGCGTCGATCTGCGAGCGCAGCGGGCCCAGCGGTTACAATTCCGCCATGCACGATCCGGACGCCGAGGCCGAGGCGATCATTCAGGAGATCTACGAAGCCTTTCGCGGTGTTCCCCGTGGCGAGATCACGCTGCACGAGGCGCTCGTGATCGATGAGTACGGAACGGCCGAGGAGATGGTCGAAGCACGAAAGCGCGACACCGACGAGCGATGGGAAGAGGTTCCCGATGAGCACGTTCAATATGGCTCCGATGCGCTTGCTTACTTCGATCCGGTGAGCTGGCGTTACTACATTCCCCGATTCATGATCTGGATGCTCATCAACTTTCGTACAGATGACACATTGACTTCTGAAATCATCATCTACAGCTTTGATCCATGCACAGGACCTGACAGTTCAGACTTCATGGATATCAAATTGAAGCGATTCGATCTGCTAAGCGCAGAGCAATCGGTGGTGGTATGCCGGTTTCTGCGATACATGGTGAAGTGTTCTGGTGACGATGAGGATGTGGACGCACTGAGGGCGCTCCGAGACTACTGGGGCCGATTTTGTCCGGAATCGGCCGGATAAGCTTTTGGGCACGGCATGCCGTGCCCCTACTCACAGGGCCATGGGACGTATATGTCCTATGGGTACTATTTCTTATTTCTTAAACGCCGCGATGGCCCGGTCTCGCGCTTTGCGGTGGTCGACGATCGGCTCGGGGTAGTCGAGCTGCGAGCGCAGCAGACCCGGCAGTTGTGACGGGTCGTGGATTGATTTTTCGTCGAGGTCGGCGAGTTCGGGGAGCCAGGCGCGGATGAAGGCGCCTTCGGGGTCGCATTTTCGGCTCTGGCTGGCGGGGTTGAAGATGCGGAAGTAGGGGGCGGCGTCGGTTCCGGTCGAGGCGCTCCACTGCCAGCCGCCGTTGTTGCTGGCGAGGTCGCCGTCGATGAGATGGCGCATGAAGTGCTTTTCGCCCAGGCGCCAGTCGATGAGCAGGTCCTTGGTGAGGAACATGGCGCTGATCATGCGCAGGCGGTTGTGCATCCAGCCGGTACGGGTCAGGCAGCGCATGGCGGCGTCGACGATGGGGAAGCCGGTGCGGCCTTGGCGCCAGGCTTCGAAGCCTTCTTCATCGTCGCGCCATTCGATCGCGCGGGTTTCGAGGCGGAAGGGCTGGTGCATGCACACGCGCGGGAAGCCGACGAGGATGTGCTTGTAGAACTCGCGCCACACGACTTCCGAGATCCAGTGGGCCGGGCCGGGGCTGCCGGGGTCGAGGCGGCCGCCGTTGGCTTCCGCGGCTGTGGCGACGCACTGGCGGGGCGAGATCGTTCCCGCGGCGAGGTGGTGGGAGAGGCGGCTGGTGCCGTCGATCGAGGGTGTGTCGCGGTCCTGCTTGTAGGACGCGATGCGGCTTTCGATGAACGTCTTCAGGCGCCGGCGGGCGACCTCTTCGCCGGCGGGCCAGGCTTCGGGGTTGATGTCGCTCTCGTAGCCATTGATGGTTTCGGGGACGGGGTCGGGGGTTGTGGGCAGGTCGGGCTGGCGTTTGGGGAGGTCGAGTGTTTCGACGCCGCCGCGGCTTTCGAGCTCGGCGTAGACGGCTTTGCGGAAGGGGGTGTAGACGGTGTAGAAGCCGCCGCTCTGTGTGCGCACAGTTCCGGGTTCGAGGAGGAGCTGGTCGTGGTGGGCGTGGACCTTGATGTTGTTTTGCGTGAAGAGTTCGGCCACGGCGTTGTCGCGGCGGCGCTCGTTCAGTTCGTACTCGCGGTTGAAGTGCAGCTCGTCGCAGTTGTGCTCGCGGGCGATCTTGAGGAGCGTCTGCGGAGCGTCGTCGAAGCGGTCGGCGCGGCGGATGAGCAGGGGAATGTTGCGGCCTTCGAAGGTTTTCGAGAGTTCGCGCAGGGCGCGGAGTGTGAAATCGACGCGCACCGGCGCCATGTCGTGCTCGCGCCACTGGTCGGGGGCGAGGAGGAAGACGGCGAGCACGCCGCGGCCCGAGCGGCGGCAGGCGCAGTGCAGGGCGGTGTTGTCGCGGGCGCGGAGATCGGCGCGGAGCCAGACGAGGGGTTTCATGACTGCTCGACTCCGAACTCGATGCGCAGGGAGCGGGCCTTGTCGCGCAGTGCGCGCTGTTCGGTTTCGCTCATGCGGTCGACGTTCTTCAGGATCATGCTCATGCGCGTGTTCTTCGCAAAGCGCGTGCGGTTGCGGATCAGGAAATCCCAGTAGAAGACGGTGAAGGGGCAGGCGGCGTCGCCATCGCGCCGGGTCGGATCGTAGCGGCAGCCGGCGCAGTAGTTGCTCATGCGGTCGATGTAGCGGCCGCCGGAGGCGTAGGGCTTCGTGCCCACCACAGCGCCGTCGGCGTGCATGGCCATGCCGAGCGTGTTGGGCAGCGTGACCCAGTCGACGGCGTCGACATACATGCCGAGGTACCAGTCGCTGACAGCGCGGGGATGCACGCCGGCGATGAGGGCGAAGTTGCCGGTGACCATCAGGCGCTGGATGTGATGGCCGTAGCCGTGCTGCAGCACGGAGCCGATGCAGTCGCGCATGCAGTTCATGGGCGTGTCGCCGGTCCAGTACATCTTGGGCAGGGCGCCGTGCTGGTCGAGGGCGTTGCGCCGGGCGTATTCGGGGCCCTCGCGCCAGTAGACGCCGCGGATGAACTCGCGCCAGCCGATGATCTGACGCACGAAGCCTTCGACGCTGTTCAGCGGCGCCCGGCCCGCTTCATGCGCCGCGATCGCCTTCTCGACGCATTCGCGCGGGTCGAGCAATTTGAGGTTGAGTGAGGTGGAGAGGAGCGAGTGGTTGAGCCAGGGCGCGCCGGTCCACATGGCGTCCTGGTGGTCGCCGAAGTCGGGAAGGCGGCGCTCGATGAAGTCGTCGAGGGCTCGCAGGGCTTCGGCGCGGGTGACGGGCCAGCGGAAATCGTCGAGGCGCCCGGGCAGGTCGGGGAGGTGGGATTCGACCATCTGCATCACGCGTTTGGTGATGTCATCGGGGCGGGGTGTGTAGGGGGGCGGCGTTGCGGGGGCGCTGCGGAAGGCTTTGCGGTTGAGCTTGTCGTAGTTCCACTCGCCGCCGACGGGCTTGCCGTCTTTGGTGAGCAGCACGTTCATGCCGCGGCGGATGCGCCGGTAGAAATGCTCCATCACCATTGTGCGCCGGTCGGCGGCCCAGTCGTCGAACTCTTCGAGGGGGCATAGAAAGTGCGTGTCGGGGAGGATGTCGACGGGGACGTCCAGCGCATCTTCCCACGAGCGGGCCATTTCGAGGACGCGCCACTCGCCGGGATGGACGATGGCGAGGCGCTGCGGCTTCAGCGCCGCCGCGGCCCGCCTGACTTCTCCGGTGAAGGTGTGCGTGTTGTCTTCATCGTCGAGGCGGGTGTAGCGGACGCGCCGGCCCCGCTCCATCAGCTCGACGGCGAAGTGGCGCATGGCGGAGAGGAAGAGCGCGGTGCGCTGGCGATGGCTGGGGACGTGCGTGGACTCGGCGCTGACCTCCATCATCAGCACCGCATCGCGGCTGTTGTCGAAGTCGTCGAAGATGGGCGATGTGTGCGTGAGCTGGTCGCCGAGAACGATCGCGAGCGTGCGCACGGAGTCGGCGCCGCCGTCGAGCTTTTTGCTCCGGGCGCTGCTCATGCCCGGGCGCCTTGGGCGAGCATGACAAGGGCGATGGCGCTGCGGGCGCTCCAGGCGATGGTGCGGATCCAGTTCGTCTGCACCAGAAGGCGGAGGCGCCGCTCGTCGCGCCCCTTGGCGAGCTTCTGGTGGGCCGGCGCCTGCAGCAGCGCGGTCGAGACCCAGATGAGGGCGAGGAGGGCGGCGCCGGTCCACGCGAGGAGGGGATCGACGCCGGCGGGGATGGAGATCACGAGCAGGGCTGCGCAGGTGGTTTCAATGAGCATCGCCGGGCCGACGACCCACGTGGTGCGGCGCATGTGTTCGAGTTCGTAGCGTTCGAAGTTCGACTCAACGCGTCCGAGCAGGGGATAGTGAACGATCTGCACGAACCAGATCAGGCCGGTCATGAAGAGCGCAGCGCCGGCGTGGAGGAGCAGGAGCGTCATGGGCGGGCTTCAGTTACTTCGTCCTTTTCTTCAGCGTCGCGTGCGTTGTTCTCATGCATGTTGACGCGTCGGATGGGGAGCTGCGCTTCGCTCCAGCGCGTGTTGAGGGGGTCGGAGGGGCCGTTGTAGAAGAGGGCGCGGGGGTCGCCTGTGATTTCCCATTCGTCCTGTTCGGCGATCCAGAGGCGAAGGGTCTCCAGGGCGCTGTCGATCTCGCGCGTCCGCGGCTGGCCCGCAAGGCCGATGGACAGGACCGTTACGGGCTGGATGTCGCGCACTGTGACGCCCCGCTCGGCGCCGCCCTCTTCGCCCATGTCGGCGGTGCGGTAGAGGAAGCTCATGGTCCACTCGCGCGGACGCCCATCGCCTTCCCAGTCGCGGTAGTCCATTTCGACGGGCGCGGTCATGGCGATGTCGCGCGACTGGATGTGCAGGAAGAGCGGGTAGAAGGCGATCATCATGCCGCGGTCGGGATTGACAGCGCCGGTGAACTCAGCGCGGCGGACGAGGGGATATTCCTTGATCTCGATGGCGCCGGGGGGTGTGGGGCGCGGATAGCCCTCCGGCAGCGCGGTGTTCACCCGCGCCTGCTCGGATCGGTAGATCTCGCCGTCGAAGTCCACCGCCCGGTGCATATCGCCCCCGACGCGAATGGGTTCGGGCGCTGTGTCTGGTGCGGCGATGGCGAGAGGCGAAGCGAGGATCGCGAGCGCGATTGCGAGTGTGCGTGGAGGCATGGGAGTGGTCCTTTGTTCGTCCCGGCGTCAGGCGGCGGCGACATGAGGGGTATTCGCCGCTTCCGGGCCCCGGATTCAGGCGCTCTCGGCGCCGGTCTGGGCGATGCGCTCGGCCTCGCTCCGGATTCCATGCATCATGCCGCGGAAGACGACGCCGTGGAGGGGCAGCACCGCGTGCCAGTAGAGGATGCCCAGCAACCCCCGGGGCTTGAAGCGGGCGTCCTGCGTGAGGCGCGATGCGTCGCCGGCTCGCGGCTCGATGCGGAATTCGAGCAGGGCCTCGCCGGGAAGTTTCATTTCAGCGCGGAGGGAGAGCAGGCGGCCGGGCTCGACGCCGGTGACGCGCCAGAAGTCGAGGGCGTCGCCGAGCTCGATGCGATCGGGGTCGCGCCGGCCGCGGCGGAGGCCGGGGCCGCCGATGAGGCGGTCCATCACGCCTCGGATGCGCCAGAGCGCATCGGCGCCGTAGTAGCCGTGCCCGCCGCCGACGCGGCAGACGGCCTGGAAGACGGCGTCGGGGGGCGCATTGATGTCGATGGTGCGCACATCGGTGTATGTCGTGCCGCCGGCCCAGTCGGGGTCGCCGGGCATGACGCCGGAGGCGGACCACACCGTCTCGACCTCGCGGCGCTCGATCTTGCCGAGGGCCGCGGCGATGGAGGCGCGCACGCCCAGCAGCTCCTGCGGCATGAGCTGATGCGCCTCATCGTCGCGGCACACGACGCGGTTGCGCAGCCCTTCCGCCAGTGGCCGCGCGATGCTGGCGCCGACGGGCGTGACCAGGTGGATCCACAGCGAGCTGAGCCGCGGCGTCAGCAGGGGGACGGGGATGACCAGCCGTTTCGGCAGGCCGCGCTCTTCGGCGAAGATGCGCATGATCTCGCGGTAGTTCATCACCTCCGGGCCACCGATGTCGAGCGTGCGCCCGGTCGTCTCCGGCGTGGTGAGGCAGGCGAGGAGGTAGCCGATCACGTTGCGGATGGCGATGGGCTGGCACTCGGTGCTGACCCACCGCGGAGTGATCATGACGGGGAGGCGCTCGACGAGATAGCGCAGGATCTCGAAGGAGGCGGAGCCTGAGCCGACGATCATCGCGGCGCGGAGCACGGTGACGGGCGTGGCGCCGGAGGCGAGGGCTTGCTCGACTTCGCGGCGCGAGCGCAGGTGGGCGCTGAGGTCTTCGCCGAGTTCGCCGAGGCCGCCGAGGTAGATGATGCGTGTGACGCCGGCTTTCTCCGCAGCGCGGGCGAAGGCGCGGGCCATCTCGAGGTCGCGCTCTGCGTAGTCGGCGCCGGCGGCGATCATGGAGTGGACGAGGTAATAGGCTTCGGCGCAGCCGCGCATGTGTTCGGCGAGCGCATCGCCGTCGGCGAGGTCGCCCTGCACGATGGAGACGCGCGGATCGACGGCCCACGTCCGGTCGCGCAGTTTGCCGGGCGAGCGCGCGAGGCAGCGGATGGAGCGGCCGGTTTCGAGAAGCCGCGGCGCGAGGCGGCCTCCGACATAGCCGGTGGCGCCGGTGAGGAAGACGGGGCGGGCGGCATCGGCGCCGTTCGCGTTCGTCTGCGCATGATGTTCTGCGTGTGTGGACGTCATGCGGCTTTCTTCCGTGTCCGTCCGGCGCCCAATGCGCTCGCGGCGCCGGGTCAGTCATCAGTCGAGGAATTCCGCCGCGGCCTGGCGTCGGCGGTCGACGGTGAGGCGGAGCACGTCCGGGCGGGTGTAGTGGCCGGCGGGGTCGAAGTTCTGCCGCTCGCGGCGCACATGGGCGTGGTCGAGGTCGGCGATGATGAGGCGTTCCTCGTTCACGACGGGCTCGACGAGCCATGAACCGTCCGGCGCGGCGACGCATGAGCCGCCGCTGTAGAGGACTTCGCCCTTCTGCGCAATGCGGATTCGCTCGGGCAGATCGGCGGGCAGGTCCTGTTCGCGGATGATGCAGCTCGCGGAGATGACGAACGATCGGCCTTCGAGCGCGAAGAAGCGCGTGCTGTCGCGCGTGAGGCGCTCGGCGCCGGGCCAGAGGGCGATGTGCAGATCCTCGCCCTGGGCGTGCAGGGCGGCGCGGGCGAGGGGGATCCAGTTCTCCCAGCAGTTGAGGGCGCCGACGGTGAATTCGTCGATGCGGTGTGTGACCAGTCCTGCGCCGTCGCCGACGCCCCAGGCGAGGCGTTCCTCGTAGGTGGGCATGAGCTTGCGATGGACGGAGGCGATGGCGCCGGTTTCATTAATGAAGACGCGCGAACAGAAGATGGTGTGCCCGCCGCGATCGCGCGGGCGTTCGGCGACGCCGATGACGACGTTCACGCCATGCTTCTTCGCCGCGGCCTGCACGGTGGCGAGATCGCCGGCTTCGAGATCGACGGCCTGGTCGAGGTAGCGGGCGTGGAACTGTTTTTGAAGGTCGGACTCGAAGCGGGCGCCGTCGGTGCGATCGAGCCAGAGGGGATAGGCGGGGACGAGGGTTTCGCCGAAGCAGACCAGGCGGGCGTTTTCTGCAGCGGCGTCCCTGATCCACTGCGCCGCTTTCTCGCAGGTGGCGGCGCGGTCGAGGAAAACCGGGGCGATCTGGGCGATGGCGATCCGCATGAGAGGACACGATAGCCGGATCGGCGGCGCCCGGGGACACGTCGCAGCTTCAGGTGAAACCCGGCGCCGACAAATCCTTATGAGAGGCTAACGGCGGCTTGCGGTCGCGCCGCGCGCGGAGCCGGGTGACACATGTCACAATGCAGCCACACCCTTAGAGGAGATCCACCTATGAAGAAGCAGCACACATTCGCCGGAGTCGGACTTGTCGGCGCCCTCACACTCGCAGTGGCGGGCGTCACGTTGGCGCAGCAGGGCCGGCCGGGCGGCCCCGGACAACCGCCGCAGGGCGCCAACCCGATGGCGGCGCTGGACGGACTGGTGCGCGGGCTGGAGGCGACGCCCGGCTGCCTGGGCGACGAGCTGGCGCTCACGCAGAGCGGCAAGAGCGTCATCTTCGCGTGGTTCACCGACAAGAAGGCGGTGGTCGACTGGTACTACAGCCCCACGCACCAGCGCAGCATGGAGATGATGTTCCAGAACGTCGAGCAGGGCGTGCCGCTGGAGCACGTCGAGGACGGGACGGGCCCGATCATGGTGATCGCATCGCTGACAATGCGCGATCCGTCACAGATGCAGGGCGGAGAGCAGTCGCCGATCTCGCAGATCGCGATCGAGATGTATGAGCCGCTTCCGGGCGGGATTCATCTGAATGGGCGGTTTGCGCCGGTGGATGTGCAGGTGCCGCACCTTACGGATGCTTCTGGTCTTGAGGACTGATTGTTTGTTCGCGACGGGCTCACGCGGAGGCGCGGAGCTCGCAGAGAGGGGAATTATTGGGAAGGACAGGAAGGGCGGTTATGGATGGGCAGCGATTCACTGCGGGTTCGAGGCCTGCGGGTGTGAATGATCTGACCGGGGTCATCATTGACGCGGCGCTCGACATTCATCGCCGATTGGGCCCGGGACTGCTCGAATCTGTATACAGCGCGGTGCTTGCGCACGAGCTGCGGAAACGCGGGCTTGGCGTGGAGGTCGAGGTTCCGGTCCCGGTCGAGTGGGAGAGCGTTCGACTTGACGTGGGATACCGCGCGGATCTGATCGTTGAATCCACTGTCATCGTCGAGCTCAAGTCTGTGGAGCAGATCGCCCGAGTCCACAAGAAGCAACTGCTGACCTACCTCAGGCTGGCGGACAAGCGCGTCGGCCTGCTCATCAATTTCGGAACAGTGCTCTTGAAAGACGGCGTCCATCGCGTCGTGAACAAACTGGAAGAATGACCTCCCACAGAGCCGCGGAGCCCACAAAGATCCTCCAAAAACAAAAACCCAAAAATCCCCCTCTGCGAGCCCCGCGCCTCTGCGTGAGCCCCCCGCGTGCCCCCCGCGTGAGCCAGCCCGACCTGGCTACACTACCGGTCCATGGCCGGAAAGACCGTCCATCTCGAAACCTTCGGCTGCCAGATGAACGAGCTCGATTCCGAGCTGGTCCGTTCGCAGCTTCTCGCCCTGGGCTATCGCTTCGTCGATTCCCCCGAGGGGGCGGATGTGGTGCTGTACAACACCTGTTCGGTCCGCGACCACGCGGAGCAGAAGGTGCGGTCGCGGCTGGGGGAAATCGCCAAAGGCCGCGGCGGGTCGGAGGGGGCGGGCGCTGTGGTCGGCGTTCTCGGGTGCATGGCGGAGCGCGACGGGGTGAAGCTGACGCAGCGGCATCCGGTCGTCGACATCCTCTGCGGCCCTGGTGAGCTCGACAAGCTGCCGGCTTTGCTCGACAACGCGGTGCGCACGCGGGATGCGCTGCTTGCCGATGGCGATGTGACTGCTCGGGGCGGGGACGCCCCGGCTCGCGCGGCTCAGGCGAAGCAGATTGCGCTGCAGGGGAACACTTCGAGGCGATCGTCCACGCTTTCCGCCGCGGGCGACAATCTGGAGATGCTCGATCTGTCGCGGGCCATCTCGCCGACCGATCACAATGGCTCGGCCTATGTCCGCATCACGCGCGGGTGCAACAAGTTCTGCACCTACTGCGTCGTCCCCCACACCCGCGGCGCCGAGATGCACCGCCCGCCCGATCACATCGTCGACGAGTGCAGGCGCCTCGCCGACGCCGGCGTGATCGAGGTGACGCTGCTGGGGCAGACGGTGAATCATTACCGCTTCGAGCACGGGGCGGCGGTGACGTTGAACGGAATCACGCAGCCGCAGAAGGGAAGGCCGCACAAAGGGCCGCAAGGCGAGGCGTGCCACCGACCATCGTCCTCGATGGTCGGTGCGTTTGGAACAGGGAGCACCGACCGCTCAGGGCAGCGGTCGGTGGCACGTGTGACCACCTTTGCGGATCTACTGAAGCGCATTCACGACGAGGTTCCCGCGATTCAGCGACTGCGCTTCGTCACCAGCTATCCGCGCGATTTCGGGGACGATGTGCTGGAGGTGATCCGCGATTCCCCGCGGATCTGCCGCTATCTGCACGTCCCCGCCCAGACGGGCAGCGATTCGCAGCTCAAGGCGATGAACCGCGGCTACACGGTGGGTGAGTATCTCGAATTCATCGACCGGGCCCGCGGGTCTCTCGACCAGCCCGAGATCGGCCGGCCGCTGATGATCGCCGGGGACATCATCGTCGGCTTCAGCGGCGAGACCGAGGACGATTTCCAGGCCACGCTTCGTCTGCTGGAGCGGGTGCGCTACAAGAACTGCTTCATTTTCAAATACTCGCCGCGGCCGGGAACAACGGCGTACGACCGCCTGCCTGACGATGTGCCCGAGGATGTGAAGCGCCGGCGCAACAACGAGGCGCTGGCGGTGCAGGGGCGCATCAGCGACGAGATCAGCAGCGCCCAGATCGGGCGCACGCTGGACGTCTTCGTCGAGGGCGTCAGCGCCCGCGAGCGGAAGAAGCAGAAGCGGGCGGCCCAGAGCGGCGTGATCTCCCTCACCATTGGCGGCGGCGAGCCGCAAGCCGCCGACCGCGACGCTGAGCCAGAAGCCGCCGGACCTATCCAGCTCGCCTCGCGTACGGACGGCGATCTGCTGGTCCTCTTCGATGCGCCTTCCGGCAGCGCCCCGGACGATCTGATCGGGAAGATCATCCCCGTGCGCATCACGAGCGCGAATACGGTGACGCTCTTCGGCGAGATCACGCCCGGCTGAGGCGATCGGCCAGGTGCAGGCGCGACACGTAGCGCAGTTGAACCATTCCAGATGCATCGGCGAAGCGTGCGTGCAGCTTGCGCAATGACCGCTCCAGCCGCTCCCAGGATTCGCCATCCTTCGGCACGTATGAAGCGCTGCGGGCCCGGCCGATGAGGCCCGCCTCGTCGAGCGGCTGCGCGTTGGGGGCCTCCACCAGCCGCGGCGGTGTGAAGAGGCCGGAGCGCTCGATCACCGACGGATCGAAGCGGCGCCGATCCATCGGATGCTCGGCGCCGACGTCGAGGAGCGCGAGCCGGTAGGCCTCGGTGAATTCGTCGGTTTCATCGCGTTCGTTCCAGAGGAGCGCCAGGCGCCCGCCGCCGCGGAGAATGCGGGCGAACTCGCGCAGGGCCGCAGCGGCGTCGAACCAGTGGAAGGACTGGGCGCACAGAACCAGGTCGATCGAGTTTTCGGGCAGGCCGGCGCGCTCGGCGGCGGCGGGGCTCCAGATGATGCGCCCGGCGCCGGCTGGTGAGCCCGCCGCCTCGCCCGCAGCGCGCATGGCGTCGTTCGGCTCCAGCGCGTGGACGAGTTCGCAGCGCAGCGCCAGCAGCCGCGCCGAGATGCCCGTGCCCGCGCCGATGTCCGCGGCGGTGATGCGCTGCAGCGCGCTGAGGCCGTTGAACATGGCATCGAAAATCGCATCGGGATAGGTCGGGCGATGGCGGGCGTAATCGGCGGCGCGGTCCGAGAATCGTTCGGTCGGCGCCGCCTCGCGAGCGTGGCGCGAATCGTCTGGCATGGCGTGAGGATAGCCGGGAGGCGTGGAGATCTGTTCGGTTTCTTGCCGGGGGCCGAGAATACCAGCCCTGGGACATGCGAGAGAAACTCTCGGACTTTCGCTTGCCAACGGCTTGGAGTCAGGTTACTCTACTCCTGAACCCCTGCACAGGGTTCGGAGTCCAGCCTCAGAAAATCTTGATCGCACCGGAAGGGACCCGGGGGTCCCGGGCTGGCGACATTGATTCGACGCGTGGTTGCACACCGCGCAGGGAGATGAGAGTCATGATGACACGCGCGCTAGTCGCCGCGGCAGGTATTGCCACATGCGCAGCCACCGCACACGGAGCGATATTCTTTACGTTCAGCGATCCCGTGGGGGCTCGCCAGGTCACGTACAGCGAAAACCCGGGCAGCATGTTCGGCTCGATGAGCTACAGCTCGGACGCAGTCGTGAACCTGATTGTCGACGGTTCCGAGGAGGGCATGCCCGCCGCGCTGGTGTACGAAACCAGACTGGAGATGAATATCTCAGTCGGTCAGGCGACGGCGCTCCCGAATGCGCCGGGCGCCTTCGCCTCGCCGCTCTTCGGGAATTTCATCTTCTATCAACAATTCGGTGGGCCGGCCTTCGCCACAGGCGATCCGCGTGGTGAAGAGGAGATTCTCCGCGGCACGTTTGATTCGGCGATCATGCTCACCGTCGGCGGCGCCGGCGCCCTGATCACCACGAGCGAGAACCAATTCGGGCTTTCGTACACCGCATCGGGCGCGCTTCTCGATCAGATCAACGCCGTCGGCATCCCGCAGCTCTTCGGGTTCAAGGACGCCGTTTTCACGCTCACCGATGTCCTTCCCACGCTTTCAATCGGCGACTCGGGACGACTTACAGATTTCACCGCCAACGCGGCGTACACCGGCACGGCCGAAGTGCCGGCGCCCGGCGCGGTCGGGCTGCTGGCCCTGTCAGGCCTCGCCGCGGCCCGACGCCGGCGGCGCTGAGGCGCGGCGCCACAACAGTCTTTCGCGGGCCTCGCGGCTCGCGGAGGGAGAGAAGGCAGAGAAAAGACGCGATGATCCCGCAGCGAAAGCCGCGTGATCTCGCGTCTTTTCGCTGCGCCCGTCATCGCCGGCGATACTCCCCGAGGCTTCGCAGGCTCAGCCTCGGCGTCAGCTTCTCGCAACAGCGATTCATACGAATCACGTTCGAATCCTGGGCGTTCGTGCGCATCCTTTGTTCTCGCCATTCGGGAAGAGCGCGGGCGCCCGGCTCCTTCGGGGTGACGCCCTTCAGTTCGAGAATCACTCGGGATCCAGTTCAGCGATCCGCAGCGGCCTTGCCGTTCACGCTCAGCTTCGCCAGCTTGCGCTCCGAGAGGCGCTCGGGCTTGATCACATCCAGCTCGCGAGCGCCGTCGGGCAGGGCGTAGCCGCCATCGTCACCGCTTGCGAAGCGGCGCAGCTCTTCGGGCCAGTCGGCGCCTTCGAGCTCGATGGTGCAGCCGGCATCGCGGATCATGCGCAGCGTCGCCAGCGCATCGCTTCCCCGCGTGAGCAGGTAGCCGTCGACGAAGAGCGAGTTGGCGGGCGCCAGCGCCAGCGCCTGCATCGAGCGCAGGTGCCCCTCGCGCCCCGCCGCCACGCGCACTTCGGCCTTCGGGTTCACCAGGCGCATCAGGCACAGCACGCGCAGGCACAATTCCGGCGTCAGCGGCCCGCCCTCGACGCTCGGCGATGCGACCTCGTTGCCGGGGATCGGCACCAGGAAGTTCACCGGGATCGACTCGGCCTCCAGCCCCGCCAGCGACTGCGCCACATCGGCGATGTCGTCCAGCGACTCGCCCATGCCCACGATGAGCCCTGAGCACAGCTCGACGCCCGACGCCCGCGCCGCCTTGAGCGTCTCGACTCGGTCGTCGTAGGTGTGCGTCGTGCAGATCTGCGGGTACCAGCGCCGCGAGGTGTTCAGGTTGTGGTTGAAACGATCCAGCCCCGCATCACGCAGCCGCTGCGCCTTGGCCTCGTCGAGCAGGCCCGCCGAGAGACAGGTTCGCAGGCCGAAGCGGCGCTTCACTTCGCGGATGCACTCGGCCATGTGGTCGATGTCGGCGTCGCTGGGGCCGCGGCCGGAGAGCACCATGCAATAGCGGAACGCCCCGCTCTTCTTCGCCCCCTCCGCCTCGGCGATGATCTCTTCCTTCGTCTTCAGCTTGTAGGGCTGGATGGGCGCCTTCGAGGTGCGGGCCTGGCCGCAGTAGCCGCAGTCTTCCGGGCAGGCGCCGTTCTGCACGTTGTTCAGCACATGCACGCGCACGCTGCGCCCGAACCAGCGCCTTCGCACCTCGCCCGCCGCGTGCAGGAGCGGCAGCAGGGGGATCGTCTCCTGCGGACTCCCGGGCGACCCCAGGACGGCCCGGGCGTGGGCGGCGTCAATGGAGCGACCCGCGAGCCCCGCCTCGACGAAGGAGGCGAGCCGATTGCTCAGCCCCGCGATGGAGGGGGGCTGCGGCGGGGACGGGGGGCGTGCTGACGTGTCCGCGGCGGGTGTCTGGCTCATGGGGCCAGAGGCTACCTGTTTTCGGACATCCCGTGTTTTTCCGGGCGCCGAGCGGGATCCGTGGTATTCTGACCTGCGAACAGACCAAGGGCGCACGCGGTGCGCCCATCCGGGAGCTCCCCCCATTCGGGCAGGAAGGACGTCGGCGGTCGCGACATCACCAGATCCGGACCACGACACGGGCGATGAGCACGCAGAGACACATGAAGACAACGGGCCTCGCCGCGCTGGTGTGCGCGAGCGCTGTCGTCGCCTCGCCGCTGCCGTCTCCCGAGCGGATCGTCAATCCAGAGCCCATCATCCTCGCCGGTGAGCCGCTCGAGGTCACGACGGATCGCAGCGCGGGGCGCATCGATGTCCTCACGCCCGACTCGCCCTTCGCCGGCGCGGTCAGCCTCTTCGTCGGCGGCAAGCATCTTGCGACAGGGACCGTCATCTCGCCGCGGCACATCCTCACCGCCGCCCACTGCTTTGATGAGATCGGCCAGGGCGTCAACACCGTCGGAACGGATGTCGCGATCTTCCTGAATGTCGATGGCGAGCTGAGCCACGTCGTTCCGCCCGCGGGCGTCGAGCGCGTGGACCTGCACCCGGACTTCACCGGCTTCCAGAACCCGGTGGTGAACGACGACCTCGCGATCATCACGCTCGCCAGCCCGCTCCCCGTCGATGTTCCGATCTACCGGATCTACGACGGGCCGATCGAGACGGGCCTGGTGGTGTGGATGGTCGGCTACGGCGAGACCGGCGACGGCTTCACCGGCTACGAGCGCGGCACCGGATCGTTCACAGTGCGCCGCATCGGCGCCAACGTGGCGGACGCGTTCTATTCCGACCGCCACGGCCGCGGCGAGCCGCACGTCTGGCAGTTCGATTTCGACGGCCCCGAGGGCGATGGCTTCCTCGGCGGCCCCACGCTCGGCCCGGGCGTCGAAGCCACGCTCGGCGGCGGCGATTCGGGCGGCCCCGGCTTCGTCTTCGTGAGCGGCGAGCCCATGCTCTTCAGCGTGAACAACTATGTGAGCGGCCCCGGCGAGCCCGGCCGCTTCGGCAGCGGCGGCGGCGGACTGATCGTCCCCGCGCAGCGCTGGTGGATCGAGCGCGTCATGGGGCTGCGCCGCATCGGCGACATCACCGGCGACGGACGCGTCGGCGCCGCGGACATGTCCGCGCTGCTCTCGATGTGGGGCGACACCGACGCCCGCGGCGACCTGAACGGCGACGGCGTCGTCGACAGCCGCGACCTTGCGGTTCTGCTGCAGAACTGGTCGGGCCAGGGCCGCTGAGGGACTGTGAGAACATCAGATATGCTTCTCGTGGATGCGCTGCGGCATGTTCCACTCTCAAGTCATAGCAGCCGCAGTTGTCATGTTGACCTCCTTCCACTCCGACTGTGTGGAGCGTTGAACCCATGATCAACTGGATGAAGCGAATCGGAATGCACGCAAGTGGACTGCATGCGCTGCTTTTCGGAGCTCTTGGAATTATTGCAGCGCCGGTGTTCGCTGAGCAAATGCAAAGCGTCACGATCAGTGTCACCGTTCGTGACAGTCAAGGGGCCCCACTTCCCAGCGTCCCTCTCGACGTTGGAATTCTTTCGGATGGTAAATTGGTTCAATCAGGACTTGACGGAACGGCTGTCGCTCAGATTGACGTGGACAAGGGCGAAACATTTATCACTGCGCGGCTCTCCAGTGGCGCATATTATGACCTTTCAGATGAGCAGCGATGGCTATTCATATCCAGCTATCAACAGTATGTCGAAAATTACGCTTTCAAGCATCGATATTTGGAGGCCTTGCGACCGGGACAGACCGAATACCACATCGACATCACGGCTCATGACTCGATTTCCGCCACTCTCGCGCCGATCTTGGGTGGTCAATGGCGGGCGGCGGCCGCTGCTTTCGTGCGCGGCGGGGCATGGGGCGAGTACTTCCCGTCGACGAAACCCTTCGTTGTCCGGGGCTTAAAGAAGGGAGCGCCGGGGCAGGTATTCATCCAGACGGAAAATATGCAGATCCATGTTATTGATCTCACCGCAGCGCAGACTGCGGCGGACATCGACCTCGGCATTGTGGCTGTTGATATGGCCACAGAGCAGAGTGAACTGCATCTCAATGTAGCCGACGTGGCGGATCTGTGGGGTCCTGAGCACACGTTGCTCGATTACCAGGTTGCGCTGATCCGCGATGACGCCGAGGTTATTTATACCTTCCCACTCCACCCGGAGGAATCCTGGGCATACACTCGTATCGCAGGGGGGATTGTGGCGCGCCCGACCATTGCAGAAGGAACGTATTACCTGTCCCCGGGCGTCTTCGGTCACCCACTCGCGCTCCGCGTCTTCGATCATGTGCGCGCCGGAAACCTTGCGCTGCTTGATGCGCTCAACGTGCCCAAAATCACCGTCGTCGCCGATGAACAGACGAATGCGACACTCGACGCGCCTGCGGCGAAAGCGGCAATTCTCGCGCTGCCAACGCCATGACAAGTTGTGACACCCGTTGATGGGTGTGTACTCGGTATTCGTGGCCGGCGACATCCGGTACGTCGACCTGTGGGTCGAGGGCGTGGCGCCGCACGCGGCCCCGCGGGGCACGCGGCTGCGGATGAGCTACACCGGGGCGGGTTTTCAGGCCGTCGATGAGGCCGCGTTGACGGTCATCGGCGTGCAGAAGGTCGAGTGGGTCGGGCGCCAGAACAGCGTGAGCGACGGCGACGCGCTGGACGCCTGCCCCAACTGGCCCGCGGGGCTTTCGCCGGGTTCGGTGCGTGTCTTCCCCGGCGCCCGCTTCGTGGATGGCGCTGTGGAACCGACGCCGCGGGACCGCGTCGATGTCAAGGTGACGCTGACCGTCAAACCCGTCGAGCCGGTGACGATGTACCTGCGATCGTTCGATGTGGACGATCCGACGGCACACGACAACGTGGTGGACGATGAATCCGCGGCGGAGGACAACCGTGGCACGACGCCGGCGAAGTCGGGCATGTTCGAGGGGGAGGCAGGCGACGGGGTGAAGGCGCACCTGTTCACGGAGAAGGTCGAGCTCGTGCCCTTCCAGACGACGATGCAGCCGGGGGACAATTTCCGCGTGGTGGTGAACGGAGACAGGAAGTTCCTGCTGGATCTGCACAACAATGACAATCAATTGCACAATCCCATGCTCTCGGACGAGGTGAACAACGCGAACAAGCAGCGGATCGTCAACACGTTCGTCTTCGACGCCCCCGGCCCGCCCGCGCCGACGCCGGCGGAGGCGGAGGTGCGCGAAGCGGACAAGTACGTGAGCAATGTCCTGACCGTGTGGAGATTCCTGCACGTCGAAGTGGACTCGATGGGGCCGGTGACGGGGAACTACGTCGAGGGGCACATCACAGCGCTGCGCAACGTCCATGGGAACAATGTCAACAGTAGTGAAGACGCTGTGGACCTGCAGGTTGACCAGAATCTCGCCGATGGCTCGCCAGGCCCCGGCCGCTTCGAGAATGGTGCACTGACTATCGCGGGGACACATGAAATCGCCGCAATCGCCGGCAACGGGAGCAATTTCTTCTTACGTGCTGCCGGTCTTGATATCTGCGCCGTCCCGTTGCCATTTGAAGCCACTGGTGCGCCCCCGCCCGGCGGCGGGAAGCCTGCGGAGTTGGCGGGGACTGTGACTCGTGTCCGCAACCAGACAATACTTGAGCTGAACATCACCAACGGCTCGCTGACCAGCGGATTCGACGGCGGCCTCATCAGCATCGGCGGCGGCGCCTCGATGGCGATCATCGATGTCGATGCCGTAGCCGGTGAGATACGCGTGGACGCTCTGCGCGTGCCGTTCAGGGCTGTGGATGACGATACTCTGAGTGAAGGTATGAGTGTTCCAGCTCCAGACGTATCCAGAGTGGCTCCAGCATTTGCCCCGGCATATGTACATCCTCGTTTTGACGCTGGCATATCTGACGATGATCTTCCGTTTCATATGAATGTCCCCAGTACCCCAGTAGATAGCTTTCGCGCACCGTGGAAATACGATGCAGTGGGTGAAGAAGCAAATCCCAGGTATTGGTGTGTCTACTTGCTCGGGTGCTTCCAAGGACCACACGTGCAAGACGCTGACCCCAATTTTCCCGCAGAACCACTGCTCTTTGGTAGAGTTGATGATATCAATGGCCAAGGTGCTAATATATACACGCAGATGTTTGCCAACGAATTTCCACCGAATCCTGACTCTGGGATCGGCGAAGGTTACACAGTCGCCCATGAAATTGGGCATCTTTTCAACGGACTCCATGCCGATGGAGGGCTTATGTCTCAAACCGGCGCACGCACAAGCCCTGATTTTGCGCCCGTGACATTGAAGAAGATTCGAAGCATCTTGCACCCATAATACCCTGGAGTAGACATCATGTTTCGACATTGGATGACTGTAGTATTTCTATTCACACTTGGTGCGATGGCAGAAATCACAGAAGGGCATTCACCCATTGACCACCTACGACTGGAAGCATCACTCATCGGCACACAGTTGGCGGAGACCGTCAACCAGCGATCCGATGCCAATGGTCGCACGGACATGTCGATGCTACAGGGCTTGCCCCTGACCATCCGGATCGAGCTGAAGAACACATCAACCGACGAACGGATCGAAGTTCCCGACATCGATCTGGAGATGGATCACGTCGTCTTCATGCTCATATCTCCGGATAATAGGACTTTTCCAATCACCGTGCATGCTTGGGCGCAGGCGGGCGACCACATGCCCGCGATCCGAACCCTCTCACCCGGCGAGTCGATCGTCTGGGAGACCTTCCTGTTCGGCCAACTTGAACCGGCGCATTTCAACGGAAATACGCAACTCGTCCACAGGTACCTATTCCCTAAGCCGGGGCGTTACAGGCTGCACGCCCGGTTGACACTGGAACGCCCCATCAAGCTAGACATGATGTCTGACGAACTCTCTCTGCGCATCGAGCAGCCCGATGATGTCTGGGACGCACTCGTAGAGTCGGATGTTGTAGCCACTGTCGAGCGTCTGCGGGCGGGAGTGAGCATTCCGCGAGCGGACATCGACAAGGCGCTCCGAGCGCTCGAGTCGGCTGATGCCACGGTGCGCAGCTCACAATATCTGCATGCGTTCGACGCATGGCTGCGTACTCGGAGAGATCAGTAGCCATCACCCGAAGCCCGATCTACACCCGGCTTGGATATGGAGATCTTCACACGAGAGTTGGCCTCCCTCACAATAACGACGCTGCCAGCCGGCCAACGTTCTCCCGACTACTCTGCATACGCGACGACTTCCCCCCGCCGGGAGCATCCACTACGTCGATCTGTGGGTCGAGGGCGTGGCGCCGCACGCGGCCCAGCGGGGCACGCGGCTGCGGATGCGGATGAGCTACAACGGGGCCGACTTTCAGGCCGTCGATGAGGCCGCGTTGACGGTCATCGGTGTGCAGAAGGTCGAGTGGGTCGGGCGCCAGAACAGCGTGAGCGACGAAGACGCGCTGGACGCCTGCCCCAACTGGCCCGCGGGGCTTTCGCCGGGTTCGGTGCGTGTCTTCCCCGACGCCCGCTTCGTCGGCGGCGCCGTGGAATCGACGCCGCGGGACCGCGTCGATGTCAGGGTGACGCTGACCGTGAAGCCCGTCGAGCCGGTGACGATGTATCTGCGGTCGTTCGATGTGGATGACCCGACGGCTCATGACAACGTGGTGGACGATGAATCCACGGCGGAGGACAACCGCGGCACGACGCCGGCCGCGGCATGAGAAGAAGGATCCGGCGCCGATGCAGTCGTTTAAGATGAACGTCCATCTATTGAGCGTGTGAGACGCCGAAGTCAACGCCAGAAATTCGCTCACCAGCGACATTGTCGCCTCGGTCTGCTCCACATCATGGATCACGCACAAGGGTCAAGTGTGATGCATATTTCACAGCGTTGTTCGAAGAGCGTCTTGTGCGCCTGCGGCGCAGAATAAAGCTGCTTCACCATCCCCTTTGCTGCTCTCCCGCATTTGCGCTGTGTTGCTTTCTTTATCCCACGGCCCGCCACACCTCGAACGCCATATACGCCGCGTACGCCGCCAGCAGGCCAGCGCCTTCGATCCGGCTGATCGTCCGGTTCGCGGTGAAGCACATCGGGACCAGCGCCACCGTCAGCAGCCCCATCACCGCCAGCGCCATCCAGCCGCCCGCCGGCAGCGGCACGGGCGCCACCGTCGCGGTCACGCCCATGATGAGCAGCAGGTTGAAGATGTTCGAGCCGAAGATGTTGCCGACCGCGATGTCCGTCTCGCCCTTCTTGAGCGCGATGAGCGACGTCGCCAGCTCCGGCAGGCTGGTCGCGACGGCGACGACCGTCAGCCCGATCAGCGTCTCGGTGAGCCCGAGCTGAAGCGCAGCGCCGACGGCGCCCATCTCGGCCAGCTTGCCGCCGACCAGCAGCAGCGCCAGCCCCGCGAAGAACATCAGCAGGCACCAGGTGAGCGTGCGCGTCTTCTCGCCGCCCGCCTTCTCCTCCGCCTCCTCCGCCGCGGCGACGGCTGTCGGATCAATCGCCGGGCGGCGCATCGTCGTCCACAGCACGATCGCCATGAAGGCGCCGAAGCCGATCAGCAGCGCGACCCCCTCGGATCGCGCCAGCCCCGGGCCCGCGCGCTCGCCCGTCACCTGCGGCCCCAGCAGCATCATCCCCGCCAGCAACGCCGACGCGACGAGCATGATCGGTATCTCGCGATTCACCAGCGTCGAATGCACCGCCATCGGACGCAGCAGCGCCGAGATTCCCAGGATCAATCCGATGTTGGCGATGTTCGACCCGACGATGTTGCCGAAGGAAAGATCCGTCGCCCCGCTCGTCGCCGCCACCACGTTGAGCGACAACTCCGGCGCCGAGGTGCCGAAGGCGACGATGGTGAGCCCGATGATCAGCGGCGCCACACCCAGCCGCGCCGCCATCGCCGCAGCGCCGCGAACAAGCATGTCCCCGCCGGCGATCAACACGACAATCCCCGCTGCGAGCAGACTGAATTGAATGAGCAGGTCGGGCATGGATGTGAGGGGTGAGCGGTGAGGGATGAGCGGTGAGCGAAGAGGGATGTGCTGGTGATGTACGACTGCGCCAAATGCCAAAGCGCCAAACCACAGATGCAGCTTCAGCGTATCACTTAATCAACCCCTCACCCCTCAACGCTCACCGCTCATCCCTCAACGCTCACCCCCCTCACACCCCAGGCTCAGGCGCCGAAGTCAGCCGCTCACCGTATCGCTCACGGATCGGCCCCGCGATCTCCTCCAGGAACACATCCACCTGCCGCGGCGCCAGTCCGACGTACGCCATCGGGTCCAGCATCGCGTCGAGGTCGATTCCCTTCAGCAGCGGTTCGGTTCGCATGCGCTCGATGAGGTCGCTCGGCTCGCCGCGGTCTTTCACGCGAATGCCCGCGGCCTGGCTGTGGCGACGGATCGCCTCGTGGATCTCCTGCCGGTCGCGCCCCAGCTTCACCGCCGCCATCATCACGTTCTCGCTGGCGAGGAATGGCAGCTCCGCCATCAGGTTGGCTCGCACAGTCGCCTCGTGGACCAGCAGGCCGGCGCCCACGTTGTGCATGATGTCGAGGGCGCCGTCGAGGGCGAGGAAGGGCTCGGGCAACGCCAGGCGCCGGTTGGCCGAATCGTCCAGCGTGCGCTCCAGCCACTGCGTCGCCGCGGTGTTGAGCGGGTTCTGCGCCATGCTCATCACGAAGCGGCACAGACCCGTGGCCCGCTCGCAGCGCATCGGGTTGCGCTTGTATGGCATCGCGGAAGAGCCCACCTGGGCATCGCCGAAGGGCTCGTCCAATTCCTTGCGGTTGGAGAGCAGGCGGATGTCGTTGCACATCTTGTGAACCGCCGCGGCCAGCGAGGCCAGCTCCGAGATCACGAACGAATCGACCACGCGCGGATACGTCTGCCCGGTGAGCAGGTAGCGCTGCTCGGGCGTAAAGCCCAGCTTCTCGCACACCAGCCGGTCAAGCTGCTCGACCTTGCCGGCGTCGCCATCGAAGAGCGAGAGGAACGATGCCTGTGTGCCCGTGGCGCCCTTGGCGCCGCGGAGGCGGAGGTCGCTGCGTGTGCGCTCCAGGCGCTCCAGGCACAGCGACAGGTCATACGCCCACATCGCCGCCCGCTTGCCGACGGTGGTGGGCTGGGCGGGCTGGTAGTGGGTGAAGGCGAGGCAGGGCATGTCGCGCCAGGTGCGCGCGAAGTCGGCGAGCGCATCGATCACGCTGGCCGTCTTCACGCACACCAGCTCCAGCGCATCGCGCATCTGCATGATTTCGGCGTTGCAGTTGACGAACTGGCTGGTGGCGCCGAGGTGGATGATGGGCCGCGCCGCCGGCGCGACATCGCCCAGTGCGTGGATGTGGGCCATCACGTCGTGGCGCAGCTTCGCCTCGTACGCCGCGGCATTGGCGAAGTCCACGTCGGTCAGATCGAGGTGGTCGCGCAGGGACTGGATCTGCTCATCCGTAATCGGCAGCCCCAGCTCCTGCTCCGCCTCGGCCAGCGCCAGCCACAAACACCGCCAGGCGCCGAACTTCCGCCTCGGCGACCAGATCGCCTGCATCGCCGGCGAGGCGTTGCGGCTGGCGAGGGGGGAGACATATTCGGACCAGCGATCGGAGGCGTCCGCGGGGTTTTCCGGTGGATGATTCATGGAATCGGGGTCGGCAGGGGGTGATCGCGGTACAAACACAAGTCTGATGCGATCCGGAGGGGTCGTTCGATCGTATCCAATGGATGAGCCGCCCGCCCCAGACGGGGGCCATCCTGCCACCCGGGACGGTCGCCTCATTGCGCGGCGACGCGACAGGACAATCACCCGCCGTGCAGCCAACCCCGCCGCGCATCTCGAATCAGTCGTCACCGCACAAGGCGTCCCGGCCGCAGCCGCCCGCGGGCGAGAGCACGGATGAGACACTCGCCTCCGCCGCGGCCGGCGGCGACAAGGGCGCCCTCACCACGCTGCTCACCCGCCACGAGGGCCGCATCTACGCCATCTGCCTGCGGATGGTGAACAAGCCCGAGCCCGCCCGCGATCTGACCCAGGATGCGATGGTCCGCCTCATCGAGGGTCTGGGCAGCTTCGACGGCCGGGCCAGCTTCACGACGTGGATGACCCGGGTGGTGGTGAACGTGTGCCTGAGCGATCTGCGGAAGCAGAAGTTGCGTCGCCACAGGAGTTTGGAGGCGTCCGACCCGTCCACGCAGTCCCGGAATACCTCCCTCCGCGAGGTGGTGGAGGATCAGGGGGAACCCGGAGCCGCGGAACGCGTCCAAATGGGTGACGAGCGGCGACGGCTCGAAACCGCCCTCAGCGAGCTCGAGCCGGAGCAGCGTGCGATCCTGATCCTGAGGGACGTGCGCGGGCTCGACTACAGCCAGATCGCCGAAACGTTCGGCGTGGCTGTGGGAACAGTGAAGAGCCGCCTCTTCCGGGCCAGGGCCGGCCTGCGAGAACGGATGGAGCGGCTTGAGGGTCGGTGACGGCAATCGGTGAAATGCACAGGGAATGAGTCACACCGACGGAACGAATTGAAACATGAACCACCGCATCGAAGAACATGACCTGCTGGCCTGGATCGAGGGCGAGCTTGCGCCCGAGCGGGCTCGGATCGTCGAGTCGGCACTCGATGCGGATCCCGGCCTGCGGGCTTGGGCCGAGGCGGTCGCCCGCGATCGCTCGCTGCTCAGCGCCTCCGGCGCCGACGCCGAGGCCCGCGCGCCCCGCGGCCTGGTCGAGGACGCGATCGCCATCGTCGAGCGCCGCGCCCTGGTCGGCGCCGATACGGCCGGTTCGCAGCGCAGCCACCGGCGCCTGCGCATCACGCCGGTGCGGATGGGCATCGCCGCCAGTCTTCTCATGGGAATCTCACTGCTTTCTCTCTGGCCTCTTCTCACAGGCTCGTCCACTCCGGGGAGACGAGCCTCGCACGGGCCCGTGGCGGTGGCCCCTTCGCCTTCGAGCGATGAGGGCCCCGCCGCGTCGGCCTCGCAGTCCGAACCTGCGGACGACACCCTCTTCGCTCTGGCCGACACCCGCGACGGCGAGGAGACCAGCGCGCTGCGCAGCAGCGACCTGCTCACCGGCGCCGCCCCTGTTGTCGCCGATGCGGACGCCGGCTGGCAGTCGCCTGACGACGTCGGTCGGGGCGCTCGGCGCAGCCTGCTGCAGGTGGAGCGCGCTGAGACGTCGGAGCAATCCCGAGAAATCAATATCGATCCGGCTTCCGGGGAACGAGTCGCCAGGATCGCGATGACGGATGATGTGGCCGCCGCCCTGCTGCGGCAGGGTCGCCTCGTCCTCCTCATCGAAACCACCGACCTCACGCTGGCGGAGGGCCGCGTGTGGTCGCTTGCAGATCGTGGGGCGTCGGGCGTCTCCATCGGAGCGACCACGCCGCGCGACATCGCCGCAGCGCTGGGTGATGCCCTCGTCGGCCACCTGCCGGCGGGCGCCGACACCGCCCGACTGATCCACTACACGGTGGAGCTCAACCCGACTTCAGCAGCGCTGGGCTCGATTGAGATGGCGCTGGCGGGTGATGGCGTGCAGGTGCGACGCGTGGCGCTGCCGGCGCCGATACTGGCGCCCGAAACGCCCGTCGCCGAGCCCGGCTCAGCGGAGGAACTCCTCACTCTCCGGCCGAGATCCGCCAGTTTGCCCGTGGTTGTGATCCGGCCTGACGACGCGACGCCGGCAGATTCGGACGATGGCGCCGACTCGCGCGGGGCTGATGGACCTCGGTGATCGCGCCCTCGGCCCGCAGGCGGGCCATGGTCCTGCGGTCGCTCCACTCCGCTGCATCGTGGAAATCAGCACGCGCTCCGTTTGCTCGGCGCCTGCGGTCGAACTCGAACGCCGCGATCGTGCCGGCCGGGAGCAGGATCAGCCCCAGCACAATGAGAATCTCAGCGGTGCGGGCGGCGGCGATCACTTCAGGATTCAGATATCCCCACAACAGGCCGCTTCCGGCCACCACGCTGATCAGCGCCACCAGCACGACGATGAGATAGCGCGCCGAAGAAACCACGGTCTCCATCAACAAACCTTTCATCCGACAGAAGGTGCTCGCGAGGACGCATCGGAACGAAGGACTGATCGGGCGATCCCGATCGAGGCAACTCAATGTCGCCTCGCGTCCGTGGCGTGGCGGCAGAGCGTAGCGTGCCGACGCCGCTTCAGGCAAGCGATCGGAGAGATACTCAACATCGATGTGGACGGACGGTGGACAGCTTGTGTGACGTGTCCCGCACCTGTATCGTCCCACCTGCTTGACGCGTGCGCAGCATTTTTCGACATGCGGGGTCAGGCCGCCTCTCGATGACTCAGGGCGCCCGGGCGCTCTTGCGCGCACAGGGCGCATCGTGATGATCGCGCTCGCGGCGTCGGGTGGATGGGCCGGAAGCGCCGATGTCGCGCAGGCCCGGCAAGCGGAAGCAGGGCAGGCCGGAGAGCAGGAGCCCTTCGAAGGTCGCCCCGTTTCCCAGATCCGCTTTGAAGGGCTGGAGCGCGTGTCGCCCCAGTTCGTGCGCAATCAGCTTCGCACGCAGGAGGGGCGTCCATTCCGCTCCTCGACCATCAGTGAGGACATCCAGCGCCTGAACCGCACCGGACGTTTCTTCCGTGTCGAGAGCACGGTCGCGATCCGCCGGGACGGAACCGTCGAGGTGGTCTTCCAGTTCGAAGAGGCGGAGATCATTCGCGATGTGCAGGTGGTGGGGAACCGCAACATCAGCGACCAGGAGCTGGCCGGCATCGTCGGGCTGCTCCGGGACACGCCGGTCGATGAGTTCGCGCTGGGCCGGGCCCGGCGCGACATCGAGGCCCTGTATCGCAGCAAGGGCTATTACCAGGCGCTGGTGACCATCGATGAGGCGGAGATGGCCGAGGGCGTGGTGCTCTTTCGCATCCGCGAGGGCGAGCGCACCCGCGTCACCGAAATCCGCTTCCGAGGCAACGACAGTTTCTCCGATCGCGAGGTCCGCACCGCCATCCGCTCGCGCACCGCCGGCATCTTCCGGGTCGGCCCGCTCGACGACGATGCGCTGGACCAGGATGTCGTCGCCATTGCGCGCTACTACCGCGATCGCGGCTACCTCGATGTGCGCACCGATCGCGAGATCACACCCAGCCCGGACGGGCGCGAGGCGATCGTAACCTTCCTGATCGACGAGGGGGAGCGATACACGCTTCGATCGGTGCGGGCCGTGAACTCCGATCGGGATGAGCAGGGGCGGCCCCTCCCGCTGGTTTTCACGCCCGAGCAGATCACCGCGCTCATGGAGCTCAAGACCGGCGATGTCTACGGCGTCACGGTGCTCGACCGTTCGGTTCGCAGCGTGCAGGAGTCATACTGGCGCCTGGGCTACGTCGATGCGCGGGTGAACACGCAGGAGCTGCGCGATGTGGACGAGCCGGTCGTGGATCTCGTGCTCACAATCTCCGAGGGAGGGCGCTACCGCACCGGCGAGATCATCGTTAAGGGAAACACGCTGACGCGTCAGCGGGTGGTGCGCCGCGAGATGCAGGTCCGCCCGGACCGGCCGCTCGATCGCACCGCGCTGGAGGACTCGCGCCGGCGCCTGAACAACACACGCCTCTTCGCCCGCGACACCACCCGGGTCACGATCCAGCCTCCGGATCCACTTGAGCCTGAATATCGCGATGTGCTGGTCGAGGTGCAGGAGACGAACACTGCATCGTTGAACTTCGGCGCCGCCGTCAGCTCCGACTCAGGCCTGGTGGGAACGGTGAGCTTCAACCAGCAGAACTTCGACATCATGAAGCCGCCGACCTCCTGGGACGAGCTGGTCAGCGGCCGGGCGTTCCGCGGGGGCGGGCAGGATTTCAGCGTCAATCTCTCGCCCGGCTTCCAGCTCCAGACCTACTCCATCAACTTCACCGAACCATACCTGTTCGACTCCGACATCTCGCTGGGCACGGGCGCGTACTACCGCGACCGCCGCTTTCGAGATCACGATGAAACCCGCATCGGCGGACGGCTGCGCTTCGGTCGCCGCTTCGGCGACCGCTGGACCGCCGGCCTCAACTTCCGCGCCGAGAACGTCGAGCTGAGCCGCATCCGCGACCGGGCTCCCGTCGACCTGTTCGAGGACGCCGGCCCCAACAACATCTTCGGCGCCGGTCTCACCCTCACTCGCACCACCGTGCCGCCCGCTGAGCGCCTGTGGCCGTCGCGCGGCGCCCGCACCGAAATCTCCGCCGAGCAGGTCTTCGGCGACTTCACCTTCAACAAGCTCGGCGTCGATCACCAGATCTGGCTGACGCTCAGCGAGGACTTCCTGGGTCGAAAGAACATCCTCTCCTTCCGCGGCAGCGCCGGCTACATCCCACAATCGGGCGAGGCGCCAATCTATGAGCGCTTCTTTCTCGGTGGCCGCAGCTTCCGAGGCTTCGACTTCCGAGGCGTCTCCCCCCGCGGCATTCGCAACGACACCGGCGAACTGGGCGGCGACCCTGTCGGCGGCGAGTGGCTCTTCTTCCTCGGCGCCGAGTATCTCCAGCCCATCTGGGGCAACGACAACGGGCGCCCCATCGTCTCCGGCGTGCTCTTTCTCGATACCGGCACGGTCTCCGACGACATCGGCTTCGGCGAATACCGGGTGAGCGTCGGCCTCGGGCTTCGCATGCTGCTTCCCATCAGCCCGGTGCCCCTGGCCTTCGATTTCGGCTTTCCCATCAAGAAAGAGGACGGCGACGACACCCGCCTGTTCACCTTCTCGATCGATGTGCCGTTCTGAGGCCGCCCCCGAACCCGCTCCCGCGGCCCCGGCCCGGACTCCCGCGCACACGCCTCAGAGAAACCCCCCGGAAATCGCCGACATCATGCCGGCGCCTCGCTCGGCTGGTCCCACGCGTCCGAGACGCGTGGGACGGCCGGACGGGCTATCATGCCAGTCGCAGGCCGCCCGCTCATCGTTCCGGCGGCGACACAAGCACCCGGGATACAACCGGAGACCGAACATGCAGAAGCAGGACATGTGGCGCGCGATTCTGGCAGTGGCGGCGATCGCCCTGGTGATCGGGGCGTGGAAGGCTGGCGCCAACAACGCCATGCTGGCGCCCGACAAGCCCCCGGTGATCGCGCTGGTCAATCTGGAGCGCGTTCTCCAGAACCTCGAGGAGCTGGACGCCCGCGGCGAGGAGCTGGACGCCTTTCGCAACGAGCGCGTGCAGCGGCTGGAGGAGATCAATCGCAACCTTCAGGACGCCACGACCCGCCTCGAAATCCTCGCCCAGGGCACACCCGACTACGCCCGTCAGGAAGAGCAGGTCGCCATGCTCCAGATGACGCTTCGTTTCCAGAGCGAAGTGGCGCAGGAGCGCATCGACCGGCGCAAGGGCGAGTTGCACACCCAGATGTTCAACAAGGTGCTCGACGCCGTCAACCGTATGGCCAAGCAGCGCAATATCGATCTCGTGCTCAGCCACGACGGCGAGATCTCCATCGCGCCCGGGGGCGAAGCCCAGGTGACGCGTCAGATCGCCATGCGACGGATCCTCTACGCAGGCAACGCCATCGAAGTGAGCGATGAAGTGCTTCAGCTCATGAACAACGAGTGGCGCGCGGGCGCCGGTGGAGGACAGGGCGGGCGCCGGAACTGAGGCCCTCCATGCCCGTTCAAACAGACAACAACGCCATCGCGCTGACGACAGGCGAGATGGCCGAGCGCCTCGGGGCTGAACTGGTCGGTCCGGCCGATCTCACGATTACGCGGCTGGACTCCCTCGATCGCGCGGATGAGGCCACACTCACGTTCATTCGCGACGCCCGCAATGCGTCGCGATGGAGCGCGAGCCGCGCCGGCGCTGCGATCGTGACTCGGGGCGTGGAGCTTGACGCCACGGACGACGAGGCCCGACGGGCCCTGCTCTACGTTGAGGACGCCGACCTGGCCCTGATCGGCGTGCTTGAGTTGTTCGCCCCTGCGCATGTTCGCCCGGCCGAACGTCATCCCTCAGCCGCTGTTGACGCCACGGCCCATGTCGATCCCGGCGCGTTCCTGGGGCCCGGCGTCGCGGTCGGGCCGCGCACGCGCATCGAGGCGGGCGCAGCGCTGCACGCCAACGTCACGCTCGGCGCCGATGTCGTCATCGGCGCCGGGTCGGACATTCGCGCCGGCGTGGTGATCGAAGATCGCTGTGTGATCGGGCGGCGCGTGATCATTCATCCCAACGCCGTGATCGGCGCTGACGGCTTCGGCTATCGTCCGGCGCCGAAGGGCGACAACGGCGGGCCGGGTCTGCTCAAGATCCCCCACGCCGGCGCCGTCGAGATCGGCGACGATGTCGAGATCGGCTCCTGCACCACCATCGACCGCGGCAAGTTCGGATCCACCGTCATCGGCGCGGGAACCAAGATCGACAACCTTGTGCAGATCGGCCACAACTGCCGCATCGGCCGCTGCTGCATCATCTGTGGCGCCGCGGGGGTTTCAGGGTCTGTGACCATCGGCGACGGCGCAACGCTTGGCGGCGGCGTCGGCATCAAGGACAACCTCACAATCGGCGCCGGCGCCTCCATCGGCGCCCGGGCCGCCCTGATGGACGATGTGCCTCCCGGTGAGGCGTGGGCGGGATACCCCGCAGCGCCGATCCGCGAGACCATGCGCATCGTCGCGGCGACCCGGCGGCTGCCCGATCTTCTCAAGCGCCTGTCGCGACAGACAGGAGACGATCGCGCATGATGCAGGACATCACAGAATCCGGTCGCGGCGCGGCGGGCGTCGATGCGCGCCAGGAGACGTCCGCGGCTGCCGGCGTCATGCAGCGCACGCTCGCCGGCGACGGCGCACCGCTTTCCGGGCAGGGCCTGTTCGGCGGCAAGCCGAGCACGGCGACGCTAAAGCCGGCGCCCGCAGGCCACGGCGTGGTCTTCGTCCGCGTCGATCTGCCCGGCTCGCCGCGGGTGGAGGCCCGGACTGACCTTGTGATCGAGCGCCCGCGCCGGACCACGCTGAAGAAGGGCGATGTGACGGTGGAGATGGTGGAGCACTGCATGTCGGCCTTGTCAGGGCTGGGTGTGGACAACGCGGTGGTGGAGCTGGATGGCTCGGAGCTTCCCGCGTTCGACGGCTCGTCGCAGCGGTATGTGGAGGCGATTCAGGCCGCGGGCGTGCGCGAGCTGGAAGTCAAGCGCCGCCCGATCGTCATCACCGAGCCGATCGTCATCCGCGACGGGAAGGCCTCGATCGCGGCTCTGCCGGGAACGGCCGATGCGCTGGACCTGATGTACGAGCTGGATTACGGCGCGGATTCGACGCTGCAGCGTCAGGTGCACGCTTTCACGGCGGATCCGAAGCGATACGCGGAGCAGATTGCGCCGGCCCGGACCTACGCCCTCTTCGAAGAGGCGAGGCGATTCCGAGAGCGGGGCATGTTCGGACATCTCACCCCCCGCGATATTCTCGTGATCGGCGACGATGGACCGATCGACAACAAACTGCGATTCGACGACGAGCCGGTCCGCCACAAGGTGCTGGACCTGCTCGGAGATCTGTCGTTGATCGGGCGACCGGTCCAGGGGCGGATCATCGCGAGCCGGTCCGGGCACGCGATGAACCATCGCATGGCCCGGGAGCTGCTCAAGATGTCGAGCGAGCAGAAGGGTGTGGGGCCTTCGAACGAGCCGGCGATGAACATCAAGCAGGTTCTGCGCCTGTTGCCGCACCGTTATCCGATGGTGCTGATCGATCGTGTGCTTGAGATGGAGGGCGATCGGCGGGCGGTGGGCATCAAGAACGTGACGATGAACGAACCATTTTTCCAGGGACACTATCCCGGATCGCCGATCATGCCCGGAGTGCTCATCGTTGAAGCGATGAGCCAGCTCGCGGGGCTCATGCTGAGCCAGAAGCTGGAAAGGACGGGGAAGATCGCGGTGCTGCTCAGCCTGGACAACGTCAAGCTGCGCAAGGCGGTCTCACCGGGCGACCAGCTTCGGATTGAAACCGAAGCGGTGCGCGCGACGAACCGTTTCGGAGACGTGACGTGCAGCGCGTATGTTGACGGGCGGATCGTGGCCGAGGCCCAGGTGAAGTTCATGATGGTTGATGCGGAGCAAGACTAAAATGAGTGAAACGACCGCCGTCCCGGCGATTCATCCCACGGCCGTGATCGATCCCCAGGCGATCATCGAGCCCGGCGCCCGAGTTGGTCCGTACTGCGTGATCGGCGCGGAGGCGCGTATCGAGTCGGGCGCGGTGCTGCACAACCACGTCACGTTGCACGGCCCGGCGGTCGTCGGCGCCGAGAGCGTGGTGTATCCCTACGCGGTGCTCGGCGCCGAGCCGCAGGATCTGAAATACGCCGGAGGGCGCACCGAGCTGATCATCGGCAAGCGATGCCGCATCCGCGAGCACGCCACGATTCACCGCGGCACCGAGCTCGGCGGCGGCAAGACAGTCATCGGCGATGACTGCCTGATCATGGTCGGCGCTCATATCGCCCATGACTGTGTGATCGAGAATGAAGTCGTCATCGCCAACGGCGTCATGCTCGGCGGGCACTGCCTGGTCGAGTTCGGCGCCACCATCGCCGGCGGCGCCGGCGTGCATCACTTCGCCACCGTCGGCGAGCTCTCCTTCATCGGCGGCATGGCCCGAATCGTCAAGGATGTGCCGCCGTATCTCGTCGTCGAGGGCACGCCCGCCGAGCCGCGCAAGGTGAACACCACTGCGCTCATCCGGCGCGGCTGGTCGGTCGAGGCGATCGAATCATTGCGGACGGCGTACAAGGCGCTCTACCGCTCGGAAGAACCGATGCAGATCGCGATGGAGCGGCTGCGCACCGATCCGTCCCAGAGCCGGGCCGCCCTGCGTCTGTGCGATGCGCTCGAGGCGATTCACCTCGGTGTGCACGGCCGCTGCCGCGAGTCGCAGCGCGACCAGGCCGCCCCGCGGAACTGACCGCCGCCCTCAGTCTTCAGCGCTTTCGCTCTCAACTTCGAGCGCTTCGCGCATTCGCGCGAGGAAGCCGGGATGGCCCGCAGCGCCGAGGGCAGCCTGCTGGTGCGCGAAAGTCGTCATCATCGTGCCCCACGCCTCTATCGGGACTCGTCGCATCAGCAGCGCTGAGACGCGCATCTCGCCCTGAAAATCACCCTGACGCATGATCAGGTAGGAGGAATCGGTGATCACGCCGGCGAGCGCGCCGCCCTTGGCGCCCATGCGCGTGAAGCTCCGTCGCGTGCCGGGAACACCCATCGGCCATTCCAGGTGAGTTCGCATCACTTCAGACGCCTTCGGTGAGAGAAACTGGTCGCTCGCAGCGAGCGCGAGCAGGCGAGCGACCGCGCGGGCCGACGCCACGGGGCCGGTTTCATCGGCGAACATGGCCTGGTGCAGGACTGATTCAGGCGTTGGCGTGTGCGAGCGGCGCCAGTTGACCTCGGCCCTGCGCCAGTCGTCCGTCATATACCGGTTCTGCAGGCGGCGCATCTCCAGAATGCGCATCTCGGGATCGAGATCCAGAAGTGTTCGGACCCCGTCGTCATTCAACTCGGGACGCTCGTGGTTCTGCCAGAAGAGAATGAGCCCGAGAAAGCTGGGCATGTTGAGCTCGAGCTCGACGCCGGCCTCGCGCATCGTCTCGGCGACGGCGTCGTGGCCGATGCGACGCAGCAGCAGATCGGCGGCGGCGTTGTCGCTGTGGCGCATCATCGCGAACACAACGCGTCGAATGGGAACCAGCATGAAGGGGTCGGTGGCGAATCCGTCTTCATCCATCGCAACCTGAACGTCTTTGAGGGCGGAGGCGTGCGCTCCACCGTCAGTGCCGGGAAGGTAATACTGATCCCACTCGCCCATCTGGATCTGGTGCTCGGGATCGATGCGTCCCTCGGCGACCTCGCGCGCATACGCCGCCAGAATGGCGATCTTCGCCGTCGAGGCGAGGGGCATGGGAAGATCATCGTTGAAGAAGAAGGAGTGGCCATCGTCCACTGGTTCGCCGTCTTCACCCACCGTGTAGAGGACCATGGCGACATCGTCGCGATGCGCTTCGAGATAGGCGATGGCGTCGAGCGGGCTCTCAGGACGGGCTGCGTTGGGGTCCTGGTGCTGTGCAGTCGCAACCGCGGCTATGCACGTTGCGGCCATCAGGCTGAGCGCGCTCGCGGCGGCTTTCGAAGTACGATTCCGGTTCAGAATTGTCACACCATGGCTCCTTCTCAATGCGGTTTCGAAGGCCTCGATCATACACGAGCGCGCTGCGCCCGATAACCGGCGTCGGTGTCGGCCTTGCGCGGGCTCATTCGAGAACCGACGTCCGGAAGCGGCGGGGCGACGGTCAGATGGCGCGCCTCAAGGCCGATGAAACTCCTCACCGTCGCCTCGGGTTCCGGCAGGCTTCGAGCCCCATGCGAAGTTGAAACCTGGTCTCAATCCAAAGTTGCATGCGATGTGCATAGTCTCACGGTGATATGAGCGGCGACAGGGCGAAACAGATCGATGAGATGGAGCACCCCTCGGGGGCGTCGGCGGAGGGGTCGCCGGGGCGTTTTGAGGCGCTCTTCGCCCCCCGGGCCCGTCTGAATGCGTCGCTGGGCGCCGGCGCCCTGCTGGCGCTGGGGTTCATCTTCGAAAGCGGCTTCGAGGCGTCATGGGCCGAATGGCTTGTCTGGATCAGTCTCGGAATTGGGATGGTCTACGGCCTTCGGGCGGCGCTGGAGTCGCTGCTGGAGCGGAGCTTCGACATTGATGTGCTGATGGTTGTCGGCGCCGGGCTGGCCGCGGGCGTGGGGCATCCGGAGGAGGGGGCGCTGCTCCTCTTCCTTTTCGTCCTCGCCGGGGCGATGGAGGAGCTGGCCACCGAGCGGGCCCGGCGCGAGGTCGAGGCCCTGCACTCGCTCATGCCCGGCGAGGCCCTCGTCTGGCGCCACGAAGACTGGGTCGAGGCCGATCCCCATTCACTCGAACCCGGCGAGCGCATCCGCATCCGACCCGGCGAAATCATCCCCGCTGACTCCGAAGTCACGCAGGGGCAATCCGCCATCGATCAATCAACCCTCACCGGCGAGAGCATGCCCCGCGAGGTCGAGCCCGGCGAACAGCTCTTCGCCGGCACAATCAACATGTCCAGCGCGCTCGAGGCCACCGTGCAACGCCCCGCCTCCGAATCAAGCCTCCAGCGCGTTCTCAATCTCGTGATGGAGGCCCGCCAGCAGCGCGAGCCGATCCAGCGCATCATCGATCGCGTCAGCCAGCCCTACGCAGTCAGCGTGATGCTCGCCAGCCTGGCGGTCATGCTCGCGTGGTGGCTCCTTTTCCGCGATCCCTTCGTCGAGGCGATGTACGTCGCCATCACGCTCCTCATCGTGATGTCCCCTTGCGCCCTCATCATCGCCACCCCCACGGTGACCCTGGCCGCCATCGGCCGCGCAGCTCGTGGCGGCGTGCTTTTCAAGGGCGGCCAGTCCATCGAGCGCCTCAGCCGCGTCGGCGCCGCCTGCATGGACAAAACCGGCACACTCACCTTCGGCCATCCTGCGCTGCTCCAGGCCCACCCCGTCGGCTGGTCCGACGGCCGCGCTCTGCTGGGACTGGCCGCGGGCATGGAAGCCGATTCCACCCACCCCATCGCCAAAGCCGTCATCGACGCCGCCGAACGCCGCGGCCTGGAGCCGACGAAAGTCAGCGATGTGCGCAACATCCCCGGGCGGGGCCTTGAAGGTGTTCACGAAGGCGTCCCCATCCGCCTCGGGAGCTATGCGCACGTCGAAGAGTTCATCCCCGTCTGCCTTCGCTCCCGAACCCGCGAAGTGCTCGAACGCATCCAGCGCCGCGGGCAGATCGGCGTTGTCGTCGCCCGTGGCGGCGCCCATGAGTCCGGTGAAGCCACCATCCTCATCATGTCCGACCCCGTCCGTCCCGCGGCGGCGTCGATGATCGAGCAGCTGCACACGCTCGGTGTGCGCCCGATCCTCATGCTCACCGGCGACAACAGCCGCACCGCGGAAACCGTCGCCGAGCGCCTCGGCGTCGATGAGTGGGACGCCGAGCTCTTCCCCGAGCAGAAGGTCGAGCGCCTGCGCGAACTCAAGGAGCGCATGAGCGCCAGGCCGGGGCGCCACACCGGCGTCGCCTTCATCGGCGACGGCGTGAACGACGCCCCCGCGCTGGCCGCGGCGGATGTGGGCGTCGCCATCGGCTCCATCGGCTCCGACGCCGCCCTCGAATCCGCCGACATCGTGCTGCTCAACGACGATCTGCGAACGGTGCCGTGGGCCCTGCGCCTGGCGCGGCGGGCACGGAGCATCCTGCGCTTCAACATCTTCCTGGCGATGTCCGTCATCATCGGGATGGGGATCGCGGTGTTGATCGGCTCTCGGATCGGCCACCCCGTGCCGCTGTCGATCGGCGTGCTGGCCCACGAGGGAGGGACGGTCTTCGTGGTGCTCAACGCGCTGCGGCTGCTGTGGATGCGCGGCGTCGAAGGCGATGCGCCCGCCAAGCCCGATGCGGCGCCGCGCGCACAGAGCCAGTCGCCCACGCAGGCGCGCACACCCGTCGCCGCCTGAATCGCAGCTATGCTGCGCCGATGGCCAAGGTCCGCACCAGCTTCATCTGCCGATCCTGCGGCGGCGTCCAGCCGCGCTGGATGGGCCGCTGCCCCGACTGCGCCGCGTGGGACTCGCTGGAAGAATCACGCCAGGACCCCGGCTCGGCCCGTGATCCGCAGCGCGGCCTCGCAGGGGGCTGGGATCTCGGACACACCGACGCCCCCAAGGCCGCCCCCATCGGCGAAGTCGGAGCGACCGACGCCCCCGAGCCGCGCCTGCCCACCGGCGTGGGCGAGCTCGACCGCGTCCTCGGCGGCGGGATCGTCCAGGGCTCGGTGATTCTCGTCGGCGGCGACCCCGGCATCGGCAAGTCCACGCTCATGCTCCAGGCCGCGGGGAAGATGTCGGCCGGCGGCGTGCGCACGCTGTATGTCACCAGCGAAGAATCCGCCCGCCAGGTGCGCCTGCGGGCCGAGCGCCTGGGCGTCGCCGCGGCCCGCGAAAGCGACGACCAGCTCTTCGTCCTCGCTGATACGAATCTGGCCCGCATCGTCGAGCAGGCGCGCAAGGTTCAACCCGCCGTGCTCGTCGTCGATTCGATCCAGATGATCTACAAGGCCGACCTCGACGCCTCCCCCGGCTCCGTCGCCCAGCTTCGGCGCTGCTGCACCGACCTCGTGTACCTCGCCAAGACCAGCGGCATGGCGGTGGTGCTCGTCGGCCATGTCACGAAGGAGGGCACGCTCGCCGGGCCGCGCCTGCTCGAACACATGGTCGATGCGGTGCTGTACTTCGAGGGCGACGGCCACCACGCCCACCGCGTCATCCGCGGCGTGAAGAACCGTTTCGGCGCCACCATGGAGATCGGCCTCTTTGAAATGACGGGCGCCGGCCTGCGCGAGGTGCCCGAGGGCGCCAGCGTCGCCGCGGGCGCGATGGGCGAGGCGCCTCGCCCCGGCAGCGTCGTCTGCCCCGTCGTGACGGGCTCGCGCTGCGTGCTGGTGGAGATCCAGGCGCTGACGGCGACGGGCTTCCCCGGCGCCGCCAAGAGAAAATCGTCCGGCGTCGACTCGAACCGCCTCGCCATGCTCATCGCCGTGCTGGAGCAGCACGGCGGCCTGCGGCTGTCGGACCGCGATGTCTTCACATCCGCAGTGGGGGGCCTGCGCGTGGCCGAGCCCGCGGCGGACCTGCCGCTGGCGCTGGCGATCGCCGGCGCCCACTACCGATCAGCACTCGCCCCGGCGACGGCTGTCTTCGGAGAAGTCGGCCTCGGCGGCGAGGTGCGCCCGGTGAGCCAGGTGGAAATGCGCGTGCGTGAGGCGGCGCGGCTGGGGTATCGCAGGATCGTCCTCCCCGCGCGCATGTCGCCGCCGAAGCTGGCGGGCGTGGAAACGATCAGCGTTGAACGCATCGGCCAGGCGATGGAGGAGCTGGGCGCCATGTGACCTGATGCCCAGTGCCTGATGCCCGATGCCTCTCTTCCCCTGCTACCCTGCCCCCCATGCCCCACGAACTCCTGAAAGAACTCGGAATCACAGGCCACGCCCGCCTCTCCGGCCCCGGTCCCGGCGGCGCGATCGAGTCGATCAACCCGTCCACCAACGAGCCCATCGCCTCGGTCGGCCTCGACGACGCCGCGTCGTATGAGAAGGCCGTCGAGAAGGCGCAGGCGGAGTTCAAGCGCTGGCGGGCCACGCCCGCGCCCCGCCGCGGCGAGATCGTCCGCCTGATCGGCGAGGCCCTGCGCGAGCATCGCGAGCCACTCGGCGCCCTCGTCTCGCTCGAGATGGGCAAGATCCGCACCGAGGGCGTCGGCGAGGTGCAGGAGGCGATCGACATCGCCGACTTCTCCGTCGGCCTCTCGCGCCAGCTCTACGGCCTCACCATCGCCTCGGAGCGCCCAAAGCACCGCATGTTCGAGCAGTGGCACCCGCTCGGGCCCATCGGCGTCATCACCGCGTTCAACTTCCCGGTGGCGGTGTGGGCGTGGAACGCGATGGTCGCGGCGGTCTGCGGCGACACGGTGCTCTGGAAGCCCAGCCTCGTCACGCCGCTGACGTCGGTCGCGACCCACCACATCGTGCGCACCGTCGCGGAGCGCGAGGGCCACCCGAACCTTTTCCAACTCGTCATTGGCAAGGATGATGTCGTGGGCGAGACGATGATCGCCGACCGGCGCCTGCCGCTGATCAGCGCCACCGGGAGCTGCCGCATGGGCCGCCACGTGGCCCAGGCGGTGGCGAAGCGCCTCGGCCGCTGCCTGCTGGAGCTGGGCGGCAACAACGCGGTGATCGTGATCGAGGATGCGGACATGGAGCTGGCCGTCCGCGGCGTGCTCTTCGGCGCTGTCGGCACGGCGGGCCAGCGCTGCACCAGCACCCGCCGCCTCATCGCGCATTCGAGCGTCGCCGACGATATGGCGTCGCGCCTGGTGCGCGCCTACGGGAACATCACCATCGGCGACCCGCTGGAGAAGGGCACGCTCATGGGGCCGCTGATCTCGAAGGACGCCGTCGAACAGATGATGCAGGCGCTGAAAAAGGCGAAAGAGCAGGGGGGCGAGATCCTCACCGGCGGCGAGAAGCTCGACCGCGCCGGCAACTTCGTCACACCCGCCATCGTGCGCATCCCGAAGGGCAAAGACCTGCCCATCTCGAAGGAAGAAACCTTCGCGCCCATTCTCTATGTCTTCGAATACGAGAACCTCGAAGACGCCATCGCCATGCAGAACGATGTCGATCAGGGCCTCTCCAGCGCCATCTTCACCGGCTCGGTGCGCGCCTCAGAGCTTTTCCTCTCACCCGAGGGCAGCGACTGCGGCATCGCGAACGTCAACCTCGGCACCAGCGGCGCCGAAATCGGCGGCGCCTTCGGCGGCGAAAAGGACACCGGCGGCGGGCGCGAATCCGGCTCCGATTCCTGGAAGGCGTACATGCGCCGCCAGACGAACACCGTGAACTACGGGGCCGACCTGCCGCTGGCGCAGGGCGTCGAGTTCGGTTGAGCGATCAGGGGGGGATTGAACTCGGAGGTCGCGGAGAGGCGCAGAGAAAGAAGGGGCGCTGTCTGCGGCTGGATGAACGCGGAGTGAGACGGAGTTTTTGAGGAAGACGGAGGGGGGAGAATTATGGGTTTCGGAATGGCGGCGCCGATCAGCCCGGCGGCTTCCGAACCAAGGCACACAATTCTCTTCTTCTCTGACTCCGTCTCACTCAAAAACTCCGTCTTACTCCGTGTTCATCCCCGCCCCATTTCACGACGCATCCGATGCACCCAGCGGCCGTAGGCGAGCACCGAGCGGATCAGCTCGATTTTCGACTCGGGATAGCCGCAGCCGAAGGCGGTGTGCATGCGCCAGCGCCAGTAGGGCCCGCGAAAACGAAACCGCGTGATCCACGCCAGGCGGGCGAGTTCGTAGAGGCCCATGATGGTGTCGATCAGCGTTCTCATTGGTGGATCATGGGGAGGAACGCGGAGTGAGACGGAGTTTTTGAGTAAAACGGAGGGGAAAGAATTGTGGATTTCGAAATGACGGCGCCGACTTTCTCTACGGCTCCCGAACCAAGCCACACAATCCCCTCTTCTCTTCCTCCGTCTAACTCAAAAACTCCGTCTCCCTCCGAGTTCCTCCCCTCTCCGAGATCTCCGCGTCCTCTGCGTTCAATGCATCACTTCAGTTCATCAGGCAGCAGGCCGTGCAGCTCTTTCAGCCGTTCGGCCTGGTCCTCCGGCATGATGAGCGTTGCGTCCGGCGTGTCGACGACCACCAGGCCCTTCACGCCCAGCATGGCGATCCGACGCTTCGGCGCGTTGCTGACGATGAGTGTGTCGTCGCAGTCGAGCAGCGTCGCCTCGGCGCCGTTGTCCAGGGCCGTTCGGTTGCCGCGGCCGTCGGGTTCGAGCGTTTCACCGTAGCTGGGCCAGCTTCCGACATCGCGCCAGGAGACGTCGGTCAGCACGGTGCAGACCTTGAAATCAGGATCGGCGCACGCCGGCTCCATCACCGCGTAATCGACGCTCGTCTTCGGCAGCTTCGGGTACACCTCGTTGAGCGTCGCAGTCTGCCTGTCCGTGTCCCACGCCTCGGCGATCTTCATGAGGCCGGCGTGTGATTCGGGCTTGAACCGCCGGATCGCGTCCAGCACGGTCGAGGCCTTCCAGACGAACATGCCGCTGTTCCAGCCGAAATCGCCGGAGGCGAGGTATTGCTTCGCGGTTTCGAGGTCGGGCTTTTCGACGTAGCGCTTCACGTTGAATGCGAGGTTGTCGGAGTCGGGCATGTCGATCGCCTCGCCGCGCTGCACGTAGCCGAAGCCGGTGGCGGGATGCGTCGGCTTGATCGAGAACGTCACCAGCCGGCGCTCGTCCTGTTCGACGAGGCGGAAGGCCAGGTCAACGCGCTCGCGGAAGACCGCCGCGGGCTCGATGATGTGGTCGGCGGTGAAGACCGCGAAGATCGCGTCCGGATCGAGCTTCGCCAGCACCGCGGCGGTGAAGCCCACGGCGTTCACCGTGTCGCGGCCCATCGGCTCGCCCAGCAGTTGCTCATCGGAGAAATCGGGAAGCGACGTCCGGATCGGCGCCCGGTGGACCTCGCCGGTGCAGATGTAGCGCCGCTCCGGCGGCACGAGCCCCTCCAGCCGCTCCGCCGCGATCTGAAGGAGCGAGCGGCCCCGGATGAAGGGCACGAGCTGTTTGGGCATGGCGCCGCGGCTCATTGGCCACAGCCTGGTGCCGGCGCCGCCGGCCATGATCATCGCGTAACGCATGCGATCAGGGTAGCCGCGAATGCGCAGCGCCCGCAAGAAGCGCTTTCGGACCCGAGTGTCTCAGGATTCACGCGTCGCGTACGCCGCGGCAAGGATCGCATCGGGCGTTTGCGGATCCGCGCCCGACGCCAGCGCCCGCTGCACCATGCGTTCGGCGTCGGCGCGTGATTCGCCCAGGCGCACCAGCGCGGAGATCGCCTGCTCGCCCGCGGGCGACGCGGCGGCGCCCGTCTTGGGCTCGACAACCTGCGACTCTGCAGAGCCGAGGAAGGCGTCCACCTTGCCGCTGAGTTCGGCGACGATGGTCTCCGCCATGCGCTTGCCGATCTCGGGCAGTTTCTGGAGGGCCGACGTGTCGCGCCGGGCGATCGCTCCGGCGATCTCGGGGATGGGCGCCGCCATGGCGCGGAGGGCCTTGCGGGTTCCGATCCCCTTCACGGTGGTGAACAGCTCGAAGAACCTGCGGTCCCCCGCGGTCGCGAAGCCGATCAGGCGGGGCGTGAAGGAGGCGCCCTGGTTGTGCGCTTCGAGGAGTTCGATCGTGTGCAGGGTGATGGGAGCGCCGGTGTCGGACGTCAGTTTTTCGGCGAGGAAGCGCGGCAGCAGCACTTCATGGGCCACGCCCGCGGCTTCGATCGCGACCACGGCCGCGTTGCCGTCCACCCGCTCCAGCACACCAGTCACACGCACGATCATGGCGGGGATCGTACCCTGTTCCGCGCCGGCGGAGCGCCGGGCCCATGGGAGCGTTTGGAGAGAACGATGCAGAATGCGGTTGTGCTGGGCGCGGGGATGGTCGGATCGGTCATGGCGGTGGACATGGCTCGCGCCGGCGGTTTCGAGGTGGCCGTCGCCGATGTGAACGAGGCGGCCCTTGAGAAAGCCGCGGCCAGAGCCCGACAGGCCGGCGCCGAGCTGCGGACGATCAACGCCGATCTCTCCGACCCCGCCTCGGTGCGCCGGGTGGTCGAGCCCGCCGACATCGTGCTGGGGGCGGGCGCCAGTCGGCTGGGATTCGCCACGCTCCGCGCCGTCATCGAGGCGGGCCGGAACTACTGCGACATCTCCTTCATGTCAGAAGACGCCCTCGAGCTGGACTCCCTGGCGAAGGAGCAGGGCGTCACCGCCGTCGTCGATTGCGGCGTGGCCCCCGGCATGAGCAACCTGCTGGCGGGATACGGGCGGGCGAAGCTTGACCGCTGCGAGAACATCGAGATCTACGTCGGCGGCCTGCCGCGGGAGCGGCGCTGGCCCTTCGAATACAAGGCCGGCTTCTCCCCTGCGGATGTGATCGAGGAATACACGCGCCCCTCGCGCATCGTCGAGCATGGAAAGATCGTGCAGCGCGAGGCCCTGAGCGAGCCGGAGCTGATGGACTTCGAAGGGGTGGGCACGCTGGAGGCGTTCAACACCGACGGCCTGCGCAGCCTGGCGTACACAATGGACGCCCCCTTCATGAAGGAGAAGACCCTCCGCTACCCCGGCCACATCGAGCTGATGCGCGTGCTGCGGGCGATGGGGCTCTTTGATCATGAATCGATCGAGGTCGGCGGCGCGCATGTGCGGCCGATCGATGTCACCAGCCGCCTCATGTTCCCGATGTGGACCTACGAGGAAGGCGAGGAAGACCTGACGGTGATGCGCATCATCGTTGAAGGCGAGCGGGCGGGCGAGAAGCGGCGCTTCGTGTGGGACCTGCTCGACTTCTACGACCGAGAGAGCCGGGCCACCAGCATGGCGCGCACCACGGCGTTTCCCTGCGCCATCGTCGCGCGCATGATCGCCGCGGGCGAGGTGAGCGAGACCGGCGTGCTGGCGCCGGAGAAGCTCGGCGCCATGCCGGGCGTGACTGAGCGCGTGCTGGAAGAACTGGAGCGTCGCGGCGTGCGCTTCAGCGGGCCCGGGGCGTGAGGGGCAGGTATTTTTCTACAAACACCATATGGGCGCCGTGGAAATGGGGGTGCCGTGGCAAGCTTGTTTTTGCTTGCCACGTGATTGGAAGCTCGCTCGCTGTTTAAGAAGCCACGTGGCAAGCAAAAGTAAGCTTGCCACGGCGCCCAGCGCCCAGCCCGGATCGTGAACGCCAGAGACATCCCGGGTTTCACTGCTCAGTCCGAGTCTCCGCCACCGCCCTGCGGGCGCGGTCGATCAGATCGTCGACGGAATCGCGGTCGATGCCTCTGTACAGGCCCAGCACGCCGACATCCGGGCCCACAAGGATGAAATGGCTCGGGTGCATGATGTTGCTCATCGTGTCGCCATCGGGAAGATTGATCGGCTGGTCCGGGTTCGGCGCCAGTTCTGAGAGGAGCAGTCCCTCGCGCACCATGCGGTTGGCGGCGTCGAAGTCGCCGGTGAGAAACGTCCACGTGGAGAGATCGGCCCCGAGCTCCGACGCGTATTCGCGCAGTCGCTCGGGCGTGTCGTTCTCGGGGTCCACCGAGATGCTGACGAAACGTACATCGGTCCCCGCGAGCTGCGACTGCGCGTGCAGCATGTTTCGCGACATGGGCACGCACACGAAGGGGCAGTGCGTAAAGAAGAAATCGAGAACCGTGATGTTCCCCTCGAAGATGTCGCGCGTGACGGGCGATCCATCCTGGTTCACCAGTTCGAAGTCAAGGATGCTGAGCATGTCCATATTCGGATCGGGCGCCAGCGCCGATTCCGTGACTTCCGATGCGTCCAGCGGCGACTCCGACCGATCACACGCAGAAAGCGAACAAACCGTCACGCACAAGACGCCGAGGCTGAGGAGTCTTCGACGAAGCCTCGGGCGCCGAGCGAAAGACAGCGAGCGATCTTCAATGGATCTCCCCCCCATCCAATTGCCCATTCCCCATTCCCCATTGCCCCTCTTCTCCATATTCATTCCCGTGCTCCTCGTCATGATTTCACCTTCACACCCCGCCCCATGGTCAGCAGCGCCAGACCAAGCATAGCGCCGGCGAAGGCGAATGACCCCGCCCACGCCCACAGCGCCGACATCGGATCGCCTTCGAGCGATGCCCGCAGCGCATCGGTGCACCAGCGCAGCGGGTTGACGAGCATGATCACCGCCAGCCATCCCGCCGCGCCCGCCGCCGGGAAGAAGGCCCCGCTGAGCATCCACATCGGCATCAGAAGCAGGTTCATCACGCCGTGGAAGCCCTCGGACGAGTTCACCCACCACGCCGCCGCAAGGCCGAGGGCGGTCACAGCGCACCCCGTCAGCGCGATCGCCACAAGAGCCGCGAGCGAGCCGGCGAATCCCGGCGTAAGCCCGACCGTCGGCGCTGCGAGGAGGATCAGGACCGCCTGCGCCGTTGCGACGATGGCGCCGCCCAGCGCCTTGGCGCCGACGACCGACCACAGCGGCGCAGGGCTCACCAGCGCCGACTGAAGAAACCCCGCGCGCCGATCCTCGATGAGCGACATCGCCGCGAAGATGGAGCTGAACATGACGACGCCCACGGCGATGCCCGGCAGCAGGTACGCCGCGTAGTTTCCCGATGCCGCTCCGCCCTCGGCGCCGACCGGCGGCGCGAAGGAATCCGCGAAGCCGCCGGCGAGGAAGAGCCAGAGGAGCGCCGGCGTTCCCACCGCCGCCACGATGCGGCTGGGCTGGCGCACGAAGCGCAGCAGCTCGCGCCGCGTCAGCAGCAGCAGTGCCGGTCCGCCGGGGACAGCGCTCACGACGCGTCCTCCGCGCTTCGGTTCGCCGCCGCGCCGTCGCTCGACAGCGCCATGCCCGTCAGCCCGAGATAGACATCGCCCAGCGTCGGCGGCCCGATGTGAAAGCTCGCCCCAGCGCGCGTCAGCGCTGATGCGGCCCGCTCGACGGCTTCGAGCTCGCCCGATCCGATCACGCCATCGCGCGCCGGCGCCACGTGCAGCCCGGCCTCTTCGAGCAGGCGTCGATGTTCGGCGCTGGTGCGCGCGACAGCGCCGCCCAGCTCGCGGCGCAGCTCGCCCGGCGGACCCTCGCCGACGATGCGCCCGTGCGCCAGCATGACGACGCGGTCGGCCCGTTCGGCCTCGTCCATCAGGTGCGTTGTCATGACGATGGTGACAGCGCCGGCGCTGTGGAGTCTGTCGAGCGATTCCATGAAGCCAGAGCGGGCCGCGTGGTCGAGGCCGGTGGTGGGCTCATCCAGCAGCAGCAGCTCGGGCGATGGCAGCAGGGCGCGGGCGAGGTCGACCCGCCGCGCCAGGCCGCCGGAGAGGGCGCCGACACGATCGTTCATCCGATCGAAAACGCCCGCCTCGGCCGCGATGCGTTCGATCGCCTCGGCGCCGGCGTCGAGGCGCATGCCGAAGAGCGCCGCCTGGCACGCCAGATTCTCGCGCACCGTCAGCAGCGGATCGAGCCCCGGGCTCTGGAAGACGACGCCCAGCCTGCGGCGAACATCGGCCAGCGCCGCGCTTCCACTTTCCGCATCAACGCCGAAACGGCGCACCGCGCCGGACTGCGGCGAGTCCAGCGTCGCAAGGATGCGCAGCAGCGTCGACTTTCCCGAGCCGTTCGGCCCCAGCAGCGCCAGCCACTCGCCGGCGCCGACGTTGAGCGAGACGCCATCCAGCGCCACCCGCGCCGGCGTCGCCGTGCGCCCGCGCCGTCGGCCACGGGCCCGGTAGATGCGCCGTGCTTCTCGAACTTCGATGACGGGTAATCTGGTCATACAAGTCGGGCGCCGTGGCAAGCTGAGGTCCGGGTGCCGTGGCAAGCTTGTTTTTGCTTGCCACGCGGCTTGTCAGACAGCGAGAGAACTTCCATTGGGGGCAAAAAAAAAAATTGGCCCCCCCCGGCGCCCCAATCCCAACCCCAACATCTTCTTACACTACGACACCCTCATCTCCCCCAACACCAGCCTTGCCCCCCTCACACCACCGCCATCACCACCGCGTCCACGACCATCGCCACCAGCGTCAGCGGCAGGTAGATGATCGAGGCGAAGAAGACGCGCCGCGCGTGCGCATCGGAGCGGGTCATGGCGAAGCGAAGGGCGGTGTAGCCGAAGTACGCCCCCGCGCCCACCGCGATCACCGCGTAGCCCCAGCCCAGCGAAGCGGGCATGAAGTGAATCGGCGCCAGCGAGATGGGCAGCAGGGCCAGGGCCCACAGCAGCGTCGCCGCGGCGGTGCGCTCGCCGGATGGGTCGACCACTGGCAGCACGCGATAGCCGCCCAGGGCGTAATCGCCGCGATACATCCACGCGATGGCGAGGAAGTGGGGGATCTGCCACACCAGCATGATGAAAAAGAGCGACCATCCCGCGGGCTGGGCCAGCGACGCCCACGCGGCTTCGTGCGTCGGCTGGGCCGCGGCCCATCCAATCAGCGGCGGCAGCGCCCCGGGCACAGCGCCGACCAGCGTCGCCAGCGGCGTCACCGGCTTCATTGGCGTGTAGAGCAGCAGGTAGGTGACGATCGTCACCAGCGACACCATCGCCGCGGCGGGGTTCACGAAGAGCCACAGCATCGCCACGCCGGTGATGGAGCACAGCGCCCCAATCAGCAGCCCGACGCCCGGCGTCATTCGTGCGGCGGGCAGCGGACGCCCGCTGGTGCGCGGCATGTCGGCATCGCGCGAGCGCTCCATCCACTGGTTCAGCGCGTTGGCGCCGGAGGCGGAGAGGGCCGTGCCCACCATGCAGAAAACGACGACAAGGAAGAGCTCGAGCGCGCCCCATGATCGGCTCATCGCCGCCAGTGTGAAGCCGACCGCCGTGGTGACCAGCACCATCTTGGTGATGCGCGGCTTTGTCAGCTCCATGGCGTCGCGCATGGAGGCGCGCGTGAGCGCGGGCCGGGCGCAGACCGTCGGCGCGACGGCGGCGCGGGAGACTGCGATGCGATCGAACCGGCTCATGACGGCTCCGTCTGGCGAGACGAGCGGGCGTTCATTCCGATGGGGGCGAAACAATTCCTGCCGGGCAGGACAGGAGTATAGACAGGATACCGGATGAAGTCCTGCGGCGCCGGTGTTCCGGGGGCCCGGGGGTGTTCCGGGCGGGCGCCGGATGAAAAAAGCCGCGCCGTCCGCGGATGGGCGTGACGGACGCGGCCTCAGATGTACCGGGGGTGTGTTTCAGGTCGATTCGGAAAGGCGGAGCGGGGGCGGGGTCACTCGTTGGGGGCCACCTGGGCGGCGTCGAGGGGGAGTTCGACCAGGAGGAGGACGCGGGGCCGGTCGGTGGGGCGTCGGACGTTGGAGCGGTCGAAGACGGCGAGCCAGCGCTGCTCGAAGGTGGGGGCGAGGCGGTCGAGGGCCTCGTCGGGTGTGAGTTCGCCGTTCATTCCGTCGAGGGAGATGGCCTCGATCGCCTCGGGGTCGTAGCCGCGGATGATGAAGGTCATGGTGAAGACATCGCTGCGGGTGGTGACGATGTTGCTCATGGCGCGGAAGACTGCGAGGCGCTTCTCGGGGTCGCCATCGGAGTTGAAGACGCGGTCGCGCATCACGAAGGGGTGGGCGTTGGGCACATTCGGCTTGGCGAGCTCAAGGAAGCCCCTGGGGACGCTCTCGACGAGGTCGCCCTCATCATCCCAGGCGTCCAGCACGGCCAGCTCGCCGGTGGCGACGAAACCGTTGATCTTTCGATTCGCGGGGACATCGCGCAGGCCGGGAATGCCGGTCATGGTTTCGCGCCGGCCGGGCATCATGGGGTAGCTGAGCAGGGGGGTGTCGAGGTGGTTGTAGAACCCGGGCGTGTGGAGGTTGGTGTTGATGTCGAAGCGGTAGTTCTCGACGAGGCGCCGGCGGATCTGGTTGTCGTTCTCCAGCGGGCTCGGGTTCTGCAGGCCGGTGGTCATGAAGGGGATGAGGTCCAGCACTTCGGCGGGAGCGGTGTTGATGTTGATGCGCCCGTTGACCAGCGACGAAACGGTGGAGAGGGCTTCGAAGGGATCGAAGACGCGGAGCGCCAGCGGCAGGGCCATGGTGTCGGGCAGATCGTCCACCACGCCGAGATCGCCGGTGTTTGTTTCATTGTTTCTGAGCACGAAGCGGGTCGGATCGAGGACGCCGAGGTAGGGGTTGCTGTTCCCCAGCGGCGTCGATTCCGTGTCATACGCCAGGTGCCAGTCGGCGCCGAGTTGTTCGCCCACGGTGAGCCAGTAGCCGACTCCGATGTTCGCGCCGTTGGAGAAGTTGGGCGGCTGGTGGGCGTTCAGAAGGTTGATATCCGCGTCGGCGTGCACATAGGTGTGGGCGAAGACGCCGATCATGTGTAGCTCGCTGGCGTAGGCCAGCGGACCATTGGGCACAAAGAGCTGGAAGGGAGGCAGAAAATCGATGCCGCCCTTCTCATCGCCGAGACGGTGCATGTTCTCAGCCTCTCGTCTGTCGTAGAGGTCCACGAGATCCGGGGGATCCATCACGTCGTCCTCCTCAGGCCCGAGCGTCCAGCCATGCGATGAGATCGAATTTGTGCCGATGTCGGTCACATTGAGCTCGCGCCGCTCGATGACGTAGGCGGGGAATCCGCCGCTGGGATTCTCAGTCGGGCGACGCAGGCTGGAGCTGACCGCCCACCTGGCGCTGCCGACCTTGTCCAGTCCGAATTCTGCCTCTATGTCATACGTGGCGCCGGCATCAAGCGCGAAGGGGAAGGGAGCGGCGCCGTCGGGCGGCGCGAGTCGATCGACGAGCACCGGGAGATCATGTGCCTCATCGGTCGCGTAGAGCAGGGCGACCGCCTCGCTGTTCTCGCCGAAGTTCTGGAAGAGGATGAACTCCCCTTCGCGGTCCTCGATGCTGTCGGCGCGGAGCGGGAGGATGGCGTCGGCGTCGCCGGGCAGGTTGGCCGCGGCGTCGAGCAGCCATGCATCGATGATTTCCAGCCAGTCGTCCTCGTCCTCAATGAGGTCCTCGTTGTACTCTGAGATGTAGATGATCATGACGCCGTCGGGGCCGATCGTTGTGATCGGGGTTTCACCGTCGGCGTCGTCCGCCACATCACCGAGGCGGAGCGTGATCGTGTGGTCGCCGTCGGTGATCCGCAGTCGATACGGCTGCAGACTCACGCCGACAGGCCACGGGTTGCGAAGCTCGACGGCGAGTATGTAGCCGAGCTGCTCATTGTTCGGATCGCCGAATAGTTCGGGGACCGCATCACCTTCACTCCCTTCATCAAGGGCGTGCTGATAGGCTGCGAACGTATACACCTCGGCGAGATAGGGCTGGCGTTGCTGCCCGATGAGCGAGACACCGTTCAACTGATTGCCGACGAGCTCTTCCGGCATGATGTTCAGCATTGTCTGGGGCTGGAGCGCGTCGCCGATGTCGCCGTGTGAAAAGCGCATCGTGAGCGGGATGACGTACGGTGGGTTGCTTGGCAGGCCTGGCGCGTCCACCAGGCCCTGCTGGCTGGGGAACTGGTGGCGCGGGTAGAGCCTGGCGATGCTTGCGTTGTAGATGCCTTCATCCGCCGGCTGGTTCGAGGCGGTCAGCAGGTTGATCGCCAACGACGCCGCGCGCCGGAGCGCGTAGGCGGGGCCGATATCGGAATCGCTCAGGTTGAGCGCCTCCTGCATCGCCGTGGCCGGGCCCTTGTCGCCGCCGCCGTAGTGGTATTCGGTCCGGGCCGCGAAATCGAAGGGATCCTCGAACTGGTCCGATCTCATGCCGTGGCCGAGGGGCTGGTCGGTCGCAAGGGGCGCGAGGGCCCAGACGAAGGCCTCGAAGGCCTGCTGGACCAGTTCGCGGCGGCGTTGGAACTGGTCGGGCTCGGTATGGAAGTCGGCGAGCGGGATCTTCCGGTTGCTGGCGCTGCCGCCGAAGATCTCCTGGCCGAAGCTGTTGACGGCGCGGCTGACGGGGGGGATCGGGCTGTGATCTCCGGCGCCGCCGATCGTGGTGAGCAGCCGGCGCACATCTCGCTGAATCCGTTCGTTGCGCCCGTTGTTCGGGAAAATGTCGTAGCCATTCGGCTGGGCGCCGGAAGCGGGATGCGAGGGGAGGCGCCAGACGTACGTGCTGCCCGGCTCCTTGGAGCGCATCAGGCCGATGCGCTCCTGGCCGGGGTAGGGGCCGTCGCCGCGGGGAGGCAGGTAGTTGGGAACGCCCTCTTCGGGGCCGTCGATGCGCTGCTCGATCTTGGAGACGAGGCTTTCGTAGTTGAAACCGTGGAAAGCGCGCAGCGAGACCTCATCGCCGAGGGGGTAGCCCACGCCGCTGGTGGCGACGGGCCGCCGGGGCGAGGCGCCGAAGCCGCGCCACAGCACTTCGCGGTGGACGGGGGACATTGTGTTGGGGTTGGTGGGATAATTCGGGATGTTGCCGGTGGTGGTGTGGTGGAAGAGCGAGTCGCGGAAGGGGCCGAAGATGTCGTCCGTGCGCACTTCGATCTGATCAAAGATATTTAATGCGCCAATGCCGAGGTTCAGATGGTCCTCGAAGACGGTGTCGAGGCGTGGGAGGTTGTTGTCGACATCGGGATGCATGGCGCCGCCCTGCTGAGAGGGGGTCCAGAAGTGCTCAAAGAGTCGATAGAGATCGACATCGGCGGGTGTGAGGCCGTCGGCGAAGGTGCTGGCGGTGTCGGTGTTGAACCAGTCGCGTCCGGCGATGTGGGCGTTGACGTTGGCGAGGGCGGAGTTGTCGACGATGCGTCCGGCGATGACCCAGCGCAGGCCGAAGAGCTCGCCGAGGACGTCGAGCTCCTGCCAGCGGGCGTCGGGGAAGCCGTCGCCGTCGGTGTCGGCCCAGAAGCGCGAGTCCATGGGGGTGTAATTGCCGCCGCGGGGATCCTCGGTGGGATCGTTGATCTGGGCCATCTCGCCCATGATGCGGTTGAAGACCTGCTGATCGACGCCGGCCCAGGGCCCGTTGCGTCCGTTGTAGACGGACGGGCTCATATACGGGTTGTCATTGAGCATGTCGGGGGAGAGGTCGGCGCCGGGGTTGCCGCGGTTGTCGGATGTGGCCTGCACCCAGAACTGGCCGAGGTCGGCGTAGCGTCCGTCATCGCGCACCCACAGGGGGTTGTTCGGGTTTGTTCGCGGCACATAGAGGCGGTAGGCGCTGCGCATGTTGGTGATCTGGGGCCAGATTCTCCAGAACTGAGCGTCCAGTCCGATGCCGACGGGTGTCGTCGAGGCGAGCCAGGCGTCGTCGGGGACTGCGACGCGCGAGGTAGTGTCCGCGCTCGGATCGATGGTGAAGGAGTCTGCCGCGACAGGGTTCTGGCGGCGCTGGTAGTTGAAGGTGACGGCGTTGCTGGGCCCGATGTGAACCTGCGGGAAGTCGAAGTAGCCGCCGTCCTCGAACATGCGCGGACTGATGCGGATGGTCTGGCCGCCGTCTTCGATGGAGCGCGGCGTGGCGTTGGTGACGGTCTTGTTGCCGAACATGTCGGCGGCGAGCAGGGCCGAGGCCTCGCCCACGACCGCGTTCACCTGCTGCTGGAAGTTGATGACGCGGGAATAGGCGGCGGCGCTGCTGCGCTCGATGCGCACCACGGTGAGGTAGGCGACGGCGGCGATGGCCATGACCGCGAGGGCCGCCACCGCGAAGACCACCACGCTGCCCCGGCGCTTCGATTGAAGCAGCGGCGCCAGGCGGCGGCGGGTCGCGCGGATGAACTTTCTGGTGTACAGAGTCATGTGTCGCTCCTTGCCGGCGTTGTCGCCGGCGTTCAGTCGTTCCCCACTTCCCACGCGGGGTCCCTCGGAATCCGGCGCCGGCTACGTGCCGAGACCGGGGTTGACGCGGAAGATGAATTCGTAGGTGCGCCCGTCGGGCAGGCGCCCCTGGGCGTCGTGCAGCGTCATGCGAATGCGAATGTGCAGATTTTTGCGCCACGGCCCGGTGTAATTGCCGTTCTGATCGATGGTGCGGAAGGGCCAGATGGCGAGATACTCGGCGCGGAAGGGGCTTGCCTGCGCTCCGGGGGCTCCGCCGGTGACGGCGATGTTGTACGGCGCAACGCCGCTGAACAAGCCCGAGCCGTCTCCGGTGAAGACGCCGTTCGCACGGTCGGTGATGCGCATGGTCGGCGAGGTGAGGATGCGTCTTATGCTGATCTCGGGAAAATCAGGCGGGAAGAACCTGTACGCACGCTCTGCCTCCGGCGGCGGAATGAGGCTCGGCGCGTAGCTGCGGAGTTGGACATCGTCGCGGCGGATCTGGTTGGTGGTGGCCCACCACTCATAGGTGCTGCGCCCGGGGCCGGGTATGTCGTTCCCGAGCGAGTTGGCGTCGGGATCCACCGGTGAGATGTCGAACCAGATCAGGTCGCCCGCGTTCAGGATGGTGCGCCCGCCGATGCGGATGTCGCGCAGCGCGGTGGAGCCGTCCGACCACGCCACCTCGAAATTGCTGCACCGGGCCGCGAGCAGGGCGTGGGTGTCCATCAGCGCATCGGAGGGCTGGAACCCAGGGGGCAACTGGTCGACTTCGTCGATGTTGCGGGTCGGATATCGCTCGATGATGGGCGGCGCCGATTCCTGCAGCGGGCGGAAGAAGACGCCGGCGATGGCGCTGAAGAGGCCCGCCAGGTTGCGCTGCAGGCGTCGCTGGGGCGTGACTTGGAGCGTCGAGCTGTCGACGCGCGTCCACAGCGGCGAGTTCATCAGGTCGAAATCGTCGCCGCTGTCGAAGAGATCCGGATCGCGCAGCAGGCCCGCATCGAAGGGCACGGCGCTGGGGAGACGCCCCGGCATCCAGCCCGGCGCCTCGCCTTCGAGCCAGCGGCGGACGTCATCGATGTTCTGGGCCGCGATGTCCACCCGGCCCCACGACATCAGCCGCTCCTCGGGATCGTCGGGCAGGTGCAGATCTTCAATCAGATCGAGTTCGTTGGGCGGAATTTCGTCGGTCCACAGCTGAAAGAGCGTCTGGGGGAAGCGGGCGATGTTCTCAGTTTCGCGGATGAAGGGTGAGAACTCGCGTCCGTTGCCGATGGGGGCGACGGAGCGGAAGTTCGAACCCTGACCCGACGCGGCGCCGCCGAAGAGCAGCATGGGCTGACGGGTGAGCATCCAGTCGGCGCCGAACTCGTTGCGCGTGTTCTCGGCGCCGAAGAAGGCGCCCCACTGGCGGTTGGCGAATGTGAGGTTGGGATTGTCGTAGCCGTCGGGGTAATACTGGCGCAGCGGCGTGGCGGGAGGACGGTTGCGGTTCTCGTCGGTGTCCAGCCCCGGACGCATGGCGTGGCCGATGTAGATGCGGGCGGCCTGGGTGGCGACGCGGGGGATCAGGCGGCTGTCGCGGCTGCCGGGATTCTTGTCGTGATCGAGCTGCTGCGAGACATAGAGGCCCCCGGGAGGCGAGGCCGCGAGGAAGATGATCTCATCAAGACGGCGCGTGACGGCGCGGCTGCGAAGCTGGCCATTCACCTCGTAGGGATCGAGCCCGTCGCGCAGGTCCGCCTCGCGATCCTCGCGCGTGAGGTAGATCGCGCGCTCGTTCTGATTCTGATCGACGCGCTCGTTGCGGTTGACATCGCCGATCTCGCGCATGCGGATGGCGATGAAAGTCTCATCCGGAGGCATGCGGTTGAGGGAGTCGAAGTCGTCGCGGAGCTGGCGCTCGATGGCGCGGGCGACCTGGTCCACCTCGGCGATGGCCGAGCCGGTGCTGACGATGCGGCCGATGGTCTGGAAGATCTGGCCGATCGCCACGCTCATGAGGGCGACGACGCCGATGGCGACCAGCAGCTCGGTGAGCGTGAAGCTGCGCCGGGGCGCGCCGGGGCCGCACTCGGCGTGAATCGGGTTGTCGCTTCGCGGATGTGTCATGGCTGCTTCTTGCGTGTGCGTTCTGCGTGCGGGCCGGGCCCGTTTTGCGGGAAAATCAATTGTCGAAGACGAGCTGGAACTGCCGCGCCTCGACGGGGCGGATGCGCCACTCGGTGCGATCGCTGGTGAGACTCTCCACCGACAGGTTGAAGCCGAGGAGGTTGAGCTCCGCCGTCGAGCCTGTGGTGCGCAGGGGGCTGCGCCCGTTGACGCGCGGTGGGCGGTTGAGATAGCCGCGGAGGTTGTCGCCGACCCGCTGCTGGGCGATGACGCGGACGGGGATGTCGGAGCCGGGGGTTCCACCGTCGAGGCCGTCCTGGGTGTCGCCGAGGTCGACGGTTTCCGAGTTGACCATCATCAGGATCTGGCCCGGCGTGACGACCTGGCGCCGCTTCTGGGCGGAGACGCCGGCGCCGCCGGCCGGCACCTGGAGGTAGTACTGGTTGCGATCCTCGTCGTAGGCGAGGGTGATGTTGTTGTATTTGATCAGCAGGTTGTTGTCCTCCTCACTAGCCAGCTCGGGGGGGATGAAGGCGCGGTTCTCGGTGTTCGAGCGGGGGATGGCGCTGGGCGAGAGGGAGTAGGTGAAGATGGTGAGCTGGCTGGAGGCGCCGCCGTCCACGGTGCGCAGCAGAACGGTGTAGCCCATCACCGGGCGCCGGCCGCCGGCGTAGCGGTCGTCATCCTCGAAGATGAAGCGGTCGTTCAGCGAGATGATGCGGGCGTTGCGCCAGTCGTAGGCATCGACGGTGATGCGCTCGATCCACGCACCCATGGGCAGATCGTCGATTCGAAATTCGATGTAGCCGACGTCGTCGCGGTTGGCCGGCGGCGATGCAAGATGCATCCACACATAGGCTCTGAAGTTGGCGAAATCCGGATTCGTGGATGATTGGTTGGAGACGCTTGCAGGTACGTTCTCGGGGACGTTAAAATCTTGATGTTGATCGTTGGTGGCTTGACTTAATAAATCTCCACCCTCCCGACTCAAGACAACATTTCTGACCGGCGGTCTCTGGAACTCGATGTCCAGAGGAAGTTCCGGGCCGAGGAAAGTCATTTCCTGCAGATCGATGACGCCGGGCGAGGACTCCTCACCGATGGTGATCCGCACGCGCAGTCCTTGGGGATGAATGTTCGAATCTGGAAGGGTGAGGCGATCCATTCCGAAGACTCCTTCGGAGCTGTCGTTGTCGTCGAGGCCCTGCGTCGGCGGCATACCCGGCTCGCGGCTGACGGTGTAGACCGTGCGGCCTTCAGCCCGGACGAGGAAGAAGAGCCGGCCATCTTCATCAGGATCAAGCAGGAGCGACCAGTCGCGGCGCGAGGAGGGGGCGGGGAACCAGTGGCCGTCCTCGCCATCGTCGATGATGTTCTGCAGGCCCTCTCCCGCCAGCCGCCCGAGGTTGCGCGTCAGCAGGGCTTCGGCGTTGCGGGCCAGGCCCACGGAGAGGTTGATCTCGCTGGAGCGCTGCTGCTGTCCGGCGGCGCCGGCGAAGAGAGCCGCCAGACCCAAAACGCCGAGGCCCAGGATCACGACCGCCAGCATCACCTCGATGAGCGTGAAGCCGCGGGCGCGGGCGAGCGCGGCATCGGAGCGGATTGTGGTGTGTGAATGGTTCATGGGATCACCTCTTGATCACAGCGCCGGTGTATCGGTTGAAGCCGATGATCTGCGCGTTGGCGTCGATCCAGTCGCTGACCTCGGTCACGAGCTGATCGAGGCGGGTTTCGTTCGCCGGATCGCCGCCGCCTTCGCTGTAGATGCGGCCGAATTCGTTGGCGTTGGATGTACCCGAGCGAAGCAGCCACGGCTCGCGAACGCCCGTGCTGCTGATGAGCCGGGACAGATCGACGACGGCGAGCTGGCTGACGGTGCGCAGCTTCACCTCGGGGTTGGCGCCGGCGCCTTCGAGCCCCGAGAAGGGCTGCGCTTCAGGGTCGAAGCGCGCGGGATCGTCGAAGACCACGCGCTCATCGCCATCGTTGGCGGCGGGCCGGTCGGGATATTCGATGTAGGCGTTCTCAAGATCGGCGCCGAATCCGATCGCCAGCGACGAGACGATGGAGCCCTCACGGTCGAAGATGATGCAGAACGTATCGGCGTGGCGCACGGCCCGGGTTTTCTCATCCCGATCCGTATCGAGTTCGCCATTATCATCGAACCACGGATCGGTGAATGGGGGCCGCAGGAAGAGGCGGGCGTCGTTGCGCGGGAAGATCCAGGGGATGATCTGGTCATTCGTGCCCTCGTTGACGATTTCCCCGGCGTACCACTGGTAGGTGTTGCCGGCGATGGCGTCGATGGTGGCGTCGCGGGGGGCGATGAAGAAGGAGAGGCCGTAGACCCCGGCGCCGCGGGGCAGCTCGATGGGCGTGGTGTTGAGGGCGGGGCGGAAGGCGACGGCGTTGGCGCCGCGGGGATCGCCTGTGGGGCGGTTGGTGAGCGTGGCTCTTTCGTTGGAGCGCTGGATGATCTGAAGGGTGTAGCGCTCCTCGCGCACGTCGTAGAGGAAGGCGACGCCGGTGTACTCGCCCTGCTGCATGGCGACGGCGCGGGCGTTGCCGAGCGTGGCGGTGACGAGGTTCACCGCCGCGGCGTAGTTGGCGCTCTCGATGATGCGCCCCACCGCGGGCAGCGTGATGATGACGAGCACCAGGATGATCACGATCACGCCCAGCAGTTCGATGAGGGTGAAGGCGACGGATCGCCGGGTTGTACGGGCGCGACGGATCATCGGACTGTCACCATGGAGGCGTCGGTGCGGTGCGTGCCGGCGACGCCGGGATAGGAGTAGAGATTGTCTTCGAGCGCTTCGATGGCCTGCTCGTTGAACATGGCGTTCGGCGTCTCGCCGGGGCTGAACTCCGAAGTCAGCCCGTACTTGCGATCGGGTCCGGCGGACATGAAATAGGGACGCCGGTTGACGCAGCGGCCGTACAGATCCTGGGCGAGGGAGTTGTCGGGATGGACGTAATAGATGAACTGCTGGCGGCTCATTTCGAGCTCGGACAGTTGACCGCTGCCGACGTCGGGCGGCGGCCAGTTGGGCTCGCCCCAGTAATCAATCAGCGATGTCATGGACTCGTCGTTCGGATTCGGTCCCAGCGGCGTGGTGACGATGAAGCGGTCGGGCAGACCCTGGATGATGGCGTCCGTCTCGCCGAAGCCGCGGACCTGGCGGAGGAAGACGCCCGCATCCGGCCGGCGCGAATGGTCGGCGCCCAGATAATTCTCGACCTCATTGGTTTCGACGGGGACGCGATCGAACGAACCGGCTTTGTAGGTGGGGATGACGTTGTTGTTGGTGGCGATGAATTCCTCAAGGGCGCGATCCATCGTGCGCAGCAGGTCCTGGGTGGCGGAGGTCTGCCCGCGCGCGATCAGCGTCACGCCCGCGCCCACCACAAGCGTGATCAGCAGCGCGATGACGCTGATGACGACGAGCACTTCGATCAGGGAGAACCCCCGACGCGGGCGCGAGCGCCCGGATTCGTGTTGTGCGTCGGACAGAAAACGCGTCATGGAGTCACCCTCACGTTGTTGCGGACACTTTCGACCAGGTTGGTCCATTTGCTCAGATCGTCGTCATTAAGAAGCTCGAGAAGGAGCGCGGCGTTGTCGAAGTCCGGGTCGATGCGCTCCGTTGCGAATTCGGCGTCGGCGTAGATCTCGTCTCTGCCGGCGGAGAGCAGCGCAAAGGGCGCGTTGAGCAGGTCGCGCTCCTGGGCGGCGTCGAGGCCCAGCGTTGCGGAGACGCCCTCCACCAGCTCGGGGCGGATGAGCTCGATGGGCACGCGTTTCAGACTGATCACCGGCGGCTGCTCCCTGCGGTCGCGCGTGGGGAGCTGCCGGTAGTAGCGGATCGGACGGTCCCAGCGATCGACGAAGACGTATCGCCCGCGCACCTCTTCGAAGGTGATGTGGGGATGGTCGATCAGATCGTCCTCTTCGACCAGGCGCATGTTGTCGCCCGAACTCACGTCCATGTAGGGGCCGTAGACGCGCCCGCGGAGCGTGGGCCGCAGAGCCTGGCGATTGGCGGCGCCGCCCCAGGCGCGGTCGGCGCCGGGATCGCGGAAGCCGGGGCCCGCAACGCCGTCGTGGCGATCGGGCATGTCGTCGCCGTCGTCATCAGGATTGCTCAGGTCGGCGCCATCGGGGTGGAGTCGGCCGACGCCGACGAGGTAGACGGGGAGCGTGAAGATGCTGTTGAATCGCTGCTCTTCGAGCAGGCGCACCGCGTCCTGCCGATGCGCTTCGGTGAGCAGACCGGGCAGGCTGTTGTCGATGGCGTCGTGCATGAGAGGCGGGTGGTAGCCGAAGTCGGCCTCGAACTGCTCGGCGGAGAAGGCGACGCTGCGGAGGAACTGTTCGGTTCCCGCATCGCGACCTCGCGCAATGGCGCTGGCGACGGCGACCACGATCAACGTGGCCAGCAGGCCGATGATCACGATGACCACGAGCAGCTCGATGAGCGTGAAGGCGCCAGGACGCTTCGTCGTGATCCTGGATGTGCTGCGGCTGGATCTCATTGAAAACTCCGTCTGCGCGAGGCGCGTCGGATAATGGAAGGCGGCGGGCGGCGCCCCGGATGCGCCGCCGCCGCCGACTCCTCCGTCAGCTCTGGAGAGACTCGATCATCGCCACCATGGGCATGAACATCGCGATGACGATTGTGCCGACGATGCCGCCGAGCACGATGACCATGAAAGGCTCGATCAGTGAGACGAGTGCGCCGACGGCGACGTCGACCTCCTCGTCGTAGTTGTCCGCGATCTTCATCAGCATGGCGTCCATGTCGCCGGTTTCTTCGCCGACGTCGATCATGTTGACGACCAGCGCGTCGCACACCTTGGTTTCACGCAGTGGTCCGGCGAAGGATTCGCCCTCGCGGATCGAGTCGTGCACCTTGCCCAGCGCCCGCTCGTACACCCAGTTGCCGCAGGTGTCGCGGGTGATGATGATGGCTTCCAGAATGGGCACGCCTGCGTTGATGAGGGTGCCCAGCGTGCGGGTGAAGCGTGCGATGACGGTCTTGCGGATCAGGTTGCCGAAGACGGGCGTGATCAGGAGGGTCCAGTCCAGCGCTGCGCGTCCGGGGTTGGTCTTGCGCAGCAGCTTGAAGAGGATGAAGATGACGAAGGGAGAGGCGAGCACATAGATCGCGCCTGGCAGGGCCTGATCGGGGGTGTAGCCGCCCGCCATCCAGCGACTGGCGTTGATCAGGAAGAGCGTGACTGCGGGCAGCTCGATGCCGAAGTCGAGGAAGATGTCCTCGAACTGCGGGATGATGAAGATCATGATGCCCGTCACGATCAGCATGGCGATCATGATGACGGTGACGGGGTAGACCATGGCGCCGACGATCTTGCGCTTCAGACGCTGGGCCTTCTCCATGAAGTCGGCGAGACGCTGGAGGATGACGTCCAGCACGCCGCCGACCTCGCCCGCGGCGACCATCTTGGTGTACAGGCGGTTGAAGACCTTGGGATGCTTGGCCATCGACTCGGAGAGGCTCATGCCGCCCTCGACGTCGTCACACACCTGCTGGAGCACGTTCTTGAGCTTGCACGGCTTGAGCTGGAGCTCGAGGATCTGCAGCGAGCGGAGCAGGGGCAGGCCGGCGTCCTGCAGCGTCGAAAGCTGGCGCGTGAACTGGGTGAGCTGCTTGCCGCTCACGCCGCCGATGGTGATGCCGCCGCCCGACTTCTTCTTTTTCTTCTTGGCCTCGCCGGCGGCGGCGGCGGACTTCTTGACCTTCTGCTCGCGCACCGCGGTCGGGTAGAAGCCCTGCATCTTGATCTTCTGGATCGCCTCTTCACTCGATGGCGCCTCGATCGACCCCTTCTGGGGCTTGCCGGAGGCGTTCAGTGCTTCGTACTGGAAAGTCGGCATGGCTTGGCTCCGCTGTGTGCGCCGTCGCCCGCGCGGGCGACCGGCCTGTCGATCACTCTTCCTCGATCGTCTCGCGCACCACCTCGTCGATGGATGTCTGGCCCTCGTAGATGGCGGCGAGCCCGGACTCCCGGAGCGACCGCATCCCGCGCTTGCGCGCTTCATCTCGGATCACGTTCGTGCTCGCGTGCTCCATCACCATGTCGCGCAGCGTGTCATCCATGATGAGGATCTCGAAGATCGCCGTTCGACCCTTGTAGCCGGATCCGTGGCAGTGATCGCACCCCTTGCCGCGGAAGAACTGGCGGCCGCGCACGTCGTCGGGCGTCAGCGCGAGCTCCATCAACTGCTCCTCGGTGGGCGTGTACTGCTCCTTGCACTTCGTGCAGATGGTGCGCACCAGGCGCTGGGCCACGATGCCCTCGATGGTGGCGGTGAGCAGGAACGCCTCGAGCCCGAGATCCAGCAGACGCAGGATCGAGCTGGGGGCGTCGTTGGTATGCAGCGTCGAGAAGACAAGGTGGCCCGTCAGCGACGCCTGCACCGCGATCTCCGCGGTCTCGAGGTCGCGAATCTCGCCCACCAGGATGATGTCCGGGTCCTGACGCAGGAAGCTGCGCAGGCAGCGCGCGAATGTGAGGCCCGCATCGGTGTTGATCTGGCACTGGCACAGTCCGTCGATGTCGTACTCGACGGGGTCCTCGGCGGTGAGGATCTTCACATCGATGGTGTTGAGCGCCGCCAGGGCCGCGTAGAGCGTCGTCGTCTTGCCCGAGCCCGTGGGGCCGGTGACGATGACGATGCCGTTGGGCTTGCGGATGAGCGTGTTGACATCCGCAAGATCGTCCTCACGCAGGCCCACGCGGTCCAGGTTCAGCTCTACGTTTGAGCGGTCCAGCACACGCATGACCACCGACTCGCCGTACATGGTCGGCAGGACCGCCACGCGGAGGTCCACCGGGTTGCCGGCCACCACCAGCTCGACGCGGCCGTCCTGCGGCACGCGGCGCTCGGCGATGTCCAGATTCGCCATGACCTTCACGCGGCTCACGATCGCCTGCCCCAGGTAGGGGGGTGGAGGCACCATCTCGTAGAGGACGCCGTCGATGCGGTATCGCATCTTGAATTCGTCCTCGAAGGGCTCGAAGTGGATGTCCGACGCCTTGTCCTTGATCGCCTGCAGCAGCACCAGGTTCAGCAGCTTGATGACCTTGTTGTCCTCGGCCACCTCCAGCACGGCGTCGAGGTCGATCGAGTCGCCCCGGTTGGCCAGCGACTGGAACTTCTCGTCCGAGGCCAGGTCGCTCACCACGTCGGTGACCGACTCGCCCTTGCTGTAATGCTTCTTGATGAAGGCCTCGACCTGCTTCTCGTCGGCCACGAAGGCCTCGACGCGGAAGCCCATCAGCAGCCGCAGGTCGTCGACGGCCCGGAAGTTGTCCGGGCTCTTCAGGGCGATTTTGAGCTTCTTGCTGCCCTTCTCGTGCTCGATGGGCACCACCTGATAGGCCTGGGCCGTCTCCGCCGGGATGGAGTTGATGACGTCCTCATCCAGGTCGAGGGAGTCGAGGTCCACGAAGCCCATGCCCGCCTGGCCCGCCAGCGCCTCCTGCACATCTCGCTGGGTGATATACCCCAGCTCCGTCAGGATCTGCCCGATGGGCGCCTTGCGGGTCTTCTGCACGCCGATCGCCTCGTGGACCTGCTCGCGCGTGACCTTCCCCATCTTGGTCAGCACGCGCCCAAGCTTGCGGCCTTTCAGTTCTGAAGGATCAATGGCCATCGACAATTCCTCATCTCTGTTCCGGACAGTCCGGAAGCATTCACACTACACCCATTCGAGCCAGGAGCACAGGCAGTTCCCTGACTCGACCGCATTGACGCTGAACCAGACGTTGCGACATCTGGATTTTGTGACATAACCCGCTCGCGAGCCAAGGGGCGGCGAGGGGTCGGGGGCTACAGATAATGGGGCGAACAACTCAATCCGCCGGAGTCTCATCGGCCTCATCGAGTTCGGCCCGGCCCACCTGGCCGCCGGCTTTGTGGACCTTGTCGGTGAGGGCGCCGGGGTTCTTGGAGCGGTCGATCATGTCCTCGGCGGAGATCATCTTGCGGGAGTAGAGGCTCCAGAGGTGGTCGTCGAGGAGCTGCATGCCGAACTTCTTGCCGGTCTGGATTGAGGAGTCGATGCGGAAGCTCTTGTTGTCCCGGATCAGGTTGGCGATGGCGGGGGTGACGACGAGGAACTCGTACGCCGCCACCATGCCCTTGGTGTCCACCCGGGGCAGGAGGGCCTGGCTCAGGATCGCGATGAGGGCGGTCGAGAGCTGGACCCGGATCTGGTTCTGCTGGGAGACGGGGAAGGCGTCGACCAGGCGGTCGATGGTCTTGGCGGCGCCGGTGGTGTGGAGGGTGCCGAAGACAAGGTGGCCCGTCTCGGCGGCCCGGACCGCGGCTTCGATGGTTTCGAGGTCGCGCATTTCGCCGACCAGGATGACGTCCGGGTCCTGACGCAGGGCCCTTCGCAGGGCCTCGGCGAAGTCGGGGACGTCGTTGCCCACCTCGCGCTGGTTGACCACCGATTTCTTGTGCGTGTGGTAGTACTCGATCGGGTCTTCCATCGTGATGATGTGCCGATCCATGTTCGTGTTGACGTGGTCGATCATCGTGGCCAGCGTGGTCGTCTTGCCTGAGCCGGTGGGGCCGGTGACGAGGAAGAGGCCTCGGGGGCGCCGGATCAGGTCCTTGCACATCCCGGGGAGGCCGATCTGGTCGAACGTCAGAATCTTGTTAGGGATCTGGCGGCAGACGATGGCCAGGTCGCCGCGCTGGCGGAAGACGGAGACGCGGAAGCGGGCGGCGGAGCCGAAGGCGAAGCCGAAGTCGCAGCCGCCGACTTCCTGGAGCTCCTGCTGGGAGCGCTCCGGGGTGATCGACTTCATGAGGGCGACCATGTCGTCCGCGTCCAGCACCTTGGTCTGCAGGTTGCGCAGTTCGCCGTGGAGGCGGAGGGTGGGTGGGCGTCCGGTGGTGAGGTGAAGGTCGCTGGCGCCGGTTTTAACGACCGTGTCGAGCAGCCGGTCGATCTGCATCGTGGACATGGGAAGGAAGCTCCTTGGCGCCGGCCCGGGCCGTCAGGCCTCGCCGGCGGGTTGGGTCGGAATCAGGGCCGGCGTCCGGCGAGGGCCGGATGGCGGCGGTGTCTCTCTCATTCGTCCTCGTCGATCGCGGCGAGGCCCTCGACCTGCGCGATGCGCGCGATCTCGGCGGGCGTGGTGATGCCGCGAAGAATCTTGATCTTGCCGTCGAGCAGCAGCGAGCGCATGCCGTTCTGGATGGCCGCCTCGCGAATCTTGGAGACGGGCGCCTGGTTGAAGGCCAGTTCTCGGATGCGCGTGTTCATGACCATCATCTCGAAGATGGCCATGCGTCCGCGGTAGCCGGTGCCGAAGCACTCATCGCAGCCGACGGCCTTGTAGATGGTGTTCTTCTCGTAGTCCTCTTTCGTGAGGCCGGTGAGGCGCATGTACTTGGGGTCCGGGCTCTCATCCTTCTGGCGGCATCGCTTGCACAGCACGCGGATGAGCCGCTGGGCCATGATCGCCTGCAGCGACGAGGCCACGAGGAAGGGCTTCACACCCATGTCGACCAGGCGCGTGATGGCCGAGGGGGCGTCGTTGGTATGCAGCGTGGAGAAGACAAGGTGGCCGGTCAGCGCCGCCTGAATGGCGACTTCGGCCACATCCTTGTCACGAATCTCACCCACCAGGATGATGTTCGGCGCCTGGCGGAGCATGGAGCGGAGAATCGCGGCGAAGGACAGGCCGATGCCCTCGCGCACCTGGCACTGGTTGATGCCCTTGAAGGCGTATTCGACCGGATCCTCAGCGGTGATGATCTTCTTGTCGGGCTTATTCAGGATGTCGAGCGCCGAATAGAGCGTCGTCGTCTTTCCCGAGCCGGTGGGGCCGGTGACGAGGAAGATGCCGTTGGGGCGCCGGATGATCTTGTGGAACTTCTCGAGCTGATCGGGCTCGAAGCCCAGGTTCTCCAGGCCGATGCGCACCGAATCGGGACGCAGAATACGCAGCACCATCGATTCGCCGTGGTAGGCCGGGCAGGACGAGACGCGGTAATCGATCGTGTCGTCATCGATGGGCATCTTGATGCGCCCGTCCTGCGGCAGGCGCTTCTCAGAGATGTTGATGCCGGCCATCAGCTTCATGCGGGCCAGCACCGCGTTCTGCATGCGCTTGGGCAGGTTGTCGCGCTCGATGCACACACCGTCGATGCGGTAGCGCAGACGCACGCGGTTGGCCATGGGCTCGATGTGGATGTCGCTCGCCCGCATCTTCACCGACTCGATCAGGATGCGGTTGCACAGCTTGATGATCGGGGCGTCTTCCGCGGCCCGGTCGATCGAGGCGTCCATCGACTTGTCGACGGAGCGGTCGATGGTGCGGTCGATCGATTCGGAGACCAGCGATTCGGAGGAGTCGACCATGCTGGTCGCACCGGCGGCGGGACCTCCTGAGCCTCCGGCGCCGAGCTTGTTGTCGATGAAGTGCTTGATGCGGGCCCGGGGGGCGATGCGCGGCTCCACCTCGGTGTTGAGGCGGAAGCGCAGCATGTCCAGCAGCTCCAGATCCATCGGGTCGTGCACGATGAGCTGCAGGCGCCCGTTGCTCTTGCTGATGGGCAGGATCAGGTGTTTCTTGATCAGTTCTTCGGGAACGAGCTTGGAATCGACCTGCGAGGAGACACTGGAGTCGTTCAGATCGACGTACTCAAGGCCGAACTGCTTGGCCAGCGCCTGGGCGATCTGGTCTTCATTGGCGAAGCCGGCGTCGACCAGCGCCTGGCCGATCCGCTTGCCGCCGCCCTTGGCCATCTCCATGGCCTTGTCCACCTGGTCCTGCTGCACGACTCCCATGCCCACCAGGATCTCACCGATTTTCTTTCGCGATCGCGCCATGTGTCTCGCTGCTCAGGCTGATTTGAAGGTTGGCGGGAGAACGAACGCCCGCCCGTCGGCGCCCCGTGTGGTTGTGGGGGCGCCGATTGCGCCGAACGGGCTATGGTAGCGACGACGAAGGGTCGTCACGACGCCCGCCGCAGCCGCCTGCGCCTTTCGGATGAATAAGGATTGTGCTCCCGCCCGCCTGCACTCGCAAACTTCCGCTGTGAACGCTCCAGATCCGCCTTTCCGTGCCTGATCCGGTCGTCAGCCGCTTTCATTTGATGAGACGCCCATCCATGACGCGTCACGAAGAATCCGCACCACAATCCCGTCCCGGCGCCCCGACGCTGCTCATCACCGCGGGTCCGACGCAGGAGCCCATCGACGCCGTTCGCTATCTGGGCAATCGCTCCTCGGGGAGGCTGGGAATCGCCCTGGCAGAGGCCGCGAGCGCGAAAGGATGGCGAACCATCCTGCTGCTGGGGCCGACGCCGCGTCGATGCGAAGATACGCAGGTCGAGGTCCACCGGTTCCGAACCACAGCCGAACTCGGGGCCCTGCTCGAGGCCCACTGGCCGGAGGTGGACGCCCTGGTCATGGCGGCGGCGGTGGCGGATTTCCGCCCGGCGACAACAGAGTCCGGCGAGGAGGCCGGGGCGATCGACCCGGGAGAGCACAAGATCCGCCGGCGCGGCGGCGCCCTGACGATCCACCTCGAACCGACTCCCGACCTGCTGGCCCGCTGCGCCGAAACCCGGCGCCCCGGGCAGACCATCGTCGGATTCGCCCTCGAGCCCCGCGAGCGGATGCTGGAATCGGCCCGGGCCAAGCTGGAGCGGAAGGGGGCGGACATGATCGTCGCCAACCCGCTGGAGACGATGGACGCGGAGACGATCGAGGCGACGCTGGTGCGCCGGGGTGGCGAGGAGGAACAGACGCCGGGGGCAATGGGAAAGGGGGAGTTCGCGGAGTGGCTGCTGGAGCGCATCGCACAAGAGAGCTCTGAGAGACGCCGAGGCTGAGGCGTCTTCGACGAAGCCTCGGGAAGCGCGTGCATGCACTCGTCAGAGGATGTGATACGGCGAGTGCGCGTATGAAATCGGCGTTGAGTTTTTTGTGTGAGGCAAGTTCTGGCGCGGGCGTCGCTCCCGAGGCTTCGAGGACTCAGCCTCGGCGTCTGTTGTGCCTCAAGCGGAGTGAATGGGTGTAGGATGAAGTGACAGATGGGGGGTAGTCGTCATGGCCTGTCGGGGAGTTCCACCATGCGGGAATCTTTGAGAAGTGCGGGTATAGCGCTGCTGATTGTCAGTGCATTGCCGTTGTCCGCCTGCCGCACACAGTGGTCCGATCTGCACACTGTGACGACGCTCGGTCCGCCGATCGTCGGGCCTAGCGGGCACGCGACCGCGGGGGCGTACATCGGTCGACTGAAAACGCCCGCTCCCTTCAAAGGGCCGCCCCAGTACCGATTCGAGTGGATCAAGCCTGCTTATTACGAATCTCCGGAGCGTCGCTGGGACGCATGGGACGAGGCTTGGCGCGCCGTGAACTACCTAAGGCAAGTCGATGCCTGGGAAGATTGGGTTGGGGAGGAAAATTCATACACGTGGCCTGAGTATCCGGAATTGACGGAGCGCGGCAAGATCATCATCTGCATCAACCCGCTCATCGTCATTGGAACCTATACGCGCAAGCTTCAGGGGTGGGATGATTCTTCATGGAGTTGGTTCCGGGTGGAGCCGATCGAGCCGAATCCTGAGACGGGGGCGCCGCAGGCACGTGTGTTTCTTCCCCATCTCTTCTCTTCGGGTTTGCGATTGCCCTGGAGCGAGGAGCTCCAGTGGTTTTCGCCGGACATGAACGTCAGGCCGAGTCCGCTCAGCGATCTGGAGATTGAGCCCGGTCTCTTTCGCATTCCGGTGTACTGGGGCGCCGTTCAATTGCGCAGGGAAGGCGACGAGTTGATCGCATCCGCGCTCTGGGGCCCTTCCCCATCACCCTGGCCTTCGCGGTGACGACGCTTGTTCCGAGGCTTCGAGGACTCAGCCTCGGCGTCTATTGGTTCAGCGTCTGTTGTTTGATTTCACAGTGGGCGATCTGTTGTTTGATTTCAGCGAGGGCGATCAGGGCGCGGGTGTGAGACGAAAACTCGTCACGTTCTCGTTCACCAGGAGCCCCGACGGCGCGCCCTTCAGCCAGTCCGCGTGGCTGCTGGAATAGTGCCTCGACAGGAAGTGCCCCGACTGTCCGGCGGGGATGTGGAGGATGCCTTCTTCTTCACGTCCGGGGCTGACGGCCATGCGCTGGCTGGCGCCGAAGCCGGGGGTGGCGACGCGGACGGCGTGGATGTCGCCGTGTTGGGGTGTTTCCGGCATGTCGAGCCAGCGGCCCGCCGCGGGGATGGCGAGGGAGAGGGGGTGGCGCACGCGGGCGGGGTTGGCCTCGCCCCAGGGGCGATCGAGGGCGCCCTCGCGCTGGTGGATCGATTCGGCCATATCGAGGGCGAGCGAGCGGAGGAACTCCGGCCAGCTCTCGTGGCCGTGGGGGAGCATGTGGTCCGGGCGCTCTTCGAGGATTCGTCGGAGCGGCTCCTCGGCGCCGAACCAGCTGAATGAGAAGTTCGGGTCGAGCTCGATGCAGGCGCGCGTGAGGGCGCTGAAGAGCTCGGTGTGAAGCGTGCGCCGGAAGTCGCGCAGCAGGCGGTGGCCGGGGTCGGCTGCATCGGCCCGGCCGGGCCACGCTTCGACCAGTTCGCGCAGGCGGATCAGAAGTGGCTCGGGGTCGTCCACGGGGATCGTTTCGAGGAGGATGTCGCGGTATTCGTCGTAGAGCTCGACGCGCGTGTCGAGCTGGAGGGCGAGCATGTCGGCCTCGGTGTGCGCGTTTGAGGCGAGCAGTGTGTCGCGGATGCGCGATGCCCGCGTGCCGATGGGCCACTGCGTGGAGAGGGGCAGAGCGTCGAGCGGGGGGAGCGTGCGGTTGTTGGCGGTGAAGATCGCGCCGGATTCGGGATCGATGATGGCGGGGCGGCGCGATTCGTCGAGCCAGCCGATCCAGCCGACGGGCTCGCCGCCGGCGTCCGGCTCGCTCCAGTATTCGGGGGCGGCGCCGGAGACGCCGTTGCGGATCGGGATGAGTCCGGAGACGGTCCAGGCGATGCGCCCGGTGTCGTCGGCGATCACGACATTCTGCGGCGGGCCGCGCCAGTCGGCGGCGATGCGCACCGCGTCCTCGATGGTTTCGGCCGTCATCATGTCGAGGAGGCCGATGTCGAAGCCCTCGGGATCGTGGGCGGTCCAGCGCATGGCGAGGGGGGCGCCGAGGTAGTCGTCGTCGATGACGGGGCCCCAGCGTGTCTCGCGGATGGTGAGGGTTTCGGTGGCGCCGCCTTGGAGACGGATCGTTTCCTCGTGCAAAGTGAAGGGTTCGGGGCCGTCGGGTGTGAGGTAGTGGTCGGGGTTGTCGGGATCGACGCGGATGCGGACCAGGTCCATGACATCGATGAAGGTGTTGGTGAGCCCCCACGCGACGTGGCCGTTGGCGCCGACGATGACGCCGGGCAAGCCGGGCAGCGTGACGCCTGCGACAAACCGGTCGCCCCACTCGAGCTGGGCTCGGTGCCAGACGGGGGGCACGGTGATGCCGAGATGCATGTCGTTGGCGAGGATGGCGCGTCCGTCGGGGGTGCGCGAGCCGGCGACGGCCCAGTTGTTGGAGCCGAGGGCGATGTCGCCGGTCGGGTTCGGGATGGGGAGGAAGGTGAGGTCGCCGCGGAGCGAGTCGATGGGTGTTTCGTCGGGCTGCACGTCGGCGCCGTTGTCTTCGGGGATCGTGCGGAGGTCGATGATGTCGGGGCCGGGGATGGGTGCGGGGGAGTAGTCGTGCGGGTTGGCGCTTGCGATGAGCGGGGCGTCGAAGCGCGTGGTGTCGGGGGTGAGGAAGTCGACGAGTTCTTCGGGGAGGGCGGCGCGCATGACGCCGAGGCGGCGATCCGACGCCTCGCTGCCGGCGAGCATGTCGAACATGACGTAGGCGACGAGGAGGGAGTCTTCCGGCGTCCAGGGCGCGGGGCGAGCGCGGAGGACGAGGTGCTCGGGCGGCAGGGCGCGCAGGTCGGCGACGCCGGCGTTCACACCGTCGGCGTAGGCCTCGAGGAGGGCCTTGTGGCGGTCGGGCATGCGCTCGAAGGCGATGGCGGCGCGGTGGCGGAAGCGGTGGACGCGCATCGAGCGGTCGAGGTCGAGCGTCGCGGCGCCGACCATCTCGGACAGCTCGCCGGCAGCGCGGCGGCGCATGAGGTCCATCTGGAAGAAGCGATCCTGGGCGTGGACGAAGCCGAGGGCGCGGGCGGTGTCTTCAAAGTTCTCGCCGCGGATTCGGACGACGCCGAGCCGGTCTCGATCCACCATGGCCGGGGCGCTCAGGCCGGCGATGACTGCCTCGCCCGAGTCGCGGGGCAGCGAGGCCCGCAGAACCATGGCCGCACCGATGAAAAGGGCGCCCCCGCCCAGCACGATGAGAGCCAGGGAGGCGAGTGCGAAGCGTTTCAGCCATGTCCGGGTACGGGGCTTGCTCATGCGGCGGTGTGGATTTCCATGGCGAGGGACGCCTTCCCGAAGGCATCCTGCGGGGTAGCATATGGTTGCCGAATGGTGTCGACCGGGCCGAGTGGGGCGTATTTTCCCCCCCCGAGGCCATGGGCGCCGGACTGGAGTGCGACTCAATGCCAGTGCTGATGGAGCTTTCCCGAATCCTGATCCGCGAGCTGAATGACTACCAGCTCATTGAACTCCGCGAGGTGGATGGGGATCGTGCGTTCCCGATCGTGATCGGTCTGCCGGAGGCCCAGGCGATCGAGCGGCGGCTGAAGGGGATCGAGATCAAGAGGCCGCAGACCCACGAGCTGATGGCGGGGATCGTCGAGTCGCTGGGGGCGACGCTGGTGTCGGTGACGATCAACGACCTGTCGGACCATACTTTCTTCGCGACGCTGGACGTGCGCCGGATGGACGGCGAGATGATTCATATTGATTCGCGTCCGAGCGACGCGATTGCGCTGGGGATCGGGGCGGATGTGCCGATCTTCGTCGAGGAGCATGTTCTGGAGGAGGCGCAGAGCGAGGAAGTGTGAGGGGGGCGTCTGGGGGAATGTGGAACATGGAATGTGGAATGTGCGGCGGGTTCGGGCGGATATGGTGGGGCCTGAAGTTCACGGGCCGGGAGTTCACTTGGAGAACGCGATTCCACATTCCGCGGCCGACGCCTCACATCCCGGCAAGGATTTCTTTGACGATCCGCACTTCGCCCCCAGCGTCTTCGTGACGGCGGACATTGCCGGCGTGGGCGGCGTGATCAAGCAGCGGCCGGAGGATTTCCTGGTCGAGGAGATCCCGCTGTATGAGCCCGTCGGCGAGGGCGAGCACATCTACATGCTGGTGGAGAAGCGGGGGCTGTCGACGACCGAGTTGGTCTCGATTCTGGCGTCGCACTTCGGCGTCCGTGGCCGCGACGTCGGCTACGCGGGGATGAAGGACAAGAACGCGATCACGCGCCAGGTGATGTCGATCCATGCGCCGGGGAAGACGCCGGAGGATTTTCCGGAGCTGCGCGATCAGCGCATCAGCGTGCTGTGGACCGATCTGCACGTGAACAAGCTGCGGCGGGGCCACAGCGCGGGGAACCGGTTCTCGATCCGCATCCGGGGTGTGAGCGTCGGCGATGCGCCCAAGGCGCTGGAGTCGATGCGCCGGCTGGCGCGGGAGGGCGTGCCCAACCGCACGGGGGAGCAGCGGTTCGGCGTGCGGATGAACAACCACATCGTCGGGCGGCTGCTGCTTCTGGGGCAGAATCGCGAGGCTCTCGACGCGCTGCTCGGGACCGGCGACGGGCGCAGCGGGCTGATGGATGAGGAGGCGCGAAGTCTCTACGAGCGGGGCGCGTATGACGAAGCGTTGCGGGCGTCGCGATACCTGGGGCGGGTGGAGAAGTCGGCGCTGCGAGCACTGTCGCGGGGGCTGTCGCCGAGCCGGGTGGTGCGGTCGATCGACTCGAACCAGCGGTTTTTCTACATCACCGCGTTTCAGTCGGCGGTCTTCAACCGCGTGCTGGATGAGCGGATCGCGCGGGGCGAGCTGGGCGTGATGCTCGAGGGCGATGTGGCGTGGCGGCACGATGACAACGCGTGCTTCCTGGTCGATGCGCCCACGCTGGCGGCGCCGTCGCTGGCGGAGCGGGTCGCGAAGATCGAGGTGAGCCCGACCGGGCCGCTGTGGGGCGCCAAGATGATGCGCGCCGGCGCCGAGCCGGGGCGATTGGAGGAAGCGGCGCTGGAAGCGACGGGCGTGACGATGAAGGACCTGGTGTCCTTCTCGCATCGCACCGGCGATCCGCTGACGGGCGCCCGCAGGCCGCTGCGGGTCCCGCTGGGCGATCCGGACATCGAGGCGGGCGTGGATGAGCATGGAGCGTTTATTCGGTGCGCGTTCGACCTGCCCGCGGGCGCGTTCGCGACGGTGGTGATGCGCGAGATCATGAAGCCCGCGGACGGGCGCATCGAGGCGGAGGGATCATGAGCGGAGATGGGCGGCCGGTGGTGTGTTTCGATCTTGGCGGCGTGGTGGTGCGCATCTGCCGATCGTGGGAGGAGGGGTGCGCCGCGGCAGGAATCGAGGTGCGGGAAATCGAGCGCTATCGAGAGACGCACCCCGAACGTGTGAAACTGGTGCAGACGCTGGACACCGGAGGCATTGAGCCGGATGCGTTCTACCGCGCCATCTCCGACACGCTCGACGGCGTCTACACGCCCGAAGAGGTGCGCCAGGTGCATCACGCGTGGCTGCTGGGTGAATATCCCGGCGTCGAGGAGCTGCTGACGGATCTTCGCGAGCGCGACGGCGTGCGCACCGCGTGCCTGAGCAACACCAACCACGATCACTGGGTGGCGATGGAGTCGTACCCGACGCTGCAGGCGCTTGAGCACAGGCACGCATCGCACCTGCTCGGTCTGCGAAAGCCGAATGAATCGTGTTTTATCGCGTTCGAGCGCGCGATGGAGGCGTCGCCGGGGCAGATCATCTTCTTCGACGACACCGAGGAGAACATCGAGGCGGCGCGGGCGCGGGGGTGGCGAGCGGAGTTGATCGACCACACGGGGGATACGGCGGCGCAGGTGATGGAGCATCTGCGCGGGGTGGTGGTCTGATGCGGATTCTCGTTGATGAAAGGGCGTCTTGAGCTGGGTGGAAGCGAATATTCCAAGCGGCATGGCAGAGCCGGGGACGGCTCTACCACGGCGCCCGCTCCCGCTGTTTACTTCGCGTCCAGCGTCAGCATGGGCGTGCGCAGGACCGCGAAGGCCTGGGCTTCGCCGGCGGCGCCGGGGCTGAGCGTGATGAGCAGCTCGCGCGATCCCGGCGCGATGGGGATGATGAACTCGGACTCGGGTGTGCTCTGGTCGATGCGCATTCGTGCGGCGGGTCGCCTGTCGATCCAGATGGTGACGGTCGCATCCGACCAGCGCCAGCCACGCTGCGGCGCCGCCACGACGCCGGTGAGCAGGCGCGCCCTCTCCGGGAGCCGATAGCCGAGCCTGCCGGCGCCCGGGAGGATGATGTCGCGGGCCCCGGCGAGGGCGAAGGGGGACCACGGATCGGGCGTTTCGATGCGGGGTTTCTCGATCGCCCAAGGCTCATTCTCTTCGCGCGGCGTCTGCTCGATCATTTCCAGCGATGAGAGCGGCACGAGTGGTGTGCGTGCGTCGGTGATGGCCAGGAGCCTTCCCAGCGTCGTGTCGCCGCGGCGACCGCTTGCCAGCGAGAGGCGCAGTGCGTTGCGCGAATCATCATCCGGCGATTGGGTGATGGAGGCGATGTGAGCCGCCCCGCCTCCGGAGAGCCACGCGATGGGGCCGGAGCGTTCGAGCATCGCGTTGGCGAAGTGGATGCGCTCGATGCGGTCGGCGGGCAGCGACAGTTCGGCGCCGCCGGTGTCGACGGTGACGGTGTCGCTGAAGTGAACGACGGTTCCGAAGAGTGTGTCGCCGTTGGCGAGGTGGAGTTCGTCGACGGCGTGTCGCCCGGTGGATGACGCAGCAGTCGCCTGGTTGAAGCGCAGCGAGGCGACGGCGTCCAGCGGCGCTGCGATGGCGCCGCGAAGATCGCAGCGCCAGGCGATTTCATCCTCGGCGCCCGCATCGGAGATGAGCCGGCCGGAGAGGCGCTGGCCGTCGACCAGTTCGAGCACGCCGCGGCGGCCGGGGGGGTCGTCGGCGTCATCTCCAGCGGTGATTGGCGGGACGGCGCGCAGCGGCGAGCAGATGAGGGCGCCGATGTGATCGAGCGGCGCCGTGAGGGGGCGTCCATCGATGTCGTGGGCGATGATCGTCGCGCCGTCGAAGGCGTAGTCGCGGAGCAATCGCAATTCTCCGGCGCCCGATCGCTGGTTTGATGCGGGCTTCAGAAGCAATGCAGCGCGGGGAGCGCGATCGAAGACGCCTTCGGGCTGGGCGGGCGTGTCGGAGATGCGCGAGGTGATGCGCTGGGCGCCGGGGGCTTCGGGGGCGGGGAGGGGGCCGGAGCGCTGCGCATCGGCGGCGGCGCCGATCGCGAACGCGGCGCATGCAAACAGAATGTGGAGCGGGCGCCTCAGCATGGCCTTCGATTCGACTTCGATCGGCTCAGACGTCGAGCTGCTTGACCTCGAGGGCGTGGTCCTCGATGTACTTGCGGCGGTTCTCGACGTTCTCGCCCATCAGCGTGGTGAACAGGGCGTCCGCTTCGCCGGCGTCGTCCCAGGTGATGCGCCGGAGCGTGCGCTTGTCGTAGTCCATCGTGGTGTCCCAGAGCTGGTCCGGGTTCATCTCGCCCAGCCCCTTGAAGCGCTTGATCTCCAGGCCGCGGCGGCCGACATCGAGCAGCGTGGTGAGGATGGCGGGGATGTTGGGGGCCTCGACGAGCTTGCCCTCGCGGGCGCGGCTGGTGGATTCGGAATCATCGGAGTTGTCGTCGTCGGCGCCGCCGTCGCGCTGCTGCACGCCGCGGGCGGTGGTGCGCCAGGCGTAGCGGGCGGGGAGGCGCTCGCCGGTGACGGTTTCCTCCTGCTGGAGGGCGTAGTCGTTGATATCGAGGCCGGCTTCTTCGAGCTGGATGAAGATGCGGGCCAGCTCGCGGTTCTCGTGCAGCTCGCGCAGGGAGACGGGCGGGGCGTTTTCGGCGGGCGTTTCGGGGTCTTTGGGCGCTTCGGGGCCCGCGGCGTCGTCGGCGCCGGCGGTCTTCTCTCGCATGTCGGGCAGGCGCAGGCCGTTTTCACGGATGATGTCCATCGCCTGCTCTTCGGACCATGCGTACGCCTCGCCGCCGGTCCAGATGAGGCGGTGGGTGGGCAGGCGCCCTTCGCCCTCGGGGTCGTTGTCGCGGGCTTCCAGAAGCTGGGGGAAGCGCACGCCGCGGCGTTCGACGACTTCGGCGAGCTCGGTGAGGCGGCGCAGCAGCTTCACGACGCGACGCAGGTCGTCGCCTTCGATGACATGCTCGACGCGTGCGGAGCGGTCTTCGAGGGTGATGACCTCGTCGGGGGAGAGGCGCTCGCGCACCAGCAGCGAGGCGCCGTCGAGCGCGAGCTCGGTGAGGACATCGGTGAGCATGGCGTCGTTGATGACGTACTGGCTCTTTCGGTTGCGCGTCACCATGTAGAGGGGCGGCTGGGCGACATACACCTTGCCGCGCTGGATGAGCTCGCCCATCTGGCGGAAGAAGAAGGTGAGCAGAAGCGTGGTGATGTGCGAGCCGTCGACGTCGGCGTCGCACATGATGATGATCTTGCCGTAGCGGAGCTTGCTGACATCGAACTCTTCGCCGATGCCGCAGCGGAGCGCGGAGATGAGCGTGCGGATTTCCTCGAAGCCGAGAACCTTGTCGAGGCGGGCCTTCTCGACGTTGAGGATCTTGCCCTTGAGGGGCAGGATGGCCTGGGTGTCGACATCGCGGCCCTGCTTGGCGGATCCGCCTGCGGAATCACCCTCGACGATGAAGAGTTCGGAGCGGTCGATGTCGCGCGTCTTGCAGTCGGCCAGCTTGTCGGGCATCGAGCCGGATTCGAGAGCGCTCTTGCGGCGTGTCAGGTCGCGGGCGCGGCGGGCGGCCTCGCGGGCCTGGGCGGCGACGATGCCCTTGAGGCAGATGCGCTTGGCCTCGGCGGGGTGCTCTTCGAACCACGTCTGCAGGCGCTCGGAGACGATGGAGGAGACGAACCCCTCGACATCGGTGTTGCGCAGCTTGCCCTTGGTCTGCCCCTCGAACTGCGGCTCGGGGAGCTTGACGGAGATGATGGCGATGAGGCCCTCGCGCAGATCGTCGCCGGAGGGGACGGGGTCGCGCTCTTTGATGATGCCGCTCAGGCGGGCGTAGCTGTTGAGCGTGCGCGTGAGGGCGGTCTTGAAGCCGGAGATGTGCGTGCCGCCGTCGATGGTCTTGATGTTGTTGGCGAAGCTGAGCAGCAGATCGTTGTAGCTGTCGTTGTATTGCAGAGCGACTTCGCACTGAAGACCGAGTGTGGACTCTTCACCCTTGAGGAAGATGGGCTCGGAGATGGGCGTCTTGGCTTCGCTGAGGTGCTGCACGAACTCGAGCAGGCCGTCGTGGAAGCAGAAGATCTCTTCCTTGGGCTTGCCATCGGGGCCGACGCGCTCATCGCCGACGCGGATGGTGACGCCGGGGTTCAGATAGGCCAGCTCGCGCAGGCGGTTGACGACGGTGGTGTAGCTGAACTCGGTCTCGGGGAAGATCTGCGGATCGGGCATGAAGGTGACGCGCGTGCCGGTGCGGGCGGCGTCGCCCCCGTCGGACTTCAGCTCGCCGACGACGTGCAGCGGTCGATCGAGCTTGCCGCGCTCGAAGGTGATGAGGTGGATCTTGCCATCGCGGCTGACCTCGACCTCGAGCCACTCGGAGAGGGCGTTGACGCAGGAAATGCCCACGCCGTGCAGACCGCCGGAGACTTTGTACGCCGAGTTCTCCTCGCCGAACTTGCCGCCGGCGTGGAGGACCGTCATGACGACCTCGACGGCGGGCTTGCCGTTGAGGAGGGGGTTGGGGTCCTTCATGGGGCCGATGGGGATGCCGCGGCCGTCGTCGGTGACGCTCACGGAGCCATCCGCCTGGATGAGGACGCTCACGGTGGTGGCCCGGCCGGCCATGGCCTCGTCGATGGAGTTGTCCACGGCCTCGAAGATCAGGTGGTGCAGACCCGCGGCGCCGGTGTCGCCGATGTACATGCCGGGACGCTTGCGGACGGCCTCGAGGCCCTCGAGAACCTTGATCTGGTCCTCGGTGTAGGCGCTGTCCGAATGCCCGGGATCAACCCCCGGAACCCGGGCAGGCTTCTGCGGCGTGATGGATTTGGAGGCGACTTGGTCGGGCATGGTGTTCCGTGGGTGGGGCGTGTTCCGTTCCGTCGTGTCGTTCGGGGAAGAGGGGGGCGGGGCCATCCGTGGTGCCTGTTTGAAGGGGTGAACAAAGGCGGTTTCTCACCCGCCGGACGCCGGCCCGGAGGAGCCGGAAATGGGGGCGGGAAGGGGGCGCCGGTGAGACAGCTATTCTAGGCTTTTCGGAGGCCGCACGCCTGTTCGGAAGGTGGGTCGTTTTGGGCGTGAGGAGGGGCGGTTTTATGGATGGCTCACTTCAAAGCGGATCAAACGACGCGCCAGCGAGGGGCGCGACATCGAGCGAGCCCGCCGCCGGGAAGAGGCAGGCATCGCAGCGCGCGGGGAGGCGGAGTCGCCTTTCCTTCATCGCCTTGGTGTGTGCGAATGCGGCGCTTCTTACGGTGATCGGATGGGTTGTGCTCAGTGGAATTGATTTTGAACATTGGCTGCTCAACACCGCGTTGATACTGGCCGCGTCGGGCGCCTGTGTTGGGTCGGCGCCGTATCGGTTCACGGCGCACATGGAATTCATCTGTGTGTTCGTCGCATGGATTCTCTTCCTGCTGTTCTGGATATTTTTCGCGGGCGCGAGCCTCATTGCGATGCTCAGCGCGTCCGGAGAGCATCAGCGCCTGATTTGGGGGACATGGGAAGCGCTGGCTGTATTGTGGATCCTGTCGCTTGTGTGCAGCGTCTTGGCCCTATGGGCGATGCGGGAAAGGCGGGTGGCTTGAATACGGATCCATCAGCATCCGCAGGTGCAGAAACCGAAGGCCTGATCCACCTGGCGAACAAGTCGGAATGGTCGGTGGGATTCACATCCGCATATACGCTGCATTTTTGTGCTGCATATGGCGGCGCCGGCGCGGTGTTCCAACTTCTCAGATCGGCGACCACATCAATCGGGAACCAGTCATTGTACGACCTGTTCTGGAGATTCTTTCTCGCCGTTGCCGTTGTCGCCTTGATCCTGATTTTGCTGATGAAACTGTGGCGGAAGGCGCAAGATCGCATGGCGAGGTCGAGCGCTCGCGAACCTGCTGCGATTTTTCCTCATGAACCGAGGGTTGACAGAAGAGTGTGTTGCGTGGTGTCGCATCGCGATGCAGCGAAGATCGGAGCGATTCGAGATGAGTCTTTTGAGCCGGAGGCGGCAGGGGCGTTCTTCATTGCGCCGCTGTCGCCGGAAGGCCGCTTCGCATGGATCGGATTGACTCCCGTGATGGCGGCGGGAATCTGGATGGGGCTCAGTCTGTTCGGCGTTGCGACGCCCGAAGGTCCCACGCTGTGGGGTTCCCCGGCGCTCGCGGGACTGGCCGCGGCGTTTCTGTTCCCGACGTATATCCGCATTTCTCCAGGGAAGCTGGACGTGATCCGGCATCGGGCGTTCGGAATCGGCAAGGCCAATGTCGAGTCTTACAGCCTTCGCGATTCGCGCGTTGTGGTTGATTTCAAGACGAGCTCGGCTCGACTCTACGATCCTGGTCTGGCGATTGATCCTCACCTCAAGGTCAACTGCGGCGGTCTGCCGGGCTCGAAGCGACTTTTGAAACAATTCCTGCGCGGCGCGGTCTCGACGGCGGAGGCGCCGGAGCTGGAGGGGGATCCGCTGGTTGGGTAGCAATCAGCCGATGATGGCGCGCCACCCGAGGCTTTTCGGTTCACGCGCTCTTCCGCCACTCCCGCCGCGCCGCGCGGCGGCGCCAGGCTTTCTCGCAGGCGAGTCGGGCCATTTCGTTGACGCTCGCCGAGTCGGAGGAGCAGGTCGAGGTCTTCGGCGTCTTCAAACAGTGCGGCAGGGTCTACACGCAGATCGTCCCATACAGCTCGAGTGCGACTGTTTCCACGGCGATTCGAGGCAGAGTCTCCCTCGACAGCGTCATCCACACCAACGGCCGGCGCGGCTCTGCATGTAGACAGAGTCGCGGCCACAGAAGCTCAGAAACCGCTTCCTGTTTCAGGAGCGCCACCAATGCCCCATCTACCGTATTCATCCGCAGCGTTGGGGTTTCGTGGGAGGGGATGACTTATTCGAGGCGGTTCGCAACCGCTCACTCCACCGTCACGCTCTTGGCCAGGTTCCGCGGCTTGTCCACATCGTGGCCGCGAATCACGGCGGCGTGGTACGCCATGAGCTGGAGCGGAACCACTGCCAGCAGCGGACTGAGGGCCTCGGGGATTTCGGGGATGTAGAAGACATCCTCGGCGTAGCGCTTGATGTCGGTGTCGCCCTCGGTGGCGACGGCGATGACGCGCCCGCCGCGGGAGCGGACCTCTTCGATGTTGCTCATCACCTTCTCGTACTGGGCGCCCTTGTTGGCGATGAAGACGACGGGCATGCCGTGGTTGATGAGGGCGATGGGCCCGTGCTTCATCTCCGCCGCGGGCATGCCCTCGGCGTGGATGTAGCTGATTTCCTTGAGCTTAAGGGCGCCTTCGAGGGCGGTGGGATAGTTGTAGCCGCGGCCGAGGAAGAGCCAGTTCTCGCGGTCGCAGTAGCGCTCGGTGACGGCGCGGATTTGGTCGCTCTCGGCGAGGACGCGCTCGACCATCTCGGGGATGCGCTCCATCGTGCGCAGGATCTCGCTCGACTGCTCGACGCTCATGAAGCGGCGCCGCGCGATGAAGAGGCTGAGCAGCGTGAGCACCGAGAGCTGGCCGGTGAAGGCCTTTGTCGATGCGACGCCGATCTCGGGGCCGACGCGCAGGTAGACGCCGGCGTCGGTGTCGCGGGCGATGCTTGACCCAACCACGTTGACGACGCCGAGCGCGAGCGCCCCGCGCTCCTTCGCCTCGTGCAGGGCCGAGAGCGTGTCCGCGGTCTCGCCCGACTGGCTGACCGCGATGATAACCGTGCCCTCTTCGATAATCGGGTTGCGGTAGCGGAACTCACTGGAATACTCGACTTCGGCGGGGACCTTGGCGAGGTCTTCGAGCAGGTATTCGCCGATCATGGCGGCGTGCAGCGCGGTTCCCTGCCCCAGCAGGATGAAGCGGCGGGCCTTCACCAGCTCGCGGGCGTACTGCCCCACGCCGCCGAGCACGACGCGGCCCTCGCGCAGGTCGATGCGCCCGCGCATGGTGTTGCGCAGGCTGTTGGGCTGCTCGAAGATCTCCTTGATCATGTAATGCGGGTAGTCGCCCAGCTCGATCTGCTCGAGCTCCAGCTCCAGCTCCTGGATCCGCGGCGTGACGGCCACGTTGTCCAGCGTCGAGGTGCGGAAGCTGTCGCGCGTGAGCTTGCAGACCTGGTAGTCGTCCAGCGTGACGGCCCGGCTGGTGTGGGCCACGATGGCCGACGCGTCCGAGGCCACGATGTACTCATCCGCGCCCACGCCCACCATCAAAGGTGAGCCCTTGCGGGCCACGACCAGCGTGTCCGGCTCCTTCTCGCAGATGGCGGCCAGGGCATAGGCGCCCGTCACCTCGCGCAGCGCCCCCTGCACGGCCTTCTCCAAGTCGCCGTCGTACAGCTCGCTGATGAGCATGGTCAGGACTTCGGTGTCGGTCTCGCTGGTGAAGGTGTGGCCCTGCTCTTCGAGCCAGGTGCGGAGGGCCGCGTAGTTCTCGATGATGCCGTTGTGGATCAGGGCGATGCCGTGGCGATCGTCCACGTGGGGGTGGGCGTTGCGCTCGGCGGGCTCGCCGTGGGTGGCCCAGCGGGTGTGGGCGATGCCGACCGAGCCCTTGAGATCGCCGGACTCCGCCAGCCTGTCCTCCAGCACGCTGACGCGCCCGACGGTGCGCACCACCGAGACGGCGCCGTTCAGAACGGCGATGCCGGCGGAGTCATACCCCCGGTACTCCAGGCGCTTCAGGCCTTCGATCAGCAGCGGACGGGCCTGTTTGGCGCCGATATACGCGACAATTCCACACATGCGCTACCACTCCTCTTCTACCTCGACGCCGGCGCCGCGCCGGGTGTTGACTCGCCCGGGCCACGCGGCCGCAGGGGTGCTACGAGCCCCGGACGACTCAGGATCGGCTGTCGCGAAGCCCGATCCACCAGAAACCGGGCGGCCGGGAGCGACGCCAACGCGTGACGGCCTCCGCCGACCCCGCCCCTCGATCTTACCGGACCCACACTCCGCTGTGGCTCGGCAGCGTCGACCATCGTCGGGGCTGATTCAGCCGCAGGGATTCGGATGGGGCCCCGGAGCCTCCCACACGAGCCGGCAGATGGGCGACGATCCGACGACGCGGGCCCTTCGCTCAGAAACCGCGAGATACAGCATCGCGTGAGAGCGACCGTGGCAGAGCGCGGGTGGGATCGTGCGCTGTATTCTCAACGAATTCTCTACGCCCGGGGCGCCTCCGTTCTCGAAAGCGCATAATGTCCATCCCGGCGTGGGGTGGCCGACGCCCACGTCCTGACGCAATCCGTGCCCGTTCTGGGCCCTCCGACCTGCTTCTCTCTGGGAGTCGCTGATGAACCCGATTCTAATCGCCGTCCTCGCAGTCGTCGCGCTGGTGGCGCTGTTCGTGCTCGTTGTTTTCATCAAGTTCTTCAAGCTGTGGCTGCAGGCCCTGCTCAGCAATGCTTCGGTGAGCATGTGGGCTCTTGTGGGCATGAGCCTGCGAAAGGTCGATCCCACCACCATCGTCTTCGGGCGCATCCGGGCCGTGAAGGCGGGTCTGGCCATCTCGACCAACGAGCTTGAGACGCACTACCTCGCCGGCGGCCGCGTGCCCAGCGTGATCAACGCCCTCATCGCCGCCGACCGCGCTAAGATCGAGCTGCCGTGGAACACGGCGTGCGCCATCGACCTCGCCGGTCGCGACATCCTCGACGCCGTGCAGACCTCGGTGAACCCGAAGGTCATCGACTGCCCGAATCCGGCGTCCGGCCGCACCACGATTGACGCGGTGGCCAAGGACGGCATCCAGCTCAAGGCCCGGGCCCGCGTGACGGTGCGTGCGAACATCGCCCGCCTGGTCGGCGGCGCCACGGAAGAGACCATCATCGCCCGCGTCGGCGAGGGCATCGTCTCCACCATCGGCTCGTCCGAGACGCACAAACAGGTGCTGGAGAACCCCGACCGCATCTCCAAATCCGTCCTCGACCGCGGCCTCGACGCTGGCACGGCGTTCGAGATTCTCTCGATCGACATCGCCGACGTGGATGTGGGCGAGAACATCGGCGCCAAGCTCCAGGCCGACCAGGCCGAGGCCGACAAGCGCCGCTTCCAGGCCGAGGCCGAGCAGCGCCGCGCCATGGCCGTCGCCCTCGAACAGGAAAACCGGGCCAAGATCGAAGAGAACCGCGCCATCGTGGTGCTCGCCGAGGCCGAAGTTCCGAAGGCCATCGCAGAGTCGTTCCGCAGCGGCAACCTCGGCGTCATGGACTATTACCGCATGCGCAACGTCCTCTCCGACACCGCCATGCGCAGCAGCATCGCCGGCGCCGACGGCAGCCCGGGCACGGGTGGAGCGCCGAAGGCGTGAGAGGGAGGCAATGGGGAATGGGCAATGGGCAATAGGAAGTCGTAATTCCCGCATCCAATTGCCCATTGCCCATTGCCTCATCCCTGGATTCCCCCCCATGACCTGGAAATGGAAACTCATCCGGGCCGGCGCTTTCAAGCTCGACGCCGGCGCCATGTTCGGCGTCGTGCCCAAGCCGCTGTGGTCGCGCGCGGTCGAGGTTGATGATCGCAACCGCATGCTCCTCAACACCAACTGCCTGCTCCTCGAGCGCGACGGGCGGCGCGTGCTCATCGAGACCGGCATCGGCGACAAGTCCACGGACAAGATGCGCGACATCTACGCCCTCGAAAACCGCTCGGTCCGCGACGCCCTGCGCGATGCGGACTGCTTCCCGAACGACATCTCCACCGTCATCGTCACCCACCTGCACTTCGACCACGCCGGCGGCCTGACAACACTGAGCGATTCCGGCGACGCCGTTCCCCTCTTCCCCGAGGCCGAGGTCGTCACCCAGCGGCAGGAGTGGGAGGACGCCCTGGCCAACAAGTCCACCATGCACAGCACCTACCTGCGCAACCACCTCGATCCGGTCGCCGACCGCGTCCGGCAGATCGCGGGCGATGGCGAGGCGCTGCCGGGAATCATGGTGCGGCCCGTCCCCGGCCATACATGGGGTCAGCAGGCGGTTTTCTTCCAGGATGCCAAGGGACGCACGATCGTCTTCCCCGGCGATCTGATGCCCACCATGCACCACGTCGGCCTCACCTACAGCATGGCTTACGACCAGCTTCCCTATGAGAACATGATCCAGAAGAGCGCTTTCCTGCAGGAGGCGTGCGATGCGGGGTGGCTGGTGGCGCTGGATCACGAACCCGGCGCCGCGGTGGTCCGGGTTGAGCGGGGCGACAAACCGGGCGCCTACCGCCTGGTTCCGCTCCCGGATGATGAAGTGGGCCTATGGTGAGCCGCGAGATCGACCCGCCCGACCCGCCCGACCCGACCCGACCGCGACGTCCGTGACGCTACAATGGCGTTCCGGCCGCAAGGCCGCCGCGATGCCCAAGCCCGATCGCCCACCGCCCGCCGTGAAATCAATCCCGACCCAATCCGCGCCCCCGATTCAGCCCGAGAAGACCCCGGTCGAGGCCGACGCTTCGAACGAGGCCGGCGCCGCCGACGCCACTGAGATCGTGGATCAGGCCTCCATCGCCCGAACCGGGTCCGGGCCGGGCAAAGTGCGCCCGGTTCGCGAGCGGATGGCCCGGATCGAGGTGTTCTTCAGCCGCCTCTCGTCGCGCAACGGCTTTTTCCAGCGGCTCTCGTCGATGCTCTTCCTGCCCTACGCCTTCCGTTCGGGCATCAAGATGAAGCGGATCGACGCCACCACCTTCACGGCGGTCCTGCCCTTCAAGCGCTTCAATCGCAACTGGTACAACGCCATGGCGGGCGCTTCGCTGCTGGCCAACAGCGAGATCGCCGCGGGCATGTACCTGTTCGGTGAGACCGACGGCGGCTACAGCGTGGTGTGCAAGGAGCTCAACTACAAGTTTCTGCGTCCCTGCTTCGGGCCCGCGGTGTACCGTGTGCGCCCGCTGGCGGATGTGAAGGAGCTTGTCGCCTCCGGCGAGGAGTTCACGCTCGATCTCGAGCTGGACATCGTGCAGCAGATCAACACCAAACGCGGCAAGGAGCGGCGCGTGGGCCGCTGCAACGTGACGTTCTACGCCACGCCGCGCTCGCTGCGAACGATGAGCAAGACGAAGCGGCGCGGGTGAAAGTGTGTCGGGGACAGTGGTTATGGAGTGGGTGCCGTGGCAAGCTTCTTTTTGCTTGCCACGCCGAACGTTCATAGGTGAATTCAGTCCAATGATTACAGGCTTGTAGTAAACTATGATCTTGAAACTCATACAATGTGTTTCCATTCTCGTGGCAAGCAAAAAGAAGCTTGCCACGGCACCCGTCACGGCGCTCGTTCCGACACTGAAGCAATGAACACGATCAGGACTGCCGCGTGAAGTGGCGCGAATCCATCGGCCGCGGGGCGTTCCTCGCCTGCTCATGGACGTGGTGCATCGGCATGTTCCTGCCGGTGATCCTCATCGCCGAGTTCGGCTGGCCGGGGTGGCTGGTCTTCGCCGTGCCCAACGTGCTGGGGGCGATGGCGATGGGGCTCATTCTCCGCCGCCCCGGCGCCGCGGAAGGATTGCGGCAGGCGCACCCTGGCGCCATGGTCGCCTTCTCGATCGTCACCATGGCCTTCCACGCTTTTTTCGCGGCGTGGCTTGCGATCGAATGGATGGCGATGCTCCCGATGCGCGACCTGCCCGGCGATGCGCCGCTCTGGCTCTACGCCATCACAACCGAGCTCTCGAAGCCGTGGCTGCTGGCGCTGGTCGTCTGGTTCTTTGCGATGCTCATGAGCCGGACCGACTCCAACGCCTGGAAGCGCTGGGCCATGATCTTCTTCGGCATCTCGGCGCTGCTGATCACCGCAAGCGTCATGCTGGGCGTCGATGATCGTGTGCCGCTGCTGCCCGCCATGACGGGCCTGTCGGACGCATCCGGCCTGCTGTGGCTGGCGCCGGTGTGCATCTTCGGGTTCGCGCTGTGTCCGTGGCTGGACCTCACCTTTCTGCGCACGCGCATCGAGACGCCGGGGCGAACGGGCGACCTTGCCTTTCTCCTCGGTTTCGGAGGCTTTTTCCTGGCGATGATCACGGGCACGCTGCTCTACGCCGGCACGCTGGTCGTGCTGTGGACGATGGGGGGGCTGGTGATCACACACATCGTGATCCAATCGATCTTCACCGTGGGCGCCCACATGCGCGAGCTGATCGCCATCCTGGCGCCGCGCTCGGCGATCCTGACCATCGGCGCCCTGCTCCTGCCGCTGGCGGCGTGGATCGTGCCGCCACTGCTGGATCAGGCATTGGGCAATGTGAGCGCCTACCTCGTCTTCATGGCGGCGTACGGGCTCGTCTTCCCATCATACGTGTGGATCGTGATGATTCCGCGCCGCCGGATGCTCGGAACGCTCGCCGGGCGGCTGGCGCTGCCGGCGTGCATTGGTGCGATCTGCCTGGCGGCGCCGCTCTTCTGGATCGGCTTTATCGAGCGGCACTGGTGGGCTCTGGCGCCGGGGGTGGCGATCCCGCTGCTGACGCCCGCGGCGCTCGCCCTCTTCGCCGGCCGCGGCGTGGCCGGGGCTCCAGCCCGCAGCTCTGCGGAAAAGCCTGTCGAACGGGCGGAAACCGTCCGGAACGCGTAGAATGAATATTGCCCCGCAGGGCCCCGGGCGACGCCCGGAACAGCCGCCGCGGCGCCCCTTTTTGACGCAGATTCTCACCGCCCGGAGCGACGACACGGATGGCCGAAACCACCGATCCACTTCCCCCGACTTCAGGCCCCGACCCCCGCGGCATGGTCGTGGACATGAAGATCGAGCGCGAGCTGCACACGAACTACCTCGTGTACGCCATGAGCACCATCATGGACCGGGCCCTGCCCGATGTCCGCGACGGGCTCAAGCCCTCGCAGCGACGCATCCTCGTCGCCATGCACGATCTGAACCTGCGCCCCGGGCGCAAGCACATCAAGTGCGCCAAGATCGCCGGCGACACCTCCGGCAACTACCACCCCCACGGCGAGAGCGTCATCTATCCCACCCTCGTCGGCATGGCCCAGCCGTGGCGCATGCGCGTGCCGCTGATCGATCCGCAGGGCAACTTCGGCTCCATCGACGGCGATCCGCCCGCGGCCATGCGTTACACCGAGGCCCGCATGACCCAGGCCGCGGTGGACATGCTGGACGACATCAAGCTCGACACCGTCGACTTCCAGCCCAACTACGACGAACGGCTCATGGAGCCGATGGTCCTCCCCGGCAAGTTCCCCAACCTGCTCATCAACGGCGGCGTGGGCATCGCCGTGGGCATGGCCACCAGCCTCGCACCGCACAACCCCGGCGAGATCTTCGACGCCATCACCGCCCTCATCGACGAGCCTGACCTTGAAACCCCCGAGCTGCTCGAGATCGTCAAGGGGCCCGACTTCCCCACCGGCGGCGTGATCTGCGGCCGGCGCGGCATCATCGACGCGTACACAACCGGACGCGGGCGCGTCTCCGTCCGAGGCGAGCTGCACGTCGAGGAGCAGTCCAACGGGCGCCAGCAGCTCGTGATCGATGCGATTCCCTACCAGGTGGTGCAGAACACGCTCATGGAGCGCATCGTCAGCGCCATCAAGGACGAGCGCATCAAGGACATCAGCGATGTCCGCAATGAATCCGGTCGCAGCGCCCGCACGCGCATCGTGTGTGAGCTCCGCCGCGGCGCCGATCCCGCGGTGGTCGAGAACCAGCTCTACCAGTTCACGCCGCTGCAGCAGACCTTCTCGATCATGAACGTGGCGCTGGTGAACCGCCAGCCGCGGACGCTCAGCCTGCGCGAGCTGATCCAGCTATACATCGAGCACCGCTTCGAAGTCGTGACGCGGCGCACGCGCCACCTGCTGCGCGAAGCCCAGAAGAAGGCCCACATCCTCGAAGGCCTGATCTACGCCGTCTGCGACATCGACGAGGTCATCCGCATCATCCGCGCTTCCCAGTCGCGCGAGCAGGCCATCGAAGCCCTGATGCAGAAGCGATTCCGCATCGCTCCCGACCACGAGCACGCGCCCAAGATCCCGGCGCGCCTGAAGCGGCAGGCCGAGAAGGCCGAGGGCGCCGGCGGCGTGGCTCTCACGCGCGTCCAGGCCGAGGCGATCGGCGCCATGCGCCTGATCCAGCTCGTCGGCCTCGAGATCGACCGCCTCGTCGGCGACTACGCCAAGCTGGTCGAGGAGATCGAGGGCTATGAGCTGATCCTCTCCGACCGGCAGCGCGTTCTCGACATCATCAAGCAGGACTGCGTCGAGATGAAGGCCCGCTACTCCTCGCCGCGGATGACGCGCATCGAGGAGTCCGAGACCGACATCGACATCGAGGCGCTGATCAAGGTCGAGGAGATGGTCGTCACCATCTCGCACGAGGGCTATGTGAAGCGCGTCCCGCTGGACACCTACCGGGCCCAAGGCCGCGGCGGGCGGGGGATCATCGCCTCCGACGCCAAGGATGGCGATTTCATCGAGCACCTCTTCGTCGCCAGCACCCACGACGATCTGCTCTGCTTCACCGACTCCGGACGCGTCTTCAAGATCAAGGTCTACGAGGTGCCGCAGATGTCGCGCACCACCCGCGGCCGGGCCATCGTCAACCTCATCGATCTGCGTGATGGCGAAAAGGCCGTCGAGTTCATGCCCATCCGCGATTTCGAGAAGGGCGAGTGCTTCCTCTTCTTCGCCACCGAGCAGGGGCGCGTGAAGCGCTCCAGCCTGCGGCTCTACCGCAACGTCAACCGCTCCGGCCTCATCGCCGTGAACCTCAACGAGGGCGACGCCCTGGTCGGCTGCATCTGGACCAGCGGGCACGATCATGTGCTGCTCGGCACCGAGGGGGGTATGTCGATCCGCTTCCGCGAGAGCGATGCGCGGCCCATGGGCCGCTCCGCCGCGGGCGTGAAGGGAATTGACCTGCGCAAGGGCGACCGCGTGGTCGGCCTCGTCAAGATCGAGATGACCGAGCCCGATGAAGAGGGCGCCCAGAAGCCAGTCCATCCCGAGCTGGATCTGCTCACCGCAACCGTGAACGGCTACGGCAAGCGCTCCGATCTGAATGAGTACCTGGTGTGGCGCGAGGGCGCCGCCAACGGCGAGCCGCAGTCCCGCGGCGGCAAGGGGCGCATCGACATCCGCACCACCAGCCGCAACGGCCCGGTCGTCACCGTCAAGTCGGTCACGCCTGGTGAGGGCATCATGTTCATCACCCAGCGGGGGATGCTGGTGCGCATGACGGTGGAGTCGATCTCGCGCATCGGCCGGGCCACGCAGGGCGTTCGTCTGGTGAACCTGAAGGACGGCGACCGCCTCATCGCCGCCGCCCGCGTCGCCGAGGGCGAGAGCAGCGAGGACGCCGACGGCGCCGTCGCGACCGATCCCCCCGACTCCGCTGAGTGATTCGGACGCGTGATGTGGATACTTCCCGGCGGACGCCCCTCGTTCGCCGGCATGTGGTAGCCTCTGCCCGCACCGCCAGCGAGAGGCTTCGCATGTCCACGGAATGGTCCGACCAGATCCTGATCTCCGACCTGAGCGATGAGCCCGAGCTCTCCGACGAGCTCGCCAGCGTCTACCAGCGCGTCGCCGAGCAGGACGTCGAACGAACGCCCAACGTGGTGCTCAATTTCTCCTCGGTCACATACCTGAACTCGTCCAACATCGCCCAGATGCTGCGTCTGCGCAAGCGTCTCACCGAGTGCGATCGGCGCCTGATGCTCTGCTCGCTCGGTGACCCCATCTGGTCCACCATGCTGCTGACCGGTCTGGACAAGGTCTTCAGCTTCGCACCCGACACCGCCACCGCCCTCGCCGCCCTCCAGCTTGACGACGCGTCCTGAGGGCGGCGTCTGCGGGGATTTCCCATTTTCTCATCCTCTCGCAGCGTTCCAGAGGCCGGAAGCCCGGGTTCCACCGCCGCCGGAGCCGGGTTGAGCGGTAGACTCCGAGTGATGACCACACTTCAGACGTCCCACAGTTCCGAGCAGGCGCCGCCGACGGCGCCGGGCGAGTGCGCCAACGTCGCCGACCTACGAGGCGTGACCAAGGTCTACTACAAGCCCGACGGCGGCGTCCTCGTCGAGGCGCTCCGCGGCGTCGATGTCACCATCCCACGCGGGCAGTACGTCGCCATCATGGGCGCCTCGGGTTCCGGCAAGTCCACGCTGATGAACATTCTCGGCTGCCTCGACCGCCCCACACACGGCCAGTACTTCCTCGACGGCCGCGACGTCTCGACGATGGAGGACGAGACGCTCAGCGTCTTCCGCGGCAAGAAGATCGGCTTCATATTCCAGGCCTTCAACCTCATCAGCCAGCTCACCATCGCCGAGAACGCCGAGGTGCCGCTCTTCTACCAGAGCGTCCCCAAGGCCGAACGCCGCGCCAAGGCGCTCGAAAAACTCGAACTGGTCGGCCTCGCCGATCGCGTGGGTCATCGGCCGAGCGAACTCTCCGGCGGCCAGCAGCAGCGCGCCGCCATCGCGCGGGCCCTGGTGAGCGATCCTGTCGTACTCATGGCCGACGAGCCCACAGGCAACCTCGACTCCGCCACCGGCGAAGCGATCCTCAGCGTCTTCGACGACCTGCACGCCAAGGGCATGACCATCATCATGGTCACGCACGATGACGATGTCGCCGACCGCTGCCAGCGCATCGTGCGCCTCAAGGACGGCCTCATCGAGACCGACCGCCTGCTCAGCGGGTCAGACGCCTGAACGGTCGATCATCGATTGCGATGACGTTTTCTCTTGCCTGCTCGCCTCGCCGGGGAAGCGGCGGCCGCAGCGGCGTCGGACGCCGCCGGAGCGCTCCGCGAAAGCGCAAATTCCAGAAAAAAACCGGACCGGTGCGATGAACGCGACCGATCCGGCTTCCGGGGGCAAAGTGGATGACGGCGGCAGTATAGCAATAGACCTGATTTTGTCAGCCCATTGATTCGGAAACCGATGCAGGAACTCGCCCTCTGACGTGTCCCGGGTCACTCGATCCGGGGTGATAATCTGCAAGTGGACCATCCCCGTTTGACATCGCCCACCAGCCGCCCAAACCACGGAGTGTTTGCGGACATGCGCATACTCGGCATCGACCCCGGCCTCCGCATCACCGGCTACGGCTGCATCGAGCGTGGCGGCGCCGGCGAGGAGATCCTCATCGAAGCCGGCGTGGTGCGGCTCCGCCCCGGCGACTCCCTCCCCCGACGACTGTGCGAACTCGAAGCCGACCTCTGCGCGCTCATCGAACGACTCTCACCCGACATGGTCTGCGTCGAGAAGCTCTATTCGCACTACCGCCACCCCACGACCGCCATCACCATGGGCCACGCCCGCGGCGTGACGCTCCTCGTCGCCGAGCGCGCCGGCGTGGGCGTCTCCGAACTCGGCGCCACCGAGGTCAAGAAATCACTCACCGGCAACGGCCACGCCGGCAAGGCCCAGATGCAGGACTCGGTCCGCGCCCAGCTCGGACTCGCCGCGGCTCCGTCGCCGCCGGACGTCGCCGACGCCATCGCGATCGCCCTGTGCGCGGTGCGCCGGTGCGAGGCGGCTCGGTGAACGGGGGATGAACGCGGAGGTCGCGGAGTGCGCGGAGGAAGAGGGAGTCGGAAAAGAGAGAGGGTGTGCGCTTCCGGCTCGGACGATGTCCCGGATTGGCTGCGGGCGCCGTCACGCCGCAGATCGATGAACGTCGGATGCGGAGGCCGGCTCAGGAATTGAATTACGTTTCCTGATCCGAACCCATTCTCTTCCTCCTCCGTCTCCCTCCGCGCACTCCGCGACCTCCGAGTTCATCCCCTCCCGTTTCACTCCACAACTCCGCGCACTCCGCGTTCCTTCCCCGATACACTGCCAATATGCACGCCAGCGCCGATGACATGCCCCGCGCCCAGGTGCTCATCGTCGAGGATGAGCCCGACCACGCCGACCTCATGGCCGACGCCCTGCGCAAGCCCGGCCACGTCTCCACCATCGTCAACACCGTCGAACGCGCCCTCGACGAGCTGAAGCACGGCTCGTTCGATGTGATCGTCACCGATCTCCGCATGCCCGCCAGCGGCGGGCGCGACGGCGTGGCCCCGGACGGCGCCGATGCGGGCCTCATCGTCCTCCAGGCCGCCCGCGCCATGCAGCCCGACGCCGAGACGATCATGGTCACCGCCCACGGCGATGTGGCCACCGCCCGGGCCGCCTTCAAGCACGGCGCCTACGACTTCATCGAAAAGCCCCTCGACCTCGAGGTCTTCCGCAGCCTCATCAACCGGGCCGCGGAGACGGTGCTGCTGCGTCATGAGTCGGGCGAGATGTCGAGCCTCGTGCAGCACGCCGGCTTCGAGGGCATCATCGCTGGCTCCGAGCCCATGCGCCGCATCCTCAAGACGCTGCGCACCGTCAGCGCCAGCAGCCTGCCCATCCTCATCACCGGCGAGAGCGGCACGGGCAAGGAGCTCATCGCCGAGGCCGTCCACAAGAACAGCCCGCGATCCACCAAGCGCTTCGTCGCCTTCAACTGCGCCGGCCAGAGCGAGTCGCTGCTGGAGGACCAGCTCTTCGGCCACGTCCGCGGCGCCTACACCGGCGCCGACCGCGACCGCGAGGGCGTCTTCGAATACGCCCACAACGGCACCATCTTCCTCGATGAAATCGGCGACATGCCCCTCTCCATGCAGGCCAAGCTGCTGCGCGTCCTCGAGAGCGGCGAGGTGGTCCGCCTCGGCGCCAACGATTCGAAACGGGTCGATGTCCGCTTCGTCTCTGCGACAAACAAGGATCTCGACAAGGCGGTGCAGGAGGGGAGTTTCCGCGAGGATCTGTATTTCCGCATCAAGGGCGCCCACGTCCACCTGCCGCCGCTGCGAGAGCGGCGCGACGACATTCCCCGCATCGTCCACCACGCCATCGCCCGATTTTCCGAGCAGATGGCGCCGGGCCAGCCCCCGCCGCCCATCACCGACGCGGCGATGATGCGCCTCACCGCCTACCACTGGCCCGGCAACGTCCGCCAGCTTCTCAACGTCACGCAGAACATGGTGGTGATGGCCCTCGGCGCCGGCGAGAAGACGCTGGACATCCGCCACATCCCCGACGACATCGCCGTGCGCGATGAGGAATCTCCCGAAGGCGAAGGCGGCGCCGGCGCCGGCTCACTCGCGGGCGCCAGCCTGGAACAGCTCGAAAAACGAGCCATCCGCGAAACCCTCCGCCTCACCGGCGGCAACCGAGAACAGGCCGCCAAACTACTGGGAATCGGCGAAAGAACGCTCTACCGCAAGCTCAAGGAATACGGGCTGCGGTGAGGTGTGAGCGGTGAGGGGTGAGCGGTGAGCGATGAGCGATGAGCGGTGAGGGGAGATACAGATGACGCTCGCCACTCACAACTCGGAACTCGGAACTCGGTACTCCGCACTCCCCACTCCCCACTCAGCACCCAGAACTCAGGACTCAGAACTTCTCCCCTGGCATAATCCCAAAAGATTTCTTGACCTTTTCGCTTCACTTTGTCATACAGATAGCGGATCATTGATCTGATGGACGCACTGGCGCTGGTCGCCCTCGCGGGCGTAGCATTCCTGATCGCGTACTTCACATACGGCCGCTGGGTGGCGCGTCATGTCTTCAAGCTCCGAGAAGACACGCCCACCCCGGCCGTTCTTCTTGAAGACAACAAAGATTTCTGCCCCACGCGCCGCTCCGTCGTCTTCGGCCACCACTTCACCTCCATCGCCGGCACCGGCCCCATTGTCGGGCCCGCCATCGCCGTGATGTGGGGCTGGCTGCCCGCCACGCTGTGGGTGATCGTCGGCGCCATCTTCATCGGCGCGGTGCACGACCTGGGCTCGCTGGTCGTCAGCCTGCGGAACAAGGGGCGGACCATCGGCGATGTCGCCGGCGATCTGCTGGGCCCGCGTGTGCGCCTGATCTTCCTCGCCGTGCTGGTGATGGGGCTGTGGATCGTGCTGGCGATCTTCGGCCTGGTCATCGCGGCGGTGCTGCGCCAGTATCCCGCCGCCATCTTCCCCGTGATTTTCCAGATCCCCCTCGCGCTCGGCATCGGCCTCATCCTGCACAAGCGGGGGCGCTCGATCGTGATCCCCTCGATCGTCGCGCTGGCGCTGATGTACCTGAGCGTGGTGCTGGGCGACGCCGACTTCGGGCCGACGTTCGCGAACCTGCACGCCTTCAACCACTTCCTCGCGGCCCAGCCGACGTGGATCTGGGTGGTGGGGCTGCTGGCGTACGCCTACACCGCCAGCGTGCTGCCGGTGTGGACGCTCCTGCAGCCGCGGGACTACATCAACTCGCTCCAGCTTCTTTCGGCGCTCGGATTGCTTCTTGCGGGCCTCGTCGCCGCGGCGACCATCGGCGGCGTGGCGCAGACGTTCGACAACGATCCCCAGGCGCAAGCAAGGGAAATCGGCGCCCACGAGCCCGAAGCGCAAGCGAGGGACTCCGGCGTTCACGAGCCCGAAGCGCAAGCGAGGGAATCCGGCGCGTCGGGGATCGCCGAGCGTTCCGATGCGCCTGACGCACAACAAACCCTCGCTCGCGCTTCGGGCTCGTATATCGTCGCCGCACGTCCGACCGAGCGCATCCCCCTCCGCCTCGTCGCCCCCGTCGTCGATTTCGATCCACCCGGGGCGCCGCCGCTGGTTCCGATTCTCTTCATCACCATCGCCTGCGGCGCCATCTCCGGCTTCCACTGCCTCGTGGCCAGCGGCACCACCAGCAAACAACTCCGCCGCGAGACCGACGCCCGCTCCATCGGCTACGGCGCCATGCTCACGGAAGGATTTCTCGCGACGCTCGTGATCGCATCGTGCGCGGCGGGGATCGGGCTGGGGATTACGAAGGCGTTTGAATACAGTGGAACATGGACTACCCCCGAGGGTGACACCTATGCATTGTCCGAAATTCCGATTCACACCGGCGACAGTCGCTACCACGTCGTAGCGATGATGAAATACCCCGATTGGCGGCTGCATCCTGATGCGCCGCCTCCTGGCAAGACGTATAACGAGGAGCTTTTCGCGGCGGTCATGCATGTGCCGGATGGCATGCGGACGAGCGGCTTTGCGCTTTTCAACAAAAGCCCGGTGATCCACGCGATGAATCCGGATTCCCCCGCCGACGATCCGAGCCGGAGGAAGATCGAGCCGATTCTTCCGGTCGAGAACGCCGGGCACAGACCGCTCGGCGACGGATCCATCGGATTCAACCGCGAGAGCGCGACGTACTCGCTCGTCGGACGCCCCGCCTTCGATAAGCAATACGAATCCTGGTCCGCCGCCGGCTCGCTCGGCGCCATGGTCGGCGCCTTCGTCGACGGCGCCGCCAATCTCATCCGCGCTCTCGGCGTGCCCGCTGGTGTGGCCGTGGCGCTGATGGGCGTCTTCGTCGCCTCTTTCGCGGGGACGACGATGGACACCGCCTGCCGCCTGCAGCGCTATGTCATCCAGGAGCTGGCTCGCACCTTCCTCCCCCGCGCCCCGCGCCGCGCCTGCCCGACCTGCGGCTACGACGTCTCCGGCCTCAGCGTCGCCGGCAAGGAGCTCGAATCCCCACACTCACACCACGAAGAATCGACGCACGCGCACACACCGATCGGCCATGAAAGAGACGCCGAGGCTGAGCCCGGCCCTGCGGGCGAAGCCTCGGGCGCCGCCGCCGCCGACCCGCAATGCCCCGAATGCGGAACCATCTGCCCGCTCGAACAGACCGAAGCCACCGCCTGGCGCGCCACGCTTCGCGCCCAGCGCGCCCTCGCCTCGAACCTGAACCCGTTCAAGTGGCTCGCGACCGTGCACGGCGCCACGCTCTTCGCCGTGGCGACGGCCGCGATGCTCGCCGCCGTCCCGCCGCCGGGGCAGGCGCTGTCGTGGCAGAACGCGGGCATGGGCGGGCTGATCCTGTGGCCCCTCTTCGGCGCGACGAACCAACTCCTCGCGGGCCTGGCCTTCATCGTGATCGCCGCGTGGCTGATCGCGAAGAAGCGCCCGTGGTGGTTCATCGTTGCGCCGACGATCATCATGATCGTCCTGCCCGCGTGGGCGCTGTCGTGGCAGGCGTTCGTCGGCAACGAGGCCAACCCGTCGTGGCTGGCGGATGCGAAGTGGCCGCTGGTTGCGATCGCGGTGATCGTGCTGGCGCTGGAGGCGTGGCTGGTGGTGGAGGTGGGGGTGCGGATGGTGCGGAAGGACTCGGCGCCACTGGAACAAAGCGAACAGGACCGATGAGACACATGGGGCCCGGAGGTCCTCTGTGTATCTCGGGTGATGCGTTGTTTTGATCGGAGCAAAAAAATCGCCCGGATTCCGCTGGTGCGCGGAGTCCGGGCGATGGTTGTATGCGTCAGTCCCGGCACGGCTCGGAAGCCGGTCTGGGGACGCTGGGTCAGGATGTCGAGTCCGCCGAAGTTTCAGCGGCGGCGGCGGGCGCCGGCCATGGCGCTTACGAGGCCGAAGAGGACGATGGCGCCGGGGGCGGGGATGGCGAAGGACGGCGTCGTCGGAGCCGAGAAGGATGCGCCGCCTCCGAAGGATCCGGCGTCGATGTCGAGCAGCGGCGGCGTCTCAGAGATCGTGAAGGGGCCGGGCTGATCCGAAGCGCCGAAGATCGTGAGATCCAGATGTCCGAGAACATCGGCGAGATCGGCGCTGGAGAGGGCCGGCGTCTTGGGGGCGGGTTGCGTCGGCGTCGACATGAGCGGCGAGAAGCCGCCGCCGCCGCTGCTGCCGCCGCCGCCAGTGGGACGCCCGATCGGGCCCTGGTCCGTGTGGCCGACATCATTGGGGATGATGGTCGGGTTGTCGGGTTTCATCGGGTTGAAGAATGGAGGGATGTCCCCGCTGAACTTTTCGATGCCCCCGCGTAAATTCTGTTCGGAGAGCATGTGTGTCGAATCGCTGAGCGAACCCCCGAAGGCGAGGGCCGAGGCGGACCCGGTGGCCGCTGCGAACAGCCCCAGCATCGAATACGCGATTGTGTTTCTACTGAACATTGCTGTGAACTCCTAGCTGGCGGCGACAAGCTTTGCGGTGCGAAGGATCTTCCAGCCCACGCCGCGGAACCTGGGGAAACGGCCCATGGTTCCGGCGATCAGGCGTCGATCCTCATCGTCAATGGTGAAGTCGATTTCGAAATCGGTGGCCATGATCATGGCCTCGTGCAGGGCGTACTGGAGGCTGAAGACGCGCTCGCGCATGGCCCAGTTGTCCAGTCGATCGGCGATCTCGAGAGCTTTATTGGTGAAGACGGCCAATGCATGCTGCAACTGGCGCCCATGCAGATGCCGCAGGGCGATGTTGCCGCCGAAGATGCACCACCAGCCGTAGCTCTCCAGCCAGTCGCCGACGCCGATCGCATCGAGGTCGATGACATTGTCGAGGCCGGCGCTCAGTTCTTCGATCGCCCGGGCCGGGGAGATGGCGCCGAGTTCGACATCCACTTCAATGATTCCGGCCCGGCAGGTGTTGGCGATGCCTGCGAGCGCTTCGTCGTCGAGTTCGACGGCGAGGCGATCGTATTCGTGCATCGAGGCTTCAAGATCGACGCGGGCCATGCGGGCGTGCATGTCGGCGCGTTCTTCCTCGATGTCCATGAGGCGCCGATGGGCGTTGCCGCGGACATAGCGTGCGAACGCTGCTCGCTGGGCGCGAAGTGGGGAGTCGGGCGGGTTCTCGCGATGCCACTGCACGAGCATCTCGGCGACGCCCATGGCGGAGGTGAGATCCCACAGCGTGTAATAGGCGTTGGCGAGGTTGCCCTGCAGCTTGAGGCGCAGCTCGGTTGAGATCTGTCCCTGCTGCAGGCCGCGGCGGACGGCGTCGAGCGCCTTGGTGTAGCGGCCGAGGCCGTCCCAGCCGCCCGCCTCTCGGTTGCAGGCGAGGGCGCGCCGCTCGGGGCTGTCGGCGATGGAGAAGAGCCGGCGCGACAGATCGACCATCTTTGAGTAGTCGCCTGCGCGGTGCGCATCCATGGTGAGCGCATCGAGCGATTGAAAATCGTCGATGGTCGCCTCGCCGTTCAGCCGGCTTGATCCATCCTCGCCCCAGACGGAGGCGACGACTTCACCGACGGGCCATTCCAGCGCCTCGGCGAGCGCGACCAGAAAATCAAGTTTGGGATTGCCGCTGTCGCTGTACAGCTTCGTGGGATCACGATGCAGCGCGCGAGCCAGTTCAGCCCTGCTCCACCCCCTCGACACCCTCGCCAGGTCGAGGAGCTGATGTAGACGCTCTCTCCGTTCGGGGACATCTTTCACTTTTCAACTCCTTGGTGCTCGCCTGCAGGCGCCTCCGGGCGCCCACCCCAGAATCTCCACGAAAGGCGATTCTAAATGAGAAGCTGGCCAGTTCTTCAAAAAAAGCCTTTTTGCAGCACACGGGCCAAAAGGCCCTCTGGAGAACTTTCGCAGTATTTCGATGGGGGTTGCCATCCCCCTATTAGATTGTGGATTGACGCTCGCTCGCGACCCAGGTGGGAAGCGTGGGGCGGCTGGACGTGTAGAACTCGCCTGCTCGCGTCCGGCCTCCGTTCCCCCCGCTTCCAAACCCTGCGACCACCGTGGCTTGCGTCAAAAGCTCTCTCTCCTCCAGCGGGGCGTTGTCGAAAGACAGCGCCTCGCTTTTTTCTTGCTCCAATGCAGGCAGCAGGCCAGGGCCGCGCAATATCTGCGTGTTTGCACCACGTTCGGTCGCGGCAATTCGGCTTTGCTGATCCGGATGAAGTTTGAACGATTGTCGTTCGCGACCGGTGCGTTCCACCCGGCGCCTCAGGATTTCTCGCGCATCCGCCCACCGGGCGGCGGCTTGGAGCCCGCGTCGCAGTTTCCCCGTATCCTCCTTTCAATGTTCGCTGACCACGCCGTCATTCACGTCAAAGCCGGCAAGGGTGGAGACGGCTGCGTCTCCTTCCGGCGCGAGAAGTACATCCCCAAGGGCGGGCCCGACGGCGGCGACGGCGGCGACGGCGGCGATGTCATCGCGGTCGCCGACACCAACGTTCAGACGCTGCTCGATTTCCGCGGCACGCATCACTGGAACGCCGAATCGGGCGAGGCCGGGCGTGGCAAGGACCAGTCGGGCGCCGCCGGGGAAGATGTGATCCTGCGTCTGCCCGCCGGCACGCTGATCTTCAATGATGAGACGGGCGAACTGCTCTACGACCTCGAGCCGGGCCAGCGGATCGTGGTGGCCGAGGGCGGCAAGGGCGGCTACGGCAACACCCACTTCAAGCACGCGACGCACCAGACGCCGCGGGAGTCGACGCCGGGTGAGCCGGGCGAGGCCTACACGCTTCGGCTGGAGCTGAAGCTGATCGCCGATATCGGCCTGGTGGGCAAACCCAACGCGGGCAAGTCGACGATGCTGCGCGCGGTGTCGGCGGCGACGCCGAAGGTTGCGGACTATCCCTTCACCACGCTCTCGCCCCAGCTCGGCATCGCGGATCTGGACGCCGAGCGCCGGCTGGTGGTCGCGGACATCCCGGGACTCATCGAGGGCGCTGCGGACGGCGCGGGGCTGGGGCACGACTTCCTGCGGCACATCGAGCGCACGCGCGTGATCGTGCACGTGGTGGAGATCGAGCCGACGGACAACTCCGATCCGGTGGAGAACTACAACGCGATTCGAAAGGAACTCTTCAACTACGCCCCGGCGCTGGCGGAGAAGGACGAGATCATCGTCGTGAACAAGCTGGACCTGCTGACGACGGAGGAAGACCGGCGCGAGGCGGTTGAGATGATCCGCGTGGCGCTGAAGCTGGGCCCGGACGATCCGATCCTGGGCGTGTCCGGCGCGACGGGGATGGGCACACGCGAGCTGCTGGAAGTCTGCTGGTCAAGGCTGGAGAAGCCGGAGCCGGGGTGGGCGAAGGAGTGATCCGGGATCACCACGGAGGCATCACCACAGAGACACAGAGACACAGAGAAGGGAAAGATTGACGGAGTGATGAAGGGGCAGGGTCAAAGCGCGAAAGCGCCAAATGCCAAAGCGCCAAATCGTTTGGTTCAGCATTGCAGTTCCATCTGATCGCGCCGGCGCGCATCCATCTGCTTCATTTCTTCTTCTTCTTCTTCTTCTTCTCTGAGCCTCTGTGCCTTGTATGTTCTCACCATAGTCCAATTTGTTTGATTCGGAACACTGCCCGGGATCGCCGACGAGCGAAGCGAGGAGGCGATCCCGGGCAGC
>RECQ01000067.1 GCA_007693965.1 Phycisphaeraceae bacterium | reverse complement strand
ATCGGAGACTCACAGTGCTGCGGCGGGGCAGAGCCGAAGACGGCTCTACCCCGGCGCCCTCCAACACAACCGTTTCGGACCCTTCCTTTTGGACCCCCCGGGAAGGACCCTCGCTCGCGCTTCGGGCTCGTGATTCGCGTACGTGATCCCGGATCCCGCATTGCCCGCCCCCCGATCGCCGGTTAGACTCCCCGGCTCGACAACACGCTTCGGGGCGTGGCGCAGCTTGGTTAGCGCGCTTGACTGGGGGTCAAGAGGTCGCTGGTTCGAATCCAGTCGCCCCGACTTGCCGCTTCGCGGCGGTAGAGAGGAGAGAGGAGAAAGCAGACAGGAGAGCATCGCGCCCCGGGCGCCCCGGACCGATCGGGCGCCCGCTCGGAGCGAAGAGCCTCTCTCCTCGGTCTCCTTTCTCCTTTCTCCTCTCTCACGCAGTGTCCCGGCCATCAGAGTTCGCCGTGCGCGATCTTCGTCGCTGGGAACTCGTGCTCTACTCAAAATGCCATCGACCTCACGGGTCGTGTGCTCTGCGTCACCGAGGGCCACCCCTGCTGGAACTCGCAGCTCGCTGCGACATGATCGACGCAGTACAGCAGTGGACACACCGCGACAATCTCGAAGAACTCGGAAAGATGATCTCCGGCCTCATATGGGCTTGGCCGGCGGGCAACCTGAGCAGACGGTCGTCGTGTGACGGGAGTGGCTCAACGAGGCGGGGCGAAAGGATCGGCCCTTGCCCTTTCCGTTGAGCACTTGATTATTCCCGCTATACGGAATTCCGCATAGCATGGTCGACGAGCCTTGCTCAACGAAATCCGTTCGATCAACTTTTTAAGTCTCCTCCTCGTATGCATTGCACTGGATGGTCTAGAACATGGAAAGATTTGATTTCTCGCGAGCGCGCGGCGTTGTTTGGGTGTGCGACGTCCAAAGTTCATCGAAGTATCTGAATGACGATTCGTTGGCCGACGAACTTGAAACTTTCTTGCCTCGGCTGTACTGGACATCTCAAACGTTGATCGAAGAGGCGGGAGGCTCCTTCCTCAAATGGACCGGCGACGGATTTCTAGCTTGGTTCGAAACCCCGCTCCATCGTGATATCGGCAAAACAGCCAGCGCTGTTTTTTCAGCTATTGAACACCTCACGCTTATTGTCAACATCACTCAATTGGGCACGAATCCAGGAAAGAAGTTCAGGATTCGGCACGGTGTCTCGTATGAGCACGATGCCCTTTTGACTAGAATCACTCACGGCGATGGCCACGAAGATCTTGATGTCATGGGGCGGGCCGTGGTCCTGTCATTCCGGATGTCTGGCATCCCTGCAAAGTTCCCAGGAATTTTAGCTCAAGGCGAGGTCGTCAAGGGGTATATAGAGGCGGGTGGTGACCGCATTCACTTTCGCAAATGGACGCCAAACAAGGAAGAACGCCTGCGATACTTCAAGAACGAAAGGTGGGGCATTGGTTCACTCTATGGCTCCGCTGCAAAGCCGCGCCGACTCCGTAGTGTTAGCTCGGCCATAAAGCAGGGCAAGATGGCGATCCTGAAAGCCGAGGGAAAGCATGACGAAGAGCCGGAGGGCATTGATTTTATGCGCCAATTCTTAGCGCGGTTCCAAAGTGGCCCGCCTTGGTGCCGTGAGGTAATCGACGAGTACACGCGTTTCATCCGGGAGGAGCTAATGGGAACTCTAAAGCAATTTCTGGAGGCGATTGAGCGGCTTGAAGACAAGCGAAAACATTCCAAGAATGAGGAGGCCTAACATGTCGTTCGACCCTACCCCTCACCTTTGGCTCGGGGCGGCTCAGCTTCACAGTTACCGAAGCGATCCGCCGCGTGGACGACCTGGGTCGTCAGTTGACTATGACCCCAGTGACAACTGGGTGACATGCTCGTTGTCGGCGGGACATTGCTGAACCGGCTCATTATCGAGTGATGGGAGTTCTGCGCGGAGGAGCAACATGCTGGACTGGTGGATCGATCTTCCCTCGTGGCTCAAATACGGCGTCGCGTTGCTCGTGCTGGCGATCTCCGGCGTCATGTGGATTGCGGGCTGGTTCTGGCCCTGGGGCTGGGGCGTGGGCGGCGTCCTGCTGATGGCTGCTCTGTGCATCGACTGAGTGCGCCATGCCTTCCTCTCACGCTGTGCGTCACTGGATTGCGTGCGATGCGCAGCCATGATCGCTGTACCCTGCACCCACCCCATGCCCTACACCCTCTTCGAGCACCGACACCGCTTCGCCATCTGGGCCGCGGCCAGGGCGGCCCAGCGCGGGTTCACCTCCGTGCGTGTGTTGCGGGATGCGCTTGAATCGACCGACATCGCGGCCTTCCTGCGTGATCCGGCCTCGCTCGAGACCGACCAGGCCGCCTTCGACGGGCGCTACCGGGGGTGGTGCATCGCGGCCCTCGGGTTTCTTGAGAACGCCGGCGTCGCGAACTCCACGTTCGGCCGCGTCGCCAAGCTGGTGGCGGTGTATCTCAAGTCGATGGTCATCACCGGGCCGCACGCAGAGAGCCGCCTCGCCGGCGTGATTCATCCGCCGATCGATGCGATCCTGCTGAAGAATCTGGCGAGGTCGGAGGCCGGCTCGCAGTTCCCGCAGCGCTGGCGCACGATGCGCTGGACCATGCTCGATGAACAGGCGTATTCCACACTCATCGCCGAGCTTCGCCGCGTGCTTCCCGAGGGCGAGCCGTTCTGGAAGCTGGAAGAGCATTGGACGATCACATCAGGCTGAATCAGCCCCCCCGGCTCTTTGAGCAGGAAGTCTCACCCCCTCCAGTGACTGATTGCATCAACGGCTCTTTCACCGATGATAACCGGCCACCTTTGACGACATCCCGGGTCCACGTACAATCCCCGCCGCATCGTAGTGATGGCTACATACAGCGACTCGCCGACGCACGTTTTCAGGAGATCGCCATGCGCCCCCGCCGCAATGTCGCCGCTGCCTTCGCCGCCCTCGCATCGCTCGCCGCCGCTCCCGCGGCCTTCTCGCAGTCCGACACGCGCCCTGACGAGGTCCGCGCCATGGTCGCCGAGATGCTCGCCGACGCTGAAACCCGCACAAGTCTCCTCCAGAGCTCGGCCGGCGCCGGGCATGACGGTAAGTTCTACATCGCCGCACCGGACGGGAACTTCCGGCTGAACATCTCCGGCAGGATCCAGCTCCGCTACGTCGCCACCATCCGCGACGACACCGCTCCCTCCCCCGACCCCCTCGTCGACTCTGTCCCCGTCGACGATTTCGTGACCGGCTTCCAGGCCCGGCGCAGCCAGGTCATCTTCGACGGCCACGTCTTCGCCCCCGAACTCACCTACGCCGTTCAACTCCAGGCCAACCGCACCGGCGGCGGGATGCGCCTTCTCAACGCCTTCGCTCAGTACGATCTCGGCGACGGCTTCATCGTCCGCTGGGGACAGTTCAAGGTTCCCTTCCTGCGCGAAGAGCTCTTGCCCGCATGGCGGCAGCTCGCCGTCGAGCGCTCGCTCACCAACGCGCGGTTCCACCAGGGCCGCTCGCAGGCGGTCGAAGTCGGTTACGCCGCCGAGAGCTTCCGCGCCCGCGCCGCCTTCTCCGACGGCTTTCGCAGCATCAACACCGATTTCGACGCCAAGCCCGCCGACTGGGCCTTCACCGGACGCGTGGAGGGTCTGGTGATGGGGAACTGGCGGCAGTTTCGCCAGTTCACCAGCCCCCGCGGCGCCGAGACGGGCCTCATGCTGGGCGCCGCGGCCCACATGCAGGCCGCGCCCGACACCGGCATGGGCGATCCCCACTCCCGATTCTCATCGTGGACAGCCGATGCATCCTTCGTCGCCGACGGCTTCAACCTCTTCGGCGCCATCGTCGGACGCCACGCCAACAAACTCCCGGGCAGCTCCGATGACTTCGGCTACATCATCCACGGCGGCGTCTACATCGCCGAGGACGTCGAGGTCTTCGCCCGCTGGGACCACACCTTCAACGGCGACGATTTCCGCACGATCACCGCGGGGTTCAACTACTACGTCCACGGTCACGCCGCCAAGGTCACCGCCGATGTGCAGTGGTTCCTCGACGACGCCTTCGCCGGCGGCAGCACCGGCGTCAACTTCCTGACGCCGACCGATGAGAACCAGGTCGCCTTCCGCCTCCAGTTTCAGTTGCTCTTCTGAGAAGCGCAGAAAAATCGCCGCGGCGGAGTCGGACAACTCCATCGCGGCGAGAAACAGTCATCCCCTCACCCATCAAAAACTCACGCAGCCTTCCCCGAGGCCCGCTTGAGCTGTTCGCGCTGCACGTGCATGCTGACCTTCTGCAGCCCCTTCTGGAGCTGTTCCGAGTCGGCGCAGTAGACGCCGTAGCGCGTTTCGCCGCCGGGAAGGTCGCGGGCGCCCTGCACCGAGGCGCGGCCTTCGTATTCCTCGCCCTCGCAGATCACGGTGATGTCGAGGATCTGCCCCGTCCCGTACGAATTCCGGCTCAGGAACGACATGCCCATCGGGCTGATGTCCACCACGTTGCAGTGGTCATCGCCGTTGATGCGCACCGTCACATCCGCGAGCAGCGCCTGCGTGCGATAGCACTGCCGCTCCTCGGCGGAGACGGGCTTGCCGATGGGTCGGATGAGAATCGCGCCGGCGGGGAGCGACTCCCCGTTGTCGCTCGCCTCCGGGGCTTCAATGGTCGCGGGCTGCTTCACGAACTCGCGGCCGCGTTCGAAGTAGATGATCGTCTCGGCCCCGGGATCGAGATCCGGCGTCTCGCCCTCGGGCGTCGCCAGAATCACGCCTCCGGACAGCCGCTCGACCTTGAACGGGCTCAGCTTGCGGCGGTCGGAGTCTTCGGTGAGCTGAAGGAAGATGTCTGAGCCGGGGGTGAACATGTCTTGCTCCTTGATCGATTCGCCCGCCCCTGTGGGTCCGTCCGTGGGGGGCGGGTGACTGGCCCTTCGGTCAGACAGGGCCCCGGCTGAAGCGGATTGGGCGGGATGGCGCCCCGCCCCGCCCTGGCGGGCCCGGGAGGGGGGTGTCTGGTAGACTTCGGGATTCGATTCCGCGGCCTGCGGGCGCCTCAGCGACGCCCCGCCGCGACGCCAACGCGGAGGATTCGCCATGGCCGACCTGAGCGTCACCGTCAACGGTCTGAAGATGCCCAACCCCTTCGTGATCGGCTCCGGCCCGCCGGGGACGAACGCGAACGTGATCGCCAAGGCCTTCGATGAGGGGTGGGGGGGCGTGATCGCGAAGACAATCAGCCTGGACGCCTCGAAGGTGATCAACGTGGCGCCGCGGTACGCAAGGCTGCGCGCGGACGAGTCGCGCGAGATCTACGGCTGGCAGAACATCGAGCTCATCAGCGACCGCGATTTCGACACGTGGCTGGATGAGTTCCGCATGCTGAAGGAGAAGTACCCCGACCGCATCCTCATCGCCTCGATCATGGAGGAATACAACAAGGATGCATGGGTCGAGATCGTCGAGCGCACGCAGGAGACGGGGGTCGACGCCTTCGAGCTGAACTTCTCCTGCCCCCACGGCCTGCCCGAACGCAAGATGGGCGCGGCGATGGGTCAGGACCCGGAGATGCTTGAAGAAGTCTGCGGCTGGGTGAACGGCGCTGCGAAGATCCCCGTGTGGGCCAAGATGACGCCGAACGTGACGCACATCGAAACACCCGCCCGTGCGGCCCTGCGGGCGGGGTGCGAGGGAATCGCCGCCATCAACACGATTTTGTGCGTGATGGGTGTGGACCTCGAGACGCTGCGCCCCGAGCCGACCGTCGAGGGCTACACCGTGCCCGGCGGCTATTCATGCAAGGCGGTGCGCCCCATCGCCCTGCGCATGGTGATGGAGCTCGGCACCATGATGTTCGGCGGCGGCAGCGGCAAACCCATCAGCGACAACGGCGAGATGCCCGTCAAGGGCGAATACCCGGACCGCTCCCTCAGCGCCATCGGCGGCGCCGAAACCGGCGGCGATGCGGCCCAGTTCATTCTGCTGGGCGCCAACACCGTCCAGGTCTGCACCGGCGTCATGAAGCACGGCTACAAGCTGGTGAAGAAGCTCAACGAAGAGCTCGAAGCCTTCATGGACAAACACGGCTTCAGCACCGTCGAAGAATTCCGCGGCCACAGCCTGCGATACTTCACCACCCACGCCGAGCTGGTCCGCCGCCAGGCCGAGGTGAAGTCCAAGGAACGCGCAGAGCGCGAGGGCGTGGTGACGAAGGACGCCGCGTGGGAAGGCGAGAAGTTCGTCGAACAGAGCGAGCGGTTGTCGAGGAACTGAGGGTAAATAGGCAATATACTTACGCACGACGCAGAGCGGGCAAACTACATGATTTATAATTTTCGCATTGATCGAAGCGAAGCCGAAGCAATCGCCAGCCGCATCCGTAATGACGGAATTCTCTCGCAGGGATGGGGAGGCGGGAGTCCCGGCGACTTGGATTTGCGGCGAGATGACTTTGTGCAAAAGTGCGCTCAGAGATATGACCTGACTTCTGAGCGCGTACCGAACAATTTAGCCCGAATTAGAGAGTTAAAGCGCGGAGACGTATTGGTGACACCGCACATGCCAGAGTATGGCAAGGTGGCGATGCACGTTGTGGCCGACGATTTCCCAGATTGCTATGAACATCTAACTAATGATGACACTCATCAGAATCACAGGCTGCGAATCAGCAAGTCTTTTGGTATGGGCGGAAATGTCAGTATCCGTTGCCTCGCGTTGACCACATGGTATTCCAAGATTCAGTGGCTCCGATATCCCGTATTGCCAATACCACAATATGAAACTGGATTCCGTGGTGTCATGGATAAGTTGAGCGATGAGCCAACTTATAATTATAGCGAATCTAGCATTGTTGATTACTTGGAGAAATTGCGTGGTGAACTGGCCGCAAAGATACGAGATGACCTCAAAGGAATTCGGCCAAGCGCAACCGGGATTTCATTCGAGTCAATTTGCGTACGCCTCCTTGAGTCTGCAGGGTATTCTATTGTTCGTCGAAATTGCTACGACTCAGAAGGTGGTGACGCTGACTTCGTTTGCACGAGGAGCCGTGCCGAGGTGTCGCCATTTGAGCTAGGCGAATCATTGCTTTGCGTGCAAGTAAAGAAGCATGAAGGGACTACAGGTAAGCATGCGGTCGAACAGGTGATAGGTATTATGAAATCTAATCCGGGTGCTGATGGATGCGTGATGGCCTTGGCGGATTCATTCGACGGAGACGCCATAGCTATAGCGGAAAAAAATGGAATTTGCCTTATTACAGGTGATCTTGTTTGCGGTCTTCTCATGGCTGAGTTGGTGTCGGGGCTGAAGGTCACTGCTTAGAAGTGCGTCGGCTTCCGCGCCAAAAACCGCCCCCGCCCGATCGTCCCGACAAACTCTCCGTCCCGCGCCTGCACCTCGCCCCGCACCGTGACAGCGCTGGCCCGGCCCTGCACTTGCCATCCTTCATACGCGCAGTAGTCCACCTTCGAATGGCTGGTCGCCTTCGAGAGCGTCCCGCGCCACGTCGGGTCCCACACCACGATGTCAGCATCGGCGCCGACGGCGATCGTCCCTTTCCGCGGATACATCCCGAAGATGCGTGCCGCCTGCGTCGAGCATGCGTCGACAAAGGTGTGCAGGTCAATCCGCCCCGCAACGACACCGTGGGTATACACCAGCGCCACGCGCTCCTGGATCGACGGAACGCCGTTGGGGATCTTCGTGAAATCGCTCGACGGCGGGCGGCCCATGTCCTTCTGGCCCTTGAAGCTGAACGGGGCGTGATCGGTGCCGATGGTCGCGATCTCGCCGGATCGCAGGGCGCTCCACAATGCGTCAACGTGCCTCCGCTCGCGCAGCGGCGGCGACATGACGAACTTGGCGCCCTCGAAGTCCGGCTTTTCCGCGAATGATCTGTCCAGCGTCAGGTGCGGCGCCACGGCCTCGATCCACGCGTTCACACCCCGCAGTCGCGCATCGACCGCCGCCCGTACGGCTTCCTCGCACGAGGTGTGCACGATGTAGACGTGCGCCCCCGTCAGCTCCGCGAATGCGGTGAGCTTGCGCACGCCCTCCGCCTCGACGATCGTCGGACGCGACGGCTCGTGCCACTCGGGCCCGGTTTTCCCCTCGGCGATCAGCTTCTTCTGCATCGCGTCGATCGCCTCGGCGTTCTCGCAGTGCGCGGTCACGATGACGCCCAGCTCCTTCGCCATGCCCAGAAGCGAGAAGAGATCGCCATCGGAGATGTCCAGCGCCCCCTTGTACGCCAAGAAGACTTTGAAAGAAGCCACGCCCTCGTCCTGCGCGATGCGCCGGAGCTGCTTCTGCGCCAGGGCATCGAAGCGGACGACGGCCATGTGGTAGGTGTAATCGACGGCTGCCTTTCCTTCGGCGTGGCCGCGCCATTCCTCCAGCGCCGCGGCGGGCTCGTCATCCGGCCCTGGGCAGATCATCTCGATGACCGAGGTCGTCCCCCCTGCAAGGGCGGCCTTGCTCGCGGATTCGTAATCATCCGCCGCGTTCGTGCCCATGAAGGGCAGGTGGATGTGCACGTGCGGATCGATGAAGCCGGGGAAGACGAGCTTGCCGGAAGCGTCGATGGTCTCGGTGTTCTTCGGAAGCGAGGCGGCGTCGATCCCCGGCTCGATGCGCGAGATCGTCTCGTTCTCGCAGTAGATGTCGGCGGTGAAGTCGTCTGTCGCGGTGACGATGCGGCCGCCATTGATTAGCAGGGGCATGTGAATCTCCCTTTCGCTGCGCAGTCGAGGTGTCGCTCAACCGCGCTCCGCCTCCGTGATCGCGATGTCCAGAACCTTCACCAGGAAATCGCAATCCTCCTTCGTGATGCACATCGGCGGCTTGATCCGCAGCACATTCCCGTGCAGCCCGCCCTTGCCGATCAGGACGCCCAGCTCGCGGCAGCGCTCCAGAACAGCCGCGGTCTGCGGCGGCGCCGGGGTCTTCTTCTCGCGGTCGAGGACAAGCTCGACGCCCAGCATCAGCCCGCGCCCGCGCACATCGCCGATCAGCTTGTGGCGCTTCTGAAGATCGCGCAGCCCTTCGATCAGATGCCCGCCCACATCCTTCGCCCGCTGCTGGATCTTCTCTTCCAGAATCACATCCAGCGTCGCCATGCCCTGCGCCATCGACACCGGATTGCCGCCGTAGGTATTGAAGTGGATGCGCTGCGAGAGGGCCTGGGCGATGTCGGGCCGCGTCACCACCGCCGCCAGCGGGGCGCCGTTGCCGATGCCCTTGGCCATGGTCACGATGTCGGGCGTCACGCCATGGTTCTCGAAGCCCCAGAAGTTGTCGCCGGTGCGCCCGAAGCCGGTCTGCACCTCGTCGGAGATGCACAGGCCTCCGGCGTCGCGCACGTGCTGGTACACGTTCTGCAGATATCCCGGCGGCATCTCGACGGCGCCGCCGACGCCCTGGATCGGCTCGGCGATGAAGGCCGCGACCCTGCCGGGCGTACTGGCGCGGATCAGGTCCTGCACATCCTCGGCGTACTTCGCCCCGGCGTCGGGGTCTTCAGCCGTCCACGGGCCGCGGTAGCGGTCGGGCAGGCGGGCGTGGTGCACCCCAAAACCGTGCGGCGTGGGATATTTCCACGTATGCAGCGCCGTCAGCCCCAGCGAGTTCGGCGATGTGCCGTGGTACGCGTTTCGCAAGGCGATGACATCGTATGCGCCGGTGTGCACGCGCGCCATCATCATCGCCAGGTCGTTCGCTTCTGAGCCGGAGTTGACGAAATAGCACACGTTCAGCCCGCTGTCCTTCGGCATCGTCGCGGCGAGCTTCTTCGCGAACTGCGCGATGTTCGGATGCAGATAGATGGTGGTGGTGTGCTGGATGCGCTCGTTCTGCTCGCGCACCGCCTCGATCACCTTCGGATGGCAGTGCCCCACGCTCACGGTCACGATCCCCGCGAAGCCGTCGAGATAGCGCCTTCCCTTCTCATCGAAGAGCCACTGCATGTGTCCCTCGACGATCATGATCGGCTCGCGGTAATAGGCGAAGATCGCCGGCGCCAGGAACTCGCGGCGCATGGCGAGCACCTCGTCGCGCGACGGGCCGGTGTACGGCCGCGGCGTGTGGGCGCAGGCGGGCATGGCGGGCGCCTGGGCGGGGTCGGCGGCTGCAGCGCGTGTGGCGGTGCTCATGATGATTGCTCCGGAGTCGATTCCGCGATCGGGACGCCTCGCTCAGGACGGGCCGGCACAGCCCGGCCGCGCATCAGCAGGTAGTACACCAGTATGGCGAGGCCGATGCCGACGAACCAGGCGTACTGGTAAATCTGGTCAAAGAAACCGGGGAAAACGCCGCGCCCCGTGGCCGCGTTCACGAACCCCGGTACGTTCGGCGCCACCGCGATCAGCAGGGCCGCGACCGCCCGCCGGTTCACACCCCGGTAGGGGCCCTCGGCGTCGTACAGCCCGTTCACATCGAGCCGTGTCCGACGCAGGATGAAGTAGTCGCACAGCATGATCCCCGCGATCGGCCCGAGCAGGGCGCTGTAGCCGATCAGCCAGGTGAAGATGTAGGCGCCAAGGTCGTTGTACAGCCGCCACGGCATGATCAGTATGCCGATGAGGCACGTGATCATGGCGCCTGTGCGGAAGCCGATGCGCCCGGGCGCGAGGTTCGAGAACCCGTTGGCCGGACTCACCACGTTCGCCGCGATGTTGGTCGACAGCGTCGCGATCGTCAGCGCCACCAGCGCGATCACCACCACCATCGGCGTCCCCAGCATCGGAACCAGCGCCACCGGATCCCAGATCGCCTCGCCGAAGAGGATCACCGTCGCGGATGTCACCATCACGCCGATGAAGCAGAAGAGCGTCATCGTCGCGGGCAGACCCAGCGCCTGGCCCAGCGCCTGCTCCTTCTGCGTGCGGCAGTAGCGTGTGAAATCCGGAATGTTCAGGCTCAGCGTCGCCCAGAAACCCACCATCGCGGTGAGCTGCGGGAAAAAGACCGCCCAGAACTGCCGATCCGACTCGAACTGCGACGCCTGCGCGAAGAGCGCCCCCACATCGTCCACACGCGACATCGCCCAGATGAGCAGCGCCACGCCCGAGAGCAGAAGAAACGGCGCCGCCCACGCCTCGACCCACTTGATGAGGTTCACACCCGAGACCACGATCGCCACATTCATCGCCCAAAAGGCGAGAAAGCACAGGAGCTGAGCGCCTGTGATGTCAAGGAAGGGGATGACCGTCGTGTCATCCGCGATCGAAAGCCACCCCAGCGCCCCGAGAATCTGATAGATCGCCCACCCGCCGATCCACGTCTGAATCCCGAACCAGCCGCAGGCGACAAGCGCCCGGGCCACCGCCGGAATATGCGCCCCCGCCGTCCCGAAGCTCGCCCGCGCCAGCACCGGAAACGGCACGCCGTACTTCGTCCCCCCGTGCCCGTTCAGGATCATCGGAACCAGCACGATCAGGTTGCCCAGCATGACGGTCAGCACCGCCTGCCACCACGCCATACCCGCGCTGATCATGCTCGCCGCCAGCGTGTAGGTCGGAATGCACACCGCCATGGCGATCCAAAGCGCGGCGATGTTCCAGGTGGACCACGTGCGGTCGTGCGGGGCGACGGGGGCGAGGTCTGAGTTGGTGAGCGACATTTGTGAGTGGGTGAGTGGGTGAACTACTTGTGTTTCAAGAGCCATTTGTCAGCATGGTGGATCATTCCGACGATTGACTGCACAATCTGTTCATAGCGTTTATACAACTCTGCGCCATCTTCTCGAGTCAGAGAGCCGCAGCGGACTGCGAATTCGATGTGGACTTGTGTCTCGGCTGCTTCGGCCTCAGCATCAGACAACTTGCTGACGAACGCCCTCTCATAGCGGCGTTTCCGCCACGCCTCAACCAAGTTCGCGGCGACCGATCTGGACGATCGACGCATCTGACTTGTGAGCGAGTAGATCTCCTCCTTGGGAAATGTCTTTGATGTTTCAAAGACCACCATCGCCGCATCGAAAGCGCTCCGATACACCTTCAGATCATTGTGTGAAACGACGAACTCCTTCGATTCGACATTCGAGCCATCATTTCCCATCCGCAATCTCCGAATCTCCGAATCTTAGAATCATTCCACTCACCCACTCACCCACTCATCTCCCCCTCGCCTCTGTGGTAATCCCCCCCCCCTAAAACCCCGCAATACGCTCATAACTCTCCGGCCGCCGGTCTCTGAAAAACTGCCAAGTCGCCCGCACCTCTTCAATCAGATCAAGATCCAGATCCGCCACCACGACTTCATCCTTGTCGCGCGACCCCTGCGCCACGATCTTCCCCATCGGATCACAGAAATAGCTCTTGCCGTAGAACTCACCGATGTTCCACGGCGCCTCGGTCCCCACCCGGTTGATGGCGCCGATGTAGTACTGGTTCGCCACCGCGTGCGCCGGCTGCTCCAGCTCCCACAGATACTCGCTCAGCCCCGCCACCGTCGCGCTCGGATTGAACACGATTTCCGCCCCGTTCAGCCCCAGCTCGCGGGCGCCCTCGGGGAAGTGGCGGTCGTAGCAGATGTACACGCCGATCTTCCCGGCGCTGGTGTCGAACACCGGATACCCCAGGTTCCCCGGCGTGAAGTAAAACTTCTCCCAGAACCCCGGCTTGCAGTGCGGAATGTGGTGCTTGCGATACTTGCCCAGGTACTCGCCATGCTCATCGATCACCGCGGCGGTATTGAAATACACCCCCGGCATCTCCACCTCATAGATGGGTACGACCAGAATCACCCCGTGCTTCTTCGCCGCATTGCGCATCAGCGATATCGTCGGCCCGTCCGGAACGCGCTCGGCGAACTTGTACCACCGCGTCTCCTGCTCAGCGCAGAAATACGGCCCGTTGAAGAGCTCCTGCAGACACACCACCCGCGCCCCCTTCCCCGCGGCCTCCGCGATCAGCCCGAGATGCTTCTCGTTCATCGCATCACGAATCTTCTCCAGCGGCGCATCGACACGCTCGCACAAAGACGCCTGAACCAGAGCCGCCCGCGTGATCCTCGCCATCATCATCTCCAGGGTGCTGTCGTGTCTGTCGTCAGGTCAGGATTCAAACCACAGAGGGTGACAGTGAAGAATGTGGAATATGGAATGTCGTAAGCGCCGGCGCCGGCGCTGTCGTCCAATCAACACACTCCACATTCCACATTCCATATTCCACATTCCATCCTTCTCTGCCTCTGTGGTAAATCCCCCCCTCTCACAACCACCGCGTGACCGTCACGCGCTGCTTCGTATAGAACCGCACGCCGTCCTCTCCGTTCGCGTGCAGATCGCCGTAGAACGATTTCTTCCACCCCGCGAAGGGGAACGCCGCCATCGGCGCGGGCACGCCCACGTTCACCCCCAGCATCCCCGCCTCAACCTTCGCCCCGAACCGGCGCGCATCGTGCCCGCTCGATGTGAAGATCACCGCCATGTTGCCGTACTTCGAGCGGTTGACCGTCGCGATCGCCGCATCCAGCGTCTCCTCGCGCATGACCGACAGCGCCGGCCCGAAGATCTCATCCTCGACCACCCGCATCCCCGGCTTGCAATGATCAAAGACCGTCGGCCCCACGAAGTTCCCTTCGCCGGGCATGTCCGCCTCGCGCCCGTCGAGCGCCAGCGTCGCCCCGTCCTCGATTCCAAACTCGATGTATTTCAGCACGCGCTCCTTCGACTCGGCGTCGATCAGCGGCCCCATGCCGCAGCCCGGCGCATCGCCGCGATCGATCCTTATCTTCTTCGCCGCCTCGACCACACCCGGCACGAGCCACTCCGCCGCATCGCCCACGCACACCGCCACGCTCCCCGCCAAACACCGCTGCCCCGTGTTGCCGAACGCCGACCCCGTCACCCCCTCGATCGCCGCCCCCCGGTTCGCATCCGGCATGATGATTGAATGGTTCTTGGCGCCGCACATGCACTGCACGCGCTTCCCCGCCCCCGCGCTGGTCTTGTAAATATGCTCGCCCGCCCGCGTCGAGCCCACGAACGACACCGCCGCCACCCGGTCATGCGTGATCAGGTGATCCACCACCGACGGCCCGCCGTTCACCAGGTTCAGCACGCCCGGAGGCAGCCCCGCCTCGTGCGCCAGCTCCGTCACACGCAGCGCCGCCGTCGGATCCTTCTCCGACGGCTTGAGCACGAACGTGTTGCCGCACGCCACCGCCATCGGCCACATCCACAGCGGCACCATCACCGGAAAGTTGAACGGCGTGATCCCCACGCATACCCCCAGGGGCAGCCGGTCCACGCTCGAATCGATCCCGACGCCCCCCTGGTCCTCCGTGCGGCAGAAAGACGTCGACACCGCGATCTGCGGCAGCGTCCTGCCCATCATCAGCCCCGGCGCCCCGCACGCGAACTCCACACAGTCGATCCCCCGGCGCACGCTCCCCATCGCCTCCGCCGTCGTCTTCCCGTGCTCGCGCACCACGATCGCCGCCAGCTCCTCGGCCCGCTGCTCCAGCAGCGCCTTGAACCGAAACAGCGGCTGCACCCGGTCGCCCACCGGCGTCGCCGACCACGTCTCAAACGCCCGGGCCGCGGCCTGCACCGCCTCCTCCGCCTCGCGCACGCTCTCCAGCGGCGCCGCGGAAGTGGGGGCCCCCGAGGCCGGATCAACGTTCGTCCGCACCTGCCCGCCCCCGGCCCCCCCGGCTCCGTCAATTCGGCGCCCGGCGATCAGATGTGCGGCGTTCTGCGTGGCTGCATGCTTCGTGGCGGACATGGCGATCCTCCTGTCTTCGCAAACCACCCAGTCTCCGCGAATTCGGGGCCGGGGACAAGGGCGGGGGGGAAGATGGGGGGGGCAGGCGTGGATCTCCACGGCGAGCGTAGAGCCGCCACAGATACTTTCACAAATCCAGTTCTACACGCGCGCGAAGTAGGCTGAACCTCTGCACGATAGACTCAAGCACAATGCCAAACGCATCCAAACCACGTGCAGACGTGATCAGCGAAGCGACCGCCATCCGCCTCAACTGACGAGGAGCGTTCCGTTGCGTGCACACCGGCGAACACTCATCCTGACAATCACCGGCCCGATTATGCTGGTCGTCTGCATCACGCTGTTGGCCGCGCTGATCAGCAAGGCATACTGGGGTTACATCCTCCAGCCTCCGACGCTCAGTCAGATGCTCGACAAGCACGCGCCGTCCGTTCACTTCGAGCGGCGCCATGTTCTCTCTGCCGACCAGGACAATTCGGCCCGCGTCACCTTCCGCACAACTCCTGATTCCGGGACGACGGTCAACAGGCTGAAGGCGGCGGTCCATTACTCCATCTCATCGCCCTTCGGCGAAGCCGTCAAAAAGCTGGAATCGCATGTGCCGGACGCCATGTCGTCCCGCGACGCCGAGTTGGAGTCGTGGCTGCAATCGATCATGAGCGAGGAGCTCGAGCGGATCTATCAGAGACACCCGCCGCGTATCGTGTCGGGAAGCCCGCTCTGGGGCATGGCCGCGGCTGGGCGAGATGCGGAATCCGGGTCCACTATCGTCGCATCGACAATGTTGAGCGCTCCCATCGATGCGACACGGTCCCCATGCTGGATCATGGTCTTCAAGGTCGATGAAAAGGGCGGTGTCCACGTTCTCGAAAAGCAGATGTTCTACCATGGTGGTTACGCTGATTCCTCGATGACGAGATTCGCGATGCTGATGCCATCGATGTTCGCGGCTGCGGCGGTCGTCATCTTCTTCGTGTTGTTGTCGTTCGGCGTCGTTCGTCTCTTTGTGCACTCATCCACAACCAGGAGACGCCTGCACGGCCGCTGCGAGGCCTGCGGCTACGATGTCCAGGATCTCACAGGAACACACCCGAAGTGCCCCGAGTGCGGCCGCCGGATCCCAAGGATGTAGTGGGTAAAAACGCGACACCGACCTTCACCGCCCCCCCTCCGTACCCCGCCTCCCGATCCGCAACAACGCCTGCCGCCAGCTCGTCGCCTTGCGCATCTCTCGCGCCCGGTAGAAGATCGTCACCCGATCCCCCGCGACCTCCACACCCTCGCGCCCCAGCAGCTCCTTCGCCCGCGGCGCCAACTCCTGCTCGATCACCCACGACTGGTTCGGCCAGAACGACATGTTCATGCGCACATAGACATCCCCCGTCTCCAGCTTCACCGGCCCCTTGATGCGCGGCGGCGCCAGGATCACGCCCTCGAACTGCAGCGACAGGTCCTTGCCGAGCGTCCGCAGCAGCGCCGCCGCCCGTTCGGCGCTCGCCTCATCCGCCACGAATACATCCATCTGGGCCGTCTGCGAGCCCCGCTTGAAACGCCCCACGGTGGCGATGTTGCGGTTGGGGATCGTCACCGTCTGGCCCTGGTAGTTCCGCAGCCTGGTCGCGCGCAGACCCATGTCGTGCACGATCCCGGTCTGGCCGGAGATCTCGATCATGTCGCCCACATCGAACTGGTTCTCGAAGATGAGGAAGAATCCCGTCACCATGTCCTGCACCAGCCCCTGCGAGCCGAAGCCGATCGCCAGCCCGATCACGGAGAGCGAGGCGAGATAGGTGACATAATTCACGCCGATCTCGGTGAGGATGAAGCCGAAGGCGGTGAAGTAGACGATGTACTTGAGCAGGTTGATGACGATCGCATGGATCGTGAGCGTGCGGTTTTTCTGCCTGCGAAAGAGCAGCGCCAGCGGTCCCCACTGCGAGAGCACCACGATGCGGCTGAGCGCTTGCAGCAGCGCAAGCACAACGTGGGCCGCGAGCACGATGAGAAGGATGATCCCGATCCGGCGCAGCCGTTCGGCGATGCGCGAGGGCGAAAATCCCTCGACCATGCCGATGTAGCCGCCGATGTCGGCCATGCGCGTGAACTTCAGCGGCGCCTCCAGGTCGGCGCCGGAGAGCGTGAGCGAGTCCGCCCCGACCTCGAAGGCGTATTCGCTGCGCCGATCCCCGGAGATGAGCGTGAGCGTCGCGCCCTCGACTTCGTAGCGGCCTGCTTCATCGTCGAGTGAAAAGCCGCCGGCCCGTGTGAGCGTGAGCGGGATGCGCTCGCGCCCGATCGTTGCATACCAGTCGCCGGCCAGCGAGCGCTCGAGCGCCCGCTGCCGGCGCTCGCCGATGGTGGGGGTGGTGGGGGTGGTGGGGGGCGCCGGCTCCGTCTCCGTCGCCAAGGCGTCCGCAGCAACCTCCTCCGCCGCATCCTGCGCAGCGCATGGCGCCGCGGCGCCGATCGCGAAGGCGAGAATCGCCACCAGCAGCGCCGTCAGCGGCGACATCGGGGCGGCGGCCGGTCTGTGGAGTGAGCAGCGCATCCGAGGTGTTCGGCTTCAGATCTCGGAGTGGCGGACGACCGAGCCGCGCACGCAGTAGATCACATCCTCGGCGATGTTCCCCGCGATGTCGGCCAGGCGCTCGATGGTGCGTCCGATGAGCAGGATGCGGATCATGACGCGGACATCGTGCTCCTCCTCGGAGATGGTCCGCACCACCCACGCGAAGAACTCCTTGTTCTTCTGGTCGACGAAGTCGTCGCGCCGGTGGACATCCTCCGCCAGCTTAACATCGTTGTCAGAGAGCGCCCTGAGCACATCGCCCACCATCGACTGCGCCATCTTCGCCATCTCGCGCAGGGAGTCGGGGTACTGCGTCGGCGGCTCGGTCCCCACCTTGATGACGCCCTTGGCGACGGTGCGGGCCAGGTCGGCGATGCGCTCCAGCGAGGCGCCGATGCGCATCGACGTCAGCACAAAGCGCAGATCGTTGGCCAGCGGCTGATCGAGCGCGAGAATTTCGATGCACTCGTTCTCGACATCCAGCTCCATCTTGTCGATCTCATCGTCGCTTTCGCGCACGTTGCGAGCGAGCTCGACGTTCTGTGTGAACAACGCCTCGAAGGCGCGATTCACCCGGGACTCCGTGCTCGCGCCCATCGTGAGCAGCGCGCGCCGAAGATGCATCAGGTCCATCTGTGTTTTCTCGGTCATGACCCTCGTCCCTGGTAGTCCGTCCCGCAGCGGCGTGGCGCGCTCTGCGTTGATTCATCGCCGGCGCCCGGCCGGTTGGTGTGTCGATCGCCTGAGGATATAGCGTTGACGCAGTGCTGACCGGGCGGTGTGCGCGACCGCCCGCGGCGCCGGCAGGGCGCCTCCATCGCGACGTCTGGCCCCGACTGGCCCATCCCTCGATCGAAGGGCCCCGGAAGGACCTCAACGCGGGGCGTCACCCCGTAAACCCTGAACAGGGAAAAGCTTGCTAGAAGTTAGTGTCTACAAGTCTATCTTAACAATTAACCCAATGCTCACAGCCCGGGTCTGGAATCGTGGCCATGCTTTCGGTGTGATGATCGCGTCGCCTGGAGCGATGAACATTGCACTCCTTTAAGCAAGCAGGGCAACACAGGAGCAAAAAACAATGATCGCACGCACGATGATGACTCGTATCGTCCCCGCGCTGGCCGCCGCCGGCCTGATGAGCGTCGCGGCCGGCGCCCAGGTGCAGGTCGACCGCAATCTGCCCGAGTACACCCCCGTCTCCGGCGTCTCCGGAAGCCTCAAGAGCATGGGCTCCGACACCATGAACAACCAGATGGCCCTCTGGGCCGAAGGTTTTCTGCGGTACTACCCCAACGTGCAGATCGAGATCGAGGGCAAGGGCTCCTCGACCGCGCCGGCCGCACTCGTTGCAGGCACGGCCCAGTTCGGCCCCATGAGCCGCGCCATGCGCGCCCAGGAGATCGACGACTTCCAGCGCCGTTACGGCTACGAGCCCACCAGACTCGAGACCGCGATCGACATGCTCGCCGTCTATGTCCACAAGGACAACCCCATCCAGGGCCTCACCCTCCAGCAGGTCGACGCCATCTTCTCCAGCACCCGCCGCGGCGGGCACGACACCGACATCCGCACCTGGGGCGACCTCGGCCTCACCGGTGAGTGGGCCAACCGCCCGATCGGCCTCTATGGCCGCAACGCCGCCTCCGGCACCTACGGCTACTTCAAGGACATCGCCCTCTTCGGCGGCGACTTCAAGAGCTCCGTCAAGGAGCAGCCCGGCAGCTCCTCCGTCGTGCAGGGCGTCGCCAGCGACCGCTTCGCCATCGGCTACAGCGGCATCGGCTACCGCACCGCCGACGTCCGCCCCGTGCCCCTCGCCCACGACTCCGGCGGCGAGTTCTTCGAGGCTGAGGCAGAAAACGCGTATACCGGCGAGTATCCCCTCTCCCGCTTCCTCTACGTCTATGTCAACCACCGCCCCGGCGCCGACATGGATCCCCTTCGCCGCGAGTTCATCCGCTACATGTTCAGCCGCCAGGGCCAGCAGGACGTGATCCGCGACGGTTACTACCCGCTTCCCGCCCAGTTGGCGAGCCAGCAGCTCCAGAAGGTTGGCGTCAGGAACTGACCCCAAGGCGGGCGTGGGCGCCGTGGTAGGCCGGCTCTGCGGCCTGCCACGCCGCTTGCAAAAAACACCTCCGTAGACCGCAAGCGCCCGTTTCTCAACAAGCACACCGTCTGACCACACGAGATCCCCTCCAGCGCCGCGCGCCGGCGGATCACCATTCAGATACCTTCCCGACCCGGCGGTCGTACAGGCCGCCGGGCCGATTGCCCGGACGCACCATCCTTCGACGTCATGACCCAGCCCTCCTTTACAGGCAGGCGGCGCCAACGCAAGACCAAGCTGTCCGTGCGCATCGCAGATGCGGTTGCCCACACCCTCATCACCATGGGAGGCATGGGCACGATCTTCGCCGTCTCACTTGTTTGCGTGTACCTGGTGTGGGTCGCCGCGCCGCTCTTCTTCTCCAGCTCCATCGAGCGCGCAGACGGCTTCTCGACAGCCGCGGCGGCGGACGATGTCATCGCGCCGGCCTACATCGCCGTCGACGAGCACCGCCTGCTCGGCCTTTCCTATTCGAACGACGGAACGCTCTCTGTCTTCCGCCTCGACACCGGCGAGCTCCTCGACCACAGCCGGATCTTCGAGGACAAGACGCCCTCCGCATTCGAGATCAACGCCCGCGACGGCGACGCCATCTTCGGCTTCGAGGACGGCTCCGTCAGCATCGGTCAGCTTCGATTCCGGACAGATTTCCTCAGTGATGTGGAAATTCCCACGGAGATCGGAGAGCTCGAAATCGGCGATGTCGTCAGCCACGCCGGCGGCGTCATCAAGCTCACCACCGAGCGCCAGCACCGGCGCCACTCGGTCTCCATCGATATGGAGCCTCCGGTGCAGCTCGGTGACACACGCATTCTGCACGTCGATCTCTCGATGAGGCCCACCGGCCCCATCTTCGCCTCGATCTCCGAAGGCGGCGCCATGCACGTCGGCACCGTGCAGCGCCGACGCAACCTCATGACCGGCGAGACGACGCTCACGCTCTCCGGCGGCGAGGCGGAAATCCCCGAAAGGCCCGAGGCCGGGTTGCCCTTCCGTGTTCTGATCACCGGCATCGGCGACAGCGTGATGGTCGTCTGGCGCGACGGCCACCTGATTCGCTACGACACCCGCAACCGCCAGCAGCCGGTCATCGCGGAAGAAGTGTCGCTGCTGTCGCCCGGCGATGAAATCACCGCCATGCGCTTCCTGATCGGCAAGACCACGCTCGTCGTCGGCGATTCCGGCGGCGGGCTGCACACATGGTTCCGCGTGCGCCTCGACGACGCCGAAACCAGCGACGGCCTTGTCCTCGTTCGCGCCCACGAGCTGGCCGACGCCGAATCGCCGGTCACCGCCCTGGCCGTCTCCGCCCGCAAGCGCATGCTCGCCGCGGGATACGCCGACGGGCTGGTGCGGCTCTTCCACATCACCAGCGACCAGCTCGTCGCCGAGGATCGCATCGTCGAAGTGTCTGACGGCGTCACCGCGCTCGCCATCGCGCCGCGCGATGACACGCTCTTCGCCACCACCACGCAGGAGTTCCTGCGCTGGGAGATCAACGCCCCACATCCCGAGACCACCTTCCGCTCCCTCTTCAAACCCGTGTGGTACGAGGGCTACCCCGAGCCGCGCCACATCTGGCAGTCATCCAGCGGCACGGACGACTTCGAGCCCAAGCTCGGCCTCATCCCGCTCATCTTCGGCACCATCAAGGCAACCTTCTATTCCATGCTCTTCGGCGCCCCACTGGCGCTGCTGGCGGCCGTCTACTCCAGCGAGTTCCTCTCGCCCAGGCTCAAGGGGCGCATCAAACCCACCATCGAGATGATGGCCAGCCTCCCCAGCGTGGTGCTCGGCTTCCTCGCGGCGCTGGTCTTCGCGCCTTTCATCGAGGACGTCGTGCCGCACACCCTCACCGCGTTCTTCACAGTCCCCTTCGTGGTCATACTTGGCGCCTATCTCTGGCAGCTCCTGCCGCGGAACACCGCGGCCCGCTTCGAATCGCTGCGTTTCCCGCTCATCATCGCGGCCCTGCCCATCGGCATCGCTCTTGCAGCGCTGCTGGGGCCCATCGTCGAGAACATCTTCTACGCCGGCGACATCAAGGCATGGCTCGACGGGCAGAAGGGTGGCGCCACCGGAGGGTGGCTCCTCATGATGCTCCCGCTCAGCGCACTCGCCGTCGCCTTCGCCATGAGCCGGATGGTGAACCCCAGGCTCAAGGCGCTCTCGCGCGACTGGAGCGACCGCGCCGTCGCCGTCGCCGACCTGTGCAAGTTCCTCCTCGGCGCCGCCGCTGCGCTCGGGCTCGCGGTCATGATCGGCTGGCTGTTCGGCGGCGTCGGCTTCGACGCCCGCGGCGGTTTCGTCGACACCTACGCCCAGCGCAACGCCCTCGTCGTCGGATTCGTCATGGGCTTCGCCATCATCCCCATCATCTACACCATCTCCGAGGACGCCCTCTCCAGCGTGCCCGAGCACCTGCGCGCCGCCTCCCTCGGCGCCGGCGCCACCAGGTGGCAGACGGCGACGCGAATCATCATCCCCACCGCGATGAGCGGCCTCTTCTCCGCGGTGATGATCGGCTTCGGGCGCGCTGTCGGTGAAACCATGATCGTCCTCATGGCCGCGGGCAACACGCCCGTCATGGAGTGGAACATCTTCAACGGCTTCCGCACGCTCTCGGCCAACATCGCCGTCGAGCTGCCCGAGGCGGTTGTCAACAGCACGCACTACCGCACGCTCTTCCTCGCCGCCTTCACCCTCTTCGCCATGACCTTCGCGGTGAACACGGTGGCCGAACTGGTCAGACAGCGGTTCCGCAGGAGGGCCTACACCCTGTGAGCGCTCCACCCGTCAACCAGCCGTCCGAAGGCAAGCGCCGGCGCACGCGCCAGCGTTCGCGCAGCTCGCTGCTCGCCCAGGGCCAGCCCATGATGTGGATGACCGGCGGCGCCCTCGCGATCTGCCTGGTCATGATCGTCGGCCTGCTCCTGCTGGTGCTCGTGCAGGGCGGCGCCACCTTCTGGCCGTCGAACGTCGTCCGGATCGAGACGCACACGGGCCAGTCCATGATGGGCGAAGTGCGCCGCGAGGGCGACTACACCCCGCGCGAAGACCACTTCGACGCCCTGCCCCCCGAAGCAGCGGCCGAGGCCCGGGCCGCCGTCGAGGCCCTCGATGGCGTCGCCACCCGGCGCATGCTTCGCACCGGCAACTTCGATGTCGACGGCTCCCACTTCGACTGGGTGAGCGATTACACCATCGCCGAGGAGTATGAGCCGGAGTGGGCCATCGTCTTCGAGCGCCTCGCCGACGGTCGTTTCTACGGATTGCCGAAGGAGTTCCGCATCGACGGCAAGGTGGTCGCGACGGATCCTGACGAGATCTGGTCGCTCTTCAATGAGCACCATGATGATGTCCGCCGCCGCTGGCGCGAGCGCCGGCGCATCGAGATCCACGAGATCGGCGCCTACAACCGCATCGAAGAGCGTGCCCGCCTCGATCGCCGCCGCGCCCAGCTGCAGCACGGCGAAGACTCCCCCCAGTGGCGCGATGCGAACGAACATTTCCAGCGCATCGTCGCCGCCGACACCCACGCCCAGCTCACCGCCGAGATCCGTCGCCTCAACGAGGAGAACGCCAGATACCAGCTCATCGTCGAGACCGCGGCGGGCATTGAGAAAGCGCTCTCGCTCGACGAGATCGTCCGCGCCTACCCCGCCAACCGCCTCAATGTCATGCAGCGCGCCGGCGTCTACCTCTCACGCTGGTGGGAGTTCCTCAGCGACGATCCCCGCGAGGCCAACAGCGAGGGCGGCGTCTTCCCCGCCATTTTCGGCACCGTGGTGATGACGCTCATCATGTCCCTCGTGGTCGCGCCCTTCGGCGTGCTCGCCGCCCTCTACCTGCGCGAATACGCCAAGGCCGGACCCCTCGTCAGCGCCGTGCGCATCGCCGTCAACAACCTCGCCGGCGTGCCCAGCATCGTCTTCGGCGTCTTCGGGCTCGGATTCTTCTGCTACCTCATGGGCGGCACGATCGACGAGGTCTTCTTCCAGGAAAAACTCCCCAGCCCCACCTTCGGCACAGGCGGCATCATGTGGGCCTCGCTCACGCTCGCCCTCCTCACGCTCCCCGTCGTCATCGTCGCCACCGAAGAATCCCTCGCCGCCGTCCCCAGCTCGATGCGCGACGGCTCCTACGCCTGCGGCGCCAGCAAGTGGCAGACCCTCCGCCGCATCGTCCTCCCCCGCGCCATGCCCGGCATCATGACCGGCATGATTCTCGCCATGGCCCGCGGCGCCGGCGAGGTCGCCCCCCTCATGCTCGTCGGCGCTGTCAAGCTCGCCCCCGAGCTGCCCGTCGATGGCGTCGCCCCCTTCATCCACCCAGAGCGCAGCTTCATGCACCTGGGCTTCCACATCTTCGACCTCGGCTTCCAGAGCCAGAACAGCGAAGCCGCCAAGCCCCTCGTCTTCACCACCACGCTTCTTCTCATCACACTCATCGCGCTTCTCAATCTCACCGCCGTCTGGCTCCGCAGCCGCCTGCGTCGCCGCTTCATGACATCGCAGTTCTGATTCCCCACACCGCTGGCCAGGGGGCTAGGATGATTTCCTTGGATCTCACCGGACGCGCCATCAAGAAGACCGAAACCGAACTCGCCGCCGACAGCCCGTCCACGACGGGCGTTGTCGAAAACGAGATCGGATCGGCGCTCAAGTCGGAAGGCCGGCTCGGAGCCATCGCGCGCGGCGAAAATGTGCAGACCGTCACCCACGAAGATATCTCCGCAGAGAGAGCCGTGCTCGAGGTCGACCGCTTCAACCTCTGGTACGGCGCCGTGCAGGCCATCTATGACGTCTCCTTCACGGCGCCCGAAGGCAAGGTCACCGCGCTCATCGGCCCCTCCGGCTGCGGCAAGTCCACCCTCCTCCGATCCGTCAACCGCCTCAATGACCTGATCGACTCCGTGCGCATCAAGGGCGACATGCGCCTCAACGGCGATTCGATCTACTCTCGCTCCGTCGATGTCATCGAACTCCGCAAGCGCATGGGCATGGTCTTCCAGAAGCCCAATCCCTTCCCCATGAGCATCTTCGAAAATGTGATCTACTCGCTGCGCATCGACGGCGTCCGCGACCGAAGCATGCTCGAAGACGTCTGCGAGAAGAGCCTCCGTGGCGCCGCCCTGTGGGATGAAGTGAAGGACCGCCTCCAGGAGAACGCCCTGTCCCTCTCCGGCGGCCAGCAGCAGCGACTCTGCATCGCCCGCGCCATCGCCGCCGAGCCCGAGGTGCTGCTGCTCGACGAGCCCTGCTCCGCCCTCGACCCCATCGCCACCGGCAAGATCGAGGACCTGATCCACGAGCTCAAGGGCGAATACTCGGTCCTGATCGTGACGCACAACATGCAGCAGGCCTCGCGCGTCAGCGACTTCACCGCCTTCATGTACCTCGGCCGCCTGATCGAGTATGGGCCGACGAGGAAAATGTTCATCACGCCGCGGCTCAAGGAGACGGAGGACTACGTCGCCGGCCGCTTCGGCTGAGCCGACGCCGCTCCCTCTTCCGATAATCGCGGCGTTTTCCTGTGATTTGCCGCTGGTTTGCAATTCGTTCGCATGTCAGCGCACGCCGGACCGGCCTCCGTCGATGCAGGCGCGATAAAGATCGCCATTCCAGTGGGTTGTGCCTTGCGATTCGCACCGGCATTTTGTTACGCTCCTGCTCTGTCGACTGGCGCCGGGGGAGAGAAAGGTGTTTCGTGGAGAGTCTGTGCGCAGCTCGCGCTCTGTGTTTCGGTGTGCTGCTTGCGGCTGTTCCCGCGTCGGTGTTCGCCGGCGTCCAACCCACAGTCCGCGTCAGCGTCAGCTCTGAAGGCGTCGAGGGCGATCGACGAAGCGACGAGCCCGCCATCTCATGGTGTGGCCGCTTCATCGCCTTCGCCAGCGACGCGACGAATCTTGTCCCAGGCGTCGCCAACGCCAGGACCGATGTCTACCTGCATGACGTGATGACCGGCGAAACGCATCGCATCAGCATGCTGCCCGACGGAACCGAGGGCGACGGTGACAGCCGCTTTCCATCCATGTCGAGCGACGGGCGCTACATCGCCTTCGAGACCTCAGCCGGCAACCTCGATCCCCGCACCGTCTTCGGCCAGCGCAGCGTCTTCGTCCACGATGCCCTCACCGGCGAGCTCGAGCTCATCAGCGTCAACGACGCCGACGACGCCGGCAACGGCACGCACGGACGCCCCGCCATCAGCGCCGACGGACGCTACGTCGCCTTCACCAGCAACTCGAACAACCTCGTTCCCGGCCTCACCGGCTTCGCCCGATTCGATGTCTTTCTCCGCGACCGCGTCGCGCAGACCACCATCCGCGTCAGCGTCGATGCGGCGGGAGACGAAACAGGCGACTTCGGCGTCAGCGAAGACCGCCTCGCCATCAGCGAGGATGGTCGCCTCGTCGCCTTCACCAGCCGCTCCGGCGAACTTGTCCCCGGATTCACCAGCGACTTCAACGATGTCTTCGTGAAGAACGTGCTCACCGGCGAGATCGAGGGCGTCAGCCGCTCGACCGGCGGCGCTCCCGGAAATGCCAACAGCTCGAACCCCTCGATGTCCGCCGACGGCCGCTTCGTCTCCTTCACAAGCTTCGCGAACAATCTCGTCCACGACGACACGAACGACGCCGCAGACATCTTCGTTCACGAGCGCTTCGGCGGCGCCTTCGGAACCGGCGTCACCCGCCGGGCCAGCGTCTCCTCGCAGGGCGAAGAGGGCAACTCGGACAGCAGGCTCTCCAGCATGAGTCCGAACGGCCGCTTCGTGAGCTTCTCCAGCTTCGCCGACAACCTGGTCCGATGCGATGACAACATGGCCCCGGACATCTTCATTCACGATCTGATCGCCGGCAAGACGCGCCTCGCCAGCATGACGACAAAGGGCATGCTGCCCAACGGCCCCAGCGGTTTCTCCGCCCTCTCAGGCACAGCCCGCTACATCACCTACGCCAGCGACGCATCCAACATCGTGGCGAATGATCTGAACTGCGAGACCGATGTCTTCCACCACGAGCTCTTCCCGCCCTGTCAGGAAGTCGAGCCCAACGACACCTTCTTTGACTGCACCATCATCGACTACACCGAGTGCGATCACATCAGCGGCTCGCTGCAGAAGGATTGCGTGTGGGACATCCAGCCCAAGTGCGCCATCCGCGTCCTCGGCAAGCCCGTCGCGGCTCGCAACGCCGCCGGACAGATCATCCCCGGCGCCTTCTACGAGCCGCTCCTCCGCTCCAGCAACACCGGCGCGCTCAGCGCCGTCGAGCCCGTCGAGGGGCAGGTCCGCCTCGCCGTCGGCGCCCTGATGGACGTCTTCGACGGCACAGTGAACGGCCTCGCCCAGAACGCGCCCCACGGTGAGGAGGGCGAGCTCACCATCGAGATCTTCTACAACTTCCGCAATCCCGTGCAGCAGCCCTGCTGGTCGGTCGGAACGCCGGACGATGTATACGTCTTCCGCCTTCGCGGCCGCGCCGATGCGCTTCGCCTTGCGATCCCCGTCCCCGCTCTGGTCGAGTCGATCGACATCGTCTGCCGCACCGACACCGGCTCGGTCGAGCTGGCCTGGGATGTCGATTTCTTCACAATCGAGAATCTCGCCCCCGCCCAGCCCTACTGCCTGACCGTGGTGGGGGGGATGAGCGATGCCCACATGAAGACCGACACGCTGCTCGGCTGGTTCGACAAAACGGGCCAGTTGACAGGCGGAATAAACGGTCTCGACGACGATGGCGGGATCGGTCTCTGGTCGCGCCTCTGCATCTTCGCCGACGGCACGGGCCGCATCCGGTTCGCGATCACGGGATCCGGCGATGAAAACTTCAACGGTCTGCGCGACGATCTCGAACAGGACTATTTCCAGCTCCTGAACTACCTCAACCTGGTCCACGACCTCGGCGCCGTCTTCGAGCCCGGCGTCAGCGTGAAGGACGCCAGCGCCGCCTGCGTCATCCGCTATCCCCGCTCGATTTGGGATCAGTTCGGGTGGAAAGTCGGCGAGCCGCCCGAAGTCGAATTCGCCCACGGCGTTCACGGCCAGTACGTCATCCACATCCAGGAGGGCGAGCACGTGTCTCCCGCGACTCCGCCCCAAAGTCCCGGCGGCCAGCTCGTCGGCCCTGCACTGGCGGATCTGAACGGCGACGGTGTGGTCAACGCCCAGGACCTCGCGATCCTACTCAGCTTCTGGGGCATGACCTATTGACCCACATTGAACACGCGCGGGGCCGCATGAAGCGTTCGATTTCTTGATTGCAATCAGGAATCACACCCGGTACACCATGAGCGAATTCACAGCGAAACAACTCGCACGGACAATGCAGACAGCATCGCCGTTGAATGCGACGAGGGGCTTCAATCTTGCATAAGGATGGCCGCGGACCGGTCCCCAGGTTTGAACAGCTCGAGCCACGGCTCCTGCTCTCCGCCGACCTGCTCCCGGTCGCCGCGGATTCCCCCGCCGAGTACGGCGCTTTTCTCTTTGAGCGCAGCCTCGTCGCGGAAAGTCTGGCCTTTGATCACACCAACGGTCGCGACGGCGATCAGCAGCGCCCGCAGTCGGTCTTCGCGGCCGTTTCGCTCATGGGTTCGACAGCCGTCGGCGCCGCCGATCAGGCTCGCGCCGCCGACTTCGAACTTGAACGCCCAGCGGATCGCACAGAGCAGACCGACCGGCGCTTGCAGCGCCCCTCCGACCGCGGTGCGGGCGGGACCGACTCCATCACCTCCATGAACCACACGCTCGCGCGCACCGGCGCGCACGGGCTGGAGCCGACCGCCGATGAGCCCGTCGGGCCGCTGCCGGACCTGGTCGTCGTCGACGCCCACGCGCCCGCGACCGCCGGCCCCGGCGAGACCGTCCGCGTGTCATGGACCGTCGAAAACCGCGGCGCGGAGTCCGCCTCCACCCACGGCTGGCACGACGCCGTCTACTTCTCCTACGACGGCGAGTGGGATCGCTTCGACAGACAACTGGCCACGATCTGGACCGGCGCCGATGCGAAGATCGAGCCCGGCCAGACCTACACGCGTAGCGCCGACGTCACCCTGCCTGACAACCTGGTCCGCGACGGCAATCTCCTGGTCTACACCAACCGCTGGTCGCACCTGCCCGAGGCCAACTCGTCAAACAACACGCTGGCGCTGCCCGTCACGGTCGATCTCGATCGAGCGGTCGCAAACGCGGATGGCGATGCCGCGACACAGCGCGTCATCGGCCCGGACGATGCGATCAGCGTCGAGCAGGCCCGCGCCTTCGTGAGCGGCTTCCGCGAGATCGCAGACTGGGCCCGCGATCTCAGCGTCTTCGAAAACTTCACCGACGAACTGCCCCTCGTCGGCGACATCGTCGGCCCCGACGCCGTGCCGCTCGATCTCGGCTCCCTCTTCGAGTCCATCGATCTGCCCGTGGGCGTCGCGGAAGGCTTCGTCGACCTCGGCGATCTGCTCCGCCGCCAGCTCTTCGACCCGCTCGAGGGGCTGCTGCAGCCCTTCATCGATGATCCGCTCGGCGTCGCCGCGCCGTCGATCAAGGAAGTGCTCCAGATCCTGCAGGACGTCGAAACCGATGGCTTCAACAACTCCATCTCCTTCGGCGATGTGCTCCAGTCGCCCGGCGAGATCGGCTTCTCGCTTCAGTACAACATCGAAGAGACGATCGGAAGTCTGGCCCTCAATCTCGGTCAGCAGGCCGAGGACCTGAACATCGATCTCGATGGCGAACTCACCGCCGACCTTGCGCTCACCGCCTCGCTCGCCCTCGATCTCGGGTTCGGAATCAACCTCTCCTCTGGCCTCGCGCCCACCGAAGCCTTCTTCATCACAGACGACTCCAGCCTCACCGTCGGCGCCGCGATCTCGACATCCAGCCTCAACGTCGAAGGCCGCGTCGGCTTCGCAACCGTCTCCATCATGGACGGCTCGCTCGATCTGAACGTCGAAGCCGAAGTCACCTTCAACGATCCCTCGCCCACCACCCCCGGGCGCATGACCATCAACGATTTCCGCGGCGCCAGCCTCAGCAGCCTCCTGAAGCTCGACATCTCCGGCGCCTACGCCGCCGACCTCACCCTCAGCGGCGCCATCACCGGCCCCACCGTGGGCGGCTCTCCCATCGATATCGCAGGCAACGCCTCGGTCATCGTCAGCAACAGCGAGGCCGGCGATCCCTATTCCGCGCCCACAATCAACCTCTCCGACTTCAGCCTGCTCGATTCCTTCCGCAACATCTCCGCCAACGATGTCCTCGGCCTCCTGAACGAACTCGCCGGCTGGCTCGAAGCGCTGAACAACTCCGGCATTCTCAGCCAGGTCATCCCCTTCACCCGCGGCCAGGGCGATCTTGTCGTCTCCGAAGACGCCGGGGGCGAGGTCGACCAGTCCGCCAACCTCGCCGTCGCCCGCCTCGGCGACATCCTCGGCATCGGAGAAGCCTTCCAGGACCAGCTCCTCGGCATCCTCACGATCGGCGAGCAATTCAACGAGGGCGCCCCCGTCTTCGAATCCGTGCAGGATCTCGTGGCGCTGCTCAACGCCATCGCGATGGATTCCGGCGTCCCCGTGCTCAGCATGATCGAAGTCGGCTTCGACACCGGCCTGCGCGAGCTCACATTCCGCCTCGATCCCGAGCTCGACTTCGAAGAGGTCTACCCCTTCCACTTCGGGCTCGACGCCGATCCCCTCGGCGGCGTCAACCTCTCCGGCGACGTCACCATCGCCGGATCCGTCGGTCTCGATCTGCTCTTCGGCATCGAGCTCACCCCCGTCGGCGATGGACTCACCTTCGACACCGGCTCGCTCCTCTCGGAGATCAACGGCGGCAGCACGCCCGACTTCCCCGCCTTCCGCCCCATCGATGGCGTCGATTTCACCATCCACCCCCGCGACGGCGTCTCCTTCGATGTCGATCTCGACGCCTCCACCATCACCTTCGGCGACCTCTTCGACCGCATCAACAACGCGCCCGGCAACAACGGGCGCGTCATCGCGGAGTTCAACAGCGAATTCAACGCCATCGTCCTCCGCGAAACGGAAGAAGTCGAAGTCCCGGAGGTCGGCCCCAACGAGGACGAGCCGCGCCTCTTCGTCGAGGCGGCCGAGGTCGAGCCGGACGACGAGTTCCTCGAGGGCGCCGGCATCCTCGTCAAGGCGCCCGCGGCGTTGCAGCTCGGCCTGCTCTCCGCCGCCGTCACCGACGAGGCGATCCACCGCCTCATCGGCAATCCGCTCCACGGCCAGTCCCTCGCCGACAAGTTCTTCATCCGCGATTCCTCGACCTTCGCCGCCGATCTCAGCATCGACATCGAGCTGGACGAAGGCGACATCACCCTCGGCATCCTCGGCCTCAGCCTCGCCGGATCATCCGGGCAGGGCAATGTCGGCTTCGAGTTCGGCCTCCAGGCGCTGGAGGACGCCGAGGGCAAGCTCTCCCTGCGCGATCTGTACAACAGAGTCGGCGATCCCCTCGGCCTCGACATCATCTTCGACGACGACACCGGCGAGAAGGAGTTCGTCCCCACGCCCCTGCTCCGTGTCGGCGAAGCCTCCATGCGCGATGGAGAGCCGCAGTTCGAAGGCTTCTTCGATTTCCTCGACCAGACCATCTCCGGCGATGTCTCCATCACCTTCGTGGTGAGCGATACCCAGCCCATCGACGTCCTGAGCATCTTCGGTCAGGATCAGATCGAACTCACGCTCTCCATCGCAGACCTCCGCAACATCGAAGACTTCACACTCGACGCCGGCGACCTCGAAGACTTCCTCCGCGACTTCACCAGCCTCACCCCCGGCCAGATCATCGACGCCCTCCTCGGCTTCCTCGACTACATCGACGACCTCGCCTCCTCCGGCGGCGTGCCCTTCCTCAACCAGCCCCTCCCCGTCATCGACATCAGCATCGGCGACGCAGTCGGCTTCGTGAACGGCCTCCGCGGCCGGCTCGAAACGCTCCGCGACGACGCCGAGACCGAACTCGAATCACTCCGCCAGCAGATCGAAGACGAAATCGCCGCCCTCCCCTTCGTCGTCCAGTCCGACGATACAGGCTCGATCATCAGCCTCGCCCGCGGCGACGGCGACGACCCCGAGCCCCGACCCACGCCCGAAGTCCGCTTCGACTACCAGGAAGGCATCTTCACCATCGGCCTCGACATCCTCGTCGAGTTCGCCAACGAAACCTTCTCACTCGACTTCGATCTCGAATCGCTCATCGGCGCCTTCGGCGTTGATGCCGATCTCGGCTTCCTCACCGACCTCATCGACGTGCAGGGCTCCTCCGAGCTGAGCGTCAGCGCCGGCGTCGTCATCTCCGTCAACATCGGCCTCGACCTCACCCAGGCCACGCCCGAGCTCTTCTTCTGGGCCCAGGAAGACGCCGAAGAAGGCGACCCGCCCGCCCTCCAGAGCCGCATTGAGTTCTTCGCCCTCATCGAGGGCGACGATGTCGAGTTCAGCGCGCAGCTCGGCCCCGCCTCCGCGACCATCGAAGGCGGCCTCGTCTCCCTCGGCGATCGCGCCTCCGTCGGCGCCATCCACGAAGCCATCAAGAACGACGAATCCCCCGACGATCTCGACCCCGCCACCGTCCTCATCGGCTTTGACCCCGCCGGCGCCGTCAATGGCCGCTACTCCTTCACCGAGGCCATCAACAACATCCAGTTCGAGGTCGACGCCGCCGTTCAGATCGACCTGCCCATCAGCGTCGAGCTCTTCGGCCTCGCGCCCGAAGTCACCAACCTCCAGCTCTACATCTCGGACCTGGTCGATTTCACCGGCGAAGACGTCGTCAAGCTCGTCCTCCCCGACATCGACCTCGACAACATCAGCCTGCTCGACCAGATCATCCTCGTCGTCGACGGCTTCGACTTTGTCCTCGGCGGCGTGCAGCAGTTCTTCGAAGGCAGCGTCGCCGGCGTCACCGTCCCCTTCATCGGCGACCAGCTCGAGCCCGTCGCCACCTTCATCGAGGACGACATCCGCGCCGGCGTCGTCGCCCCCTTCCGCTCCTTCCTCACCACCGCCGAGGACGAGCTCACCGACGGCGTCATCTCCGGCCTCACCACCTTCCGCAACATCGTCTTCGACGTCTTCAACGACATCGGCCTGCTCCTCCCCCTCGATGGCGCCGCCAACCCCGAAGACTTCTTCTTCCAGGATCGCGTCGCCGCCCTCCGCGGCGCCGTGAGCCAGGACGATGTCGATCTCAGCTTCGAGATGGCCGACGGCTCCGTCCTCAAGCTCAGCCAGCTCATCGCCGACGGCGTCAGCGACGATTTCGACATCCTCGAAGTCCGCGAGATCCTCGTCGATCTCAGGATCGGCAAGCTCGTCTCGCTCGCCGATGTCGACTTCGGCTTCGACATCGGCATCCCCGGATTCGCCCTCGACTTCGACACCGATGTCTCGGTCGAGTTCGGCTTCGTCTGGGCCATCAGTTTCGGCTTCAACTTCACCGAAGGCTTCTTCCTCGATGTCACCGAAGACCCCGACTTCCGCGTCTTCCTCGAACTGACTCTCGACGACATCGAAGCCGGCATCACCCTCGGCATCCTCCGCGCCGACATCCGCGGCGATGCAACCGCCTCCGCGTTCGCCTCCGCCTCCCTCGAAGTCAACCTCAAGAACCCCGACGCCGAGCCCGGCGAGCGCCAGCGCCTCAGCTTCCTCAACATCGCGGGCGCGGGCGCCGGCGCGGGCGGCGCGGGACGAGCCCTCTACAGCTCCGCCGACCGCGGCAGCGGCTTCATCGATGTCTCCGTCGGCTTCGACGCCGGCGCCTTCCTGCCCGTGCAGGCCGGCATCAATCTCCCCGGCATCAAACCCGGCAGCGGCAACTTCCCCAGCGTCTCCACCGACGTCGCCATCGACTGGTCGCTCTCGCTCGGCGCCACGAACCGAGTCGCCACGCCCGGCGATCTCTCCATCGACTTCAGCAACGTGCAGCTCTTCATCGGCGAATTCTTCGCCGAGTTCCTCCAGCCCATTGTCATCGAGATTAATCAGGCGATGGAGCCGATCCGGCCCATCGTCGACATCCTCACCGCGCGCCTGCCCGTCATCTCCGACCTGCGCGGCTCCGATGTCTCCCTTGTCGATCTCGCCAACCTCTTCAGCACGCTCTCGCCCAAGCTCAGCAGCCTGAAGTTCATCGGCGCCGCCGTCGAGATCATCGAACTGGTCGACAGCGTCGTGATGCTGGCCACCCAGATCGATGATGATGGCCGTGTGCCCCTCGGCGACTTCCAGATGCTGGTTCTGCCCGACGGCAGCGTGCGCCGACCGCTCAGCGACGATGCCGGCTTCTTCAACGCCATGAGCGAGGAAGACATCTTCGACAGCCTGGTGCAGAACGCCGGGGATGGGATGGTGCAGCAGGCCACAGAAAGTGTCGTGGGCTCCACCCGCTCCGCCAAGCTCAACTTCGACATGCCGCTCCTGAGCGATCCCTTCGCCGCCTTCGGCCTCCTCGCGGGCGACTCCGATGTCGATCTCTTCCGCTTCAACGCCGAACTGCGCTTCGGCTTCTTCTTCAGCTCCTTCTTCTCCATCGTCGGCCCGCTCGGCGCCCGCTTCTCCGGCTCCATCAACGCCGAGATCAACTTCGGCATCGGCTTCGACGCCGCAGGACTTCCCAGGGCGATCGAGACGATCCAGTCCACCGACAACCCCGCCACCATCGCCGGCGCCGTCGGCCTCGCCGTGCTGGACGGCCTCTTCATCGACGACCACGTCACCTTCGGGCCCAACGGTCAGGTGATCGAGGACAAGCCCGAAGTCCGCGTCTACGGATCCATCAGCGCCGCTCTGGCGGTGAGTGTCGGCATCGCCGAGGGCGGCGTCCGCGGCGGCGTCTTCGCGTCCATCGAGGTCGACCTCATGGACATCAACTCCGACGGCGATCTGGTCCGCACCGACGACGGCAAACTCCGCATCAACGAGATCATCCGCATCGTCCAGGGAACGGGCAATCCCTTCTGCATCTTCAACCTCTCCGGAACCGTCGAGGTCTTCCTAGACGCATACATCGCCGTCGGCCCCTGCCCCTTCTGCAAGGAGTGGAGCTTCGAATTCGCGCGCCTGCGCCTCATCAGCTTCTCCATCGCCTGCGAATTCCCCGAGATCGAAATCGCCCAGCAGGGCGGCCCCGGCCAGAGCGTCCTCTTCCTCAACATCGGCGATCGCGCCAACCAGCGCGGCGGCTACGAGAACGTGCAGGACGAGGAGATCGTCATCAGCCAGACCGGCGAAGGCGCCGACATGGTCATCGCCGTCTCCGGCTTCGGCGAAGATCAGTACTTCGGCCCCGGCGTCGACCCCGACGACGACTCGCCGGGAATGTTCTTCAACCCCAACCCCATCACACGCATCGTCGCGCCCCTCGCAGGCGGCAACGACATCATCACCCTCGATCCCAGCGTCAACGTCGAGTTCGTCGCCTACTTCCCCAGCGCCCAGATCGGCGTCGCCGCCGGCGACAAGATCATCGTCGGCGGCTCCGGGCGAAACATCATCTTCGGCGGCCGCGGAAACTCGGTCCTCGTCGGCGGACCAGAAGATGACATCCTCGTCGGCGGCTATGGCTTCAACATCAATCCCAGCGACGCCAACCTCTTCGAGAAGTTCGATGTGCTGTACGACGAGCTTCGCGCCGAGGCGGGCATCGTCGAAAGCCGGTCCCGCACATACCGCGGCGCCGGTTTCTCGCTCTCCCAGCTCATCGCCACCCCCGGCGACGGCAACAACAAGATCTTCGGCAACGCCGGCGCCGATCTCATATTCGGTCAGGGCGGAACCGGCGCCAACCAGGGCGCCGAGATATACGCCGGCCCCGGCGACGACGTCGTCTTCGGCGGCCCCGGAAACGACCGCATCTTCGGCGTCCGCGGACTCAATCTGCTCGTGGGCAATGGCGGCTCCGATTACATCGACGGCGGCGAGAACATCGACATCATCTACGGCGACTTCCACCCACTTCAGACGCCCCCGCCCGGCTACATCCCCGGAACCAACACCATCCACGGCAACGCCGGAAACGATCGCATCCACGCCGGCCACGGCGGCGATGTGATCTTCGGAGGCGCCGGGGATGACACCATCTTCGGCGGCGACGGCGATGATTACATCGAGGGCGGCGCAGGAAACAACTGGATCCATGGCGGCGCCGGCGACGACACCATCTACGGACACGACGCACCCGAAACTCGCTCCACAGGCCCCGCAGGGAACAACATCATCATCGGCGGCCTCGGCGACGATCGCATCTTCGGCGGTCCCAAATCCGATGTCATCTACGGCGACGAAACCGACCCATCCAACCCCGATGGCGGAAACGACATCATCCGCGTAGGCGGTGGAAACAACCTCGTCTTCGGCGGCCCCGGGAACGACACCATCTTCGGCGGCCCCGGCAACGACACCATCTACGCCGACTCCGAGTTCGACAATCCCCAGCACGGCTTCGGCCCCGGCCCTGGCAACACCATCTTCACCGGCGATGGCGAAAACATCGTCTTCGGCAGCCCGCGCGACGATTTCATCCAGGGCGGCGCCGGCGATGACCTGATCTACGCCAACGCCGGAAACAACCAGATCTACGGCGGCGCCGGCGACGATCGCATCTTCGGCGGCCCAGGAAACGACATCATCTTCGGCCAGGAAGGCGACGACGTGATCTACGGAGTCGGAGGCCGCAACCAGATCTTCGGCAACGACGGCGACGATCTGCTCTTCGGCGGCGACGGCGACGACCTGATCCTCGGCGGCCCCGGCAACGACATCATCCGCGCCGGCCGCGGCGACGACGAGATCTACGGCGGACCCGGCCGCAACATCATCTACGGCGACTCCGGCGCCAACCTGATCTTCGCTGGCCCCCTCGGCGACATCATCTACGGCGGCGACGGCGACGACTTCATCCAGGGCGGCGCCGGCGACGACGTCATCTATGCAGGTCTCGGAGACAACACAATCCTCGCCGGCGACGGCGACGACCGCGTCTTCGGTGGCCCCGGCCGCGACACCATCTTCGGACAGAGCGGGCAGAACCTGCTCGTCGCCGGCGCAGGCGTCGGCAACCGCATCTACGCCGGAACCGGCGATGACATCATCTACGGCTCCGACGAAGCGATCTTCAATTCCGACTTCAACCCCTTCATTCTCCTCCGCGGCGACGACAACCCCTACGGCGATTTCATCGACCTCACCGCCGGCGGACGCAACATCGTCTTCGGCCTCGGCGGGCACAACTTCATCCTCGGCGGCGACGACGGCGACTGGATCTACGCCGGCGAGCGCTTCGGCAGCGTCGTTCTTGCCGGAGCCGGCGACGATGTGATCTACGGCTCGTTCTTCGGCGACGATTACATCGACGGCGGCCCCGGGAACGACACCATCTTCGGCAACGGCGGTCGCAACGTCCTCCACGGCGGCGACGGCGCCGATGTCATCTACGGCGGCTTCGGCGACGACGAGATCTTCGGCGGCCCCGGCGACGACCTGCTCATCGGCGTCGGCGGAAACAACCGCATCTTCGGCGGCCCCGGCGACGATGTGATCTATGGCGCCGCCGGCGGAGACGACGAGCTGTACGGAGGCGATGGAAACGATCGCATCTTCGGCGTCTCGGGGAACAACTTCATCGACGGCGGCCCCGGCGACGACGCCCTCTTCGGCGGCTCCGGAGACGATCTCATCTTCGGCGATCACGGAAACGACCTGATCGTCGGCGGCTTCGGCAACAACATCCTCTTCGGATTCCGTGCCTATGTCCCCGACACCGACGGCGGCAACGACGTCATCTACGGCGACGCCGGCCTCGGACTCCCGCACCCACTCGACGGAAACGACCTGATCTTCGGCGGCGCCGGCAGCGACCAGCTCTTCGGCGAAGGCGGCGACGACTTCATCGATCCCGGCCCCGGCCGCTACGACATCATCGACTTCGGTCCGGACGAAGGCGACATCCCCGAAGACTGGATCCCGCCCGACGCGACAATCCCCGCGCCGCCGCTCCCGCCGCTGCGCATCACCTTCTCCTCGCCCGATCTGCCCATCGGCCCCGATCTCGATGGCCGCCGCTGGGCCGAGTACGCCCGCTCGGCCAACGGCGCCGGCCTCAGCGGCGCCCCGCAGATCCCCGGCGCCGCCTCCACCGCGGGCCTCTCGTTCGAGCAGGACATCGCCGCCGCCCCGAACGCCGGCCAGCATGTGGTGTGGGTCGATTCGCGCGACAACGTCCACCAGATCTATCACCTGCACCGCACGCCCGAAGGCGCGTGGGTTCAGTTCGGCGACGCCGCCCAGGGCGGCGGCCTCAGCCAGTCCAACACGTCCTCGCGCCGTCCGACCGTCGCCCTCGACGACTCCGGCGCCCCCATCGTCGCCTGGACCGAGTTCCACGACGGCGGCGCCGACATCCGCGTCGCCCGCTGGAGCGAAAGCGCCGGCGCCTGGATCGGCCTCGGCGACTCCTTCGAGCTGCACGGAATCAGCGCCACCGGCGCCGCCGATCACGCCCAGATCATCAACACCGCCAGCGGCCCCGTCGTGGCGTGGATTGATTCGTCGCAGGGCGCCGCCAACGTCTACGCCAAGCGCTTCGACGGCGCGGCGTGGGTCGAGCTCGGCGCCGGTTCGGCGAGCGGCGAAGGAATCTCCGGCTCGGCGAGCGACGTCGAAGACCTCGCCATCGCCACCGACGGCGCGAAGATCGCTTTCGGCTGGACGCAGCAGGTCGGCGACGCCGCGCAGATCTACCTCCGTGAGTTCACCGGCGCCGCCTTCACCGCCCTCGGCGGCTCTGCAAACCTCGGCGGCGTCAGCGACACCCCCGGCCCCAGCGCCACCCCCAGCCTCGCCTACCACAACGGCGAGCTCTTCGTCGCCTGGCAGGACCGCACCACACCATTCGTCACGCCGCCGGTCATCGACCCGCACGATCCCATCCCCGCGCCCGATCGCAGCGTGGCCTTCGGCTCCGCCGAGGTCGTGGTGCGCCGCTTCGACGGCGCCAACTGGATCGGCGTCGCCAACGACATCCCCGATTCTCTCGACGGCCAGGTCTCGCGCAGCGACGAGCTCCGCTTCGGCCAGGCCTCACGCCCGCAGCTCGCCTCCGATGGCGACAGCCTGCACCTCGCATGGCTCGATGACACACCCGCTCTACGCGAAATCGGGACCACCTCCATCTTCTCGACGAAGTGGGATGGCGCCGGCTTCGCCGAAGTTCTCCCCGGCGACGCGTCCGACCTGGGCGTCAGCCCCTCCGGCGGCGTGATCGACGGCCTCGCCCTCGCCGTCGCGGGCGGCTCGCCCTACGTCGCCTGGACCGACGCCGCCGACGGCGCCCAGAACGTCTACTTCCGCGGCGACGAGTTCCAGATCGGCGACATCCACAGCCTCGAAGCCGGCGACTCCCTCGCCGACCTGCTCGCAGGCGCCGCCCTCCAGCCCGGCGACGTGGTGCTCCTCGGACCCGGCGTCTTCACCGGCGGCGCGACCATCGGCGCCGCGGCCTCCGGCGTGCTCTTCATCGGCGCCCCCGATGGAAGCACGGTGATCGATGGCCCAGTCACACTGAACGGCGCCGCCGACGTCAGCTTCCAGCGCCTCCAGATCTCCGGCGGGCTGACCGCGACGAACACCACCGGCCTGCTCATCAGCGATGTCACCTTCACCGGTCAGGGCCTCACGCTCAACGCGAGCGAGGGCGCCACTGTGTCCAATTCCCGCTTCCTCGGCGCCGGTGTGGTCGTGGACGGCGCAACGCAGGACCTGTCTTTGCTCGACAGCGCCTTCACCGGCGCCGCCCTCGGCATCGACGTGCAGGGCGAGACCGACAACCTGCTCATCCGCGGCGTGACGATGCAGAACGTGGTCGACGGCCTGCGTCTCGGCGCGGAGAGCTCCGGCCTCGTGCTCGACAACGGCTTCGCGGGAACAGGCGTCGGCGTGGGCATCGGGGTCGCCGCCGGATTCACCGGCTCGATCGCGCGGAACGATGTGAGCGGCTTCGCCACCGGCGTGCATCACACGGCTCCGGCGCCGCTGTCGGCGAACATGGTGCATGGCAACATCGTCGGTGTTGAATCGCACTCGGCGAACATCGAGAGCGGTCTCGGCTTCTACGGCGACGATCTGTCGCCCAATGAGATCGTGAACAACCAGACGGGCGTCATCCTGCACGGCTGGATGCAGAACCAGATCATCCGTGATTCGCAGCTCGGCGTCACCGGCGCCGGCGTGCTGGGCGGGCTCGACCTTGATCTCGCCAACCTCATCGAGGCGAACGAGCTCGGCGTCGATTTCGACGGCGTCATCCGCTTCAACCGCATCGCATCCAACGTCGTGGGCGTGCTCGCCAACGACGGCCAGCTTCTCCACAACAACATGCTCTTCCGCAACGCCGGCGCCGATCTGCGCATCGACGGCGCCGAGCGCATCGTGGCGAGCCACAACACCTTCTTCGCCCCGACCGGCGGCGGCGTCGAGGCGATGAACGGGGCTTCCGAGGTCGAGCTTCGCGGCAACATCTTCTGGTCCGAGGCCGCCCCTGCGCTCACCATCGCCGAGGACAGCCAGTCCGGTTTCTTCAGCGACTTCAATACGTTCCATGCTCCGCTCGGCGCTGTGCTGGTTCGCTTCGCCGGCGTCGACTTCGCCGACTTCGTTGACTGGTTCGATCTCGGCGTCTTCGACCAGAGCTCGATCGGCCAGTCCGCCGCGGCGCCCGACTTCGCCATGCCACGATTCCTGCACGCCGACCGCGACGATTTCCGAATCTTCGATCCCGGCGCCGGGCGGCGCTTCGACAGCCCGACCGTGGATTCTTCAGATCCGCTGACCGATCTCGGCGTCGCCTTCCGCAACAACCTGCTCGCCAACGCCAACTTCGGCGCCGGGCTTTCGGGCTGGAGCGCTTCGGGCGGGCAGCTCGCGCCCGCCGCCAACGCGCTGACCGGCGGCGCCATCTTCAGCGCCGCTCCGGGCGACTTCATCGAGACCGCCGTCCATCTCGTGGACGATGCAGGGTTCGACGCCGCGGATCTTGATACGGGCTTCCTCCGCGCGGTCTTCGGAGGCCGCTTCCGTGCGGATGACATCGGCGCTGCCCAGGGGCGTCTGACGCTCAGCTTCTTCGCCGACCCTGAGGAGAAGGGCGAGCCGCCCGTCTTCCTTGAGAGCTTCATTGTCGATCCGGGCGCCGGCTTCGATCGCTGGGCGCTCGATGGCGACCGCGTTGGCATTCCCGAGGGCGCCCGCCTGGTCGAGCTGCGCTTCGAGGCGTTGCCCGGCGCCGGTTCGCCGGTTCTGTTCGACAGCGCGTTCCTCTTCATCGAGGCAGAGGCGTGGGCGCCGGACATGGGGGCTCAGGGCTTCTCCAGCGAGGACAACGAGAACATCGGGGCCCGTTTGCTGCTTCGTTCGCCTGACTTCGACACTGCGTGGGGCTTTGACGAGGTGCGCGAAATCCGCTGGGACAGCTACAACAACATCGAAGGCCGCGACATCCGCATTGATCTGCTGATCGACGGCGTCGAGGGCCCCGAGTTCCTCACGAACATCTTCCAGGGCGCTGCTGATGTCGGCTCGCTCTTGTGGGCGCCGGCGAAGAGCGATATTCCGATCGGCGTCGAGGGGTTGCGCATCCAGATCTCGTTCGAGGGGAACCACGGCGTGATGGATCGCTCCGCCGCGGCGTTCGGTGTGGTCGATCCTGCGACGGAGGGTGTGGAGATCGCGGAAGTGATCATCGCGGGCGGTCAGCAGCAGCGCAGCAATGTGGACAAGATCCAGGTTCGCTTCGCCGGCGAGACCAATATCGCCGAGCGCATCGCCGACGGCTCGATCGCGGACTTCATCAAGCTGTATCGCAGCGACGATCTGGACAACTCGATGGCGTGGCTCACCGCCGACCGCTTCGCGTGGAACGAGACGCTCAACCTGCTCACCATTGATCTCACCGTCGACGGCGACGGCGGACAGACCATCCTGGACAACGGTCTGTACACGCTCAAGGTGCTGCTGCCCGGCCTCGAGCCCGGCGCTTCGGGCGGCGCCCGCGCCGATGGGGATTGGAGCGCCATCGACCGCAGCGACGCCTCGCCTGTCGCTGACTTCTTCCGCCTGTACGGCGACCTGACGGGCAGCGGCGTGGTGAACGCGCAGGACCTGGCCCAACTGCTGAGTGTGTGGGGAACCAGTGATCCTGTGGCTGACCTGACGGGCAGTGGCGTGGTGAATGCGCAGGACCTGGCGGAACTGCTGAGCGTGTGGGGCACGACGGTGTGGACTGATTCGCCGGCGCCGCTGGCCGGGGATGGATCGGACGTTGGCGGCGCGGGATTGGTTGATTCGTCCGTGACGGTTTCGGCGCCGTTGGTGACGTCTGCCGCCGCCGGGGCCGGACTGCTGCGGCATGCGGCGCCCGGCGAGACACTTGCAGCGCCCGCACTGTCGATGCCCGCAGCGCCCGCCTCGGTGAATCTGCAGCGGGTCGGCGCCGGTTTCTTCGTCTGGCGCGATGGATTGCACGATGATGATCGGGTGGGCCTGCGCGAGCCGCGCGTGCGGCTTGATTCGACGTTGTTCTGAGTGCGCATCGCGGCAAGCGGGCGCATCAATGAGGAAACTGACGATCGAGGGCTGGTGGTTGTTGTTGTTGTTGTTGCGCGCTGTGGTGATTTGACGCCGTGGTGTTCTGCGCCTGGTGTGCGGCCGTTTTGCGCTCCAGCGGGAGATGACGGCGTGCGCGGGGCGAGAGGCGGCGGCGGCTTGGTCGGCGCGGGTGCGGGTGGGGGGGCGCCCGTGTCCGGGGGCGCAGCGCGGCGGGTATGGAAGAGGGCGGCGGCGGCTTTGCGGGCGGTTTCGTGGTTGTCGGCGTAGTGGGCGATGTTGAGGAGGGCGGCGGCCGCGGCGGGGCGGGCGCGGACGAGGGCCATGCGGAGCTGGAGGTCGGCGATGCGCTCGTAGTGTTCGAGGAGGCGCCGGGCTTCGGGGGACTCGACGAGTTCGAGGAGCTCGCGGAGTTTCAGGCCGTGGTCGATGGCGATCTCGATGGGGTCGTGCTCGGCGAGGATGATGTCGTAGAGGACTTTTTCGAGGAGGGTGGGTTTGTCGGGCGGATGGTCGGCGCGCTGTGGTGTTGAGGCGGGCGCGG
>RECQ01000073.1 GCA_007693965.1 Phycisphaeraceae bacterium | reverse complement strand
CGGGTGAGCGGGTGAGCGGGTGAGCGGGTGAGCGGGTGAGCGGGTGAGCGGGTGAATTGTGTCGCCGACCATCGTTTCGATGGTCGGTGTCTTTTTGTGGGGATGGGCGCGTTTGAAGTTGGGATTGTCGCGTTTGAATGGGAGCGCCGGCCGCCCGGGGCGGCGGTCGGCGGCGCGGGTCACCTGCGGCGACGCGCGAAGGCGGCGCCGGCGAGTGTGAAGAAGGCGAGGGCGCCGGGCGTGGGGATCTGGAAGTACACATCGTGCTGGAAGGCGCCGCCAGCGGGGTTCTGCGTGAAGATGATGAGTTGACCATCGAGAATATCGCCATACCACGTCGACATGGTGGCCGTGAACGGGTCAGAGGGCACCGGGTCTGCGGCCACTCCGGCGGAGCCGACCGCCGCATCATCCTCGAGATTCATGATCGCAAGTTGAGCGAGCAAGACGCCATACGTCCCATCGCCAAGATCTCGCGCAAAACCCTGCATCGGCGCAACAGGAATCGCCGACCAGCCCCCCGAAATCCAGTCGGAACGCTGCAATGGCGGAAGATGGCTGAGATCACGCTCCCCCCATCGCTTCTCATTCGTATGGAACCCGAAGTTCTGGTCGGGGATGGTCCGGTCTTTAAAGAAGGGGCCATCCTTTGAATTGTGTGATTTCAAACCAATGCTCACAAACGTATTCCAGTCGCGTCTGGCGTCGCCGGGCGCGGCGGCGTCGTACGATCCGACCGTGGATCCTCCCGATGCAGGCGGCGCTCGGTAGAAGGTCGCCTCGGGATTGCGACCGACATTGACGCCGAAGCCCTCCTGGAGCTCATCCTTCTGAAACGGGCTGATCTGCCCGGCCAGGAGAACCATGTTCGCGAAATCGGGATCCTTGAAAGCCCCACTCCCCGGGCCGGCGAACATCGCGTAAAGATTGAAAATTCGAACGTTGTCGGCGCCGGGAAACGAGGGAAGCCCCTCTGCGCTCGGCGGCGACTTGTCCTCACGGAGATCAACCCCGATGAATTGGGCTGTGGCTGATCCGGCGCCGAGAGTCGCCACGAAAGCCAGCGCGCAGACACGCTCCAGAAACCGCTTGCCTTGACACATTTTTCTGCCCCTGATTTCAGAGCGTCATACAGTTGTGTATGACGCTCCTCGACGTGTAATTTCGGAGCAGAGTCTACAGTCAATGTGCAGTTGAGTGGGAACTATTTTCTGAAATACCGATGTGGACTTGTCCAGGCGGCGGTTTGGCGCCCTGATCACAAGTCTCAGCTTCTGCGACGTCTCGCAGCGGCGGCGCCCGCGAGTGTGAAGAGGGCGAGGGCGCCGGGGGTGGGGACGTCGAAGGCGATGTAGTTGGCGAAGGCGATGCCGGCGGGATTGTTGGTGAAGATCACCATGTCGTGCGTTCCAGTGCCAGGGATGGGGCCGCCGGTGAGTCCTGAAATGAAGACGTCCCCATACCACGTGGAAAAGGTGGAACCGAAGGCATAGCCCGGTTGCGCAACGCCACCGGAGCCGATGTCGGCGCCTTCTGCGAGGTCCATCACGGCGAGCTGCGCGAGGAAGACGCCGTAGGAGCCATCGCCGAGATCCTGGGCGGCGCCCTGCGCATTTGTGGGGGTGGAGTTGAACCAACCGCCCTTGATCCAGTTGAAGCGCTGCAGGGGCGGGCGGTCTTCGAGGTTCTGATCGCCGCGGGTGAGGAATTCGAACTCGGTGTCCCCGCCGGCTGAGTCGTGGTCGGGGAGGTCGGATGTATCGGAGTAGTACGAGTCGTAGCGCTTCACGCCAATGGAGACGAAGGTACCCCACTCGCGGCGGTTGTCTCCGGCAAGCCCTTCGTTGATGCCGCCGACGCCATCGGCGGGAGCGCCGGATGCGAGCGGGGCGCGATAGAAGGATGCGTTGGGGTTGCGCTCGATATTGACACCGAAACCGCCCTCAGCGCCAGCGACTGGGCCTGTCACCACACCAACATTCACCACCACGTTCTCCTCGCCGGGCTGGCCCGCCGCGGCGCCGGGGCCGTCGAACATGGCATAGAAGTTGAAGATGCGGACGCGGTCGTCGCCGGGGAAGCCCTGCAGGCCCTCGGCGGAGGGTGGGGACTTGTCTTCGCGCAGCTCGATGCCGATGAACTGGGCCTGTGCGGAGGCGCCGAGGCCGGCGATGACGATGAGCGCGGCGGCTGTGCGATGGTTCGTGGGTGTGCGCACGTTGTTGATCCTCATGTGCCCTGCTGTGTGAGCGTGGGCGGATTGGGGGCCGATCCTGATGTGAGTATCTGTGGGATTGGTCACCTGCGACGACGCGCGAAGGCGGCGCCGGCGAGTGTGAAGAGGGCGAGGGCGCCGGGGGTGGGGATCTGGAAGCTGAATGCATTGCTGAACACGCCGCCGACGGGGTTGGGCGTGTAAATAGTCATCCGGTGGAAAATTGTCATCGAGTCGTCGAGCACGAAGACACCGGAATCTGACGTGCCAGTCACGAAGACATCCCCGTACCAGATGGAGAGTGAACTGGCGAAACTGAACTCATCTTTTTCCGCGACGCCTCCAGAGCCGATGTCGGCGTCCTCATCGAGATCCATCACGGCGAACTGAGCGAGAAAGACGCCGTAGGAGCCGTCGCCGAGATCGCGGGCATAGCCCTGAGGGCTAATGAAACTGGAGTTGAACCAGCCTTCCTGGATCCAATCGAATCGTTGGAGAGGGGGCCGATCATCGAGCGGCTCGGCGCGCTGGGTAAGGAATCCGAAATCGCTTGTGGCGCCGGTCGTGTCTTCGGATGGGAGGCCGGACTGGTCCGAGTAGTATGAGTCGAAGCGTTTGAGGCCTATGGAGACGAAGGTGCTCCACTCGCGGCGGTTGTCGCCGGAGAAAGACTGGTCGATGCCGCCGATCCCATCGGCGGGGGCGCCGGAGGCGAGCGGGGCGCGGTAGAAGGAGGCATCGGGGTTGCGCTCGATGTTCACGCCGATGCCGGGCCGGCTCAACCCGGTAGAACCTGTGCCGACGTTCACCACCACGTTCTCTTCGCCGGGCTGGCCCGCCGCAGCGCCGGGGCCGGCGAACATGGCGTAGAAGTTGAAGAGGCGGACGCGGTCATCGCCGGGGAAGTTCTGAAGGCCCTCGGCGGAGGGTGGGGACTTGTCCTCGCGCAGCTCGATGCCGATGAATTGAGCATGTGCTGAGGCGCCGAGGCCGGCGATGGCGACGAGCGCGGCGGCTGTGCGATTGTTTGATGGTGTGCGCACGTTGTTGATCCTCATGTGCCCTGCTGTGAGTGCGTGGGCGGATTGGGGGCCGGTCCGAATGTAAGTATGGGGAAATAAGGATTTGCGGCAAGCTTTTTTTGCGGATCCGCATGTGGCGACGTGGCCCGGAGGCGGATCGGGCGCTGTGCGTGAGGCTGGCGGCCCGGCTGAGCGCCGGCGGGCGGCGCCGGGGGCGGGGGCGGGGGCGGGGGGCGGCGTCCGGGGGCGGGGGCGGCGTTGCTATCTTGGCGCTCCACATGACCACCACGAATCGAACGGAATTGCTCGATGAACTGTCCTGGCGCGGTCTGCTGCATCAGGCGACGGATGAGGCCGGGTTGCGGAAGCACCTGGCGGAGTCGCCGCGGCGGGTGTACGCGGGGTTTGATCCGACGGCGGACTCGCTGACGATCGGGAACCTGGTGCCGATCATGGCGCTGCGGCATTTCCGGCGGGCGGGGCACGAGCCGGTGGTGGTGATGGGCGGGGGGACGGGGCTGATCGGGGATCCGTCGGGGAAGTCGGCGGAGCGGCAGCTTCAGACGGCGGAGCAGGTGGAGGCGAATGTGAACTCGCAGCGGCGGATCTTCGAGAGGCTGCTGGGGTTTGAGGGTGTGGATGGCGGCGCGGCGGGCGGCGCCACCATTGTGAACAACGCTGAGTGGCTGGGGAAGCTCGGGTATCTCGAAGTGCTGCGCGACATCGGGAAGCATTTTTCGGTGAACGTGATGATTCAGCGCGACTCGGTGCGCGATCGGCTGCACGGGCGCGAGCAGGGCATCAGCTACACCGAGTTCAGCTATGCGATTCTGCAGTCGTATGATTTTCTGCACCTCTTTCGTGAGCGCGGCGTGACTGTGCAGCTCGGGGGGAGCGACCAGTGGGGGAACATCGTCGCGGGTGTGGACCTGGTGCGGCGGGTGGCGCGGGAGGAAGTCTTCGGGCTGACGGCGCCGCTGGTGACGAAGGCGGACGGCGGCAAGTTCGGCAAGACGGAGTCGGGCGCCATCTGGCTCACGGCGGAGCGGACGAGCCCGTACGCCTATTACCAGTTCTGGCTGAACGCGGACGATGCGGACATGCCGCGGTTTCTGCGGTTGTTCACGGAGATGCCGCTGGAAGAGATCGAGGCGCTGGAGGCGGAGCACGCGAAGAACGCCGCGGCCCGTCCCGCGCATCGGGCCCTGGCGCGGCATGCGACCGCGCTGCTGCACGGCGAGCGCGAGATGGAGCGGGCCGAGGCGGCGGCGGCGGCGCTCTTCACCGGCGATGTCGCCTCGCTCGATGAGGCGACGCTGGCGGAAGTCTTCGCCGGGGCGCCCTCGAGCGAGCACGGCAAGGCCGAGCTGGCGGGTGAGGGGGTGGCGCTGGTCGATCTATTGCCGCTGACATCGCTGGCGAAGAGCAAACGCGAGGCGCGGGAGTTTTTGAGCGGGGGCGCCGTGACGGTGAACGGGAAGAAGGCGGACCTCGAAACGCGGCTGACGACGGGCGACCTGCTGCACGGGCGGGTGGCGCTCCTGCGGCGGGGGAAGAAGCACTGGCACGCGACGAGGTGGGGGTGAGGGGGGGAGGGAGTTCTGAGTTCTGAGTTCTGAGTTCTGAGAGCTCATTGCTCAGTGCTCAACGCTCAATGCTCAATGCTTCTACTTGGCGTGGGGTTGTTTGGATTTTTTTCTGGAATTGGGACACGTCCGGGGGCACAATATGGGGAAGAACGACCGGGGCGATGGATGTGCGCCGGTCGGCAGTCCCCGTCTACAGGCGGGAGAAAGGGGCGAAGGCATGCCCAACGCAGAACGAGTGCTTCATGAGAAGCAGGTCGAAGGTCGGGGCGGGATTCACACCATCCGTCCGGACGCCACCGTGCTGGACGCCGCCGAAGTGATGAACCGCGAGCGCATCGGGTCCGTGGTCGTGGTGGATGCGAACGGCCAGCTCGCGGGAATCTTCACCGAGCGTGACATTCTCACGCGGGTCATCGCCGATGAGCGCCGGCCGCAGGAGATCCGAGTCGGCGATGTGATGACGACGCCCGTCGCCTGCTGCGAGCCGCGCACGCCGCTGGAAGAGCTGCGGACGCTGATGCGCCAGAAGCGTGTTCGCCACGTGCCGGTCGTGGACCAGGGGCGCGTGGTCGGCATGATCTCCATCGGCGACCTGAACGCGGCGGAGGCCCAGGTGATGATCGAGACGATCAGTTACCTGGAGCGGTATATGTATCAGCCGTGAGGGGGGAGGGGAAAGCAGCAAAGCGGAAAAGCATTAAAGCAGCAAAATCGTGATGCGGGCGCAATGTCTTGGTTGGCGCTACGATCGCCCGAGGACACAACCTTTGCTGCTTTTCCGTTTTCCCGCTTTGCTGCTTTTCCTTACTTCAACTCCACCGACCAGTACGCGTTGTCCAGGAAAGCCTTCCAGGACGCGTATTTTTCCTGCCCGAGGCGCACGCTGATGAGCGGGTTTCGTCGCGGGCGTGTGGGGCGGTTGGCGAGGCTCATGCCGGCCTGGCCGGGCGTGCGTCCGCCCTTGCGGGCGTTGCAGCGGACGCAGGCGCACACCAGATTCTCCCACGAGTCCACGCCGCCCTGGGCCCGCGGGATCACGTGGTCGATCGACAGCTCGCTGGTGGGGAACGAGCGAGCGCAGTACTGGCAGCAATTGCGGTCGCGGGCGAAAAGGTTGCGCCGGTTGAGCTTCACGCGCTGCTGCGGCATGCGGTCGTAGCCGAAGAGACGGATCACCTTGGGCGCGGCGATGTCGAAGTGGACGGTGCGCACCCAGTCGTGCCGCTCGGGCTCGAACTGACGCTGCAGCTCGCTGATCTCGGCCCAGGTTTCATAGTCATACGACAGGTACTTGCCATCCTCGACGTGGATCACCTCGGCGAGGTCGCGCAGCAGCAAACTGAAGGCCCTTCGCGCCGAGATGACGCGGATGGCCATGTAGAGCTTGTTGAGAACGAGCACCTTGGCGTTGATCCCGTCGCCGATCGCGTACGCCGCGGCCGGCGACAGCAGTTTCCCCGGGCCTTCCTCGTCCGATCCGCCGGCGACGACACCGTTCAAGGCGGTACGCCTTCCACGGTGATCGAGACGTTCGGACATTGGTCGTCTCCTGGGAAACAGACCCGGCGCCCCCGGGGGTTCGGCCCCGCGCCGACGCCGCAAGGTCGGGACAACGGTATCCCCATATCGTCCCCGCATCAATGAAATATCAGCGCAAGGATCGCGCGAAGACGATCCCCCTCCCGGATTCAGCCCCGCCCGGCGACTATGGGACGCTCACCCCCGGACCCCCGGCCCCCCCGGACCCCCTCACCACGCGAGGCCCCGCCCCATGATTCATCGCATCACCATCCAGACCCGCGGCCAGGGGTTGCACGAGATCACCGCCGAGGTGGCCCGCGCTGTCGCCGAATCGGGCGCCGAGGAGGGGCTGTGCACCATCTTCGTCCGCCACACCTCCGCCAGCCTGACCATCCAGGAGAACGCCGACCCCTCCGCCGCGAGGGACCTCGAAGCGTGGCTGAACCGGCTGGTCCCGGAGCGCGACCCGCACTTCACGCACACGGCTGAGGGGCCGGATGACATGCCGTCGCACATCAAGGCGGCGCTGACCAGCGCCTCGCTGGGCGTGCCCATCATGGGCGGGGCGCCGGCCCTGGGGACGTGGCAGGGCGTTTATCTGTGGGAGCATCGGCGCAGCGGACGGGCCCGAGAAGTTGTGATTCACGTGCGGGCCGATGGTCCGAGAGATGACGCCGCCTGAGGCGTCTGACGTGTCAAGCGCGAATCGTCAGGTAGGGGCAAAGTCGCGCGGCGTGCGCGTCGATAGCACTGGCGTGCCAGGGACCCCCCCGGATTCCCCCGGCTTGAGTGTCTGTCCCGTCAGATTCCGCCAAGGCCTGCGGATCGTCGCCCGCTTCAATGAGAACCAGCGATTGATTCGTCCATGCCTCACCGCTCTGACTCCCCAGGACAGACGCCGCACCAACGCAGATCAACCGCGCCCGAACAGCCTCAGCGTGAGCGCTGGCGCGGCCAAATCCGTGCTGTCACGCCTCATTCACAGACAAGGAGAGCATCCATGAACCCGACCACACAGCCCTTCAACGGTTCTTTCAATGGCTTCACCCCGCCGTTCGGCTTCAACAGCCAGTTCGGCTTCAACAGCCCCTACAACACCATCCCCACCACGACGCCCTTCGGCTTCGGCCAGCTCCCCCTCCACAACGCCATCGGCGGCTTTCACCCCACCCCGTGGAGCAATTGGAGCACGCCGAGCTTCAACACCACGCCCGGCTTCAACGGCTTCCAGAACGTCGGCGGCGTGCAGTTCCCCGTCAACACCCCCCAGAACATCAACTGGTTCAACCAGTTTCAGACGCCGGTGAACACGTTCGGCCAGTTCAACCAGCCGTGGGGAGCGCAGCCCTTCGGCGGTTGGAATACGCCCATCGGCTACAACGCCCCCGCCAACACGCCCATCAACACCAACTGGTTCAACCAGTTCCAGACGCCCGTGAACACGTTCGGCCAGTTCAATCAGCCGCAGCCCTTCGGTGGCTGGAACACGCCCATCGGCTTCAACGCCCCCTACATCACGCCCGTCAACACGCCCATCAACACCAACTGGTTCAACCAGCTCCAGACGCCCGTGAACACGTTCGGCCAGTTCAATCAGCCGCAGCCCTTCGGCGGCTGGAACACGCCCATCGGCTTCAACACGCCCTTCAACACCAACTGGTTCAACCAGCTCCATATGCCCGTGAACACGTTCGGTCAGTTCAATCAGCCGCAGCCCTTCGGTTTCGCGACACCCTTCAACAGTTTCGGCGGATTCGGCTTCCCCACCCCCGGAATGACCCCCGGAATGACCCCCGGATTCACCCCCGGATTGAATACCAATTTCAACCCCAACTCCAACACCATCGATCGTGACAGCGCCGGCAACATCATCAACGGCGGCATGAACCACCACGGTCAGGTCGCGCACCGCGAAGCCGCCTGAGCGCCACGACCACGGCGCCGCACAAGGGCGCTGCGGTGATGCATGACATGAATTGAATGGGCAGGCGCGTCGGCGATTCCGCGCCTGCCTTTTTCATGCGCACACAATGAACGACAGAAAGAACAGAGTGGCACGGCATGCCGTGCCACTACCCATCTGCCGTCGCGCCCCAGAATCCGAGCAGAATGCCGAGGTCGGCTGCGTTCACGACGCCATCGCCGTTGATATCAGCCGGACACGACTGCGGCTCGGAAGGACACGGCCCCCAGCTTCCCAGCAGAATTCCCAGGTCCTGCGCGCCGACGGAGCCATCGCCATTGATATCCGCCGGCAGATCTCCACCCGGGTCTTCAATTGCGCAGCCGCGCCACGCCACGATGTTGCCGACCGCGGCGCCGCCGGCGCTGGAGAATTCGCCGCCCATCCAGAGGCGGGGCGTCTCGTCGGGGTCTTTCGTGAGTCGTCCCGAATCAAGCGCCCGTACTGATTCTCCGGGGCTTCCGACGCCCGAGACGCTGACCGGCGACCACGAGTCGCCGGTCCAGCGGGCGATCCCGCTCGACTGCACGCCGCCGATATTGAAGAAGAGTCCGCCCGCGTAGAGGGCCGGGCCGTCGCCATCGTCGAAGACATGCAGGGCTCGCACTTCGGCGGCCGGGACCGTGTCGGTGACGCCGGCGCCGAGGGCCGACCAACCGCCCTCCTTCCAGCGGGCGATGCGCGATGCCGGAGCGCCGCCAGCGGTCGTGAAGGCGCCTGCGACGTACAAGGCGGGTCCGTCGCCGTCGTCGAAGACGGCCAGCGCGTTCACCTGCCCGTTGACGCCGGCGCCGAGAGGCGACCAGGACTCGCCATCCCAGCGCGCGATGTTCGCCGCGGGCACGCCACCGGCGCCGACGAAGACGCCGCCGGCGTAGAGCGCAGGCCCGGCGCCATCGTCGAAGACCTCGAGCGCAAGCACCGCTCCGATTCCTGAGATGTTCATCCCATCGCCCACGGTCTCCCACGATTCGCCGTCCCACGCTGCAATTCGGGATGCGCTCATCCCGCCGGCGCTGTGAAAGGCGCCGCCGACATAGATCCGCTCGCCATCGCCCGGATCGTAGACCTTCAGCGCCCGCACGACAGCGTTCACACCCGCGCCCATGGGCGACCATGTGTCTCCATCGAACCTGGCGATGCGCGATGCGTTGAAGCCAACACTGGTGAAATCTCCACCCGCGATGAGCATGGTCTGGCCGCCCACCTCATACGGCTCGAGGGCGAAGACGATGTTGTTTGCGCCGCCGCCCAGTCCGCTCCACGACTCGCCGTCCCACGCGGCGATTCTCGGCCTCGCGACACCGTCGACCTGCGAAAACGAGCCTCCGGCGATGAGGCGCGGGCCATCGGCGAATTCAACAGCTCGAAGAGCAAACACCTGATTGTTCGCGCCCGGCTGGCCGATTGCGGGCGCCCATCCGGGCTCACATCCATCGCTCGCCTGCGTCCAGGCGCCGCCGACGAGCGCTGCGCCGATTGCGCCCGTGAGAAACCCAAGTGTCCGCATGCGCATGTCCTCCAGTTGAGAATGAACCTGTCGCTCTGATTGCACAACTGGGAAAAATCGAACCACATGCCAACGTCGTTGTCAATCGACGAGCACGCCATGCACAGCGAGACAGCGCGAAAACCCTTGTGCATCAAAGCCTTATGAACGCTTGACCCGCTTCGGCGCCATCGCCTCGACGCGCAGCGCATCAGCGCAGAGCAGGTGGGCCTGAGCGAACTCGTCCGGCTCGGCGACGCCGATGGCCTTCACCATCGTCGATCGCCACATCGAGACCTCGGCGCTTCGCAGCGGCCAGGGCTCATGAACGATACGCCCGCGGCAGAGCATCCCACGTCGAAGCGCGTAGAGGCAGTAGCGCTCGGTGAGGAAATGTTCAAGCGACCCGGGACTTGTCCGCGGCAGCGGGTTTCCTTCCGTCCACACCGCTTCGAACTCAGCGTCGACGGCGCCGCGATGGGTGCGCCGCGAGGTGTAGCGCACTTCATTTTCGCGGCGGTCCAGGCGCATCCCGGCGTCGTAGTAGGGCAGGCCGAACGTAAGGCGGGCCCCGCGAACCGCGAGGCGGCTGGCGGCGTCCAGCGAAAAGAACCACACGCCCGCATCATGCTCAGGCGCCCCTGGTGGACGCACATAGGTGCGCACATTCAGCTCATGAAATGAGTGCGTCCCGGGGATCGGCGGCAGAAAGCTGGCGCGCACGCCCGACATGGTGAAGGGAATCACGCCGATCCACGCCGAGCCGTCATACGTTTCGATGTCGAGGGCTTCGGGGACGAGCGGCCGCAGCAGGGACGCATCGATCCGCCAGTGGGCGAAGAGGAGCGACTCCCAGCGCATCTTCATCACCGGCATGCCGCGCGGACGGTTCAACGCGGCGTCTCGTCCTGAAAATCGTGGACACGGATCCAGAGCCAGTGCGGTCTCCACTTCCGCACCAGCTCGACATGCAGCGGGTGGTCGACATATTCGGCGTAGCCCTCCAGCGAATCGAAGCCGACATAGAGTGCAACGTCGTAATCACCGTCAACGGTGTCGCGGCCGGTGTCGAGGTGGCGGCCGACGGCGTAGGAGGCGACGCTGGGGATCTGCGTCAGCATCACGTTGCAGTCGTGGATCAGCTCGTCCGCCCGGGCGGGGTCGTGCAGCTTGATGAAGACGGGGTGGCTGATGTGGGCGGGCGCGGGAGGCATGGCGACAGGCCGCTCCTGGATCGGCCCGGCGCATCCCCCCGCCGCGGCGAGCGTGCAGACGACGATCAAAATCCAGATGCGCATCAGGTCACCTCCATCGCTGGAGCATACGCCCGCTCCGTCCGCACGCAACCGCATGTGAGTTCCGAGTTCCGAGTGAAGGGAGTACCGAGTTCCGAGTGCCGAGTCATGCCCATTGCCCATCCCCCTTTGCCCATTGCCCATTGCCCATTGCCCATTGCCTGACGCTCTGTCCCTCCTCTTCCCCACACCGCTGCGCAGCGATTATCCTGAACGCGAACGCCTCGACCTCCCGACCACGCCGCCACTACTCAGGAACGCACGCCATGATCCGCATGAATGTCCTCATACTCCTGTTCGCCGCGTTGTGTCTCGTCGCCCTCTGCCTCGGCGCCTGCGCGGCGGGGCGGAGCGCTGAGCCGACCGCAGGTCAGAGACCTGCTCCGCCCGAGTCCGTCGCCGATCCGGGATTCATCGAGCAGTGGGCGGCGACATATCGCTTCTCGCTTGGGCGCCCCGCCGGCGTGAACATCACACCCGACGGCGGGGCCGTGCTGTTCCTTCGCTCCGGGCCGCGATCGCCTGTGCGCGATCTCTATGAGTTCGACCCCGCCACGGGGCGCGAGCGGGTGCTGCTCACCGCCGCCGATCTGCTGGGCGATGAGGAGGAAGAGCTGACCGCCGAGGAGCTGGCCAGGCGCGAGCGCATGCGCCTCACCGCCCGCGGCATCGCGAACTACCGTCTTTCGGACGACGGCGAGCGCATCCTCGTCAACCTCTCCGGCGACCTCTTCGTGCATGACAGGCTGTCGGGGCGCACACACGAACTTCACAGCGACGCCGGCTTCCCCATCGACGCCCGCTTCTCCCCCTGCGCCCGATACGTCTCGTGCGTGCGCGATGGCGAGGTGTATGTCATCGAGATCGAGAGCGGAACGGAGACCCGCGTGACCAGCGGCGCAGGCGGGACAGTCACCAACGGGCTCTCCGAGTTCGTGGCGCAGGAGGAGATGCGCCGCTACGAGGGGTACTGGTGGTCGCCCGATTCGACGCGCATCGTCTACCAGCGCACCGACACCGCGGGCCTGGAGACCATGCACATCATGGACGCGACCAGGCCCGAGGTCCCGCCGCAGACATGGCCGTATCCGCGACCGGGGAAGAAGAACGCCGAGGTGACGCTGGGCATCGCACCCATCTACGGCGGCGAGACGACGTGGATCGACTGGGACCGCGAAACCTATGAATACCTCGCCACGGTGCGCTGGTCGGAGAATGCGCCGCTGTGCATCCTCGTGCAGAACCGGCGCCAGACCGAGCAGGTCCTGCTCGCCGTCGACACGGACACCGGCGCCACCACCCCTCTGCTCACCGAGCGCGACGAGGCTTGGATCAATCTCGATCAGCAGATGCCGCGCTGGCTGGCCGACGGGGAGTCATTCCTCTGGACCACCGAGCGCCGCGGCGCCTGGCAGCTCGAGCTGCGCGCCCGCGATGGCTCGCTCATTCGCGAGCTGACGCGGCGCGACCTGATCTACCGCAATCTGGTCGCGCTCGATGAGAAGACCGGCGCCGCCGTGGTGCAGGCGTCGCCGGAGGGGCCGACGGAGGCGCACCTCTTTCGCATTTCGCTCGATCCCCCAGGCGGCCCCGCAGCCAGGCCCGAGCGGCTCACGCGCCGGCCGGGCGTCCACAGCGCCGTCTTCTCGGAAGACATGAGTCTGTGGGTCCACTCGCTGAACGCGCTCGACGGCGAGCGGTTGCAGACGGTGCGCCGGGCGGATGGAAGCGTTGCGGGTCGCCTTCGCTCGGTCGCGGAGGAGGCGCCCTTCCTGCCGCGGATTGAGTTCACCACGGTGCAGCGCGGGCCGCGGACGCCGGAGTTTCACGCGGCGATCATCCGGCCGCAGAACTTCGACGCGAGGCGGAAATATCCGGTCATCGTGCACGTCTACGGCGGCCCGACCTCAAACTATGTCGTGGCGACGGCTGATCGCTACCTGCTCAACCAGTGGTTCGCGGACCACGGCTTCATCGTCGCGATCATCGACAATCGGGGCACGCTGCATCGAGGGCGCGCGTGGCATCGCACCGTGAAGAACGACCTCATCGACATCCCACTCCAGGACCAGGTGACGGCGCTGCAATTGCTGGGCGAGCGGTACGACGAGTTCGACATGAGCCGCGTGGGCATGTACGGCTGGTCGTTCGGAGGCTATTTCTCGGCCATGGCGGTGATGCGACACCCGGAGGTGTACCGCGTCGGCGTGGCGGGGGCGCCCGTCGTCGACTGGGCCGATTACGACACCCATTACACCGAACGGTACATGGACCTGCCGCAGGACAACCCTGAGGGGTATGAAGCGGCCAACGTGCTCACCTACGCGGACCGGCTGGAGCGCCCGCTGCTGCTCATCCACGGCACGGCGGATGACAACGTTTACTTCATGCACAGCCTGAAGCTGGCCGATGCGCTCTTCCGCGAGGGGAAGCACTTCGAGTTTCTGCCGCTGACCGGGTTCACACACATGGTCCCGGATCCGAATGTCTCGAAGCGTCTGTATGAGCGGATCATCGAGTTTCTGCTGGAGCATCTGCAGCGGTGATTCCGGGGCACGGCGAGCCGAGCCTCTACGGGCCCATCTTTTTCAGGAGCACTGGCAGGATCTCTCCGGACAATCCCGAGATCGACCAGTCCACCATTGAGGTGATGGGTGTGGGGTCACGGTTGATCTCGACCGTCTTGGCATCGCACGCGCGGGCGAGCTGGATCAATCCCGCCGCGGGGTGGACGACCGCGCTGGTTCCGATCGAGAGGAAGAAATCGCACGACTCCATCGCCTCGAACGCGGCGTCCAGCGCGGCCGGAGGAAGCGCCTCGCCGAACCAGACGACGCCGGGACGCAGCAGGCCGCCCCACTCCGATTTCATCGGATGCTCCGTGAAAGGCTCCGGTCCCGGCTCGACTTCCCGGCCACTCTCGGTGCAGCGCCATGTGTGGATCGAGCCGTGCAGCTCGACGACGTTGCGGCTGCCGGCGCGGTGGTGCAGGCGGTCGACGTTCTGAGTGAGCAGGGTGAAGCGGCCGCCGCGGGCATTGAGCAGCTCCTCCAGCTCGGCGAGGGCGATGTGGCCGGGATTGGGCGCACAGTCGAGGCATTTGCGGCGGCGCCAGTCATACCACTGCGTCACCATTTCGGGATCCGCCGCGAAAGCTTCGGGAGTGGCGAGCTGCATGGGATCAAACTTGGCCCAGTGCCCCTCCATGCGATCGCGGAAGGTGGGCACGCCGCTCTCGGCGCTCACGCCGGCGCCGGTGAGCGCCACCACAGACCGGGCGTCGCGGAGAGTCGCAATCAGTCGGTCAGGAATCATGGGAGACACTCAGACAGAGACGGTAGGCGAGCGGGTTCGACAGTGGAGATACGAGTAAATTCTGTGGCCCAATTCCCATTCCCCATTGCGCCCACTGTATAACAGCCTGCTTCGAACACAGCCCCGGCCCACACCATGCGCACCTTCCGCAGCGACAACAACGCCGGCCTCTGCCCCGAGGCGCTCCAGGCCATTATCGACGCCGACCGCCTCGGCCACCAGGTCGGCTACGGCGATGATGAATGCACCGCCCGCGCTGTGAGCGCGTTCCGCGACATCTTCGGCGAAGAAGTCGGCGTCTTCTTCGTCCCCACCGGGACGATCGCCAACGCGCTCGCCGTCGCCTGCCTGACGCGCCCGTGGGAGCGTGTGCTCTGCCACGCCAACAGCCACTGGAGCTATGACGAGTCCACCGCTCCCGAGCGGTTCACCGGCTGCCGCACCACCGAGATCCACGCGCTCAGCAGCAAGCTCACGCCGCAGGATATCGAGCGCGCCACCCCTTCGGGCCGGGGCGATGTGCATCAGCCCCAGCCCGGCGCCCTCACCATCTCGAATCCCACCGAGTTCGGCGAGGTCTATTCACCCGACGAAACCGCGGCGCTGTGCGAGGCGGCGCACGCGCTCGGCTACCGGGTCCACGTCGACGGCGCCCGCTTCGCCAACGCGGTCGCGCATCTCGGCTGCGATCCGCGCGACATCACCAGCCGCGCCGGAGTCGAAGCTCTGTCCTTTGGCGGCACGAAGAATGGACTCGCCTTCGGGGAGGCGGTGATCTTCTTCCCGCAGGACGACGACGGCGGCGTGTTCGAGCGGGCCACGCGCGAGTTTCCGCACCAGCGCAAGACCGCCGGAGCGCTGCTCAGCAAGCACCGCTTCGTCAGCGCGCCCTTCGAAGCGACGCTCACATCCGGCGCCTGGCTCCGCCACGCGGCCCACGCCAACTCGATGGCCGATTCTCTCGCACGCGGCCTGCGCGAGCTCGGCGTCGAAATCCCCCACCGCGTGCAGTCCAACGGCGTCTTCGCCGAGCTTCCGGCGCCGGTGTGCGATGCGTTGCGGGCGGCGGGACAGAGCTTCTACCCCTTTGAAGACCCTTCCGGACGCATACTCTCACGGCTCATGTGCAGCTTCGACACGCAGCCCGATGATGTTCAAAACTTCCTTGGCGCAGCGAGATTGCACGACGCGAAGCGATGATCGGTTCTTCAGCGCTGTTCCTGCTTCTCGAAGTCTTGGACCGGCTTACTTCGGGCATGGTCCCCACGAACCGAGCAGGGCCGCGAGGTCGGACGAGCCGAATGGCTCGCCCCATTGTCCGAGCAGGGCGCCAAGGTCGGACGAGCCGACCGAGCCGGATCCCGTCAGGTCCCAGGGGCAATCATTGAAGTTCGATGTCACGTTGGTGATGTACGCGTGGTCGCCGGCGGAGGTGAAGTCGTTGTTGATCGCGTTGCCCGCGGCGTAGAAGGTGATCGGGCCGACATCGCTCGACGGCGCCTGCCACTCAACGGTGAACTCGAACGAGTTTCCCATGGCGGCCCAGTTGAAGACCGACTCGTTCACGCCATCACCGGTGTGCGTCACCCATGCGGGGAGGCCATCAGAGAACTGCGTGTTGGAATCGATGATCGTGAAGTCGCCGGCGCTCATCGCCATCGAGTCCTCGGCAGCGAGCTGGAACCCGGCGCCGAGCTTGTCATCGTCCGTGATGCGTACGGTCAGTGTGTAGATCCCGTTCGCCTCATAACTGGCGGGGGCGCCAAGAATTTCGATCATGCCCGATCCCGGCTTCTCGCCATGGCAGAGCAGGCAGGAGAATCCACTGTCGCCCGTGCTGCCGGAGAAGCCGGCGGGGGCGCCGCCGCGGAATCCGAATGCAGGCGTTGCGGCCAGCGCAGCCAATGACAGACCGACCACGATCGCGAGCTTCACTTTCGACGGCATCTTCAGGATTCCTCTCTACTCGGGGCTCTCTCTTGCGACTCCAACGCGGATCGTCACTGCGACGATTGCGACTGCACTCCGAACACCAGCCCCTGACCCGGCATGGCCGAATTCAGGACGACAGTGTCCGAACGCGAACAAATGACGCCGGCTCTCCAGACCGGGCGCCAATCCACTCAATCCAAGAGTAGCCCGGAACCGCCTCAAAGCAACGATCGAATCGGGACTGCTGTGGTAATACCACACCGGGCCGGGATGTTCGCCCCTGCACGGAGCGATCACTCAGGTCCGAGAAGCGGGCGCATTAGAGGTAGGGAAGCAGCTCATCGGGGAGTCGCTTCAGGCCGCGGCGACGGGCCTTGGCGACGGCGTAGCGCAGAGAATCACGCATGCGGTCGCGGACCCGGTCGGTGATGGCGACGCCGTGGCGCTCCATGGCCTCCAGCGACCACTGCCAGGCCCGCAGCTCTTCGAGGCAGCGCGGCTTGTAGCGGTTGAAGCCGATGGCGTGGTGCCCGATTTCGTGAAGGAAGATCGCCGCGGACATCGGGCCCTTGGGCTTCGGCGCCTCGATGAGACGCACCACCTTCCCGTCCTCGTAGTGCACCTCCCACGCCACACCGGACATCGAAGATCGCCACTTGCGCACGCGCACCCCATACTCCGCCAGCATCTGTCGCGTCATGGCGTCATAGCGATCCTGGATGGGCCGACGCCTGGCGGCGGGCGGCGCGACCGCAACCGGCGCAGCGCGGCGCACGCGCCGCTTTTTCGGCGCGGGTTTCGGCCGGCGCTTCGCGGCTCGATCGGTCAGCAGGTCCCAGAGCGTCAGCATCACGGCGTCGATCCTATCACCGGGGCGCCGTCTGTCAGCCGGCGACCGCGCGACATCTCGGTCCACTCCATCGCCCGTCCGCCCGGAGGCTGCGCCTCCAGCAGGCGGAGCAGCGTCCCGCCGGCGCAGACGACCACGCCCGCCGCGGCGTCCAGCAGGCGTCCGGGTTCTTCTTGGCATTTTCCTTCCACGACTTGCGCGCGAATCAGCTTGCAGTCGAAGGCGCCGCCCCCCTCCCCGATCCGCACGGAAACGCCCGGCCAGGGCGAAAGCCCGTTGATCCTTCGCCGGCACAGCTCCGCCTCCGACCCGACGATGTCCACCCACGCGTCCGCCCGAGAGAGCTTGGGCGCCTTTGTCACCAGCGACTCGTCCTGCTCCACAGGCGACAGGCGTCCGCCCCCAGAAGCGTGCTCCTCCAGCACGCGCAGCACAACGCCGGGGCCATCCAGCGCCAGCAGGTCGTGCAGCTCCCCCGCTGTGGTGAGCGGGTCGATGCGTCTTGCCGCGGAGCCGAGCATGAGCCCGGCGTCCATCCGGTCCGCGATGGTGATGACCGTCACCCCCGATTCGACATCGCCGGCGAGTATCGCATGGTTGATCGGCGCAGCGCCTCTCCAGCGCGGCAGCAAGGAACCGTGCAGGTTCATCGCGAAGACATCCTCCAGCAGCGGCCGACCCAGCTTCTGACCGAAGGCGATGATCACCCACGCATCGGCCTCGACAGCGCGCACGCGCTCAACCACGTCCGGATCGTTCACGTTCTCCGGTTTGAAGACGGGGACGCCGGGAAGATTCGCTTCAGCCCACTCGGCGACGGGCGTCGGCGTGAGCCTGCGGCGGCGCCCGGCGGGCCGGTCGGGCTGTGTGACCAGAGCGCGGATGTCATGCACCGAGCGCAGGGCATCGAGCGATGGGAGTCCGAAGGCGCCGGAGCCGAGGAAGACGAGATTCACGCAGCGAACTCCTGATCATCCGTGACGAGAAGCGCCGCGGGAGGGCGCGCCGGCGGGGATTGTAGTGGAGCGGCGCAGTTGGGCCCCGGCGCCCGGCTCGCCAGTTTGCAGGTCGGCATCGCCCGGATTGGGCGTTGCGTCCCATAGCGATGGCCGGGCTGCCGCACCAGCGCTCTCAGAAAGCAGGGCAATGCCTGAAAAACAATATGAATCGATGCATACACCAGTTACATTGGCAGGCATGCGGACCATCTGGGCGTGGCCCAAGATGGCGATGTCGCCTTTGTCTCAACGGGTCCGACGCGGAGACGAGCGCGATTCAATGCGGAAGTCGCTGGCAGAAAGGCAGATGAATGATTTCTTTCCCACGTTGGCGGATGCTCCGGAGCGCGATCGTCGTCGCGGTGATCGCATGGCTCCCGGCGCCGGCGCTGTCGCAGAATGTCGACTTCGGCATCAACGACAATGAGAGCTATGACGCATTCATCGAGGCCGTCAGCGCCAGTGAGTTCGTGCGCTTCGACTACACGAATAATCCGCGGCCGCGCGTGGCGGGCGTGGTCGCGGCGTTGATGGAGTTCGCGACGCGCAATCCGCTCGCGAGCGAAGCGCAGCTCACCGACTTCACGAATGTGTTCGCGGCCACGATGCTGACCGCCGCGCCGGGCGATCCGGAGCTTCGGCGGAGCGCGAATTTTCTTCCCGCGCTGCGGCACACGAGGCTCGAGGGAGTCGTCTCGCTGAGAGGGCTGGACACCAACATCGGCGAGGGCGCCACGGCGCTGCTCGGGCTCCGTGTTCCGGACCCGTTCGATTTCCAGTCGCTGCAGTCGAGGATGGTCCGTTTCGAGGATGCTCGATGGCGGTCCTTCGCCCACTCGCCGCAGTGGTCGAACCTGCTGGTCACAGGGTTGCTGGGTCGCGATCTGAACGGCGTTGAGAACCCGGCGCTCTCGAACACGCTGCGCGCGTTTCTCGTGAGCGAGGGGTACGAGCCGACGCCCGATGGCGTCGACGACGAGCGGTTCTCGCCCGTGTTCGAGGGGCTGGCGCAACTGCCCGCGACGTACGAGGACTTTTTGGATGCGATCCGGGTGGCGCCCGGAGAAACCGCGCCGCCGATCTGGGACGATATCTCTGAGCAATTCAACGTTCTGAACGAGTGCATGCAGGATTTTCTGGCCGAACTGGCGGACGCCGACGCTGAAGCGCCCGCGCTGCGGGACGGCCTCGATCTCTACCAGGATGAAACGATCCTCGACCAGCTCGCCGCGGACCTGCGGAACAGGCTCGCCGAGGTCGCCATGCCGCGGACAATCCTCGCGGCGAACGCGCTCCTCCTGCACCAGAGCGAGGATCCGACGATCAGGGATCTTGCGCGCCACACGCAGCATGTCGCGGAGATCCAGTCCGGCTCGATCGACATGCTCGCCGTGGCGATCGCCGGGCTCAAGGTCGTCGCCGGGGTCGGCACTGTGGCGGGTGGTCTGGCGACCATGGTCGCCGCGGGGTGGACCGGCGTCGGGGCGGTGCTTGGCGCCATCGTCGTGGTCGGAGGCGTCGCCGTCATCATCAGCGGAGGCGCAACGTTGTACGACGAGCTGGCCAACGCAGACCAGCCGACGAACGCTGAAATACAGATCTTCGATCAGATCGTCGCCGTGCGCCAGGACATCGAGAGCATGCGTGTGCAGATGCACGAGCGGTTCGACCGCATCGAGATGCAGCTCAACATCGTCTTTGAGAACATGGCGCAGGGCTTCAACGCCCTCGGCCAGCAGATCGGCGATCTCCAGGGCTCGGTCGACGACCTGGTGCGCGACGTCATGATCAACCGCGCTGCGCTGGAGCGCATCGAGGATGCGCTGTACGGCATGGCGGAGAACCTGCTGCACGCCGACCTGGCGGGCTCGGTGAACACGTACCTGAAGTATCGCGGCTTCAACGGCGTCGACCTGCCCTACGCCGGACCTGAGAGTTTCCTCGCCGGCGCCAACGCGTTCTTCACCTTCACTGTGGACACCGCGCAGAACGCGGCACTGGCGGGGCCGCACACCTCGGCCCTGACCGTCGCCACCGCCGACCAGCTCCTCAACGACGACTCCATCGGCCGCAACGTGAACGATCTCCGCGTCTTCCCGGCCAAACTCGGCCTCCCGCGGCTCGCGACGAACCGCCTGGTGGCGACGGCCCAGTGGGCCCAGGGCGCTGCGGGCTATGCGCAGCTCGTCAGAGAGAACCCGTGGTACTTCGCGTACCAGTATGAGCAGCAGATCCTCTCCGGAATCCCCGCCCAGGACCGCAACATCGAGCGGATCATCCGCGAAGGACAGCGCCTCGCCGATGCGATGGAGGCCGGGCAGAGCCAGACGCTCTTCGATGCGCTCTTCGGCGGCTACCGCGACTCGGCGGACGCCATGCAGCAGGCCATCTACACGCATGCGCTCGGGCCCAGGGGCCTCTCCGACGGCGTGACCAGCATCGATCCCTGGGGGCCGATCGCGCAGGACGTCCGGGCGATCGCGCCGGCGATGGACAAGATCCCGAACGAATTCGACTCGCCCGAATTTCCCGAGTCGAATGCGCCGCTGACACTGCCCGCAACCACGACCGACGTCTGGGGCCTCTTCAATTCGGACATGCCCCAGACCGCCGCGGTCCTCGCCGGCGCCGACGGCCAGCAGTGGGGACGCATTTTGTGGAGCGTCTCCGGAACGTCGCTCCGGTTCATCTATGAATCTCCCGGTGGACAACAGGCCTTCGTGCGGGAGCTCACACTGGACGGTTCTTACGGCGTTGGCGGCGTCAACTTCCGCTGGAACGGGTCCGCCATCGGGTTCCGCGATGCGCTGCTCTCTTCGGAGAACCTCGCCGGCACGAGTTACGGGGGAAATCTTCCCGTCGGCGTCCTTTCGGACACACTGGTCACCGGGTCCGACGTCTGGACCGAGAGAGTCAAGATCACGCCGCCCGACATGACCGAGCCCTCGCCCGGGTTCGACGGCCAGGTGGCGATCGATCGCCACACGATGGTCATCGGCGCCCCCTTCGCCGCGGGTGGCGGCGCGGCGTATGTCTACACGCGCAGCGGCGTCTTCGAGTGGTCGCTCGAAGCCATGCTCAAGCCCGGCGATCTGACCGGAACGGATCGGTTCGGCTGGTCCGTCGCCATCGACGGCGACACCGTCGTCATTGGGGCGCCGGCGCACAACGGCAACAGGGGCGCTGCGTGGGTCTACACGCGCGCCGGCACGACATGGACACAGCAGGCGAAGATCACAGATGCCGGTTCGATTTCGCCTGATCAGTTCGGCTATTCCGTCGCAATCGACGGCGACACCGCCGTCATCGGAGCGCCGTTCCGTGACGACCCCGATGCCTCGGTCGTCAACGCTGGCGCGGTGTCCGTTTTCACACGCTTTGGCAGCGCGTGGACTGAGCAACAAAGGCTGCTCAAGCCGCCCGCCGCCCAGACCAACGATCGTTTCGGGTGGTCGGTCTCAATCAGCGGCGACACATTGATCGCGGGCGCTCCCAGTGCCGCCGGCGCGCCCGGGAACGGAGTCGGCGCCGCTTCCGTGTTCACTCGCACCGGCCAGGAGTGGTCGGTTCAGGGCCCGAATCTTCTCGCGAACGACGGGGCGGCCAATCATGCTTTCGGCTGGTCGGTCTCCATCAAGGGGGACGTCGCCATGATCGGCGCGCCTCGCGCGGTGAGCGAGCGGGGCGCCGCGTATTTCTTCACGCTCGACGCCGGCGGCGAGATGTGGGTCCAGACATCAAGGATCACCGACGCCAATGGAAGCACCAGCGATCAGTTCGGTGGATCCGTCGCCATGGACGGCGCGTGGGCCGTCACGGGAGCACAGTGGGCCAGCCCCAGTCAATCGAAGAGCGATTTCGGCAAGGGTGCGGCGTTCATCACGGCCCAGGGCGCCGATGGACCATTGCCTCCCATCTTCGCCTCGGACGCCATGAGGGCGCAGAACTTCGGCTCGGCCGTCGCGGTCTCCGGAAACACCATCGTCGTCGGCAGCCGGACGGGCGCGGACCCGGACCAGGGCATGGATGGACGCCCCGCCGCCTACGTGTTCGCCACCGGGTCGTATCTCGAACCGTATGTCTCACGCGAACTCGAGCTGCTGCAGCGCGATGTCCTGATCGCGGCCATCGGCGAACTCGCTTCGCCCCCCGGCTCGAACACGGTCAGGGACGCGGCGTTGATGCTCTCCAACTGGGAGTCGCTGCTCCGGGCGTACGCCACGTTCTCGCTCCCCTTCGCGATGGAGACGAGTGATGTCCTCCGCGCCGCCCTCGGGGGCAACCCCGCAACCAGCGAGGTGGGCCTGCGGGGCCAGGCGGTGCTGCCGATCATGCTGGACATGCTGGACGGCAGGATCGAGCAGAACTCGATCTCCGCGATCATGCACGAGCGGGCCGGGATCGCCCAGGACGAAATCGACGACGCCATCGACGCCGATCCACAGGGGCATGCGCATCTCAACTACATGCTTGCGGAGCTGCGCAGTCTGCGCGACAACGCCTTCAATCTCGCCGTGCCCGACACCTACGCCGTCACTCCCGGCGAGACGCTGCACGTCAACAGCCACAACGGCCTGCTGGCGAACGACATCCTCCAGCTCTGCCGCACCATCGAGGTGGACACGGGGTTCCACTTCGACCCCGAATACATCGCGCCGCAGCACGGGCACGTGGTCGTCTACTCAGACGGCTCCTTCACCTACACGCCCGACCCGGGTTTCCAGGGGACCGACCGGTTCAACTATCGATCCGGCGCGTTCGTGGATGGCCTCGGATGCCAGCCGGGAAGCCGCGGCTTGCTCGACCAGCACGTCTTCAGCGATCCGGCGGATGTGGTGATCCTCGTCGGGACGGCGCAGGTGAACTGCCCCGCGGATCTGAACGGGGACGGCGTGGTGAACGCGCAGGACCTCGGCATTCTGCTCGGGAGCTGGGGTGTGTGTCCGCCGGCGCCCGCGCCGTGCCCGGGTGACACCAATGGCGATGGCGTCGTCAACGCTCAGGATCTCAGCGCCATCCTCGGTTCGTGGGGCGCGTGCGGGAAGTAAGCCGCTTTGGACTTCAGATCCGGGCCTGCTTCTCCAGCCCCTTCACCGCAGAGCGCACGCGGAGCCTGGATATCTGCGTCATCTTGTCGATGATCAGGATTCCGTCGAGGTGGTCCACCTCGTGCTGCCAGCAGCGGGCGAGGAGGCCGGAGGCTGTGGCGGTGAAGCGTTCCCCGTCGAGGCCGAGAGCGGTGATGGTGGCGACTGGGGGCCGGCGGACCTCGCCGCGGATCTCGGGGAGGCTCAGGCAGCCCTCCTCCGACGGGGCGAGGTCGCCTTCGAGGGGGCCGAGGACAGGGTTGATGTAGACCTGCGGCTCGGGGGTGGCGCTGGGAGGATCGTCCAGGGTGGAGTTGTCCTCATTTTGAGGCACGTGGGCGACGAAGAGGCGCCACTCCAGGCCCACTTGCGGCGCCGCCAGACCGACGCCCTCGGCCTCGAACATGAGCTCGATCATCCGGGCGGCCACGGCCCGGACCTCATCTGAGACGGATTCGAGCGGCGGCGCCTTCCGCCGGAGAACCGGATCGGGATATGTGCGGATATGGAGGGATTGTGGGTCAGCGGGCATGGGTCCAGTGTATGCGGGCGAGGAGCGGATCGGGGCGTTGCGTTGACGCTCCCGCGGCGGATCCCGTAGCATCAGGCTCCCGTTGAATCGGCGTCGAAAGGCGGGATTCAACCCCCGCCGCCCGACGACAGGAGCAGATCTTGGCGCTGTTTGGGAAAAAGAAGGAGACCGACCAGGCCGACGACGCTGCGTCCACGGAGGATGCTGGGCGCATCGCGACCGAGTCCAACGGGGACGAGAAGGGTCTGTACAAGGCTGATGCGGCCAAGGCCGCCCGCTTCTTCGAGCACGCCCGCACCGTCCACGAGACGGGCAACCATGAATACGCCATGACGCTGTGGCTGCAGGGTCTGCGGCAGGATCCGACCAGTTTCACCGGGCTTGAGCAGTTCTGGCAGTCGGCCCTCGAGTTCCGACGCACCATGCGCAAGCCCGGGCCGACGCGCGACCAATCCCGCTCCTTCGACGGCAAGGGTCCGGTGGAGCGCTTCCTCGTCGCCCTGCTCAACTGGGGAACCAGGCCGGGCGACACCTCGGCGGGTGTGAAGGCCGTCGAGACGTCCGTCAAGCTCGGTCTGGCGGAATCGGCGTACTGGATCGGCGACCGCGTGCTGGGCGCTTCGCTGAATGATCGCAAGCCGAAGAAGGACCACTACGTCCGGCTCAAGGACCTTTTCTCCGAGATTCAGGCGTTCGACCTTGCGGTGAAGGCGGGCAACCTTGCTCTCAATGTGGATCCGACCGACTCGCCGCTTGAAGCGGAGCTTCGGAACCTCTCCGCGCAGGCCGCGATGACCAAGGGCGGCTACGAGGAGACAGGGCAGGAGGGCGGATTCCGTAAAAATATCCGCGACGCCGACACCCAGCGCAGGATTCAGGATGAGTCGAGCCTTGCGAAGGGCGAAGATGCGGCGACGCGTCTGCTCTCGGCTGCGAAAGAGGATTACGATTCGCGTCCTACGGACAACAAGACCATCGCCGCGTATGCCCGTCGCCTGCTGGAGACGAACAATCCTGAGCATGAGAAGCTGGCGTACCAGGTGCTGATCAAGGGGTACGAGGACACCAAGGAATTTCGATTCCGTCAGCAGGCGGGCGACGTGAAGCTGCGCCGGGCCCGGCGCAAGCTGCGCCAGCTTCGAGACGCCGCGGCGGAGAAGCCGGACGACGAAAAGCTGCAGGCCACACTCAAGGATGCGGAGCGCAAGTTCATCGAGATGGAGATCGAGGAGCTGACGCTGTGCGTGGACGCATATCCGACGGACCTGTCCTTCAAGTACCAGCTCGGCCGGCGTCACTTTCTGCTGGGTCAATACGAGAAGGCGATCGAATTCTTCCAGGAGGCGCAGAACGACGCCAAGAGCCGCGTGCAGGTTCTCAACTACCTGGGCCAGTCGTTCCTGGCGCTGGGCTGGCACACCGAGGCGGTGGAGAGCCTGCGCTCCGGCATCAAGAACCATCCGAGCGAGAAGGACGACCTCGGTCTGGAGCTGCGCTATGGGCTGATGCGCGCCCTCGAGGCCAAGGCCCGCGCGGAGCGCGATACGAATGACGCCGAGGAGGCCATGCGCCTCGCCTCTGGAATCGCGATGCAGCAGATCAGCTTCCGCGACATCCGCGAGCGGCGTGACGAACTGCGCCAGCTGGTGCAGGAGCTCAAGACAGCCTCGGGCTGATCATCCGCCGCGGCCCCGCACCTCAGGATCTCCGGAGCTCCGGAAAGACCATGCCCGATGTCGTCGTCATCATCCCGGCGCGCTACGAATCGACGCGCTTTCCCGGCAAGCCGCTTGCGAACGCGACCGGTCGACCCATGATTCAGCACGTGCATGACGCCGCGGCTGCTTCATCAGCGGTCAGCCGGGTTGTGATCGCGACGGATGACGAGCGCATCGCGACGGCGGTGCGCGGCTTCGGCGGCGAGGCGCTTCTGACCTCGCCGGAGCATCCGAACGGCACTTCACGTCTGGCCGAAGCCGCGGACATTCTGAAGCTGTCAGACGACTCGATCGTGGTGAACGCGCAGGGAGACGAGCCCGAGCTGAACCCCGCCCTGATCAATGCGGCGGTGGATGTGCTGCTGGGCGCTGCCGCCACAGGGCGTGATGCGCCGATGGCGACCATCGCTTCACCCTTCGCGCCGGATGAGAACCCGGCGGACCCGAACATCGTGAAGGTGGTCATGCGGTGCGACGGCTCAGCGCTGTATTTTTCGCGGGCTCTGATTCCGCACACCGTATTCGGCGATGGATCCGCCGGGGACGCCGCCGCCCAGCCGCTGAAACACGTTGGCCTGTACGCGTATCGCCGCGAATTTCTACGCGAGTACATCGCGCTCGAGCCGACGCCGCTGGAGCAGGCCGAGCGGCTCGAGCAACTCCGGGCGCTGGAGCACGGGCGCGAGATCGTCGTCGCGGTGATGGACGTGCGCCACCATGGGATCGACACGCCGGCGCAGTACGAGGCGTTCGTCGCCCGGTGGAAGGCCCGCGCCGCCGCGACGGGGCGTTGAACTGATGTTTCGCCGGAAATCCGCTTGCCTGCGTCGGTGCAGCGCGCAAAGGTACTGCATGAAACGCACATCCACCGCCGTCGTTCTCGGGGCGCTCCTGATCGCGCTCGTCGCACCTCTCGCGGCTCCAGCCAATCAGCAACGCGGGCGCGTGCCCACCGCGGCTCGCGAGGCGCAGGCAGAATTCACACGCGCCGTGCGCACGGGCGATGAGGTCGCGATCGCCGAGGCGCTCCGCGGCGTGTGGGAGGCGGACACGAATTCCGGGGCGCAGGCCTCTTTGCACCTGATCCAGCGTGGCCGGCCCCACATGAGCCCGATGGCGGTCGGGGCGCTGCTGCGATGGGGCGATGCGGAGCTGCTGTCCGCGTCGGCGGCGGAGCTGAACGCAGCGCGCAACCGCGACGAGCGGCGCCTGCTGGTGCGGGCCATCGGCTCGACCGAGGACATCGATGCGCTGGAGCGGCTGCGACCGTTCCTTCGCGACAGCGACGAGCTCGTGCAGGCTGCGGCCATCGCGGCCATCGCGGACCTGGGCGAACCTGAGGGATTGACGCTCTTCGCCGACCGCTATCCGATGCGCCCGACCGAGCAGGCCCAGCGCAACGACCGGCTGGCGCTTGAGCTCACGATGCACGGCGCAGCGCTCACGTTGACCGGGCGCGCCATGCACACCCAGGATGATCTGCGCACATGGATGCGCGAGCGTGAAGATGGCGCACGCGGCCGGGGCGCGACGCGCCGGAGCGGAGGCGTGGAGCGCGGCTTCAACGACCTGCCTCCTGATCGCGATGGACGATTCACCACGCCGAGCTTCGACGGGCGCTTCATGGTCGGCGATCTGGACAGGACAATCCGCGATGCGGGCGCGCCCGGGTGGCGCGAGCTGTACCGGGGGCTCGAGGACGCCGCGAAGTCGGCGAAGAGCGGCGCGGAGGGTGTCTTCGGCAAGGCGCATCTTCCGGCGCTGGAGCTGCGGCTGGCGGATGAGCGCATGGTCGCGGCCGCCGGCGGCGGGCCGCGGGGGTTCTATGGCTTCCGCAGACCGGGGCAGGTCATCATCCACTTCGACAACTGGGAACGCGTGCGCGCGAGCGTGGCGAACCTGACCATCCACTCGATCGAGATGGCGTCGCTGGGGCCAATCCCGCGCTGGCTGAGCGAGGGAGTCGCGGAGAGCCTGACGCGCTCGGCGCAGCGTTCGGAGTGGGTGGGGCCGAAGTACGCCGGCGCCGGGCTCACGGACGATGTGCAGCGCGGCGCCTTCTCGACGGTCCGCCAGTGGACCGGCGATGTGGGCTCGAACGAGGACCCCAAGCTGTACCAGCTTGCGCACCTGGCCGTCGACTACCTGCGCTACGGCGGCTTCAGCGATGCGAACGTGCGCCTGTCGATGCTGCTGGGGCGCATGAGCCGCGGCGAGAGCGAGGCGACGGCGCTGCAGGCGGTGTACGGCTTGTCGATGCGCGAGCTGGACGCCGGGCTGCGCGAGTGGGTGTCGAGCGATTAGCGGGAGTCGCCCGAGCGCGCAAGTGCGCTATCGCGCCGCCTGCGGCCTGCCCGAATCGATCTGGCGCAGAATCGCTTTCGCCTCATTGGCTCGGCCGGCTGAGGTGAGGGCGCTCGCATAGCGGCGTCCCAGCTGCACCCAGACGCTCTGTTCGTAGAGCATGGTGGCGTTGGTGGGGCGCTGGGCGCGGCGCCAGGCGTGGCTGAGCAGGTCGAGGTGCAGGTCGATGCGGCGGCGCTCGCGCAGGAGGCGCTCGGCGGCGTCGAGGGCTTCGAGAACGTAATTGCCGTCGCCGGTGAAGCTGCGCACGGCGTCTTCATAAGAGCGGTAGGCGGCGTCGGCGTCGCCGGCTTTCAGGGCGCGCTCGGCGAGCTCGACGCGGGCGCGCACGGCCAGGTCGGGACGGTTTCTATATCGCTGGTGGACGCGGTCCCAGGCGCGGGCGGCGAGGGCGTCGTCGCGCATCGTCTCGAGGAGGCTGCGCGTGATGTCGAAGGTGAACTCGGGCCAGCGGTCGCCGGCGAGTCTGGCGGCGGCGTCCACCCAGTGGTTGAGCTGTGACACGCTCAGTTCGGTCTCGGCGCCGAGGCGCTCGACAGCGCGCCACAGCTCGGGGATCGCCGCGCAGGCGCGGTGGGCCTGACGCAGCAGGGTCTCGGCGCTGTCGGCCCCGACATCGCGGATGAAGCGCTGCGGCTCGGGACCGGCATCGGGTGAATCGCGGCGGCCGGGCCGGGGCGCCAGCTCGATGGGCGCCCCCGGGGGCTCGGCGCCCCCGGAAGCGCCCCCGGGGGCGCGGGCGACGAGTGCCGCGGCTTCGACGATGGCGCGGGCGAGGCGGATTTCCCCCCGGCGGGCGCTGAAAAGCTGCTCGGTGACGCCGATGGCGGCTTCGCTGACCACCCGACCGGTGCGCGGATCGCGGACAGCGCCGGTGTGGTACTGCGATTCGGCGTAGCGGCCCTCGGTCATATCCCACTGGAAGCTGCGGCCGCGGGCTCGGAGATAGCCGACCCAGAGGTGGCCCTCCCCAGATCGTCCCACGCCGGTGACCATGACGGCGGGGACGCCGATGGCCTTGCCGACCATGGCGGCGTAGTAGCCCTGGTCGACGCAGACGCCGCCGTAGCGCTGGATGTTGGGGAGCGTGAAGCCCTCGACGGTGACTCGCTTCTCGGCGCCGTGGAGATAGTGGTCGACGTCGTAGCTGATGAAGTTGAAGAGAACGCCGACCTGCCTGTTGCCGGCGTGGCGGGCGACGGCCCAGGCGAGCTCTTCGGGGTCGGGGGCGGCGTCGGCGAGAAATGCGAGAAGCTCGGGCGGGCCGCGGCGGATGTCGGCGCTCAGACGCCGCTCGTGGCGGATGAAGTGTTCGAAGATGGCTTCGGGGGTCGGCGCCTGCTTGGTGTTTTCGTTCACGCGGAAGACGACGGGGCCGTCGCGCACGGCGCAGATGGCGGCCGCGAGCGCGGGAAAGCGCGCGACGGCGTCGCCGTGGGCGTCGTGGAGGGCGAGCAGGACTGACGCGGCGGCGGCGCGGTCGTCCTGATCGTTGATGATGTCGACGAGGTTGTCGGCGAGGTCGGGGTTGTCGAGGAGGAGCGATGCGACGCGCTCGCGCGAGCCCGCGGGCGCCGCGGCGATGAAGCGCGTGAGCAGGAGCGTTCGGGCGGCGAGCCGCCAGGAGTCCGCCTCGCGGGCCGGCTCTGTGGAGAGGGCGAGACGGAGGAAGAGCTCCTCGGATTCACGGCGCGCCGCGTCCCACGCGTTCGGCCCTGAGTCGGACGCGATGGTGATGATGCGGGTGGTTTCCGCCGCGACGAAATCGGAGAAGGAGCGCGGCGCCTCCATCGATGCGGGGGCGCGCAGCGGAAGAATTGCAACGAAAGATGCGGCGAGGATCAGTGCGAGGAACGGGTGGACGATGGTGCGCATCGGTTTAATCCTTTACTCGACTGCCTTGAGCAGGTTGAGCCGGCGGCAGCGGCTTACTTCTCCTCGGCCACCGCCTCCTTCAGCTCCTCAAGCTCGCGGCGGAGGCGCTCGATCTCCTCGCGCATCTGGCCGGCCGGCGCGTCGCGGCGCAAGGCGGCGCCGAGCTGGTCGGCCCAGCGTCCGGCGCGCTCGCGCTCGACCGGGTGGGGCCAGGTGACGGCGTGTCGGCGCAGATCCTCGACAGCCCGCTCGTCTTCGATGCGCACCAGCGCAGCGCCGGCAGCGGAGCGTGTGCGGGCCTCCTGATCGCGGATGAGGGGGGCGACGGCTTCGTAGGCGGCTTCGCGGTCGTGCTCGGCGAGGCGGGCGACGGTGTTGATGGCCGTGGGCCGCAGGCGCGAGAGATGGCCGAGGCGCGTGAAGGGGATGGCGGCTTCGAGGCCCTCGGGCTGGTCGAGGTCGGCCAGCGCTGAGAGTGCGGCGGAGCGGACCTGGTCGTGCTGCGACTCGCTGTCGAGGGCGTCGATGATGATGTCGAGGTGCGAGCGATCGCCGAGGCGCCCGAGGCCGCGGAGGGCGGTCGAGCGGGTTGCATAGCTCTCATCTTCGTCGGCGGCGTGGGCGGCGAGAACTTCGAGGGCGCCGTCGCGGTTGTTCGTGCGTCCGGCGACGGCGAGGGCGTCAATGACTCCCCGGCGAGCCCGGGCGTCGTCGACTCCGGCCCGGGCGATCTCGATGAGCGTGGCGGTGGCACCGTGTTCGCCGAGCACGCCGGCCGCGGCGGCGCGGAAGCTGTGCTGAGCGGAGGAGTCGCGGACGACGGCGGCCAGCGCTTCAGTCGTGCGAGACCCGGCGTGGCCCTTCAGCGCCTCGGCGGCGTCCATGCGGGCGACGTGGGTGGGGCCGCTTCGGAGCTGCTCGATGAAGCGGTGGACGGGCTGGCGGATCGTCGGCGCCATGTAGACGGTCAGCGCGGGATCGACGACGACCATCGTCGGCTCGGCGTCGAGACTGATCGTCCGCTCGTGGCGCCGGCCGGTGACGTCGATCGTCATCGGCGTGACCGCGGAATCGGTGTGGATGGCGACGGGCAATTTGAACGCGAAGGCGGGGACGTGTGCGTCGATGCGCTGGGTCTGTTCGACGGTGAGCTTGAGCTCCTTGTCGGCTTCGTTCCACTTGATGTCGACGGTGACTTCCGGCGCGCCGGGACGGTGGACCCACTGATCGAAGAAATGCTCGAGGCTGAGTCCGGAGACTTCCTCGAGCACGCCGCGGAGGTCGTCGGTTTCGACGGTGGAGTCGGCGAAGCGTCTGGTGTAGGTGCGGACGCCTTCCCAGAAGACATCCTCGCCGAGTTTCTGGCGCAGCATGTGCAGGACGGTCGAGCCCTTGGGGTAGGGGTTGGCGCCGCGGCGGAAGACATCCCACGGGTGCTCGTAGAGGCGCGAGACCATTCCGGGACGGAGGCCGGCTTCGGCGTCGTTCGCGCGGAGGCGATCGCGTCCGGCGACGCCGCGGGCGCTGGCGTAGATGCTGGGGAGGTAGCCCTCGTCGTAGCCGTCGCGCTCTTCGTACCAGAGCGCGGTGGAGAAGGTGGCGAAGCCCTCGTTGAGCCAGATGTGGGCCCAGGTGTTGCAGGTGATGAGGTCGCCGAACCACATGTGGGCCAGCTCGTGGGAGATGAGGCCGTCGAGGTCGCCGTCCTGGAGCGACTTCTCATCGAAGATGGCGGTGTCGTACATGGTGCTGGCGGTGGTGTTCTCCATGCCGCCGGCGCCGAAGTTCCACACCACGAGCTGGGCGTAGCGATTCCCGAAGGGGTATTCGTAGCCGAAGCGGTCTTCGAAGAGGCGCATCATGTCCAGCGTGCGGCCGTAGGTCTGCTCGACGCGGTATCCGAGTCCGGGGGGAACGTAGACGGGCATGTCCATCTCGCCGCGGCCGACATCGACGATGTCGAACTTGCCGATGACGAGCGTGACGAGGTAGTTGACGTGGCGCTGGTCGAGGCGCCAGTGGAAGGTCTCGCGGTCGCCGTCGGGCCCCCGGAAGGTTCGGTCGATGAGCTCGCCGTTGGAGCTGACCTCGTAGCCGGCGGGGACGGTGACGACCATCTCGGTGGTGAGGCGGACGTTGGGCGAGTCGTGGGCGGGGAACCAGAAGCTGTTGGTCTCGGGCTGGCCCTGGGTGTGAATCTGCGCGGGGCGGTCGGGCCACTCGGGAGTTTCGGTGAGCCAGAAGAGGCCGTCGACGGGGTTCTCGCACACGTAGTCGATGCGGACCTGGTGCTCGCGTCCCGGCTCGATGGGCGGGTCGAAGCGGAGGGTGAGCACGTCACCGTCGTGGCTGAAGGTGGCGGCCCGGCCGCGCTCGATGGCCATGACGCCCTGGATGTTGAGCTGGCGGGCGTCGAGGCGGAGGACGCTCAAGGGGCGGGAGATGGGCTCGATGGTGAGTGTCTGCTGCGCTTCGAAGCGGGGTGTATTCATGTCCTCGATGTCGATTTCGAGAAGCATGTGCTTGAAATCGACGTGGCGGTGGGGCGCGTAGTTGGCGCGGTCGGCGCCGGTGCGTTCGTCGAAGCGGAGGGCGGCGCCGGATTCCGCCGCAGCGGCGACGGTGTTGCGCTCCAGCCAGTCGAGGCGGCAGTGGAGGCAGGCGTGGTCGCCCTGGAGTTCTTCGAGCAGGCTGACGCCGCCGGCGCTGGCGGGGGCGGCGGTGGTGAGAAGCGCGAGAATGGCGGCGAGCGTGAACAGCATCGAGGCTGTGGCGATGCGAATACTGCGGGAATCGGTCATTGGTTCCGGTGCTCCTTCTGGGCCCGTCGCAGAGGGTGTCGTGGGGCGGGGGCGATGGATGGTGGGTTTCGGAGGCATCTTATTGGATTCTGGAGGATTTCTGAGAAGAAAAGGCGACCGGATTCCGGCCTTGTATGCATCAGGAGCAAACGTCGCCCTTGTTGGCGAAGACAAACACGGTACGATAGATCATGCCCCCATCGGAAAATGACCCCTCCAAGGAGCGGCGCTCGTCCCGCGGGAAGCGGTCGGATGCCTCACCCACTCGCGCTGCAGGCCTGCTGGCCTCGACCGGCCATTCCGACCCCACCGAAGCCACCGAGTTCTACAGCCCGATCCCGCCGGGGTACCGGATGGGGCGGCACAAATATGTGGTGGTGCTGGGGACGGTGATGTCGGGGCTGGGCAAGGGCATCTTCGCCTCCAGCGTCGCCAAGATGTTGAAAGACAAGGGGTTGGTGGTCGCTCCCATCAAGATGGAGGGCTACCTGAATATCGATGCGGGCACGCTGAACCCCTACCGCCACGGCGAGGTCTTCGTTCTCGACGACGGCGCCGAGTGCGACATGGACCTGGGCGCCTATGAGCGCATGCTCGATCAGAACCTGAGCCACAAGAATTTCGTCACCTCGGGGCAGATCTTCTCCGAAATTCTCGACCGAGAGCGCCACGGCGGCTATCTCGGGCGCGATGTGCAGATGATTCCGCACGTCACCGGCGAGGTGAAGCGCAAGCTGCGCGAGCTGGCGATCGAGGGGGACGGGAAGAACCCGGCGGACGTCGTCTTCGTCGAGGTGGGCGGCACGGTGGGCGACTACGAGAACGGCTTCTACATCGAGGCCCTGCGCGAGCTGGCCTTCGAGGAAGGGCCGGACTCGACATGCTTCGTGGCGCTGACGTACATCATCGAGCCGCCGGCGCTGGGCGAGCAGAAGAGCAAGGCAGCGCAGCTTGGAATTAAACGGCTGATGGAGGCGGGCGTGCAGCCGCACATCATCGCGTTGCGCTCGAGCAACCCCTGCTCGCGCACGATCCGCGAGAAGATCGCGATGTTCACCAACGTTCCGCTGCGGCGGGTCTTCTCGATGCACGACCGGCCGAGCATCTACACAATCCCCGAGGCGATGCGGGCCGAGGGACTGGATCGCGAGATCCTCTCCCTGCTGGACATGCACGACCGGGCGGACCTGGCCCACGAGGATCAGGCGCGGGAGAAGTGGGTCAATTTCTCGCGCCGGCTGACAGCGCCGAAGCAGCGCTCGGTGACCATCGGCCTGACGGGCAAGTATGTCGCGCTGCGCGACGCCTACGCATCGATCGACAAGGCGGCGGAGCACTGCTCGGCCCACCATGACTGCGATGTGAATCTACGCTGGATCGAGACGAGCGACATCGAGGAGGGCGACGCCGCGGCGGCGCTGGAGGGGCTGGACGCCGTGATCGTTCCCGGCGGCTTCGGCGCCCGCGGCGTCGAAGGCAAGATCGCCTGCGTGCGCCACTGTCGCGAAACGGGACTGCCCTACCTCGGCATCTGCCTCGGCTTCCAGGTCGCCGTCATCGAATACGCGCGGAACGTGCTGGGGCTGAGCGGCGCCAATTCGAGTGAGTTTGACCCTGACGGGCCGGACCCGGTCATCAGTGAGCTGCCTGAGCAAAAGAAGATCGAGCAGCTCGGCGGCACGATGCGCTTGGGCGGGCAGGACGTGCTGATCACCCCCGGCACGCTGGCGGCCCACCTGTATACCGAAGAGGGCGCGCCGCCACCGACGCGTCCTTTCACCATCCGCCAGCGCTTCCGTCATCGCTACGAGGTGGATCCGAACTACATCGAGCGACTGGAGAAGGCGGGTCTGGTCTTTTCGGGACGCCATCCCGAGCAGCCCATCATGCAGATCCTGGAGCTGCCGCAACCGGGGTCGGGCGCCGCCATCAGCCACCCATACTTCGTGGCGGCCCAGTACCATCCGGAGTTGACCGGGCGTCCGCTGCGGCCTCAGCCGCTGTTCCGCGGGCTGGTCGCTGCGGCCTTGCGTAGAAAGCACCCGGATGTGGACGTGGGTCGGTGGGCGGGGCCTTCTCAGGATGCCGACGGACTTCTGCGGACTCCCGCGGGCTCTGCGCAGGCGTTCTGATCAGTCGCCTCGGCGATTCTTCTGTGAGCAAGTTCACTGAATACGCGCCTGCGATGATGGAGTTCGCGGCGTGATTGTGTTATTCATGCAAGCAGCCCGCCGGCGCCCATTCGCGTTGAGGTGGCGCGGAGAGCCCGGCCTATCGCGGCCCGTTCGGCGCATCCTTTCGGAATAAAGGACTCCGGTATGCGAAAGCTGAACAAATTCGGAAAAGGGTTGTTCGTTGTCGGCGTCGGAGCGGTGGTCGGATTCGGCGCCCTCGCGCAGAGCGTGGATGCGAAGCGTCCGTCGGCCGGCGGCGGCTGCCTGCCCGGCGTGTACTGCCTCGACGTGTGGGACCCGGTCATCTGCCCGAACGGACAGGTCTATAGCAATGACTGCTACGCCGCCAAGGCGTGCCAGACCGGCTGCACTCCGGTCTACTACTGAGTCCACCGCGGTTTCTACTTCGCGGTTCGGCGGCGACTGATGTGGCGTTCGGCCGCGGTCTTTATCGCCATTCGTTTTGTTCAGTGTGGCGCTGATGCATTCAGAAAAGGAGATGTCAGTATGCGGAAAATGAGTAAGTACGGAAAAGGACTGTTCATCGTCGGCGTCGGCGCGGTGATCGGCTTCGGCGCGATCGCCCACAACCAGGAGGCCACTGCGGGCCTCGTCATTGACGAGGATTGCCTGCCGGGTGTCGATTGTCTGGACGTGTGGGATCCCGTTCTGTGCCCGAACGGACAGGTGTACAGCAACTTCTGCTACGCCGCCAAGGCGTGCCAGAAAGGCTGCGTGTGGCTGGGCGGCGACATCTGGTAATCCGCGACAATCGCACGAATAGGATCGAAACATCAACGTCGCGCCGGTTCACCGGCGCGACGTTTTTCTGCGCCTCGTGAGAGGAGCGCAATACGACAGAGTCGCGGTTGAGTCAGAGTTCCGAGTTCCGAGTTCCGAGTACCGACTCGGAATTACTCGGTACTCGGTACTCGGAACTCCCTTGGAATACGACCGGCGTTCCAAGATGGGCTCGTTTGCGGCAGGAGCGTCCATCTTGGAAATTGGCAGCAGAGAATCATGTTTTCCCTCGCTTGCGCTTCGGGCTCGTCGGTCTCTGTGGTTTTCCCCTCGCTTGCGCTTCAGGCTCGTTGGGCTCGTGGGATTCACTCTGGATCCGCGGCGGCGAGGGCGGCCTGCAGCGCTGCGCCTTCCTGCTCGTCCGTCAGCAGGCCCCACCAGACGTGGAGCACTTCGCCGCGGGAGTCCAGCAGCACGGTCGCCGGGACCATGCGGATCGAGGGGAGCAGTTCGGTGACGACATCGCGCACGCGATGCACGGGCGCCGGCGGCGGATCGGTCGCGTGGTCGGCGGGCTCTGCTTCCATGTCCAAGGAAATGGCGATGGCGCGCAGTGCGTCGCCATCGAGCTGATCGGCGAGGCGGCGCCATGCCGGCTTGATCATGTCGCACACGCCGCAGGTGTCGGAGTAGAGAAACGCCAGCGTCGGGCGTCCTTCGGCGCCGAGGCGTTCGACGCGCCCCTGCTCGTCGATGAGTGTGAGGGCGCCGAGTGTGTCGCCGGGCTTGAGGTCCAGCCCCGGATCGCGCTGGGCGGGCATGGCGCCGAGTTCTGCCTTGAGGCGCCTGTTCTCGGATGCGAGGAAGAACACCTGGACTGCGAGCACGCCGCAGGCGATGACGAGGAAGATCGTGAAGAAGTTGAAGCGGGAGGCGCCTCCCCCACTCCCGCCGGCGCCGGCGCCTCTTGTTGATTCGACTGCGGCTGTGTCGGTTTCCTTGGCCATGATCGACGCTCCGGTAGCCGCACCCCGTCAGGGCGGGATGCGTCCGCCATCGGCGGTGGCTTGTGGGGTTGGGATTCCCCTCAGGTGCAGGGTGGCACGGGGCGGGAGCGTCGTCAAGCCCTGCCTCGCTCGGGCCGCCGCGCGAAGAAAAGACGTCGCGGTCAACCTTCGATGCCGAGAATCCACGCGGGGTTCTCGCACAGCATGCGCCGGATCTCCTCGCGGCGGAGTCCGAATTCGCGCAGTTCGCGGGCGAAGGTTCTGAGCATCTCCACCGGCGCCGGGTTGTTCGGCTGGCCGCCGTCGGTGGCGAGGATGCAGCGCTCGGCGCCGACACTGCGGATGGCGGCGCCCGCCTCCTCCACCGGGACCGACTCCGTCCAGCCGGGGCAGCACGAGAGGTAGTCGAACTCGAGCATCGCGCCGAGCTCCACCGCCTCGCGCATCTGCGGCAGTGTGTAGCGGGTGAAGGACATCTGCGGATGCGTGACAACCATCCGCCGCACGCCCATGTCGCGCGCCGATTTCAGCAGGACGAGCGCCTCCTCCGGCGCCAGGTGCCCCGTGCCCAACGCGATTTCGCCGTCGCGGATGAGTTCGAGGATCGCCAGCGCCTCGGGGCGCAGCCGGTCCGGCGCTTGGAGGACGGTCAGCCCTTCGCGGCCCTTGCGGGCCTCAGCGCGGAACATCTCCTGGGGCGCGGTCTTCAGGCAGTGGGCGGCGTGGATGGTGGGCATCCAGATCTGCCGGGCGCCGAAGGCGATGGCCGTCTCGACGGCGACGGGGTTGAGCCCGCCGACGGAGTGGTTCAGCGCGAGGCCCCCGAAGGCCTGGGCCCCGTGTCGCTGCGAGGCGAGCGTCGCGCGGTCGGCGGTGAGCGTGTGATGGCTCTTGAGCAGCACAGCGCGCAGACCGGCGCCGAGCGCCTGTGACACCTGCTCATCATCGCTGAGGAGCCGGTCGTACACATCCGGCGCTGTATGCACGTGGAGGTCGATGGCGCCGTCGAGATCGACATCAAGCGACGGCATGATCAGCCCCCTGCCGTGACTCGGTCGACGAACTCATTGATGCGGCCCGCCAGGGCGCGGAACTTCGGATCGTCGTCGTGCATGAACTCGGTGTGCCCGGCGCCTTCGATCCAGAAGAGCTGCTTCTCGCCGCCGTAGAGCTCGAAGAGCGATGTGGCTTCGGAGGTCGGGTGCAGCCGGTTCTGATCGCCGTGAGCCACGAGCAGCGGGATCGTCATGTGCGGGGCGTGCGCCTCGGGGCGCCAGCGCAGGAGCGACTCGGCAAGCTCGTAGGAATATGGCTCGGCGTCATACCGCTCGAACTTCTTGAGTGTGGAATCGACGTAGGCGCGGCTCTGGGGATCGAGGGGGTAAAGGTCGAAGGGATCTGCGCGGAGATCTTCACCAGTGCGAGCCCGCCAGGAGGCGGCCTCGTGCACGCGGTCGACGAAGGCGGCGTACTCCACTTCATCGCGGTGGGCCCGCTGCACGCGATCGCCGTTGTAGAAACCGTTGGCGCCGATGATCCCGATCACGCCGCGTCGACCGCGGGAGGCCTCCATCACCAGCCCGGCGCCCATGCCCCAACCCAGCAGAATGATGCGGTCCGGATCGACCCGCGGATCGCTCTGCACGAACGAGAGGGCGGCGCGTATGTCCTGGGTCTGCTCCTCGAGTGTGACGCAGCCGCGCTCGCCCTCACTGTCGGCGAAGCCGCGGTAATCGAAGCTGAAGCAGCGATGCCCGGCGCCCCCGGAACCCCCAGCGCCCCCGTCTCCGGTGAGAAACCGTGCGAAGCGGGCGGGGTGGATGTTCATCAGCCCCGTGAAGCCGGAGCACGCCACCACAAGCGGGCGGCGACCTTCACCGGAATCGCCTTCGGGCAGGAAGAACGCCCCGCTGAGGCGGAGGCCGTCGCTGAAAAAGGTGCAGGTCTCTGTTCGCATGGTGTGTGCCGCCACTGGCCGCTCGGTGTTCATGGTCTCGGGGGAATCATCCGCGCGTCTCCGCATCGCTGTGGTCGGTTTCTCCAAAGCTGCCGAGGTGGTCGATCTCGTCGGCCACGTCGTTCGTCACGGCGGCGCGGCGTGTCTGTCCCTTGCGTTGAGGGGAGCGGCTGATGAGTCCAAAGAAACCATCACGCCGCGTCGACTTGTCACTCAGCACGCGATGTCCCACTTCGAGCGTGAGACGAAGCTCGTCATCTCTGCGGAAGGGCAGGATCTGGCGATGGCGGCGCAGCTCCGAAAGGTTGAGCGTGTCGAGGAGCAGGTGCTCTTCGCCGATGGGCGCCTGTGCGGAGAAGCTTCCATCGGGTTTGCAGACGTGTGAGCCGCCCCAGAAGTTGAGCTTGCCGCCGCCGTCCGTATCCGGCTCGACGCCGACGCGGTTGGCGAAGACGACGAAGGCGGAGAGCGTGAGGGCGTAGGTCTGGTTCAGTCGCTCCCAGGCGTCGCGGACCGAGATCGAGGGTGTGAGAGCGTCGGTGGAGCTGGCGGCGAGGAAGAGCAGGATGTCCGCCCCGTCCTTGGCGGCGAGGTAGGGCATGGGCAGGTGCCATGCGTCGCCGCAGATCAGGATCGCCATCCGCCCCCAGGGCGAGTCGAAGGCCCAGACGCCGCGGCCGGTGCCAAAGTGGCGCAGCTCGTCGAAGCCGCGGTAATTGGGCAGGTAGACCTTCCGGTGCACGTGGAGGATCTCGCCCCCGACCAGGCACATGGCGCTGTTGAAGAACTCGCTGTCCTCGGTCTCTTCGATGATGCCGAGAACGATGCCCACCTCGCGCGAGAGCTTTTTGAGCGTGCGGATCTGCTTGCCGCCCTTGGTCAGGGAGGCCTCGGTGAACTTCGAGCCGACCTCATAGCCGCTGAGGGCCAGCTCGGGCAACACGAGCAGCTCGACCCCTTGGTCGCGGGCCTCCGCCGCCAGGCGCTCCACGGTGGCCATGTTGGCCCCGACATCGCCGAGAACACAATCCATCTGCCCGATCGCGATGCGCAGATTCTTTCTCGGCATGGATGGCTCCGAGGTTGGGGTGTGGAGCGCGGGGTCACGGTTCGAGTGGAGCGGGGCGGCGTCCTCTGATCATTCGTCCGAAGACCATGGTGCGTTCACAGAATTCGCTCGAAATCGAGCGGGCGGGTCCCCGGCCTCCGGAGTTCCCCGGAGTATGTGGCTGATGATGGGGCGAAGCAATGGCGAATTCCGCAGCCCGGCGATCCAGTTTACACTTCGTCCGCGTCGCCCCGACTCTCAAGTCACGATGGCCGGCGACGGAACCGTCTCCTGAATTCAACTTCTTTGTGAAAGTCGACCCATGGACCAGATGGCCTGGTACATCCCCCTGCTCATCTTCTTCGCGCGCATCTGCGATGTTTCGATCGGCACCGTCCGCACCATCCTGGTGATCGCGGGGAACAAGTGGCTCTCCCCTCTTCTTGGATTCGTCGAGGTCATCATCTGGGTGCTGGCGATCGGCGGCGTGATCCGCCACCTCGACAACATCTGGGCGCTGCTGGGGTACGGCGGCGGATTCGCGGCCGGTGTCTACATCGGGATGATGATCGAGGCGCGGCTGGCGCTGGGATATCGCATGGTGCGCGTCGTGTATCCCGACTCGGGAGGCGACCTCTCGCGCCAGCTCCGCGAGCGCGGCTACCGTGTCACGCGCGTGCAGGGATCCGGACGCGATGGTCCGGTTGAGATCGCCTTCATGGTGGTCCGGCGCAAAGCGGTGAACGCGCTGCGGCAGGCGATCGCGGAACTGGCGCCGCGAGCGTTTTTGACGGTCGAACGCGTCGAGCGCCCCAGCGGCGGCGGCTGGGAGGACTCGCGCTTCGGCATCCGCCCCTGGTCGCGATTGATCCCGATGCGCAAGTGATTGAAAAACAAGAGCCTGCGAGAGTTTGAACGCTGCGGCCAGCAGTGCAATTGAGAAACAGTTGCATTTCCGGCGGCGCATGCGCGTTCGTCGAACGCCGCATGGGGATGAACGATTGTTGTCTTCGCATCTGCCGGTTCGGTACAGTGTTCGGCAGAGTCCGGCGGCGTCAGCCGGACGACTGATCCCACACGGCGGCGACATTGTGTGGCCGCGGAACAAAGGAATAGGAGAATTGCAGATGAAAATTCGTGCGCTGCTTGGGAAGTCTGTCGTTGTCGCCGGCGTTGTCGCAGTCGGCGCGTTCGGCGCGATGACCGCATCGACCCCCGTTGAGGCCAACTCCGGCTTTATTCCTGGCTGTGTCTGCCCGCATGTGTATGACCCCGTGCTGTGTCCGAACGGCGCCATCTACTCGAACTCATGCTTTGCGAGCTGCTACGGCCAGACCGGCTGCACACGCATCGGACCCGGTCCGATCATGTGATCGGACGCGAAGGCCGGCGCCGCGCTCGCAGCGAATGCATGCGCAGTCGCTGGAGACAATCACACGATTCAGAAGGGGCGTCGCCGATGCGGCGCCCCTTCTTTTCTCCCCTCTGCCCACGCGATCCCGATGCAGACGCCTGCATCCGGCGGCGCCGGTTGTCGAATCGCGCTATATGACGACTCTCAGCTCCCCGCCTCCAGAACGGACGCACGATTCCACGGTTGAAATCAAGCCCGCCCCCGACGGCGCCGGCCATGTCCTCACCGCGTCGATGTGGCTTCCCCTGCCGCGCCGGGAGGTCTTCCCCTTCTTCGCCGACGCCCGCAACCTCGAAGCCATCACGCCGCCGCTGCTGCGATTCGAGATCGTCACACAAGGTGAGATCGAGATGCGGAAAGGGGCGCTGATCGACTACCGCATCCGCATCCGCGGCGTGCCGGTGCGCTGGCGGACGCGCATCGCGGCGTGGGACCCGGGCGTGCGCTTCATCGACGAGCAGATCCGCGGCCCGTACCGCCTGTGGGAGCACGAGCACACGTTCGAGGACGAAGACGGAGGCACGCGCATCGGCGACCGTGTGCGCTACAAGGCGCCCGGCGGCGTCATCGTCAACGCCCTGCTCGTGCAGCGCGACCTGCTGAAGATCTTCAACTACAGGCAGCAGCGCATCCGTGAACTGCTCACTGACACGGACCCCACGAACCGAGCAGGATCGCAAGATCCTGCGAGTTGACAACGCCGTCGCCGTTGATGTCGGCGGCGGGATCGTTCGAACCCCAGGCGCCGAGCAGGACGCCGAGATCGCTGGATCCCACAGCGCCATTGCCTGTGATGTCGCCGATGCAGGCGTCGATCGAGTCAACAACCACCACACCGACAACGCGCACGCGCTCCAGCGTGACAGGCTGCACGCCGAAGAACGACCCAAGGTCCACCATGATCGTGCCCAGTGTCACATCGGTGAATGAGACGATGCCGAAGCCGGCGCTGTCGATCTCAATTTTGAGATCTCCGGCGATGCCGGTCGGCTCCGGCGGCTCGGGAAAGAGCAACATTTCGTCGAAGAGCACGACAGGGGCGGGGCCGTCCACCGCGCCGGCGCCGACACGATCCTCCTCGGGAACCTCGTCGGTCACATCGATGTTGGTGAATGGAATTCCCGACCAGCGGACGTCCACCTCGATCAGCGTGATCTCGTATTCAAACTCGTAGACTCCGGCGTCAGGATCCGCGGCGTCGGGGGACATCCAGAAGACGTCCTCGCCCGATGTCTCGATATCGAAATTCCAGACGACCTGGCCTCCGGCCCGGGCGGCGCCCGAGACGAAGAGAAGCGCCGCCGCGAGGGCGATGCACATGGACCACGGGTGCAACCGGACGGGTTTGCGACACATCTGCATGACGATCTCTCTCCCTCTTCTCCGGCCGCCGGAGGAAATCGGCGGCGGGCCCGAAAACACGGAAATCGAGCCTGGGCCGCCAACACCGATCCGGCTGGCGACTCAGGGCCGAGCCTACCCCGGGGTCCGACATGGGGCAATGCTCAACCGCACAATCGGGGCGAGTCGGACAGCCGCCGGCAGGCGGAACCCGACCCGCCAGCCCCGATTGACGCTTCCGGAGGGGCGGATACAGTGTTCCTCCTCACTGGCGATGTAGCTCAGCTGGTTAGAGCGGAGGATTCATAAACCTCAGGTCCCCGGTTCGAGTCCGGGCATCGCCACTT
>RECQ01000044.1 GCA_007693965.1 Phycisphaeraceae bacterium | reverse complement strand
CCCCCCCCCCCCCCCCCCCCCCCCCCCCCCCCCCCCCCCCCCCCCCCCCCAAGCGCGAATGCAGATAATTTTCCAACGTATCAATCAGGACGCCTCTGTCGCCAAAGTCCTGATGCATCTTCAACTACAACCCCGATCCCAGTGGCAGGCAGGGCGCAGCACGGTTCGATGTAACAACCGATGCCCCTCAATCCCTCCGCGTCTGCCCGCGCACCAGCGCCGCATCCGCCACGATCTCGATCGGCAGGATCGCCTCCGACACCGCGCCAGTCGCACGATCGCGGATCGTCGCCTTCAGTCGATACCTCCCGACCGTCAGCGTCTCGGGCAGTTCGATGAGCTGCACCATGTAAAAATCCCGACGCTTGTTGCGCGAGAAGTCCTTCACCACCTCTTCCGGCTTACGCCATGCGAGCAGGCCGTCGGCGTCGTGGAACAGGTTCAGCTCCTGGCCCAGTTCGACGAGGAATCCCGGCGAGCCGCTCTCGGAGCTGGAGGGCTGCGAAGAGAAGTCATCCAGCTCGATGTACACGATCATCCGGTGCGGCCGGCCGGCCAGCAGCTTCGGACCCGGCAGCGGGTTGTAGACGCCGAAACCGTCCACACGCGTACACAGCTCGGCCCGCACGATGCGCACCGTGCGCCACTCGCGCACGCGCTCCGCCGCCTTCTCGACAGATTCGATGAGCCGATCGGCGTGGTCCGAAGCGCCCGAGTCGCCCGACGGCCCCGCGACGGAGCGGTGCAGGTCGCGCCACATCGACACAAGATCCCGCTCCCGCGGCGAGAGCATTCGAAAGCCCGCTGGGTCGCCCAGCGCGCCGGGCGCGACCGCATCGAGGGCCGCCAGCGCGAGGAACGTCGTCAGTGGCGCCTCGGTGGCGCCGATCTCGTTCTGCAGCAGCCCCGCCGCCTCGGCGATGAGCCGATCGCGGACTTGCTGCGCACTCTCCGGCTCATACTCATCGAGGCGAATCGACGAGTCGTCCTCGTCAGCGGCCATCACCTGGTCGCCGATGCTGGGCAGGTCGAGCTCGAAGGGTTTGACTTCGAGGCTGCGGCCCAGGTTCGTGCGCACGGGTGGGGCGGCGCCCTCGATGGGCTCGATGGGCTCGCGCCCGATCTGGTTGGGGATCTCGCCCCGGGCCAGCGATGGCAGCAGGGAGGCGTTTTCCTCAAAGATGTTGCGCAACTTATCGTTCTCGTCGCCGCCATTGTCGCGGACGGTGCGGCCTTCGTTGAAGCGGTCCAGTCCCGCGGAGATGTTGGCGGGTTCGGCGCGTTCGGTGGAGGCGCACCCGCAGAGGGCAGCGCCGAGAGCCGCGGCGGAGATGGTGAGCGCGATGCCGGTTCCTGTGCGCATGTCTGAACGCCTCCTGCAGAGATGGTGCGAACGCTCCATCCGGCGGGGGCGCGGAATCGGCGTTCGTCACTGCGGCATATCGGCGACTCAGCGGGTCGCGCTTGCGAATCGGAGGGTCAGCGTCTCAAGAGACCGGGCGCCTGCGGAGAAACCGGACTTCATGCGGGCGTCCGCCTCGATGGCGATGCTGAGCAGCTCGGCGAGGGTGTCGGGGTCGACGCGCCGGGCCGCATCCAGGATGGCTTCGCGCTGCTCGTCGGGACCCCAGATTCTCGCCGCCCGCGTGACGTTGAACCCGCGCACCCCGGCCCGGAGCAGGCGGGAGGCGGTGTGCAGCTTGCGGGCCAAGTCGATGAGGGCGTAGGAGACGAGTTGTTCCGGCTGGCGGGAGACGGTGAGGATCTGCTGCAGAAGCGCCAGGGCCGATTCCGGCGTCCCCAGCAGCACCTCGGCCTGGAGGCTCCAGGCCTCTTCCTCCCGGGTGAGGCCGACCAGTTCGCGCACCAGATCGGGGCCGATCTCGCCGCCCTTGCCCGCCGCGGCTGCCAGCTTGCCCATCTCGGAGTCGAGGCGCCCGAGATCGACGCCCGCCCGTTCAACCAGGGCCTCGGCGGCCCGGGGGTTCAGCGTGGCGCCCCATTCCTTGCGGCAGCGCTGGGTGGTCCATTTCATCGCCGCCGCCGGCGTCAGGGCCTCGCATTTGTGAATGAGGCCGACCTTCTCGATCAGCTTGTCGAGCTTGCCCCGGTTCCAGGTGTTGGCCCGCAGCACCAGCGTCGCCTGTTCGGAGGGGGAGGCGGCGTAGCGTTCGATCAGCGGGCGGCTCTCTTCCTTCACGAACTGGTCCGCCTCGTCCACCACCACCATCTTGTGCTGCTGCATCAGGCCGAAGCTGCGACATTCGTCCAGCACCTCCGCCACAGGGGTTGATTTCCCCGGGAAGCGCAGGACATCGACCTCCCCGTGCGCCTCCACGAGCTTCTCCTGCAGCTTTTCGGTGTGCAACGATCGCAGGAAGACCTCTTTGCCGTGCAGGACGACAATCCGGTGCGCGGGGCCCAGCTCGACGCCGGATTTCTTGCCGCTCCCGGCGCCGGCGGGGGCCTTCTTGCGAGTGGTTTTCTTCTTGGCGGCCATTGGGGTCAGCGTACCGATTCCGCCGCGGACGAGGGAAACCGGAGAACTGAGAACCTGAAGAAGATGAGTCCAGGAGGGCTATCCTTTTCGCCGTGGCCACTCGGAACTTCAAATCCTGCTCGTTCGGGCCGCCGTCGCTGCGGCTGCTGCTGCGTCGTCACCTGGCGCCGGGGGAGCGGGTGACGGGGTGGGGGTTCGCCACGCGCACGCCGAACGCCTCGCTCACCACGCTCAATGTCCTCTCCGGGCTGGTTCCGGTGCTGATGTTCGTCACGCTGCCGATCTACACCCGCGAGACACGCCGCTTCCTGATCCTGACCGATCAGCGCCTGCTGATGCTCCGCACCGACCGACGCAAACCCGGGCGCCAGCGCGGCGATGTGATCCGGGAGATCGAGCTGTGCGATGTGGTGGTGCGGGCGGCCAAGGACGACGGCGCCTTCGAAATCCTGGGATGGGACGGCGTGGCGCGGGAGCGGCTCAAAATTCCCAAGCAGCCCCATTGCCGGCCGACGGCCCGGCTGTGGGAGGGCCTCGGGGTGTTGGCCCGGGAGGATTCGGGAATGCTGCTGGAGGTCCGCCGGAGCATTGTGACCCCGCCACGGGCGGGCGAGGGGTGAATCGCGTCCTCGCGGCGCGGGGCCAGCTCGCTCATTGCCCCCCTTGCACAGGTCCTTACACTACTTGAACCGTTGCGGCGTCCGGTGGGGCGACGCCAGCGCCGCGGCGGAGTGTGGATCTCGCTGTCGGGAGTACCCGATCGCCGGGCGCTTCGACCGGCCCTCACGCCGGCTCGACGTGGCTCCTCCCGACGCGTTTTTTGACGCCGCTTTTCTCTTGGAGGCCCGCTCACATGCCCAGCTACACGACCTCGGACATCCGCAACATCGTCCTCACCGGCCATGCTGGAGCGGGCAAGACGACGCTGATCGAGCACCTTCTCCACGCCGGCGGCGTCATCGGGCGAGCCGGGACCGTCGAGGACAAGAACACCGTCTGCGACTTCGAACCCGAGGCCAAGGAGCATGGCCACAGCCTCTCCAGCGTGCTGGTCCACTTTGATCATGAGGGCCGCCACATCAACCTCGTCGACACGCCGGGCTATCCCGACTTTCTGGGCCAGTCGCTGACGGCGCTGCCGTCGTCCGACTCGGTCGCTGTCGTCATCGACGCATCGAAAGGCATCCAGCCGGTCGCGCGGCGGATGATGAAAGTCGCGGAAGAACGCCGCCTGCCCCGACTGGTCGTCATCAACAAGATCGATCACGCTGAGCAGGGCGTGGTCGAGGGCCTGGTCTCGATCATCCAGGAGTCCTTCGGCGGCGGATGCCTGCCCATCAACCTGCCCGCCGACGGCGGCAAGAGGGTCGTCAACGTCTTCGAAGAGGAATCCGGCTCGACCGACTTCTCCTCCGTGCCCGACGCCCACAAGGCGATCGTCGAACAGGTGGTCGAGGTCGAGGACGATCTGATGGAGGCCTACCTCGGCGGCGAATCGCCCACGCCCGAGCGCCTGCACAGCGCCTTCGAGAAAGCCCTGCGCGAAGGACACCTCACCCCCATCTGCTTCACCTCCTGCCGCGACAACGTCGGCATCAAGGATCTGCTGCACGTCTTCACCCACTACAGCCCGAACCCCCACGAGGGCAACCCGCGGCCGTTCGTCAGGGACAACGGCGAGAGCGAGGAAACGTGGATTCCCGATCCCGATCCCTCCAAGCCGCTGCTGGCCCACGTCTTCAAGGTCGCGACCGATCCCTTCGTCGGCAAGCTCGCCTTCCTGCGCGTGCATCAGGGCACGCTCAAGCCCAACTCGCAGATCTTCCGCAACGATGAGAAGAAGGCCCTGCGCATCAGCCACATCGTGAGCGTGCAGGGCAAGGACCACAAGGATGTCGACGCCGCCGTCGCCGGCGATCTGGTCGCGATCCCCAAGGTCGAGGAAATCCACCTCGGCGACACGCTGCACGATTCGCACGATCTCGACGGCGTCTCCCTCAAGCCGATCCCGCTTCCCAAACCCATGTTCGGCCAGGGCATCACGCCCAAGAGCCGCGGCGATGAGACCAAGGTCGGCTCCGCCGTCGCCAAGCTGATGGACGAGGACCCCACCTTCATCGTCGAGCGCGTGCACGCGACCCACCAGACGGTCGCCCGGGCCATGGGCGAGCTGCACATGCGCGTCATGATCGAGAAGATGAAGAACCGCTTCGGCGTCGAAGTGACCACCGAGCCGCCGCGCGTCGCCTACAAGGAGACGATCGCCGGCAAGGCCGACGGCCACCACCGCCACAAGAAGCAGACCGGCGGTGCCGGGCAGTTCGGCGAGGTCTTCCTCCGCATCGAGCCCCTGCCGCAGGACCACGAGACCGGCTTCGAGTTCGTCGACGACACTTTCGGCGGCTCGGTGCCCAAGCAGTTCATGCCCGCCATCGAGAAGGGCGTGCGCCAGGTGATGCAGACGGGCGCCGTCGCGGGATATCCCATGACCGGCGTGCGCGTGAGCGTCTACGACGGCAAGCACCACCCGGTGGACTCGAAGGAAGTCGCCTTCGTCGCGGCGGGCAAGCGGGCTTTCATCGATGCGGTGCAGAAGGCCCGCCCGGTGCTGCTCGAGCCCTTCGTCGAGATCGAGGTGACGGCCCCGAACGACTACATGGGCGACATCACCGCCGACATCTCCGGCAAGCGCGGGCGCATCGTCGGCACCGACATCCTCCCCGGCGACCAGTGCTGCATCCGCGCCACCGTCCCCCTCGCCGAAACCCTCACCTACGCCAGCCAGCTCAAGAGCATGACGGCGGGCCAGGGCTCATTCACCATGGACTACAGCCACGACGAGCAGACGCCGCCGAATGTGCAGCAGGACATCGTGGCGTCGTTCAAGGGGCATGATGAGGAGGATTGAATGGGGGGGACGCCGACAGTGTGCAATTCCGCTACACAATGCCTTGTTTGTCGGGAGATACACCCCAGATGCAACGCAGTTGGGCATGCTTGACGCTATATTGATGGCTTTGGGATTGGCGCAAGGCAAGCGTGACACTTGCCTCGGCGCTACGACAGGCATCGCGATCGAGAGTCGTCAATGGATCCCCCTAACCCAACGCCGATTTACCACATCACGCACATCGAGAACTTGCGTGGTGTAATTGACGCTGGTGGCTTGCTATCAGATGCTCGTAGAGCCCAGGGGGAATTCACTGCTGTACGGATCGGGTACGAACACATCAAGCAGCGACGCATGAAGCGACGCGTGCGGGTAGCAAGCGAAGGAGTACTTGGTGACTACGTACCGTTTAATTTTTGCCCAAGATCAGTGATGCTGCACTCGATCTGGCGGAGACTGATTGACGGCTGTGATGCGAGCCAAGATCAAATAGTGCACTTGGTAAGCACAGCGCAAGCCGCATCGAGCTCTGGGCGTATGTGGGCATTCACGGACAGGCATGCCGAACCTCCAGAGTCCAACTATTTCGTCGACCTCAGCCGGCTTTCGCAGTTGAGATGGGACATCATTGGGTCGAACAACTGGGGTGGCGACGAGCGGCGCCCCTTCAAGCAGGCAGAGTTTCTTGTTCACGGCGAGTTCCCGTGGACGGAAGTGCTTCAAATCGGGGTAAAAACAGAGGAGGCGGCAAGTGCGGCCAAATTACTCCTGCAGCGCTCCAGCCATTGTCCTGTGATCAAAGTCAGGCCCGATTGGTACTATTGAGCGAACTGGAGGGCGCAATGATAGAACTCACCCGAGGCAACCTGTTGGCAGCGGAAACGGATGCCCTAGTCAACACTGTTAATACTGAGGGAGTGATGGGAAAGGGCATTGCTCTCCAGTTCAAGAAGGCGTTTCCAGAAAATTTTGAGGCGTATCGCAAAGCCTGCGAACGTCGAGAGGTCATTCCAGGTCGAATGTTTGTGGTTGAGTTGGATTCTCTGAGGGGACCAAGATGGATAATCAATTTTCCTACCAAAAGACATTGGCGCGATCGGACGCGCCTCGATGACATAGCTTCGGGCTTGAATGATCTGATTTCGAATATCGAGGCCTTGAATATCCGCTCAATTGCTATCCCACCGCTTGGATGTGGTCATGGTGGACTGAAATGGAAAACGGTTTACCCCTTGCTTGAGGAAGCTTTAGGCGCGCTCCATGATGTACGAGTGCTGTTGTATGAGCCATCTGGAGAACCATCGGCGGATGAGATCGTCGATCGCACCCCGCGCCCGCGAATGACTGAAGGTCGCGCTGCATTTTTGCTGCTCATGGATCGCTACTTGGCTACTGGATGGGAATACCGACTCTCGTTGCTCGAACTCCAAAAATTGGCCTATTTTCTACAAGAATCAGGTCAGCAGCTTCGGTTGCGTTTTAAGCCGTTGGTTTATGGTCCGTACGCGGATGAACTTCGCCATGTCCTGAATCGGATAGAGGGCCATTTTGTCACCGGATTTGCCGATGGCCGAAACAAACCGGAGACGCCGCTTCAACCCAAGTCAGCCGCGGTGGATGAGGCGAGTCGCTATGCATCGGACAATGTTGCGCTGCATGCTCGGTTAAATCTCGTGGCGGAACTGATCGAAAATTTCGAATCCCCATTCGGAATGGAGCTGCTGTCAAGTACTCACTGGATCGCTAAATATGGGTTGAGCGGTGATCCGGCTCGCACCCTCCAGGAAGCCTTTGATCAGCTTCGCAACTGGAATTCGCATAAGGCGCGACAATTTAACATTGAGCATGTCGAAATGGCTTGGGAGCGACTTGAAACGCGTGGAATTGTGGATCGCTGACAGTAATTCTGAAAATTCACTACTACAGCTTGAGCCACGAATTCTCGGCCTGTATTTACTGTTTAATTGTGTTTTTGCCGGCCTGTGCCTGGCAGCTTCATCCCCCCAACTTCTCCTCCAACCGCTCCCGCACCGCCTTCGCGTCCGCGGCGCCGCCGGAGCGTTTCATCACGCCGCCGACCAGCCGCCCGATCGCCGCCGTCTTGCCGCCCTTCACATCTTCGACCGTCTTGGCGTTGGCCGGGTCGGCGAGGACTTCGTCGATCCATGCGTCGAGCTGGCCCTCGTCGCGCACCTGGAGCAGGTTGTGTTGTTCGGCGAGGGCCTCGACCGTCATTGGTGGCACGGCTCTCTGAGCCGTGTCTTCTTTGTCTGCCGGGGGAGACTCGGCTCGGAGAGCCGAGCCACCATCTGAGCCACCACTTTCGCACAGCAGCCCGAACAGCTCATCCGCGGCCGACGATCCGATCTTTTCCTCCTCGCGCAGCTTCACGATCTCGGCGATCTGGCCGGGTGTGATGCCGAGTTCGTTGACGAGGACGGCCTGTTCGTTGGCGCGCTTGGCGCCCTGCTGGAGGATCATGTTCGCCGCCAGTCGTCCGGCCCGGTCGGAGAGGACGCCGGGGATTGCCTGGACGATCGCCTCGACCGTCTCCTCGTAGAAGAGGCAGACATCGTGCTCGTCTGTCAACGCCGCGGCTTCTTTGGCGTGCAGCGCATAGTCGTGGATGTAGCGCCGGGCGCGCACGTGGGGCAGTTCGGGCAGGCGCTCGCGCACCTTCTCCTTCCACTCGCGGCTGACCTGGACGGGGATCAGGTCGGGGTCGGGGAAGTAGCGGTAGTCGTGGGCGTCTTCCTTTTCGCGCTGCATGAGCGTGACGAGTTTCACATCGTCCCAGCCGCGGGTGCTCTTGGCGCCGGGGCCCATCTCCTTGCCGTCCTTCTTCCAGCGCTCGGGCTGCTCCTTGAATTCGTATTCGATGGCGCCGCGGAGCGAGCGGAAGGAGTTGAGGTTCTTGATCTCGACGATGGGCGTTTTCACAATGTGGCCGTCGTCGAGGGTGATGATGGTGTTGATGTTGGGCTCGAAGCGCATGTGCCCCTTCTGCATCACGCCCTCGGAGACGCCGAGGAAGCGGCAGATGTTGCGGAGGAACTGCGCAAAGGCGACGACCTCATCGGCGTTCACGAAATCGGGCTGGGTGACGATCTCCAGCAGCGGCGTGCCGGCGCGGTTGAAGTCCACGACTGAATAGTCGATCGCGTGGCCGCCGGGAAGCTCGTGCAGCAGCTTGCCGGAGTCTTCTTCCAGGTGCGCACGGATGATGCCGATGCGCTTGTGGCGCTCGTGCTCGTCGTCCTCCTCCGGCGTCGGCGGCAGGGGGATGTACACCGAGCCGTCGTAGCACAGCGGCAGGTCGTACTGGCTGATCTGGTAGTTCTTGGGCAGGTCGGGGTAGTAGTAGCTTTTGCGGTCCCACTTGGTGAACTCGGCGATCTCGCAGCCGAGCGCGAGGCCCACCAGCATCGACATCTCAACGGCTTCGCGGTTCATCACCGGCAGGGCGCCGGGGAGGCCGAGGACCAGCGGGTCGATCAGTGTGTTGGGGGGTGAATCGTCGTAGTCCGGGTGGGCCGGGCTGGGGGCGCGGGTGAACATCTTGGTCCGCGTGGCCAGCTCGACGTGGACTTCGAGACCGACTTTCAGTTCGACGCTTTTGATCTCCGCCATAGGCGCCATACTACAGGAGAAAGCGTGTGGCTAGAAATCTCTCCCTTCAACACCCTCAGGCGTGTTGTGCAGGCGGGTGGTTCGCCAAGCGTCAGCGCTCAGTGGGTTGGGATATGCCGGAGCTGCTTCCGAATACCTGCGAACTTCCCCATGTCCGTCAGCAAAAGCGACAGGCATTGGCTGCGCAGCCGGTCCCTCCCGTGGCGTCTGTGTACGATAGAGGTAGGCCATTACTGCGTCCCAGATTATCGCTTTCTGCGAAGGAGCGCGGACTTCATGTTGTCGAACATCCCTGAGAACATGAAGATCAGGGTTGAATCGTTCACTCCATAGAACCGGCGCCGCCACGAAAGAATTGGAGAAATAATAATGAGGTTGAAAATGGCTTCTGCTTGGGGCTTCTGCACCAGGACTTGTCCATACTTGCCAATTTTCATCAGCGGGAGCAATTGTTCGAACCAAAAACCACCACCTGTGGCGGGTCTGCCATCTCGCTGCGGCCTCATCCGTGCTCGACCATCTTGCACCACTTCCGTCAAGGCTAAGTGAATACTGTACTCCGTGCCTCACTGCAGGGTACCTTCCTGTGTTTGCTTGGCAATAGAGTTCAATTGTTGCTGCGATATCACGAACATTCGCGAGGCTGGCGGCCTGCCCCGCGGCTGAGCGAGCTCGCATCAAGGAAGGCAATGCGATCGAGATAATGACACCGATAATACCGATGGACACCATCAACTCAATCAATGTGGATCCGCGATCGCGCTTTCTCATAAAATCAAAATCCAATGTTAAATGCCTGGAACCGCTATAACTCTAACAGAGGCTGTGTCATAGATAACAGATTTGTACGGGAGCCAAGCACCACCATCGAAGGGCCTTTGCGCAAACCACATGCCCCACCAGACTGGGCCTTCTGTGCGATCAAATTTGTATAAAACTGGCACCAATACCTCGTAAACCGTGAGCCTACTTCGAATCGGATCGTCATCAAGGCCGTATCGTGAAGACGCTGAGATTTTTGCTAAACCGCCAAGATCTGGCTGAGGCACCTCCCGACCGTCAATGTACCGAAGCCGTACGAGGACTTCATCAACGGAAATTGGCCTCATTGCGACAGTGTCCGCCAATCGCATCCAATATGCGCGAAGGGTGACTTTTTCCTCCTCTGGCGCATCTTCATTCAAGTACGGACGTGCGGCGCCAGCCTCTTCCTGTGCGCGAACGAAACCATCAAAGTCCGCACCTAAATATATTTCAAACTGGCGCCGCACAGCGTCCGCTAAATTGGCGTGTTCACGAGATGTCAGGTATGGCGTCTGTGCAGACCTGACTTGCTCCCCAATCGCCTTCGCGCGATCTGCGACATTGTCGGCATTCACTTCGTCGAGAATCGAACGAGGAAACCGGGAATTCGATTGCGCGGAAGCAGAAGCATCAGTCTCTTGTTCGTATTGCTGCGAGAGAGGAAGAGGTCGGCTCGGTGCGATTGCGCGCCACACAAGTACGACGCCCGCAAAGGCGAATGCGCAAGCCGCGATGAGCTTTAGTTTTTGTGCCTTTGAGGCAGTCATAGCACCTGCTTACTGTGGCCTGTCAAGGATTACGCGAAGATCCGAATACACTGCACCACGCCTCTTGGCCATGCTTCACAAAAGTTCACCGTGGTTTACAACTCCCCCCCAGGGTCACAGATTCCTAGCTGAGCCGGGTCACAGCCGCCGCCGCCGGGAGCAGTCACGCATAAACAGGCTGCTGCAAGTGGCACCATATTGTCATCAAATATTGTACAGCAAGTGATGATCGCTCCTGTGGTGCAAATTACTCCATTACCCGTTGCACAGTTTTTTGTGTGGGTCATTCCGCCGGGTAAATCCACCGAGCACGACTCCCCCGCTCTTATGTCAGAGGTTGTGCCAGGACAGGCAATCTGACTATACGCCGCGACACAAAAGACAGCGCTTGCAGAAATCGCCAATATAGCAGCCCGATGAAAACTTTGGAATCTGTTCGTCGTTGCTGTGATGCAAACGGTCATGCCTGTTTCTCCTGTAAATGTATACGGAATTTGCGAACCTTACTCTGCCATCTTCACTTGCCCACGCCATTGCAGTGATAATGACGTGGCAGGGGGCTATTAGTTTCGCTCTGACGGCCAATCAAAATTCCCAAAGCACCCAACCCTATTAATGCGAAATTAGTTGCTAAGCCGCTCCATCTCTCGCCAATAGTCTGAGAAATTACAAAAGAGACGCCGCAACCACATCCGATTTGTACGTCAAAAACCATGAGATATGCCAACCAAATACAGAATCCGATGAACATCACTACTGCAACTGTCAACATCCATCGCAGCGCGACACCGAGTATGAGTAGCATCCCAAGCATCAATTCAAGCAATAGCAAGGCTCTCGCTGCGTCTTCTGCCAAGTAAGGCCGCGAGGGAATAATATGCACGAATGCGGCTGTCGTTTCCGTTATGTCTGACACTTTTGAGAGCGCCGCATACAGCAAGAAGAGCCCTATAGTGACTCCTGTAACTCTCGCTGTCAGCGCTTTTGCCCACCTACAAGATAGCAATGCCCCTCAGCAATGCCCCTCCTCGTATTTGCGTTGTAAGCAAATATACTGATTTTGACTTACTTAGTCAAGAGCATTTTCGGACACTTGCCGATAGTTCCACCACCTCGCGGTTCATCACCGGCAGGGCGCCGGGGAGGCCGAGGACCAGCGGGTCGATCAGTGTGTTGGGGGGTGAATCGTCGTAGTCCGGGTGGGCCGGGCTGGGGGCGCGGGTGAACATCTTGGTCCGCGTGGCCAGCTCGACGTGGACTTCGAGACCGACTTTCAGTTCGACGCTTTTGATCTCCGCCATAGGCGCCATGGTACCGCGGCGGACGCGTGGCGAGCCGCTTTCCGGGCGTCACGGGGCTGACCCGTCCGAAAATCCCGCGCCGAGCTGAATCCGGCCCGCTCATGCACGAATACGGATTGACCGCTCTCCTATCCGGGGTAGGGTTGAGCCAGCAGGAGCGGAGGCCGGTTCGGGCCACGGGCGCCCGGAATCCGGCGCCGTCGGGAGTCACGCGCCCCTTCCTTAATGAGTGGCGGGCGCCGGAGGAGAGATTCGGATGATGCGTTGTCTGGCGCCGGCGATCGCCCTGGCGTGCATCGGTTTGTCCGCCACCGCCCATGGCGCGATGGTGGCCCTCGCGCCCGCGCAGGACAACACGCTGATGCAGGGCGCTGTGAACCCGGAGGACGACGGCTTTCTCAGCAACGGCGCCGGGAACCACTTTTTTGCAGGGACGATCGGGACCGGCTTCGCCCGCCGCGGCGTGATCGCGTTCGATATCGCCGGCGCTGTGCCGGAGGGCTCGACGATCAACATGGTCATCCTGCACCTTCACATGTCGCGCACCCGCGCCGGCATGCAGGAGATCGCGCTCCACCCGCTGCTGGCGAGCTGGGGCGAGGGCGAATCCGCCGCCCAGGGCGAAGAGGGCGTCGGCGCCCCCGCGGCGCCCGGCGACGCCACCTGGCTCCACCGCTTCCATGACGATGTCTTCTGGACGAACCCTGGAGGCGACTTCGCGCCGACTCCCAGCGCCGTCCAGCAGGTCGGTGGAAACGGCCACTACCAGTGGTCCTCGGCGGAGATGGCGAGCGATGTGCAGGCTTGGGTGAACGATCCTTCGAGCAATTTCGGCTGGGTGCTGATCGGTGATGAATCGACGCCGCAGACGGCCAAGCGGTTCGACACGCGCGAGAACCCCGTCGCCGAGTTCCGACCGGTGCTGATCATCGACTTCACGCCTCCCGGCGATGTGGGCGCGTGCTGTCTGCCCACAGGGCCGTGCGTTCTGATGACCGGGGACCAATGCGAAGCGATGAATGGTCTGTATCAGGGTGATGGCTCTGAGTGCTCGCCCAATCCGTGCCCCGATCCTGTCGGCGTCTGCTGCCTGCCCGATGGCGACTGCGATGTGCTCACCGAGGCCGAGTGCCTCGATGTCGGCGGCGACTATCGGGGCAACGGAACCGAATGCGCCGACATCGTCTGCCCGCCCGAGGCCTTCGTCGATGCGCTGCCGATCCCTGCGATCGCGCAGCCCATCAAGGGCGAGCCCGGCGGCGCGGCGACGTATCGCATCGCCATGGTCGAGGTTGAGCAGCAGTTTCATCGCGATCTGCCGCCGACGCGGGTGTGGTCTTACGACGGCTTCACGCCCGGGCCGATCATCGAGGCCCGCACCGGCGAGCCGGTGGTGGTCGAGTGGGTGAACGACCTGCGCGACTATGAGACCGGCGAATTGCGCACCGAGCACTACCTGCCGGTCGATCCCTGCCCGCACGGGCCCGGGCCGGGCGTGCCCGAGCCTCGCGCTGTGGTGCATCTGCACGGCGGCGTGGTCACGCCCGAGGCGGATGGCTATCCCGAGTGGACCATCCTCCCCGGCGAGAGCGTGGATTATGACTACCCCAACATCCAGCCCGCGGGCATGCTGTGGTTTCACGACCACGCGCTGGGAACCACGCGATTGAACGTCTACATGGGCCTGGCGGGCCTGTACCTCATCCGCGACGACATCGAGGATTCGCTGAACCTGCCATCGGGCGCGTATGAAGTGCCGCTGGTCATCCAGGACCGCTCCATCGACCACGAGACGGGCCGGCTGATCTACCCCGAGACCGTGCAGGACCACTTCTTCGGCGAGCTGATCCTCGTCAACGGCAAGGTGTGGCCCTACTTCGAGGTCGACCGCGGCATGTACCGCTTCCGCATCCTCAACGCCTCCAACTCGCGGGCGTACACGCTTTCGCTTTCGAACGGCGCATCGTTCCAGCACATCGCCACCGATGTCGGCCTGGCGCCGGCGCCCGTCGAGCTGACGGAGCTCACGCTGACATCCGGCGAGCGGGCCGAGATCATCGTGGATTTCTCGGGGTATGAGCCGGGGACGGAGATCATCCTGCGCAACAGCGCCCCCTCGCCCTTCCCGGGCGCGCCGGGCGTGGGCGTCGTGCCCAACGTGATGAAGTTCATCGTCGGCGAAGCCGCGGGCCACGCGGCGGCGCTGCCGGAAACACTGGCGCCCTTCGATCCCATCAACCCCGCCGAATCGGTCATGACGCGCGACTTCACGCTCCGCCTCTTCCCCGGCCTCACTGGCGGACACGGCGGGCACGGCGGGCACGGCGATCACGGTGGACATGGCGACCACGGCGGCCACGGCGATCACGGCGGCCACACGCCCGAGAGCTGCGAGGATGTCCCCGTCTGGCTCATCAACGGCCTGACATGGGACGACATCACCGAGTATCCCGTGCTCAACACGGTCGAGACGTGGCGCTTCATCAACCGCTCCGGCATCACCCACCCGATGCACTTGCACCTGGTGCACTTCCAGGTGCTGCACCGGCGGGAGTTCGAGGTGATCGGCGACACGGTTGTGCTGTCGGGGCCCGAGATCCCGCCGCGGCCGGAGGAGATCGGCTGGAAGGACACGGTGCAGGCCCACCCCGGCGAGATCGTGACCGTCATCGCGCGCTTCGGCCCCTTCACCGGCGTGTACGCCTACCACTGCCACATCCTCGAACACGAGGACCACGAGATGATGCGCCAGTTCGTGGTGGTGCGCCCCCCGTGCCCGGCGGACCTGACCGGCAACCGCCTGGTTGGCGCGCACGACCTCGGCATCATGCTCGGCCAGTGGGGCGGCCCGGGCTCCGGCGACCTCAGCGGCGACGGCGAGGTCGGCGCGCCCGATCTGGCGATCCTGATGGCGAACTGGGGGCCGTGCCCGTGAGGGCGGGGGCGTGCTGCGTCTAGCCGCGTGACATCGAGTAGGAGACACGCCAACGAAAGCTCGGCAAGGCTGATTTCTAGCCTGTGTCGCAGAGTGTATCATTGCGCACTGCAAGGAGTGGCAATCGATCATGAGCGGCCAAGTCGGACATCGTAAGCGTCTGCTGAGCGTCAACGCGGCGAATCTTCGCGCGAAGCACCTCTACCTCACCGGACATACAGACTTCTTCCCGTCCGATTCCTTTGGACCATCTTCCAGCGCCTTGGGTACAGGCAAACTGCTTCGCCTTGATGTGGCGGGGCTGGCGAATCCCGTCTACACCGATATCCCCACTGACTCTCGAACAGGTAAGCCCCGGAGATTCTTTCGTAAACGGGCATGGGTCGGTGAGTTCTTTGAGAAGCATGGGATCAAGCCCGGGGACACCATCGCCATCGAACGCGTCGGCAACAGGCGCTTCCGCGTACTCCCGTTTGACGCGCGTGATGAACGTCAGTGCCCGAGCAGCTTTGACATCTCGCTAAAGCTAAAAGGTCAAGGCCCGACGGTGATCGAGCTCTTTGCCGGCTGCGGCGGGATGGCGCTTGGTTTCAAAGAGGCAGGCTTCCGGACCGTTCTTGCGAACGAATGGGACCGCTACGCCTGTGAAAGCCTTCGAGCCAACATCACGGATCGTGTGTTGAATTGCGCCATTCAGGAAATTGAAACGTTTCCCAAGGCTGATGTTGTAGCAGGCGGCCCACCTTGCCAAGGCTTTTCCAATTTGGGCGAGCGAGTGCCGAACGATCCGCGAAATCAGTTGTGGCGACACTACCTGCGTTGTGTAGAACAAGTCCGTCCCAAGATTTTTGTTTTGGAAAACGTCCCTCCGCTATTGAAGTCCGCCGAATATCAAGAATTTTCGAAAGCGGCAAGAGCGATGGGATACTCCATTGCCGGGCGCATTCTCAATGCTGCAGATTACGGAGTGCCTCAAACTCGCAAGCGGGCCATCGTCATCGGCTCACGCATAGGAGAGCCCACATTCCCTGAGCCCACTCATGTGGACCCGTCAAAGAGAACTTTACTGACCGCCGATCTTCCGGCTTGGCGGACGGTCAGAGACGCCATCGGCCACCTGCCGTTGGAGCCTACGGGGAAGAACTGGCACATCGGCAGAAACCCGACACCAAAATCCATCAGGCGGTATAGACATGTTCCACCAGGCGGCAACCGTTGGGACCTGCCCGATGACCTGATGCCGGAATGTTGGAAACGAAAAACCAAGGGCGGCACGGATCTCTTCGGTCGACTTTGGTGGGATCGCCCTTCGGTGACCATTCGTACGGAATTCTATAAGCCGGAAAAAGGTCGGTATCTGCACCCTGTGGCTCACCGGCCGATCACACACTTGGAAGCATCACTTCTTCAGAGTTTTCCGGAGGATTTTGATTTTCGCGGCACCAAGATCAATGTCGGAATCCAGATCGGTAACGCAGTTCCACCGCGGCTGGCGACTGCCCTTGCGAACCATCTATCACGTGCTTTAGGGGCACGAAAGCAAATCACCGCACATACGCGAGTCAGTGCATGACCAACCATGCAAAAGGCGAGTTGAACCACGGGCTGTTTAGGCAACTCCGGCAGTCGTACCACGCGGCTCTATTCGATCGATGTATTCGGGTTCGTGGCGATGGGGTGCCCAACATGGCTGATGGAGCCAGCCCCGCCAGCGTTGAAATAGCAAGGAAGATGATTGGTTCTCTCGGCGGAGAAATTCAAGAAGGCAGCGTGACCGCCCAAGGCGTCGGCGCAATGTTCGGTGAAATTACTGCCGAATATCTTCGATACTGTTTTGCAAAACTGGCTCACATTCGGCCCGGGGACTGGAACTTCTCAACATTGCAAGGAAACGCGGGCATTACAAAGTTTTCGCAATATTCGCACATTACCCAGCTGAATGAAATTATGGATAAGCATCCGGAGATCAAAGCCTCACTGGGTGGCGATTACCTAATCCTCCCTGATATCGCTGTGTCTCGCCGATCTATAGCCGACGACGAAATTAATCGAGAGGAAGAATTACTGCGAGACGGAGATGGCTGTGCCAACAGAACCGCGCTTCGCAATGGAAACATTTCCGGGGATCCTGAAACACTCCTGGCAAGCATATCACTCAAGTGGTCGCTTAGAAGTGATCGTGCGCAGAATGCTCGAACAGAGGCATTGAATTTGATACGCAACAGAAAGGGCGCCACTCCAAGGATCATGGTCGTCACCTTCGAGCCGTTGCCCGCTCGAATTGCTTCTATCGCCATGGGCACGGGGGATATTGATTGCACATATCACGTCGCACTGGATGAATTATTGGAAGCCGCTGCGGATGTAGGAAAGAATGAATCCCATGTCGAAATGCTTCGCACATTGACCGATGGGCAACGGCTTCGAGACATCAGTGATTTACCCTTCGATCTGGCGTCTTGAGTGCTCAATTGTGTGTCCTAGATCGGGCTACGATCGTTCCGAGAACATGCGTGCAATCAAGGGTCAGAACACCGGCCCTGAATTGATCGTGCGTCGCCAACTTCATTCGATGGGGTACCGCTTTCGGCTGCACCGCCGCGACCTTCCCGGCTCCCCGGATATAGTATTGCCCCGATACAACACCGTGATCTTCGTACACGGCTGTTTCTGGCATCGTCATTCATGCTCGAGGGGCCGCAGTGAACCCTCGACTCGTCGATCACTTTGGCGAGCGAAATTTGAGCAAAACGTGGCCCGAGACCGTCGAACAAAATCTGCACTTCGCCGTGCCGGCTGGCGTGTCATTGTTGTGTGGGAGTGTGAGACGCGCAATCCGGAGAAACTCTCCACCCGGCTGCGTCGACTCATTTCCGAATAGCCAAGGCCCGCCCTCCCACTCCGCTCTACCGCCCCCCTGCCTCCAGCATCTACTTCTCGGATCGGGCCTGGACGGGCTAGACTGTCTCCCGCATGTCCGCATCTCCCCGTCAGGTCGTCATCACAGGGCTCGGCGCCGTGACAGGTTTCGGCCTCGGCGCCGCGGCGTTGTGGGATGCGCTGCTGGCGGGGCGGTCCTGTCTCGGGCCGATCACCCGGTTCGACGCTTCGGCGTTTCCGTGCCGCCTGGCGGGTGAGGCCGAGGGGTTCACCGCCCGCGACCTCGTGCCCAAGCACTACCGCAAGGCGGTGAAGGTGATGGCGCGGGACATCGAGCTGGCCGTCGGCGCGGCCAAGGCGGCCGTCGAGGACGCGGGGCTGGTGACCAAGGGCGCCGCGGCGGGGGAGGGGGACGCGCCGCCGACCTATCCATCGCGGCGGGTCGGGTGCCACATCGGCGCCGGGCTCATCGCCTGCGATGTCACCGAGCTGGCCGCCGCCCAGTCGACCGCCCGGGACGAATCGGGCCGCTTCAGCCACACGCTCTGGGGCGAGGGGGCGATCAACAACCTGCCGCCGCTGTGGCTGCTGAAGTATCTGCCCAACATGCTGGCCTGCCACGTGACGATCATCCACGATGCGCAGGGGCCGTCGAACACCATCACCTGCGCCGAGGCGTCGGGGGGGCTTTCGATCGGCGAGTCCAAGCGCGTCATCGAACGCGGCGAGGCGGACCTGTGCTTCTCCGGCGGCGCCGAGTCCAAGATCAATCCGATGGGCATGGTGCGCATGGATATGGCCAATCGCCTGGCCCACACCGCCGACGCGACCGACGGCGCGGCGATCGTGCGCCCGTACGACGAGAACGCCCCCGGCGGCATCATGGGGGAAGCGGGTGGACTGGTGATGCTCGAGGGCATGGACAGCGCGAATGCCCGCAACGCGCGCATCTACTGCGAGCTGGCCGGCTTCGGCGCCGGGCACGCGCCGTGGTCGGACGATCCGGCGACGCGGGCCGAGGGCCTTCGCTTCGCCATCGAGAACGCCTTCGACGACTCGGGCCTCGGGCCCGATGACATTGACGCCATCGTGCCGCACGCCTCCGGCATTGCGCGGATGGATCGCGACGAGGCCGAGGCCCTGCGCCAGGTCTTCGGGAAGCGGCTCGCCGACCTGCCGCTGGTGACGATCACGCCCAACATCGGCGACGGCATGGCCGGCGCCGGGGGTGTGGCGGCGTGCGTCGGCGCGCTGTGCCTGCACCACCAGACGATTCCCGCCCGCCTGCACGCCGGTTCGTGGCCGGACGATCTGCAGGCCGGCCCGACTCACCAGCGCGACGCCCGGTTGCGGGCCGTGCTCGTTTGCACCAACGCCCTGGGCGGCCAGAACGCCGCCTTGATTCTTCGAACCACGTGACGCTGAGCGTCCATCTTTTCATTTTCTATGGAGCGGTTGCTTTGAAACGCAGGAAATGCTCACGCAGAGGCGTAGAGCTCGCAGAGAGTAAGAATCAGGGATGCCCCCTGTCGGGAGCATGCCATAATGATTTCATCCTCTGCGAGCACTGCGCCTCCGCGTGAGACCTTCCCTGACAAACAACGCAACCGCACGAACGACGCGAACGGAGACACTCCTATGCCGCACCAACAACGCAGATCGACCCCGCTCGAAGACCTCGATCCTGAACTGACGAACGTCAGCCGCAAGGTCATCGGCGCCGCCATCGAAGTTCACAAGGCCCTCGGCCCCGGCTTCGACCGCGACGTCTACCGAAAGGCCCTGTGCATGGAGCTGGATGAGCTGGACGTCGCCTACAAGCTCGATCACGCGGTCTCGATCGAGTACAAGGGCAAGGCGGTCGGCGAGCACCGGCTCAACATGTTCGTGAACGATCGCTTCACCGTCGAGCTGATGGCGGAGCACCGCGTGATCGACGGGTTCGACCGCACGCGCCTGCGGGCCCAGCTCCGGGCCGCGGACCTCGAGCTCGGCCTCATCATCAACTTCGGCGAGCGCCGCCTGAAGGACGGGCTGGTGCGCGTGCTCAACCCCGACAAGCTCAACGCCATGCGCGGCGAGGACGGGGGCGACTATGAAGGCGACTACGAGGACGACGACTCGTGACACAATCGTCGGACCCAGTGCGCATCGTCATCACCGGCATGGGCTGGACGACGCCCCTCGGCGACGAGATCGACGCCGTGTGGGAGCGGCTGCTGCGCGCTGACTCCGGCGTCGGGCCCATCGACCGCTTCGACGCCGGCGCCTACTCGACCAACTTCGCCGCCCAGACGCCGGACCCCGACCTCGAAGCGATCCTGGACGATTCTGCGCCGCATGCGCACGCGGGCGTGAACACGCGATTCGCGCTGGCCGCGGCGGCGCGGGCGTGGAGGCAGTCGGGGCTCGACAAGCGCAACGGCGTCAACCGGCGGCGCATCGGCGTGTACCTCGGCTCGGGCGAAGGGCCGCCGGATTTCGACGCCTTCGCCGGCGCCAACCTCGCCGGCTGGGACGATGAGAAGCGCGCTGTCGACATGGGCCGGTGGGTCAAGGCGGCGTACGAGCTGATGACGGCGCAGCGCGAGCTGGAGCAGGAGCCCAACATGCCCCTGTCCCACATCGCCCGGGCCTTCGGCGCGGGCGGACCCAGCTACAACTGCCTCACCGCCTGCGCCGCATCGACGCAGGCCATCGGCGAGGCGTCGGAGATCATCCGCCTCGGCGAGGCGGATGTCATGATCGCCGGCGGCGCCCACACAATGATTCATCCACTGGGCGTCACTGGGTTCATCCGTCTGACGGCGCTCTCGTCGCGGCGCGACGATCCGCAGGGCGCGTGCCGACCTTTCAGTTCTTCACGCGACGGCTTCGTGATGGGCGAGGGCGCGGGGATGCTCATCATCGAATCGCTGGCGCACGCCAAGGCGCGGGGCGCGACGCCGCTGGCGGAGATCGTCGGCTTCGGCTCCTCGGCGGACGCCTTCCGCATCACCGACATCCAGCCCGACGGCGAGGGGGCGCAGGCGACGATGCGGGCGGCGCTGTCGCAGGCGGGCATCGACCCGCTCTCGACCGACGACACCGGGCGCCCGCCGGTGCACTACATCTCCGCGCACGGCACCGGCACGCAGGAAAACGACTCGATCGAGACCCGCGGCATCCGGGCCGTCTTCCAGGACAACGCGCCGAAGATCCCCGTCAGCTCGATCAAGTCGATGACCGGCCACCTCATCGCCGCGGCGGGCGTGGTCGAGGCGATCACCTGCGTGCAGGCGATCCGCACCGGCTTCGTGCCGCCCACGCGCAACCTCACCCAGCCCGATCCGCAGTGCGACCTCGACTACGTGCCCAACGAGGCGCGCGATCTGAACAGCGCCGGCGGCGTGCGCGTGGCGATCTCCAACAGCTTCGGCTTCGGCGGGCAGAACAACACGCTGGTGATGAAGCGGTTTGAGGATTGACCATGAGGACGCCTGTCGTCGAGGAACACCCGAGCGAAGATCGGCTGGATCCCCGGAACGACATCATCGCGTTTCAGCCCATTAACACACCTTTGCTGTCCGGCGTCTCCGATCAGGTATGGGCGAATCCGAATCAAGTTGTTTCAATTGCGCCGAGAACAGTGCCGCCGAGGACCACGTCTTCGCTGAAGCTACAGCCCCGAGATGATGGAGGATTCGAGTTCGGATGGCGCGATGATGGAGGACCTGAGTTCGGATGGGGTAGATACCCCCAACTTGTCGCCCCTTGCGCGGCGACCGCGGTCGTATTCCCCGCCTGTGTCTTCTTCGTGTACGGATCGCCCCGAAGCATCATCGCTGACGGGGACAGCTTGTCCACCGGAGTCCTGATCACTTCGCTGATCTGGTTCGCCATTCACATTTACTTCGCGATTGTCTGCTGGATGTACCGTCTCATTGTTCGGTGCGACAGTGATCACAAGTTTGTGCGATACATTCGGGTGTTCTGGCCGTTTCGGCGCAAGCAGGATCTTGATGTGTCACAGGTTTGCATTCGTGTACACAGGCTGCCTCCAGAGCATGCCCGACATGCGCCCAAAGCCATTCCGCGGTCCGAAGACATCGTTGTTGTCGGAATGTCAGCGCGCCATGTCGCGCTCATGCTCGCCACGGATACTCGATCGGCAGCCGAGAAATGGCTGGCGGCGCTCCCGACACCGCTTCGCGAACGCGTCGTTGGTGAAGGGGCGGAATTCAGCGTGCGTATGTCTCAACACTGATGCGTCCTGCGCTCAGTTTCGGTGTTCAATCGTTGTGGAGCGCTGGGAGCTTGTCGTGGCGATGAGGGATGGCGAAGAATCGACCGAAGCTGCATCGCCCGCGACGGATCAAGTCGTAAAGGGATCCCAGTACGGCCACAGCAACTGGATCTGCGGCGTCCCGGATGATGTCCTGGGTGATTCGTCGAGAGTTGTCGAGATCCCGCTTGCGGCGGCGCCCACGCAGGCCGCATCCGCATTGCGAATCCATCACCGTTTCGACGGCGCCTTTGAATTCGGATGGCCTGCAGATCGTGGCGAAGTGTTGCTTTTTCTCGTTCTGGCTGTGGCCTTGCCGCTCTGCGCCGTCATCGGGCTCGGCCCGCCGAAGGATCTGATCGAATCAGGCGACACCTTTCTCATTGGCGCCCAGTGGTTTCTCTTCGGATCCGGGGTCATCTCGCTGATCTACGCGGGGATGATTCTTCGTGCAAGGTTCATCGTACGCATCGCACATGGCGACGAGAGCGTTCACTTCATTCGCATCTTCTGGCCGTTCCGGTTCAAACGCAGCGCGTCGATCTCGGAAATACACCTGCGGGCGCATGCGATCTCATCTGAACAGTCACGCCGCATCCGGCCGACTTTGGCAGCCGGGGACGATGTGGTTCTGCTTGCGATGTCAATTCCCGGCCGCGTGTTGCTTCTCGCGTCCGATCGCCGCGCCAGCGCTGACGCCTGGCTGCAGGGCCTGCCTCAGCCGCTTCGAGGGCGAGTCTTCCCCGACGGCGCTGAGATCACGCTTCGCCGACAGTAGAATCACCGCCGGCAGCAGTTCAGACCTCGTGACGCCGGAGCGGCGAATGACAGGCACAGCGTTGGAAACCAGAGATCCTTCTTCACCGACAGACTCTTCGGCTCGGCCATCGCCTGACGAGCCGGGTGGCCGTCGCCTGCCCTTCCGGCGCCGCTATCTCGTCGGCGCCGCGTTGCTGTTGATTGCGGCGATCACCATTGTCGCGCTGTTGACGATCTCGCTCGCCGCACAGGCGCCGCCGTGGTGGCGGTCGGTGGACGCGGCGGACCCGACGACGATCACGCTGGCCGAGGATGTCGAGCGCGGCGTCTTCAACGCGCTGCACCGCAGCCGCCCCGGGGGTGAGGCGTGGACGGTCTCCATCAGCGCTGCCCAGGCCAACGCGTGGCTCAACGTCAAGATGCCGCGGTGGCTGGAGAACCGGCGCATCTCGATGCCGAAGCGCGTCGCGGAGATCCAGGCGGAGTTTGAGAGCAGCGTCGTGGCGCTGGGCGCTCGCCTGATCACCGATGATGGCGAGCACTATGTCTCCGCCACCGTCACGCCGACATTGGGTGAAGATGATTCTCTGTGGATGGTCATCGCCGGCGCGAAGGCGGGGCGGCTGGATCTGCCTTCGGGCTGGACTGTGTCGCGGCTGCGCGACTGGCTGCCGCCGGAAGTGCGCGATCGCGAGTCGACGCAGGCGGTGCTGAATGCGCTGGCGGGGCTGGCGCCGCTCTTTCCGGATGCGAGCGTGCGATTGGAGGATGGCCGGCGCGTGCGGCTGGTGGAGATTCGGGCGGAGGAGGGCAAGCTGTACATCACCTGCATCACCGAGGCGGCGCCGCGGCGGGGGGAGTGAGGGAGCGGCGATATGGATCCCGATTGTTTCTCGTGTCGGGCGCGTGAGCCGGGCGTCCGCGCTCATCCCGCATGGCGAGAGCGGAGGAGGCGAGCGAACGCCCAGGGTTCAACCGTGATTCGTATCAGATCAACCACAATCTCGTCAGCAATCTCGAACTGAAGGGCGTCACCCCGAAGGGGTGAAAGGTTGTAGCCACGGGTGGAGCGCAGTCCGACGCGACGCGGTCGCAGACCGCGGCAGACGGACGGAGCGCAACCCGTGGAAGATAGCGCCCTTTTCATCTCTCACCCCGGAGGGGTGAAGGAAACGCCCGCACTTCCTTCGCCCCATCCGGGGCGGTTGAGATTTCAATCGACTCCATTCCACGGGTTGCGCTGCGTCCGACTCGTCTCGGGCTGCGCCCTCGACTGTGTCGGACTCCGCTCCACCCGTGGCTACATTCCGGCGCTCCTTCGGAGCGGGGCGCCCGCTCTTGTCCCGAAGGACGAGAGATCACGCGGACGCCCAAGATTAAACCGTGATTCGTATGAGCGGTGAGGGGTTGTGGTTCTGGATTTTGGTCCGGTGATGTGCGCTCTTATTTGTGGACGTGGACGTTTTCGCGTCCGACCACGTCGGCGAGCTGGCTGATGAAGCCGTCGGTGGGGCAGACTCTGGTGCGGGGGCCGGCGCTGAGGCGGATTCTTTTGTCGCCGGAGATGACGGTGAACTGCAGCTCCGCCTTCGCCGAGCCGTTGTGCTCGCGCGAGTGCGAGCCCACCAGGCCGCGGATGTGCTGGAGCGTTCCGGCGCCGTCGCCGTTGAGCGTCTCCTCGTTCAGCACCAGCTCGACGCGCGTCGCAAGCGCGGCGGGGGCGCTCTCAACGGGGATCACCTTCTCCACGATGATCTGCGGATCGCCGCGTTTGTGATCGACCTTGCCGACGAGGAAGACGACCGCATCCGGCGCGACGGTGTCGCCGAACTTGGCATACGTCTCGGTGAACATGACGCAGTCGGAGGTTCCCATCCGGTCCTCGACGGTGACGATCGCCATCTTCTGCCCCGGCGTGCGCCCGTTGCGGGTCACGATTGGGCGCACCGAGTTGACCAGTCCGCCGAGGATCGCGGGGCGGTCCTGCGGGATCTGCTTCAGGCCGGTGGTGGTGGTGGTGGCGAACTTTTCGATGCGCTCGCGCCAGCGGTCGAGGGGATGGCTGGAGACGTAGAAGCCAAGGACTTCTTTCTCGTAGACGAGCGCATCCTGCTCGCTCCAGGGGCGCACGCGCGTCAGCGGCGGCGCCGGGGCGGCTTCGGCCTTCGCCGTCTCGAGGGCGCCATCGGGTGATTCGGGCGCTGCGGGAAGTCCGAAGAGCGACGCCTGCCCCGCGGCCCGGTCCTGGGCCGCCGAGGCGCCGGCGGCGAGGGCGTTTTCGATGGTGGCGCACATCGCCGCACGCTCGTTGCGGCCGTGGATGTTGTCGAAGGCGCCGCACTTGATGAGGGCCTCGACCGTCGCCTTGTTCACCACGCCCGGCGGCACGCGCTCGCAGAAATCGTGCAGCGATGTGTAGGGGCCGGCGGTGTCGCGCTCGGCGACGATGGCGTCGATCGCCTTCGAGCCCACGCCCTTGATGGCGCGCATGCCGAAGCGCACGTGCCCGTGCAGGTTGTCGCGCGGCTCGTCGTCCTCATAGAAGACGGTGAAGTCGGCCCGCGAGCGGTTCACATCCGGCGGCGCCACGGTCACGCCGACATGCCCGTCGGGGAAGGTGGTGCGCCGGCAGTCTTCGAGATAGGGAATCCAGTCGGAGGTCTTCTGGGCCGCGCTCTCGAAGGTGAGGAAGGCGGCCATGTACTGGTTGGGGAAATAGGTCTTCAGGTAGGCGGTCTGGTAGGCGACGATGGCGTAGGCCGTCGAGTGGCTCTTGTTGAAACCGTAGCCGGCGAACTTGAGGATGAGGTCGAAGAGCTCTCCGGCGCCCTTCCTGTCGAGCCCCTTGCTTCCCGCGCCCTCGATGAAGCGCGGGCGCTCGGCGTCGATGATCTTGCTCTTCTTCTTGCTGATCGCCTTGATGAGCGAGTAGGCAGCGCGCAGCGGGATGCCGCCCAGCTCGTGGACGATCTGCATCACCTGCTCCTGGTACACCATCACGCCGTAGGTGTCCGTGGTGTGCTTGTCCACGATCTCGTGAACCTTCGGCACGGGCGCGTCGCCGTGCTTGCGCCGGTTGTAGTCCGGGATCAGGTCCATCGGGCCGGGGCGGAAGAGCGCGTTGGCGGCGATGAGGTCTTCGAGGCGGTCGGGCTTCATCTCGACCAGCAGTCGGCGCATGCCGCCGGATTCGAACTGGAAGACGCCCGTCGTGTCCGCCCGCTGGAAGAGCTCGAAGACCTTCGGATCGTCGTAGGTGAGGCGGTCGAGGTCGAGGGGATCGGGGCCGTCGTCTGCTGAGGCGCGCCCTACTGCGCGGCGGATGGTTTCATCGTCCATCGCCTCGCGGATCAGGCTCTTGCAGCGCTCGATGACGCTGAGCGTGCGCAGGCCCAGGAAGTCCATCTTGAGCAGGCCGATTTTTTCGCACGTCGGCCCGTCCCACTGGGTGACGATGTCCTCGGCGCCGGGCGCCTTGTAGAGCGGGACGATCTCGTGCAGCGGGCGGGTGGCGACGATGACGCCCGCCGCGTGGACCGAGGCGTGGCGGGCCTGGCCTTCGAGCGTGCGGGCGTGGTCGATCAGGCGGCGGACGCGCTCGTCCTCATCGCGCAGCTTCTTCAGCTCCGGCTCCTGCTCGAGCGCCTTGTCGAGCGTGATGCCGAGTGCCTCGGGGATGAGCTTGGCGATGCGGTCGACCTCGGTGAGGGGCAGGTCGAGCACGCGCCCGACATCGCGCACCGCGGCACGGGCCTTGAGCGTTCCGAAGGTGATGATCTGGGCGACGTGGCCATACTTCCGGCGCACATAGTCGATCACCTCGCCGCGGCCGTTCTGGCAGAGATCGATATCGATATCGGGGTATTCAGAGCGGTCGGGGTCGGTGAAGCGCTCGAAGAGCAGGCCGTAGCGCACCGGGCATGCGTTGGAGAGGCCGAGCACGTAGCCGACCATGGTGCCCACGCCCGAGCCGCGGGCCAGGGCCGGGATGCCGCGCTGGCGCCCCCAGTTCACGAAGTCCCACACGATGAGGAAGTAGGGCGTGATCTGCTTGCAGATCAGCACATCCATCTCGCGATCGAGGCGGGCGTGGATGGCGGCCCGGCGCTCGGCGGGCATCGAGTCGTCGTTCTCATCGAGCACCGCGGGGCCGTAGCGCCACACCAGCCCCGCCTCGCACAGCTCGCGCAGGGCCTTGTCGCACTCGGACTTCAGCTCGTCCTCGGAGAGGTCGTCGCGCGTCGAGTCGAAAGGCTCGAGGCGGTAGCCGTCGCAGAAGCTCTTGAACCATTCGGTGAGATCGTCGTCGGGTCCGAGCGCCGGCGCCGACTCGGGGCGGAGCACGCGCACCACCGGCGCGTGGTTGCCGAACTCGATGTCGACTTCACAGCGCTCCGCGATCTCGACGGTGGCGTCGCAGGCGCGCTTCCCCGCCTCGCCGTAGGCGCTCTCGAAGAGCTCGCGCATCTCCTGCGGGCTCTTGACGTAGAGCTCTCGCGGGTAGCGCATGCGCTCCTCGTCGCTCTTGAGCTTGCCGGTCGAGATGCAGATGAGCGTGTCGTGGGCGTCGTGGTCTTCGGCTTTGAGGAAGTGCGAGTCGTTGGTGGCGATGATGGGCAGGTCGAGCTCGGCCGCCAGCTTCAGCAGGTGCGGGTTGATCGCGTTCTGCTCGCGGATGTGGTGCTGCAGCTCGACATAGAACCGCGGCCCCTTCGGCCCCGGCGCGAAGACCTGCATGTGCCAGCGAGCCACTTCGATCGCCCGCTCGTAGTGCGACGCATCGCCGGTGTTCTCGAACTTGAAGAGGTGATACGCCAGCTCGCTGCCGAGGTGGCCGTTGATGGCGATGAGCCCGTCGCCGTGCGTCTCGAGGATGGCGCGGTCGATCCGCGGCTTGTAGTAGAAGCCGGTGAGAAACGCCTCGCTGGCGAGGTAGAGCAGGTTGCGCCAGCCCGTCTCGTTCTCGGCGAGAAGGACCAGGTGGTGGCCGCCGTCGGCGACGCCGGTGGGGGCGCGTTCGGTGCGCGCGTTGGGGGCGACATACGCCTCGCACCCGAGGATGGGCTTGATGCCGGCGCTCCTGGCCTGCTGGTGGAAGGCGAGGGCGCCGAAGAGGTTGCCGTGGTCGGTGACGCCGACCGACGTCATGCCGAGTTCCTTCACGCGGGCGACGAGCTTGTCGAGCCGGTTGCCGCCGTCGAGAAGGGAGTATTCGGAATGCAGGTGGAGATGCACGAACTGCCGCTCACGCGGGATCGCGGGGATCTCGACACCAACATCTTGGGGAGTCTTTGCCATTGGGGGTCCATGGGTTGTGGGCGGAGGATTGCCCTCTACAGCATACCCGCGCTCCGGACGGTTTGAGGCTGCCGACAGGACATCCACCACTGGTCCACCGGAGGGGATGGAACGCGGAGGTCGCGGAGGAACGCGGAGGCATGGAGGGAGACAGGAGATGGGTCATGAGGAGCGATCCGGGCGACGGAGGGGGGGCGCCGGGGCGGACGTCGACTGCCGCACCGGGGGCAAATCCCTTTCTCTCCCTCTGAAACTCCGAGCACTCCGCGACCTCCGCGTTCTTCCCCCTCCGACCCAGCCGCACCCCCGCTGAAAACCCCGAAATGGAACAAGTCAGACCGCCCCCCGTACAATGAGTGCAATGCCGACGTGGGCCTACACCACATTCCGCGAACGAACGACCCGGACCGGCGCCGACGCCTCGCGCGTCTACCGCACGCTGGCGTCCCAGCCCAGCTGGGTGGTGAAGACCGCCGTCACGCTCGCCGCCGTCGCCCTGCTCGCGATGGCGCTGATCCTGATCATCCCCGCGATGATCATCTTCATCGTCGTGATTCTGATCGGAACGGCCGTCGAGCGCGTGAAGCGCCTCTTCCGCGGCGGCGCCCGACCCGCGATAACGCGACGAAACGACGGGGAAGGCCGACGCAACGTCCGCGTCATCCCCGGGCAATCACACGGCTGATCGCGCAGCCGGCTCGAACGTGGGAGACCGAACATGAAGAACCATTGCAGAACGCTGATCGCGGGAGCGATGGCGGCGGCGATGGTGTGTGCGCCCGCGACGGGCGCCGGGCCTGATCCCGCAGAAGGGCCGCGGGTCGGGTGGTTGTGGGCGATCGAGCCCTTTGACATCCACGACCCCGAGCTTCACCCGCGATTCGGACTACCGAATACATGGGGTTCTGACGTCGGCGCCCTCCGCATGAGCCTGGGAGAACGCGAGGACGAGGTGATTCTCGAGTTCTCATTCCCGACCGAGCCAGCAGACCGCCAGGGCGACAACCGCATTCTCGTGACACGCCCCGACATAGTCCTCCGGCGAGGTGAATGGAGGCGAGAATTTATCGATCACCGCGAACAACACCGTGGGGGCGCGGTATCCATCGATCAGTGGACACTCCGTATTCCCGGCGGCCTTGATGCGATCGCGACGATCGGCGTGGCATACTCAACTTATGAAGGCCAGCGGCTCGCGCGTGAGCACAACCGCAGACAGGCCCAGCGCCGTATGGAGGAGGCGGGAGCATGGGTGCTTCCGCCCTTCGACTCAGGCCAGCCATACGGCGACTTCGAAATGCCGACGCTCGATCATGGCATCATCCGCGCCCAGGATTTCCGCGGCGAAGTGATTCTCATCCACAACTGGGCGAGCTGGTGTGGTCCGTGCGAAAGGGTATACCCGCTGCTGCGCGAACTGGAAGAACAATTCGCGGACGAAGGACTGGTGATCATCGGTGTGAATTTCGACGAATCCGCGGATGTCGCACGCCGAGCCGCGAAGGAGAAAGGACTGAGCTGGCCACAGATCCACGCCTTCAGCGTCTCCGGCCCGGATCTCATGGATCTCTGGTCAACCTACTCGGGCCTCGGGACATTTCCGAGCTCACGTTTCATCGACCGTGACGGAAATGTTTCATACGAAAGGGGCCTGAACACGACGCGCGTCGAACGCCTGCTCCGTCGCGACGCCGGAAGAAACCCTGATATGCCGCAGCGGAACTGATTCGTTCACAGCTCGGGACAAGGAACAATTCACAGGCGAGTGCGTCAGAACCACAATGGGTCGCTGCCACCAATGTTCTTCATCGAAGCCACGATCCACCAGGACCGGACGCGCGGCGTCCGACAATCGAACGCCCGGAGTAGTTCCCCCGCCCGCCGCGCATTAAACACATCCGATCGCTTTCATACACCGCTTCCAGGAGTCCGCTCATGCAGTCATCCGCCCACTGTCGTTCCGCCGGTGTGATCGGCGCATTGTTCGCATGGATGTGCCTCGCCTGCATCCCGGATGCCGCCGCCGTGGCAGATCCGGCGCCGGATGCTCCTGATGCGCCGGCGATCGCTGAGGCCGAGCCGGCGCCGCCGCAGATTGATCTGCCGGCCGGCTGGAAATGGGTGAACGGGCCGACGCAAATCAGGCCGGGCCAGATGCGCAGCGGCACAGCCAGCGCATCGGCCTACGGCGCGATCTCCTATGCGTTCGGAAGAGATGGTGAGTTCATTGTTCATCACGCATTCAACCCCAGGCAGAAGGAGCCGCCTCTGGGTGATTGCGAATTCGTCTTCATCCTCGCGACCGATGAGGGTGAGTTGTGGGACCAACGCAGCATGTTCAGCGTCGGCTCCGGCGACGTCAGCTTGAGAAAGGGCGTCTTCAGACTCGGCGAGCGCCCAGCGGAGGATTTCTGGATCGGCTTCGCGGTCCTCACGCCGGAGGGCAAGCGGGAGCGCGCTGCCGAGGCGATGGCGAAGGCCCGCGAGCTGGGACTGGAGCTGCCGCCGCCGCCGGTCATCGGCGAGCCCTACGAGTTCGACCTTCCCACCATCGGCGGCGGGCGAGTGCGCTCGCAGGATCTGCTGGGCAAGGTCGTCATCGTTGACGCATGGGCGCTGTGGTGCGGGCCATGCATGCAGAAGATGCCGGAGCTGCGCGAGGCGCATGACCGCTACCGCGACAAGGGGCTCGAGATCATCGGCATCAGCTTCGACAGAACGAAGGAAGACGCCCTCGGCGCCATCGAAAAGCACGGCCTGGACTGGACGCACGTCTGGGCCCACGATGTGGCGCCGGACCATCGCGAGTTCTGGAACTCAATCTCCGACATCGGCAGCCTGCCCCGCTTCTTCGTCATCGACCGCGACGGCGTGTTGAAATCCGACGCGTATCCATATGACGTCGAGAAGATCATCGCGCCATTCTTCGAAGAGACTGAGCAGTAGGCGCTTCCCGATAGGCGCTGCGCCGAGTATTCAGATGCGCCGTGCCAGGTGTCCAGATGGAGCCATGTCGAGTTTCCAGTGGACGCTGCGCCGAAGTTCTGAAAAACGCCGTGCAAAGTAGACGCCGAGGCTGAGTCTTCGAAGCCTCGGGAGCGTCGCGCAAACCTCGACAGCGCCGGATCACAACTGGAGCATCGCCACGACCAGAAGAAATGCGAGCAGGATCCACAGCGCGACGAAGATCCACAGAAGGATCATCAGGACTCGCTCGTTCTCTGTCATGCGCGGGATCACATCGTCGCCTTTCGCGGGCATGAGCCAGATCACCAGTGCGCCGAGCCAGGAGAAGACGAACCCGACGACCGCCGCCAGCACGCGGAATCCCGTGTCCCATTGTCGGCGCCACGCCATGCCGTAGCAGAGAGCGCCGAGCAGCGCGTTGATGAGGAGCTGCACAATCCCGAGCCCCACGCTGCACACCATCAGCATTGTCGAATTCATTGCGCGACCTCCCGACCGGTCCGTCTGACTACCCCTGTTCCTCCACCGCCTCGACCCACTTCCCGCGCAGCTCACGCGCGATCTCGCCCGGCGCCCCGTCGCCGATCGGTTTCGCTTCGACACGAACCACCGGCAGGACGCCCCAGCTTGAATTGGTCAGGAAGACCTCGTCGGCGTCGAGCAGATCATCGACGGTGAGCATGCGCCGGCCGCAGCCGACGCCCATGGCGTCCGCCAGTTCGATGATGGTGCGCCGCGTGATCCCCGGCAGCACCGGGCTGGGCAGGGCGCCCTGTTCTTCCTCGCCGTGGGCGATGGGTGTGAGCAGGGCGCCGTCATTCACAAGGAACACGTTGCTCACCGCGCCGCCGGCGAGGTGGTTGGTGACCTGGAGGAAGATCGACTCGCCCGCCCCGCTCGCCGCCGCGGCCTGGAGGGCGCGCAGGCGCATCCAGTAGTTCAGCGTCTTGTGGCCTTCGAAGGGGTTGAGCGGGTTGATGCGCGGGTCGGCGATGGTCACGCCCACGCCGCGGCTGAACATCTCGTCGGGATAGCGCGTCGCGGGCTGGGCGACGATGAGCACGGTCGGATCCACCGGCCCCTGCCCGGTCGAGGCGAGCATGTTGAGATCGCCGCCGGTGATGGTGAGGCGGATGCGCGATCGTTCGAGCCCGCTGCGCTGCGCCACCATCTCGATCGCCTGCGACAGCGGCCGCTCCTTGATCGATTCGCTCAGGCCCAGTTCACGGGCCGACGCCGCGAGACGGGCCACGTGTTCACGCGCCCGGAAGACGCGCCCGCCGACGGCCGTCATGGTTTCGAAGAGCCCGACGCCGTGCTGGATGCCGGCGTCGAAGACGGAGACCTTCGCATCGGTGCGCTCGACGACATCACCATTGAGCCAGACTGCGCCGGTGGACATGGCTTCAGGATAGCGGATCAGGGGGATATGAACGCGGAGGGCTCAGAGGAACACGGAGGGATACGGAGTCGGAATCAGGACACAGCAGGCGATCGTCGTCCACCAGCATCGCAGCGCCCGCGAGCGACCCCGAACAACGACACACATTCTCCTCTCCGTCTGACTCCGTATCCCTCCGTTTTCCTCTCTCTCACTCCGCGTTCCATCTCTTCTCCCCTCTGTGTCCCTCCGAGACCTCTGCCTTCAATCAATCACGCGCCGCGTTCGACCAGCTTCGTCTCGATGCGTCCGAGCGAGTCGCGGATCTCCGTCAGGAGCATGGTCGCATCGGCGCCGCCGATTGGAGCTGGCGATGGTGCGCCGGTTGTCTCGACGGACGGCGCTGCGCCCGACGACCCGCCGCGGCGGCCGGCGCGGCTTTCGACCAGCTCGTCGCGCTGCTCCAGCACGGCCTCGCGGAACTCGCTCGCGCCGACCACACCGAGAATCTGGATCACGGCGGTCCCCGCGCCGGACTGGCCCGCCGTCTCCACCGCCAGCGCCTCGATGCCGAACATGCGCATCAGCGGCCCCTGCTTCAGGGCCACATCCGTGACCATGTCCAGCGGCACGGTGCGCTCGATGCGGTTCATCAGTCCCTTGCGGAAATAGATCGAACGATCCGTCAGACGGCACTCCAACCGGGCCATCCACTTATCCACCAGCGGCATGCCGAACAGGTAATACAGCGGCGCCAGCGGGATCGTGATGATGCACATGATGCAGATCAGCACGCCGTAGGCCAGCAGGTAATGCTTTGTGGCGTAATCGAACCGAGCCACGCGGAGAACCTTTTCACGTTCACGAGCCATTGATGACGCCCTTCGGTTGGGATGTGGAACACGGAGGCCAAGGAGTGCACTGCGTTGTGATGGGCTTCGCTCTGGATCGGAGCGCTCCTGATCTCATATCAGAATTCAGAGACAGTTGAAGATGATACTCACACCTGAGAAAGACGCCGAGCCGGATCCCCGCACATACGATCCCTCCGCTCCCTCTCACTCCGCGTCCCTCCGCGCCCTCCGCGTTCGATCCCCCTCCCGCCCGAACCAGAGCGGCGCCACCGTGGAAGCTCATTCCCTGATCTGCCCCCGCCCCTGAATCACGTACTTGTACGTCGTCAGCTCCTCCACGCCGCAGGGGCCGCGGGCGTGGAGCTTGTCGGTCGAGATTCCCACCTCGGCGCCCTTGCCGAACTCGGCGCCGTCGGTGAAGCGGGTCGATGCGTTCACATACACCGTGGCCGAGTCAACATCCCGCGTGAACCGCTCCGCCGCCTGCGCATCTTCGGTCACGATCGCGTCCGAATGCCGTGAGCCGTGCGTTTCGATGTGGTCGATCGCCTGTTCGATGTCGTCTACGATGCGCACGGAGAGGATCATGTCGAGGTATTCGGTGGTCCAGTCCTCGTCCGTCGCCGCCTTCGCGTCCGGCAGGATCGCGCGCGTGCGTTCGCAGCCGCGGATCTCCAGTTTGTGCCCGCGCGTCGCCTCGAAGAACCGCGGCAGGAACACGTCCGCAACATCCCGATGCGCCAGCAGCGTCTCCATCGCGTTACACACGCCGGGACGCTGGCACTTGGCGTTGACGGCGATGCGCAGGGCCATCTCCAGATCCGCGGCCTCGTCCACGTACACATGGCACACGCCCTTGTAGTGCTTGAGCACGGGGATGCGCGAGCTTTCGGCGACGGCGCGGATCAGCCCCTCCCCGCCGCGGGGCACGACCATGTCGATCCATTGATCGAGCTGCAGCAGCGCCCGCACCGCGGCCCGGTCGGTGGTGGGGACGAGCTGGACGGCGTCTCCAACATCACCCGTCGCCCCCAGCATCGCATCCACGATCGCCCGGTTGCTCTGCGCCGCCTCCGACCCGCCGCGGAGGATGCAGGCGCTGCCCGCCTTGAAGCACAAGCCCGCGGCGTCGGCGGTCACGTTGGGGCGCGATTCGTAGATCACCAGGATCACACCCATCGGCGCGCGCACCTTGCGGATCTCCAGTCCGTTCGGGCGTCGGATGGTTTCGAGCGTGGCGCCGAGGGGGTCGGGCTGGTCGGCGACATCGCGCAGGCCGCGGGCCATGGCGCTGATGCGCTCGGGCGTGAGCAGCAGGCGATCGAGCATCGCCGGCGCGAGTCCCGCCTTCTTCCCCGCCTCCATGTCGGCGCGGTTGGCCTGTTCGATGGCGCCCGCGCTCTTCTCAATCCCCGCGGCCATGGCGCGCAGCAGTTTCGCCCGCTCGTCGGCGTCCATCGCCGCCAATCGGCGCGACCCCGCCCGCGCTCTGCGGGCGATCGCTTCGCATTCCTGCTCGATGTTCTGACCGGATCGGTCGTTCATGGGCGCCTTTCGATCCGGATGATACCCGCGGCCCCCCGGAAGCCCCCGGCGCCCCCGGAAGCCCCGCTACAGTGTCCGCCGCGAGCCGACCATGACCAGCGCGACCACGCCCAACCCGCAGCCCGATGACGCCGACCGCCGGAGCTGGCTGGCTTCGGTGCGCCGCATCGTGGTCAAGGTCGGCAGCCGCGTGCTGGTGGATGAGTCGAACGGGCTCGATGAAGCGCACATCGCCGAGCTGGTGCGCCAGATCGCGGCGGTGCGCGAGAGCGGGCGCGAGGTCGCCCTTGTCTCCAGCGGCGCCATCGCGGCGGGGTTGCCGGCGCTGGGGCTGAAGCGACGGCCGCGGGATCTGCCCAGCCTGCAGGCCGCGGCGGCGCTGGGGCAGGCGCGATTGATCGAGCTTTACCGCGACCTCTTCGCCGTCCGCGGCGTGGCGGTCGGGCAGGTGCTGCTCACGCACGACGACATGCGGTCCCGCGAGCGGCACCTGAACGCGCGCAACACGCTCAACCGGCTGCTCGAAGCCGGCGCTGTGCCCATCGTGAACGAGAACGACACCGTCGCGGTGGATGAGATCCGCGTGGGCGACAACGACCGGCTGGGCGCGCTGGTGGGGCACCTGGTGCGCGCCGATCTGGTGATCATTCTTTCGTCGATCGACGGCCTGCACGCCGCGCCGCCGGAGACGGGGGCGCCGCTCGTGCCGCGCGTGACCGAGATCACGCCCGAGGTGCGCGCCATGGCGAAGGGGAAGGGATCGGACGTGGCGGTGGGGGGCATGGCGACCAAGCTCGATGCGGCGGACATGGTGATGCGCGCCGGTGAATACATGGTCATCGCCCACGGACGCGAGCCGGATGTTCTCCTGCGGCTGATGGCGGGGGAGGCGCTGGGGACGGTCTTCGAGCCGCGGCCCACGCGGATCGGCGGGCGCAAGCGCTGGATCGCCTTCTTCGAGCGACCGGCGGGGAAGCTGTTCGTTGACGACGGCGCCGCGGCGGCGCTGCGGAAGCGGGGCAAGAGCCTGCTGCCCGCGGGCGTGCGCACGGTGGAGGGGATGTTCAAACGGGGCGATGTGGTGAGCGTGGTCGATGAGTCGAGCGCCGAGATCGCGCGTGGGCTTGTGAACTATGGCGCGGACGACCTGCGGCTGATCGCGGGGCGGAAGACGAGCGAGATCGAGCGCATCCTCGGCCGGCGCGAGCACGACGAGGTGATCCACTGCGACAACATGACGCTGGCGTGAGGCGCCCGCCCGGCCGTCAGCCCGGCGACGCGGCATTCCGGCGCCGGCGCCTGCGGATCCACGCCGCGACCGCCCAGATGAGAAGCCCCGGGACCATCACCAGCGCCCACCACACCATCGCGGTGTAGTCGGGCGAGAGTGGGTCGCTGGTCGCCATGCCCGAGGAAACGGCGCCGGCGATGAGCGCGAGCGAGGGCGTCCACGGCGTGCGCGTGAAGACATAGAGAGCGCCGGCGGTGATGATCGAGGCGATGAGGGCCGTGATGGCGCCGACGTCGGCGGCGCTTCCCCAGATCCACTCGACGGCGAGGCGCAGCGCGAGCCCCCACACCGGGAAGAGCAGCGAATACGCCGCGGCGAGGAGGAGCGTGCGCCCGCGCCGGCGCCCCGCGATCCACAGGCAGACGAGCAGCACGGCCGCGAAGGCGGCGCCGGGGGTCATGATGAGCAGCAGGGGACCGGACATGCGCGGGCATTGTGATGATTTCCGGCGCCGGGCGCCGGGCGCCGGGTGGTGGATCGAACATGACATGGCGGCATGGGATATGTACGCATCGCGACGGCGCTGCATTGTCATCACCGCCGGTTCACCTGCGGCGGGGACCATCTTCTCCATCGCCGGGGTTTGGTCCAGATTGCCTGGCCGCACTCGGGGCATCTTCGTGTCGGCAGTCCGGCAAGGTCGTAGTCGCAGTGGAGGCAGTGGCCATGGCTGACAAACGCATCGCGCCTCCGCGCTCGCGCCCACCAGAACAGCGAGGCGGCGACCCCGCCGTGCCAGACGGCATGCAGAACAATCAACCCTGGCATGCCGGAGTTCTCCAGCGGCCAAAGCAGCAGCCCGGTTGCGACTGAGACACCGCTGACGAGCAGCAGGAGCAGTTTCGATCGGGTGATCGCCAGGAACACCAGCGCCGTCGTCACGCCGCAGAGTGTGATCGCTGCGAACATGAGGGCGTGTTCGCTCTGAATGCGCCAGGGCGGCCCCGGAGTCAGGAGCCCGATGTATCCGACGATGTAAGCTCCTCCGTACCATCCGAGAACCACCCACACAGGAAACGTCAGGCCGAAGAAGGCGAGCAGCAACAGCCCATGCTTCACCCGGCCCCACCGCAGGATCGCGATCGAGTACGCCGTGAAGACGAGAGCGGGGGGTGCGAAAAGAGCCAGATTTATCATGATGCCCCGATCCCTCCTGCAACTCGCCCGAAACGCCGAGGCCGGTTCAAGATCGCTTGTATTCTAGCTTTTTACAGTGCATGAGCGGTGATCGGACTGCGCCGGGGGCCATGATGAGCAGCAGGGGGCCAATCATTGGAGGACTTTGTGGCGGATCGCCCGGGCCGGCGCCCTATCAGAGTCCGAAGCGCAAGCGCGGGTGAAATGCTTGCCGGCCGCAAGGTCATCACCGCCGATTCACCTGCGGCGGGAACCATCTCCTCCATCCCCGCGGCTTCGTCCATATTTTCTGGCCGCACTCAGGACATATTCGCGTCGGCAATCCCGCGAGGTCGTAGCCGCAGTGGCGGCAGAATCCCTTCAAGGCGTGAGGCTCCTCTCGGAGCACACGCAACCACCACACAAGCGAGAAAGCGACCGAGCCGTGCCAGAGCGCCTGCAGGATCAATATTCTCATGAGCGGGGCGGATTCATACACAAAGGGGAGAAGACCGAGCACAATCAGCGAAGCGCACACGATCAATGCGAGTCGGATTGATCGTGTGACCGTCCATATCGCCGCCGCCAGCATGCAGGCAATGGTTACAATCGCAACCACATGAAGTTGACTCCAACCGCTCGCATATTCCAGAGAGATCACGAGCAACCCGACCGCGACAGAAGCTGTCGCGACCAGAACGAGAATTCGCCATGAACGTGTGGCCGCCCAGAGCGCCATGGCGGTGAGCAGGCCGCACAGGATGATCGCCAGAGCGGCGGTTCGTTCGTCAATCACATATCCCCATGGCCACTGCACGAAGTGCCTGTTGACGTACTGCATGACATGCACCGATGTCATGTAGGAGAAATAAGCGAGGAGTGGGAACGAGAGTCCGAACAACGCGAGGAAGAGCAGCATGAGTTTCGATCGCGCCCCGGCCCATGCGACCAGTGTCACGGAGTATGCGGCGAACAGGGCGCCCGGAAGAGCGAAATAGATCAGCACTGCCAGCATGGTCACCTTGCGGTTCGAGAGGCGCCGGGCCGGTGGATCGGGCGTCGGCGGCCCCGTTGCTGTTTCGTGTGCATAGGCTGGTTGTGGAATGGCGGCCTGATCATGACAGGGGACGTCCTTGTGCATCGCTCCGGGCGCTGGCGCTTCCGGCTCGTATCGTGTGGCCGCATTCGGGGCAGACCGGGCTGTCAAGGCCGCGCAAACTGTAGCTGCATTCGATGCATGAGCGTTGACCGGCCGGCGCCGGGTTGTCGGCGTCCCACGATTCCATCAATCGCCAGAAGACCACGTGCCACACCACGATCGCCTGGCAGAGCAGAAGAATCATCAGCATGAGCACGACGCCCTCGGGGGCGACCATGCTCGGATTGAAAACCAGCTCGACGATGGGCAGCGCCGTGACCGGGATCCAGATCGTCACCGTGGCTGCGGCGCCGGCGGTGAGAGCCGCCAGAATGGGGGCTTTCGTTCGCAACGCAAGGCCGAGCGCACAGCCGGGAACGAGTGAAGTGAACAGTTGGGCGAGCGACAGGATGGCGAGAGTCAGATAGACCGAAGTAAACCCATCGCCCATGAACAGAACAAAAGTCCACACGAACGCCGCGAGCAGGAATGGAACAGCGAGGGCTCCGCATTTCAGGATGGATTCATTCCCAGGCGTGTTCTCACCGCGGCGGCGCAGCAATTCAACGCCGCGAATCGCGTACAACGTGACGAAGGCGCCGAGAAAGAGCAGCAGGAGCGCATACATCGCGACAGGAGCGAGCGCTGTCATGACATCTCCTTCGCATGCCGGCCGAACGCTCCGCGGCCCGGGCCGGGGCGCGGGTCGACCGGATCGCCGCACTCGGGGCAGACCGGGCTGCGCAGGCCCGTGAGGTCGTAGCCGCATTTGATGCAGGCGCCGGAGTCTGCGCGGCGTCTGATTCGTTCGCCCTTCGCCCACCACCACATCGCGGTCAGCACGGAGATTTGCCAGAAGATATAGAAGGCAATGAGCGACCATTCTGGAAAATCGGCGATGATCAGGACCACGCCTCCGAGGGCGCTGGAGGCGCCGAGCGCGACGGCCAGAACAAGTCGTGACATGGTCGCGGCGTACACGCCGGCGCCGGTGATGGCGCCGCAAAGGAAAATCGAGAGCGCGATCATCTGAGCAAGACCGCCGAGGATGCCCTGCGGGTTCATAATCCATTCGACGATCAACTGAGACGACCAGGCAACTGGATAGATGTAGAACGGGAACCCGATCCCGACAGAGGCGATGATGAGCGGTCCGAACCAGCCGCGTCTGCCCGACCAGCGGAAGAGCGGGATCGCGATCGCGACAAAGATCGCGGCGGGGAGCACAAAGTAGAGCAGCCAGATCGAGAGCTCGTCCACAGAGAACAGCACAGGCACACCCCCATGCCGCCGATGTTGCGGCTACGGAGGATTATACGCTGACAGGGGTGCGTGTTGCGGTGCGTTCCGGGGCGACTTCGGCGTCAATGGGATTGAATGATTCGTGGAGCTGGACGCCTAGTCCGCGTCGCTCCGGGCGCCGGCGCTTCCGGCTCGTATAGTGTGGCCGCATTCGGGGCAGATGTCGGAGGGGAGGCCGGCGAGGTCGTAGCCGCAGCGGCTGCACCGAGGCCGTTTCTCCGCAGCGATCTCGCCGGCGAGCATGTACAGCGCCGCCCCGTACACGAGCAGCCATGTCCCGATCGTGACGCCGATGATCTGCGGGGCGGAATGGGATGTATACGCGATCTGTGCGAATGCGTACGTCGAAATCATGCACGCGGCGCCCGATGCAAGGACAGGGGTCAAGCGTTCGAAGGCATGCACGAGCGCGGCGGCGCTCGCCAGCGAGAGAACGACTATCGCTCCGGAGACAATGGCCGCGGGTTCAGTGTGCAACGTGTTGCTGAGAACCATCGCCACCGGCAACAGGATCGCCATCCAGATTGGAAGGCTGTGTCCGAAGATCAGCAGGGGGAGCGCCTTCTGCCGATGCGCCAGATCAGCGCGGCGCAGAGCCGCTTTGGCGATCACGACGAACGCGCACCCGGAGATCCCCACGAGCGCAATCGTCAGCGTGATGTGCCACCAGTGACCCATTCGCCACCCCTGTTCCCACGATCTTCACTCCCTCACACCCAGATCCCCCTTCGTGAACAGCGCCTCGAATTCTAGTCCCGCCTTCTCGACGTTCTCCCGCGCTCCTTCTTCGCGGTCGATGACCGCGATGATGCGCACGATCTCGGCGCCCGCTTCGCGCAGGGCCGCGGCGGCTTCGAGGGCCTGGCCGCCGGTGGTGGCGACGTCTTCCAGCAGGACCACGCGGTCGCCCGCTTCGAGGCGCCCTTCGAGCTGCTTGGCGGTGCCGTATTCCTTCTTCTGGTTTCGCACGAAGATGATGGGGAGTTCCGTTTCAAGGGCCGCGGCGGTCACGAGGGGGATGCCGCCGAGCTCAGCGCCGGCGAGTCGCTGCACGGGGCCGGACTCGGCGCCGATGGCGCGGATGCGATCGGCGAAGAGCCTGGCGATCTCGCGCAGCAGCTCGGGGCGGGTGGAGAAGAGGTATTTGTCGAGGTAATAGCTGCTGGTGCGGCCGGAGCGGAGTGTGAACTCGCCGCGGAGAAGGGCGGCTTCGGCGATGGCGCCGGCGAGGTGTTCGCGTTTCATGGGGGGAGTGTAGCTGGAGGCGGACGGTGGAGCGGGATGTGGTTTCGTGGATCCGGTTGGCGCGCCCGTGCGTATGTTCTCCGTGGAGGCTTGCGTCGGGGGTGTGATGATGTTTCTCAGGCTGACAATTCTGGCGTCGGGCTTGCTCTCGCTCGGGGCCGCGACGAGTGTGCTTCTGGCGTGGGGGATCGCGCTTTTTGTGCCGGTGCACGATCTTGTGCACTCTCGGAACTTCAATACCACGCTTCGTTTCCCGGATTCAGATCGGTATCAAATTCATTGCGATCCCCCGACTGAACGATTCGGCAGCGACGTGGTCATGTACATCAAACCTGTTCTAATGTGTGGCTTTGACTACACAAGGGAAATTCTGCGACTTCGACAACAGATACAGACATTGCCCGCCATCGATGCAGATCACTGGTCTATTTCGGCGGTGAACAGTGTCTCGCGGGTTGCGGAATAAATTATTCGCGCCTAGAGGGACGCGGCTGGCCTTTGCTGTGTGTCGCTGTGTATCGACCGTACTGTGATTATGGAAGTCCTGACGACACGGGATTTCGGCCTCCAGAGCGAATCCTGCGACATACCCGCAGTCACAACCCAGACCCAGTGCTGCCGACACTTCCTTTGTGGCGAGGGTTGTTCATCAACTCAGTCATCTACGGCGTCGGGTGGCTGTGCATTGGAGGCTTCTTCATGCTGGCGACCACTCGTCTCAGACGCCGCAGGAAAAATCTCTGCCCGCGCTGCGCCTACGACCTGCATGACCTACCCGAGCCGGGGTGCCCCGAGTGCGGATGGCTGCGCGATCGGTGGCTTGATGCGGCCCCCAAACAGCGGACATGAATGTCGAGCGAGTGGTGCGGCGGGGGCGTCCGTCATGGGACCGATGGGACTCATGGGACCGATGGCAATGTTCCCATGAGTCTCATTGGTCCTATGACTGATGCGTATTCACACCGGCCGCATGAACGGAAACAGCAGCACATCGCGGATCGAGCGCTGGTCCAGCAGCAGCATCATCAGCCGGTCGACGCCGATCCCCAGGCCGCCCGCCGGGGGCATGCCAACCTTGAGCGCCTCGATGAAATCGGCATCGAACGTGCGGAAGGCCGACTCTTCGTCATCGACGCCCTTGAGCTGCTCACGGAACTTGGCTTCCTGCACATCGGGATCGTTCAGCTCGGTGTAGGCGTTGGCCAGCTCCATGCCGGCGATGTAGAGCTCGAAGCGCTCGGCGATCTCGGGATTGCCCTTCTTCTGGCGCGTGAGGGGGCACAACGCGGCGGGGTAGTCGATCACGAAGGTCGGGCGGGCGGGGTCGATCGTCTGCTCGGCGACTTCCTCGAAGAGCTCGTTCACGATCAGCCAGTGATCCATGCCTTCGGTCTTGAGGCCGCGCTTCTTCGCATCGGCGAGGCAGCGATCCCGGTCGGTCATGGCAAAGCCGAGCGCCTTCTCGAAGAGCTCCTCGTAGCGCACGCGCTCGAAGGGTGAGCCGTAGTCGATCTCGCCGCCCTCCCACGGCAGGCGGACTGCGGCGGGGTCGATGCCGTCCACCTCGGCGCCGGCGCGCTCCGACGCCACGAAGACGGCCAGCTCGCGGATCAGGCCCTCGGTGTGCTCCATCATCACGTTGTAGTCGGCGAAGGCCTGGTAGAGCTCGAGCATGGTGAACTCGGGGTTGTGTCGGCGCGACAGGCCCTCGTTGCGGAAGTTGCGGTTGATCTCGTAGACGCGGCTCATGCCGCCGACGAGCAGGCGCTTCAGGTAGAGCTCGGGGGCGATGCGCAGGAAGAGCTGCATGTCCATGGCGTTCATGTGGGTGACGAACGGCCTGGCCGCGGCGCCGCCGGCGAGGGTCTGGAGCATGGGCGTCTCGACCTCGATGAAGTCGCGCTCGTCGAAGAAGCGGCGCATGCGCGAGACCAGCTCCGAGCGCGTGCGGAAGACGCGCATGGTCTCGGGGGAGGTGTAGAGGTCGACGTAGCGCTTGCGGTAGCGCAGGTCGGGGTCGTTCAGGCCCTTCCACTTCTCGGGGGGCGGGGCGAGGCTCTTGCAGGCGATCTCGAGGCTCGAGGCCCAGAGTGTGATCTCGCCGGTCTTCGACTTCGTCAGCGGGCCTTCGGCGGCGAGGATGTCGCCGAGGTCGGCCAGCTTGGCGGTCTGGAAGCCGGTTTCGTCGCAGTCGCGCTTGCTCGCCGCGATCTGGAGGTCACCGGTGTGGTCGCGGAGGTTGATCCACAGGAGCTTGCCGTTGTCGCGGAGCAGCATGACCCGGCCGGCGACGCGGACGACGGGGCGGGGATCCTGGAAGCCCTCTTCGGCCGCGCGGGCCTTGTGGTCGGCGTCGGCCTTCTCGTCGTAGGCGGCCCGGGCCCGGTCGAGGGGGAGGAGTCCGTCGAGGCGCCGGCCGTAAGGGTCGACCCCGAGGGCGCCGATGGCGTCGCGGTTCTCGCGGCGCTGGCGTTCGAGGTGGTGCTCTTCTTCGGGCGTGGGCGGAGCGGCGTCGGGGGCGGGAGGCGCATCGGGGGATCGCGGGGCGTTCTGGTCGGATCTCTGTGCCATGGGGCCGCATGGTAGTCGGACGCGGCGGGCGCGCGGGTCCGGAAAACTGGCCGGCGGGCCGCTCACCCCGCCCGGCGGCATTCCCCCGCGGCCTCTGGCGTCGCGTATCCGGAAGCCAACCGGCGCCGGAGGCGGAAACATCGGGCGAATCTATTTGGACTCCGAGAAAAGGCGCCGTAGAGTGAACCCGGTCAAGACCGGCCCTGGGGTGGACGATCGAGCGTCGTGAGAGACGCCTGTCCCGGGCCAGCCGAGCGCCATGCAAGACACACCAGACAACCCACGATCGTCCTCGGCCGACCCCAGCGGCGTCGGCGCCGAGACGTCCGAATCCGACGAACCCGGCGGGCGTCTTCGACGCCCCGTGCCCGATTCGGAGTTGCCGGTCCGCCTTGAGATCGAGGATGTGTCGCGCGCTCTGGCGCCAAAGTCATTGCGATGGCTGCGGGCCATCGCCCGACGGGCCATTGATGTGGCGATCTCGCTTCCGGAAGAACGCCTGGGCCTCACCGCTGCGGATCCCTTCCAGCACACCACCATGACGCCCCACCCTCACCCGGCGTCCTTCGCGATCGAGTCGCGCGGCGCGGCGCTCGATCACCAGGTGCGCATCGCCGTGGTGGATGACGAGCGCATGGCCGAAATGCACGAGCGACACTCGGGCGTTCCCGGCACGACCGACGTACTGACCTTTGACATGCGCGACGACCGGGAGGGCCCGCTGGATGTTGACATCGTGGTCTGCATCGACGAGGCGCGGCGCCAGGCTGCGGAGCGCGGCCATGGGATCGAGCGCGAGTTGCTGCTCTACATGCTGCACGGGGTCCTGCACTGTCTGGGCCATGACGATCGCGACGAGCACGTCTCGGCCGTGATGCACCAGCGCGAGGACGAGATCCTCGCCGCCATCGGTGTGGGCGCGATCTATGCGTCCACGGGGAGTGATGCGGAACCGCCCGAGGTCCGTGTTGTCGCCGGCGGCGTTCGGGAGTCGCAAGGTTGACCGGACTCGCACTGTGGATCGCGCTGGCCGCCGCCATCGTCGGCGGGTTGCTCTCGACGCTGCACATGTCGCTGCGCGAGATGTCGCGCGGCAAGCTGCAGGCGATCGCGGCCCGCAAGGGGGGCGCCGAGCGGCTGGCGCCGATTCTGGACGATGTCGGCGCCCATGCGCTGGCGATCTCGCTGCCGCGCGTGGTGTGCAATCTTGTGGTGGTGGTCGGGATGCTGGTGTGGTTCACCGGCTTCGGCGATGAGGCGCGGGTGACGTGGGTGGGCCTGCTGGGCTCGGGCGCGGTGGCGGCGCTGCTGTTGTACCTGGTGGGCGTGGTGATCCCGACCAGCGTTGCCGACCACGCGGGCGAGGATGTGGTGCACCGCTGCGCCGGCCTGATCCGGGCGCTGTACTACATGACGCTGCCGCTGGCGCGGGCCGTGCGGCTGGTGGACGTGATCATCAAGCGGCTTGCGGGCGTGAACGATCATGACATTGAGGACGAGATCGAGCGCGAGATCATGAACGTCGTCAGCGAGGGCGAGCACGAGGGGAGCATCGGCGAGGCGGAGCGGCAGATGATCGAGGCGGTGGTGGACCTGCGCACGGCGACGGCGCAGGAGATCATGACGCCGCGGACCGAGATCGAGGGCATCGAGCTGACCGACGATCTCGACTACATCAAGAGCTTCATCGACAAGGCGGGGCACAGCCGCATACCCGTGTACAAGGGCGACCTGGATCACATCGTGGGCGTGCTGTACGCCAAGGATCTGCTGAAATATCTGGGCGCCGAGGTGTCGAACTTCAAGCTGCGTCCGATCCTGCGCAAGCCGCAGTTCGTGCCGGAGACCAAGCCGCTGCTGGGGCTGCTGGCGCACTTCCAGGGCGACAAGATCCACCTCGCGATCGTGCTCGATGAATATGGCGGCACGGCGGGGCTGGTGACGATCGAAGATCTGCTCGAGGAGATCGTGGGCGAGATCGCGGACGAGTATGAGCCGCTGGACGAGGCGGCGCCGAAGATCACGGTGATCGTGGACGAGCGGGCCGTGGAGATGGATGCGCGGGCGTACATCGACGATGTGAACGACCGCATCGAGGAGGAGCTGGGCGTCGAGCTGCCGGAGGGCGAGGAATATGACACCGTCGGCGGATTCGTGATGACGGAGCTCGGCCACATGCCGGTCGCGGGCGAGAGCTTCGCGCGGAACGGCTTCGTGGTGCGCGTGCTGGAGGCGGAGCCGACGCGCGTGGCGAAGGTCCGCGTCGAGTTCCGCGAGAGCTCGGAGGAAGAGGAGCACGCGGCGGCGGGGAATGGGAACGGGAACGGGAGATAGAATCTCCCTGACGGAGTGCGATACGGAGCCCATGATGGAGAGTTGGAAGGACAGGATTGCGCTCGACCCGGCCGTGCTCACCGGCAAGCCGGTTGTGAAGGACACGCGGCTTTCGGTCGAGTTCGTGCTCGGCCTGCTGGCGCAGGGGTGGAGCGAGGCCGAGGTGCTCCGAAACCACCCCGATCTTGCGCGGGAAGACATTCTCGCCTGCATCGCGTACGCCCAGGAGCGCATCGGGGATGAACGCGTCTACCCGATTTCCGCGTGATGGCGCTGCGAATTCTGCGAACGAGAACATGCCCCTCGAAATCCACAACACGCTCACCGCACGGCGCGAGCCGTTCATCCCCGGCGATCCGGGCCGGGTCGCCTTCTACACCTGCGGCCCCACGGTCTACGACTACGCCCACATCGGGAACTTCCGCGCCTTTCTCGTCGCCGACCTCGCGCGGCGGTGGATCGAGTCGCCGCTGTGTGAGCTGACGACCACCGACGGGCGTGCGCACAAGGGCCCGCGCTCCGTTGTGCACGTGATGAACATGACCGACGTCGGCCACATGACCGACGACGCCGCGGCGGACGGCGGGGGTGAGGACAAGATGGAGGCCGCCGCCCGTCGCCTGCTCGAAGCCAAGAAGAGCGGCGAGCTGCCCGAAGGCGCCGCCATCGACCCGAACGATCCCCACGCCATCGCCGAGTTCTATTCCCGCGCCTTCCTCGAAGACGCTTCGATGATGGGGCTCAAGGTCGTTGAAGAAGCGAAGAACGATCCCACGCTCATGCCCCGCCCCACGCAGATGGTGCGCGAGATGATCGAGCTGGTGACGACGCTGCTCGACAAGGGCTGCGCCTACATCGCCTCCGACGGCGTGTGCTATTTCGACACGCAGTCGTTCCCCGAGTACGGGAAGCTCAGCGGCAACACGCTCGACAAGCTCCGCGCGGGCGCCGGCGGGCGCGTCAGCGAATCCAACCAGGCCGTCAAGAAACACCCCGCCGATTTCATGCTGTGGAAGCCCGACCCGCGCCACCTCATGCGCTGGGATCCGAAGAAAGTTCTGAACGATCCCGACAGCCCGCTCAAGGAGGGCTACCCGGGCTGGCACCTCGAATGCTCGGCCATGGCCCGGGCCCGCCTCGGCGATGTGATCGACCTGCACTCCGGCGGCGAGGACAACATCTTCCCCCACCACGAGTGCGAGATCGCCCAGTCCCGCTGCGCGACGGGGCAGGATTCGTTCGCGCGCTGCTGGCTGCACATCCGCCATCTCTTCGTCGAGGGCGAGAAGATGAGCAAGAGCAAGGGCAATTTTTACACGGTGCGCGAGCTGGTGGGGAAGGGCTTTGACCCAGCGGCGATCCGGCTGGAGCTGATCCGCACGCACTATCGCAGTAACGCGAACTTCACCGAGCAGGGGCTGCGGGATTCATCGCGGATCGTCGAGCGGTGGCGGCGCTTCGTCGAAGCCGGCGAGACGTCCGGCGGCGGGGAAGAGAAGAGCGAAAACGCCGCGGGCGCCGAGCGCGACTTCGCCGCGGCGATGCACGACGATCTGAACGTCGCCGGCGCCATCGGCGTCATCAACGCCTGGATCAACCGGGAGAAGTCTCCGACGCGGGCCGACGCCGCCCTGATGCGCACGTTCGATGAGACGCTCGGCGTTCTGGAGATTTCCCGCGCCGGCGCCGCCAACGAGCCCGAAGCGCAAGCGAGGGACTCCGGCTCACGATCCGAAGAAGCCGCCGAGATCGACTCCCTCATCGCCGCCCGCGCCGAGGCCCGCAAATCGAAGAACTTCGCCGAGGCCGACCGCATCCGCGACGAGCTTGCGGCGATGGGCGTCGAGATTCTCGATTCGGCGGAGGGGACGAAGTGGCGGCGCAAGGCGGCGCTGTGATCAGAATCGATGGATGAGCGGCCGCCTCAATCCCCCTTCGTGTCGCCCCGCGCGAAGATCGATGCGACGTAGTTCAGCACATCCGTCGCCGAGCGCTCGTTGTAGCCGAAGTTCTTGATCATGCGCTGCTTCACCACGTCGATCTTGGCCTGCGTCTCGTCGTCGACGACGGTGGAGACGAGGTTCTTGAGCTTGATGGTGTCGCGCTGATCCTCGAAGAGTTTTAATTCGAGGGCCTTGTAGAGGCGGGCGTTGGTGTTGTATTCGAACTTCTTGCCATCGAGCGAGAGGGCGCCGATGTAGTTCATGATCTCCTGGCGGAAATCGTCCTTGCGGGCCTCGGGGATGTCGATCTTCTCTTCGATCGAGCGCATCAGCCGCTCGTCGGGGTCTTCCTCGCGGCCGGTGTAGCGGTTCTTGACCCGCTCCTTCTGCGTGTAGGCGCGGACGTTCTCGATGTAGTTGGCGCAGAGGCGCTTGATGGCGTCCTCATCGGCGCTGATGGCCCGCTGCACCTCGGCCTTGATGATGTCCTCGTACTCGTCCTTCACCACGGCGAGCAGCTCGCGGTAGCGCTTCTTCATCTCCTCATCGTTGATGAGGGAGTGGTGGCTGAGGCCGCTCTCCAGCTCGTTCATCACCATGAAGGGGTTGATGGCGCCCTCCTCGATGGCCTGGTGGCTCACGAGGGCGTTGGAGATCTTGTCCTGCACGTAGCGGGGGCTGACGCCGGTCATGCCCTCGCGGGGGGCTTCCTCCATCAGCTCCTTGACGGCGTCCTCTGTGAAGCCGGGGATGGCCTTGCCGTTGTAGAGCTTCATCTTCTGCACCAGTCCCAGGCCCGACTTCTTCGGCTCGTCCAGGCGCGTCAGCACCACCCACATCGCCGCCACTTCGAGCGTGTGCGGCGCGATGTGGATGTTGCGGATGCGCTCGGGGCCGAAATCCTTCTGGTAGATCTTGATCTCGTCGTCGAGGCGCGAGTTGTAGGGGATGTCGATCTTGATGGTGCGGTCGCGGAAGGCCTCCATCAGCTCGTTGGACTGGAGTCGCTTGTACTCGGGCTCGTTGGTGTGGCCGAGGATGACCTCGTCGATGTGCGTCTGGGCGAACTTCTTGGGCTTGATCATGTGCTCCTGGCTGGCGCCGAGGAGGTCGTAGAGGAAGGCCACATCGAGCTTGAGGACTTCGATGAATTCGCACACGCCGCGGTTGGCGATGTTGAGCTCGCCGTCGAAGTTGAACGCCCGAGGATCCGAATCCGACCCGTACTGGGCGATCTTGCGGTAGTTGATGTCGCCGGTGAGCTCGGTCGAGTCCTGGTTCTTCTCGTCCTTGGGCTGGAAGGTGCCCACGCCGACGCGGTCCTTCTCGGAGAGGATGATGCGGCGCGTCTTCACATGCTGCATCACCTGCTTCCAGTCGCCGTCGTAATGGCGCATCAGATCGTCGATCACCTTGCGGCAGAAGGGGCACAGGTCGCCGGGGGAGCGCAGGCGCCCATGGCCGTGGGGCGGGCGGTAGCGCTCATTGATCGAGGCCAGAACATCGGCCCGCGCCTCGCGCGGCACCAGCGTCAGCGGCTCCTCGTGCATCGGGCAGGGGAACTCGACGGAGTTGTCCGTCGGTCCGGCGTTCTCGTCCAGCAACCACGAGAAGGAATACAGGGCGCCGGAATCGGTGCGGCTGTACGCCTCGATGCCCTTCTTCAGCAGCCGCGCGATCGTCGACTTCGAGGAGCCGACGGGCCCATGCAGCAGCAGGATGCGCCGGTCGGTGCCGTAGCCCTCCGCGGCGGAGCGGAAGACGTCCACCAAATCCATCAGCGGCTTGTCGAGGCCATAGATGGCGTCGGCGCCGTCGTCGATGGGGTCGGAGAAGAAGTGATAGCGGATCAGATCCTGCTTGAAGAGGCGATACTTCTCCCACCCGTAGGAGAGAATCATGTCGTACATGCGCTGGTAGGCATTGCGGGCCACCTCGGGGCGGGCGTGCACGATGTCCAGGTAATCCCAGAACGTGCCCTCCCAGTGATGCTCCTGGAACCGTTTGCGGTCCAGCCGCGACTCGATCGCGGAGAGGAGTTGCTCGCGTGCGCCGTGCGTCTCGCCGTGTGTGTGGGCGTCTTGTGACATGATCGCCGTGGCTCCCTGCCGGACGCCGCCCCGCAGTGGGGCGCAAAGCCGGCGCCAGATGTATGCGTCGGCGCCGGCGCCTCCGTGGCGCCCCGGCGCGCGACTCCCGCATCAGAATGAAAAGCCCGGCGAGCGCTCGGGAGCGCTCCGCGCGGTCATGCGCCGCAGGTCCACCCCCCGGAAGCGACGCCGCCCCCGGAGGCGGTATCGGAAGGTCGGCCCGACACTGTGCTATCGGCCCGTCCCGTATGGCCCGTCAGCATTATTCACCAGTGAAGGTACGCAGATTCATGCGTCGCGGTTCATGGCTTGTTTGGGGGTGTGCGCTGGTTCCTGGGACTGTTGGGACCTGTGTGACGCATGGGGCCGTCGGCCCGTGATGGGCCCGAACGATGTATCCCGCCCCCTGTATCCCGTATCCTCCCCCCGATGAGCTTCGGACTCGGCAGAGGACGCGCCCTGGACCCCGGCGAGATCGGCCTGACACTGGACGATCTGCCGCCCCTGCCCGATGCGCCCCGCGCCTCGGCGGCTGTTCTCGACCCCCGGACCTGGTACCCCCACCCCGAGCGCCCCTTCGAGATCGAGATCGGCACGGGCAAGGGCGCCTTCCTGCTGGAGGAGGCGTCGCACAGGCCGGAGGTGAACTTCCTCGGCTTCGAGTGGGCCCGCGAGTTCTTCCAGTACACCGCCGACCGCTGCCGGCGCCGGGGGCTGGAGAACGTCCGCGTCCTGCACGCCGACGCCACCGAGTTCCTCCACTGGCGCCTGCCCGACGGCGTCGTGGACGTGGTGCATCTCTATTTCAGCGACCCCTGGCCCAAGCCGCGGCATCACAAGCGGCGCGTGGTGCAGGACCGCTTCCTCGCCGATGTCCACCGCATCCTCGTTCCCGGCGGCGAGCTGCGCATCGTCACCGACCACGAGGGGTACTGGGGGTGGATGGAGGAGCACTTTAAGCGCTGGACGGCGCCGGAGGGGGTGGAGCCGAGCGGAGTTCTGAGTACCGAGTTCCGAGTACCGAGTAATTCCGACTCGGAACTCAGAACTCAGAACTCAGAACTCCGCCTTTTCGAGCGCCTGCCCTTCGGCGCCGCCCACCGCCCTGGCGCCGCGGCGGAGGGCGAACTGGTGGGAACCAACTTCGAGCGGAAGTATGCGCGCGAGGGGCGCCCCTTCCACGCCGCCGTGCTGCGCGTTGTCCGGGGGCGTCCCGAACACTCGATGGAGTGAAGACCCTCCCCTCGGTACGCTGTCGCCATGCGATGCAGGATGCGGATTGCGCGGCGGAGCGCACCGGCGGAGTTCTGAGTGCTGAGTTCGGAGTTCTGAGCAAATCCGACTCGGGACTCGGATGAACCGCAGAGACACAGAGACACGGAGATGGAATCAGAAGGTGAAGGGATCAGGAATCAATCAGCCAGATCTTTCTTCTCTGCGTCTCTGTGCCTCGGTGGTTTGACCACTCGGGACTCGGGACTCAGAACTCGGAACTCAGAACCATGAAGTGTCCTGACTGCGCTTACGAGCTGTGGGGCCTGGCGCCGCCTGGGCCGTGTCCGGAGTGCGGACGCGCCTTCATGACCAGCGAGTTCCGTTTCCGGCCGCGCGCGGTGCGCTTTTTGTGCCCGCATTGCCGGGAGCCCTATTCGGGGACCGATGCGGAAGGCCTGCCCACGCCGCGGGATTTTCGCTGCGTCCGCTGTGATGAGCCGGTCCACGTGGATGACATGCCTGTCGAGCTGCGTCCCGGCGTCCTGCCCGGGCAGGCCATGGCCCAGAAATCGCCGTCCTGGCCGAGGCGGGGCGAAGTGGGCTGGTTCCGGGCTTTCTTCAGGACGTTGAATGATTCGATGTTCGCGCCCGCCAGAGTCGTGCGCGGACTCGGCGAGGGCGGCGTGGGTTCAGCGATCTGGTTCGCCATCATCGTGCATGGACTGGCGACGCTCTTCCAGGTGGCAAGCTTCATGCTGCTGATCGCCGTCTTCTCGATGGTGTTCGGTGGCGGTCCGGCGCCGTTGGTCGGCGTCTCGATGGTGACGGTCGGGCCTGTCTTCTTCTCCGTCGTCATCGCCGTCGCCTGGGTGGTCGTGGGCGTATTCATCTATGGACTTCTCACCCATGGAATACTGCGGCTGACCGGGCCGACGGACGCCGGGCTCGGCGTGACGCTGCGCACGCTGTGGTATGCGCAGGGACCGATGATTCTGGTCGCGATTCCCTGCTGCGGCTTATATTTCGGATGGGCCTTTTCGATCTGGATGGCCGTCAGCGCTGCGATCATGCTGACCGTGGCCCAGGGCGTCTCGGGCGGACGGGCCGCACTGGCCGCCGTCGCGCCGCCGCTGCTGTTCCTGCTGCTTATCTTCGCGGTCTACAGCGCGGTGGTGTTTTTCAGCCTGAATTCGGTTCGCAATTTCACGCCCGGCCCTGTCACGATCGGCGCTTCCGACATCTCGCAGGCGATCCTGGATGACGCCGCGCTCTACGAGGGTGGGCCGATGCATGTGCTCGAAGTCGTCTCCGACGGCGGGCTGAACGAGATGAGCTTCATCGCGGCGTCTGGCAACACGGTCTCGTTCCCGATCGGGAGCCCATTCCGGATTGACTCCCTGACGGATAGCCAGCTTCTCGATCGCGCCGATCGGCTCAGGAACGACGAGCCCTTCTACATCTTCGGCGACCTGCTCTTCCTGCATCGCGGCGTCGACTACACGGCGGCGCCGACCGATCTCTGGCTCGCCGTGGATGACCCGCGCGTGGTGCAGGCGGCGCGATCCGGGGGGCGACTCACGCTGAACTGTCACCGCGCGAACGGCGACAAGATGCTGATCTTCGCGGCCGACTGGGACGAAGCGATCCAGGACCAGAACCTGTTGCGCACCAACCTCGGCCTCGAACCGATTCCTGCGCTGGAGGATCTGCCCGCCCGGCCGCCGATCATGGCCGATCCCTGACCGGCGCCGGGAACGCGAGGAACGGCGAGCATCCAATCAGCCCGCCGTCTGGACTTGGCGCTTTTTCTTCGCCGGCGCCGGCGTCGACTGTTGCGCCGCATCGAAGACGAGGCGGCACTTGTCCGGGGCTGCGCCGTGTTCATCGAAGATGAGCAGTTCGTTGGGCCGGTCGCTTCGCAGCCAGGGCCTCGGGATAAAATAGAGCTGCTGAGGCGGGACCTTTTTGCCATCGGGCGTCGCCACGAAGTAGCGGCACAGGTTGCGGCTATTCAGGAAGATCTGCCCCTTGCTCAGGCCGCGGGCGTCGAGCATGAGCGGCGGGATGGGTGGGGCGTCCTCAGTCTCCTTCGGGGCGTTGAATTCGCAGCGCCACCACGAGGGCCGTCCGGAGGGGCGCGACATGGCGCTCTTGGCGACCGGCGCGAAGGCCGCCTCGTGCGGCGCCTCCCAGCGGGCGAAGGCCCACTCGGCCTTGTCTGTCAGGCAGGAGGCGCCTTCGTGGAAGGTCACGGCCTGGGCCGCCCATTTCAGATCGCGTTCGGCGTCGCCGAGCACGGCGAGCTGCACCACGTTCACGCCGCGTTTCAGGGAGTCCGGATCGAGAACGATGCGCTCCTGCCCGCCGTGGTCGCCGATGGCGCGCACCGGATCATCATTCACGAGCAGCAGGGCGCGGAAGCCGCCGTCACCCGGCGTCGTGTCGATCGAGATGATGAGGGGCGTCTTGCGCCGGTGGGTGATCTTCCAGGTGATGCGGTTGGAATCGGTGCGGTCGTCGACGTGCGCGCCCCACAGCGGCGTGCGGAAGGAAAGGGGGCTCAGCGAAGGGCCGACTTCCAGCGTCGGCTTGCCGGGGCGGACGGGCGCCGCCTCCCACGCGTGGCCAAAGAGGCCCTTGGGCTCGCCCATGCCGAGACCGGCGCTGCGGCGGCCGAGATTGTCGATGAGGGCCACGATGGTGTTGGCGCCCTTGCGGAGTTGCAGGGGCGTGATGACGCCCGATGCGCCGGGCCCTTCGCCGACCAGGCCCAGCGCCTCGCCATCCTGGAAGAGATGCAGCCGGTCAGCGCTTTCGAAGAATCCGGCCTGCACCTTGCGGGCGCCCCCCAAGGCGCCGCCGGTGAAGCGAAGCCGCATCCACCCGTATCCCTCGTACGCACCAAGGCGCTCCATGGGCGCGGGGCCGTCGATGCTGGCGTAGCGATCGGCGGAGCCGTCGATGTAATCATCGATGCGGGCCAGCCTCCAGTTCGCCAGCCGCGGCGGGCGGGGCGGCTTGGACGGGAGCGGCATCGCGGAGGTCTTCGATTCGCCGTCGGCGCCGATGCGCACCGGCTGACGGAAGTCCGCGTGGGGAATCGGCTCGTCGTTCGCATCCAGCCCGGCGACGCCGATGTGAATCGCATCCTTCGCCACCCACGCGGCATCGACCTGGGCCTCGTTGCAGATCACGATGGTGACGCCCTCGTGCTGCTCGATGATGGGCGTCTTGCCGGAGGGAACTGTGGCCTCGAACGTCGAGCCGTTGATGGAAAGAAGGGCGCGGGCGCCGGCGGGGCCGTAGCAGACGAAGGCGGCGCCGAGCAGGGCGAAGGCGCTGAGGTTGCAGTAGTCGAGCGTGGAGCGGTTGTGGAGCAGGGCGTTGAAGAGGCACCAGACGACCGGCTGGCCGCGCAGATCGATGGGGAGCTGGGCGCCGTCGGGAAGCGTGAGCGTGACGACGCCGTTGCGGGTACTAGGGGTTCCGGGGGTTCCGGGGGCGTCGTCGCCGAAGACGAAGGCCGCGCCGCCCCGGGCGCCGCGGCAGTGGATGACCGAGCCGGCGCCGGCGCCGGGGTCAAGGGCCGCGGGCTGGTGATCGGGGTCGAGGGCGGTGAAGACGCGTTCAAAGCTCGAAGCGAAGGTGCAGATGCGCTTCACCGCGTGGTAGAGCTCGCACGTCTGGCCCGCTTCGCCCAGTGGGGCGGCCCAATCGGCGGCGGCGCAGGAGTAGCCGACGCCAGGACGCCGGCCGCCCTTGAAACCGAAGTTTGTCCCACCGTGGAAGGGGCCGAGGTTGAACTGCGCGCCGGAGGCGAGGATTTGCGCCAGCCGGTGTACGGCCTGCGCCGGGGTGGCCCGGGCGACCTGGGCCTCGCCCCAGGCGCCGGGGGAGCCGAGGATAAAGTCCGCCACCAGCCGCGGGGCGTTCGGGCGCACGCTTCGGAGCTGGCGCATCATCGCGTGCAGGTTGTCAAAGCCGTTCCATGCATCGATCTCGCTCTCAAGCGAGTGGTAGAGGTTGTTGCAGTTGATGAGCGGGACGGTGAGTCCGTTCTCGCGGAAGTAGCGGCCGAGCTCGCCGAGGTAGGCGGCGCCGGCGAGGTCGTCGCCGCAGAACCACTCGTGCTCCACCTGCACCAGGATGATGGGTCCGGGCTTGCGGGCGCCGGCCTGCAGTTCGCGAAGGCGCGACATCAGCTCGCTGATCCAGCGCGAGCAGGGCTCGACGAAGCCTGGGTCGGCGGAGCGGAGGTTCACCTCGCCATCGTGCAGCAGCCACGCGGGCAGGCCGCCGAGATCCCACTGTGAGTTGATGAAGGGGCCGGGGCGGAGGATGCACATCAACCCCGCCTTGCCGATCATGCGGATGAATTCGGCGATGTCGCGGTCGCCCTCGAAGTCGAAGCGGCCGGGGCTGGGCTCGTGCAGGCTCCAGTTGATCGGAACGGTGATGGTGTTGAGCCCGGCCTGCTTCGCGGCGCGGATGCGGTCGGCCCAGAGGCCCCGCGGCGTGCGCGCCGGGTCAATGGCGCCGGAGACAATCCACCGGCGACGCCCGAGGATTGTGAAGCTCTGCCCGTCGTATGTGATCGCAGCCATGCAGCGGAGCGTCCGGAAGGTGAGGAGAAGTCGCGGAATTCGGGCGATCTTCGCGGTGAGCGAGGCGACAGGCCCAGAATGCGGCCATCGCGGACAATGCACGATATTGGCGCCGTCGCGCCCCCGCAACAGGGCGAGAAAATGGCCGGATGTCCCCGCAACGCCGCTTCCACGCTTCGGTACACTCGCCCGACCATGTCAGTCAGCTTTGCCCTGCGCTCAATCCGACCGGCGACGCTCGGCCGGGCCGTGGCGGCGAGTGTCTCGGCGAGCCTGATTCTGGCGGCCCTGGGATGCTCCGGCCTCGGCTCCGTCGACAGACGCATCGAGAACATGCTCGAGCGACGGACCGATCGCATCGGGGGCGCCGTGTCGCCGACTCGTGAGTTCCGGCCGGTCGAGGAGCAGCGCGTCCGCGGCCAGACCGACAAGGAGCCGCCCACCAACAACCCCCGCGCCGAAGATCTGTTCTACGGCATTGCCGCGGAAGACCGCGACGTCGCCATGCGCATCGACGAGTTCACCGCGCTGCCCGAGGATGCGATGCGGATCGACCTGGTCGACGCGCTGCGGATCGCGCAGGAGTCCGGGCGCGAGTTCAGGAACGCGGAGGAGGAGTACATCCTCTCGGCCATCCGGCTGCTGATCGAGCGCCACCGCTGGGGGCCGCGATTCTTCAATGACCTCTCCGCCAACGTCAGCGGCGATTTCGACGGCGACGCCGACACCGCCCTCCGCATCATGAACGACCTGCGCGTGACGCAGCGCCTGCCATATGGCGGGCAGGTCGAGGCGGGCCTGATCGTCGAGGCGGTTGAGCAGCTCCGCGACTCGGCGACGGAGAGCTATCGCCAGTCGACGGCGCTGGTGCTGAACGCGAACATTCCGCTGCTGCGAGGCGCCGGGGATGTGGCTCGCGAAGACCTGATCCAGACCGAGCGCGACCTGGTGTACGCCGCACGCACGTTCGAGCGGTTTCGTCGAGAATTTCTGGTCAGCATCGCCACGGATTATTTCAATCTGGTGGCCCAGCTGGCGAGCATCGACAACCAGGAGCGTTCGCTGCAGAGCGTTCAGCTCGCGCTGGAGAGATCGCAGGCCCGTGTGCGTGCGGGTCAGGAAGCGGCTTCCCAAGCCCGCACCATCGAGCAGCAGGTGCTCGAAACCCAGAGCAGACTGATCAGCGCGCGCGAGAGCTATATCCTGGCCTTGGATCGCTTTAAGATCCGCCTGGGTCTGCCGGTGGAGACGCCGGTGATCATGACTCCTTCGAAAATCAATCTTCCCGAGCCTGACACCACTCCTGGCGAAGCATCACAGCTTGCGCTGCTCTACCGGCTCGACCTCCAGAACCAGCGTGACCGGATTGACGACTCTCGGCGCAACGTCGCCATCGCGCACAACCAGATTCTTCCCGATCTCAACTTCAATGCCAACGTTCGCGCAGATACAGACCCCAATGACCGGATCGGCGGGCTGGACCTCCAGTTTGACGACGCCCGCTACAACGTCGGCGTCACCTTCGGCCTGCCTCTCGACCGCGAGATCGAGCGGCTGAATCTTCGATCGGCGATGATCGGCCTTGCGAGAATAAGACGAACCTACGATCAGTTCCGGGACAATGTGATCGTCGACGCCCGTCAGCAGCGCCGCAGGATTGATCAGGACCGCTTCCGCTTGGAACTTGCCGAACGGGGCGTAGAGACCAGCCGCCTGGCGATCGAGCAGATCATCATCCAGCAGAGCGACGCTATCACCCTTCTCGATGCGGAGGACCGCCTGCTCAACTCGGAGAACGACCGGGACAACGCCCTTCGCGACCTGCGAATCTCGATTCTCTCCTACCTGCTCGCGACCGATCTTCTCCGTGTCGATCGCGACGGCAACATCCAGCCCCTGCCCGGCATGCCGCAGCGGTTGATCGAGAGCGATGCCGAGGGCCTTGCGGCCCCCGGCACGCCGGGCGAGGGCGAGAGCGAGGAAGGGGCGGTCGCCCCAGAGCTGGAGCCAACGCCCCCGACGCCCGAGGTGCAGCCGGATGAGGAGCCCGCCGACCCCGACAACGGATCGTGAACGCCGGACGCCCTGCGCCTAGCATCCATCAGGGTGATGATCTCGAAAGCGATTCTGGAGGATCCGGGGGCGCTCTGGGGATTCCGGGGGAATTCCGGAGGATCCCGAGCATGAAACTGCGGCGCCCCGGGCCGGTTTTGACTGTAAGACATCGCTTGTGTGCCCGGCTGCAACGCCGGCTTCCCGACCTGATCTGACTTCCCGTCTCACTGGAGCCGCTCCGATGCCCGTTTTCACACCGACACATCACACGGACACCCACGCGACCCGACCCGGCAGGATTGCTCGACGGGGTGGTGTACGGGGCGTCATCCTCGCAATTCTGGTGATCGCCATCCTCGGCGCCGCCGGCGTCTACGCCATGATGTCGATGCGAAGCAGCGGCGACGATGCTCGCACGATCGACCTCTACACCGTCTCTCGCTCTTCCTTCGACATCACCATCACCTCCAGCGGCGAGCTCGAGCCCCGTCGCCAGACCGAGATCCGCAGCCAGCTCGAATCGACGAACGCAATTCTTGAGATCGTCGATGAGGGCATCATCGTCCGCGAAGGCGACCTGTTGGTGAAGCTCAACTCCGACCAGATCCAGAACCAGCTCCAGGAAGAGACGCTGCGCGTCGAGTCGGCCAGAGCTGACTTCATCTCATCTCAGAACGCGTATGACATCCAAGTGAGTGAGAACGAGTCCAATCTCCGCAAGGCGCTCCTCAAGCTTGAACTCGCAAAGATTGAGCTGCAGAAGTGGCTTGAAGGCGATGTCAAGAAGGAGAAGCTGGAGCTGGATCTCGCCATTGAGCGGGCCGAGCGCCGCCTGGAGCAGGCGACAGAGAAGCTCGAGGAGACACAGCAACTCTTCGAGCGCGACTTCTCCAGCCGCGAGGATCTGGTCAACGCCGAGATCGCCCACCTCAACGCCAAGGCCGATGTGCAGACGACGCAGATCGATCTCTGGGTCTTCGAGACGTTCGCCTACGACCAGCGGTACAAGCAACTGACATCGAACGTCGAGGAGGCCGAGGCCGAACTCGACCAGGTGGAGCGGCAGAACGAGCGCCAGCTCGCCAATCGGCGCGCGGATCTGACCAACCGCGAGCGGCAGCTCTCCATCCGCGAGGACAACCTCGCCAAGATGCAGCGCCAGCTTGAAGCCACCACCGTGTACGCCCCCACCGACGGGCTGGTGATCTACGCCACCAGCACCGGCCGCGGCCGGGGCGGGATGATGATGGGCGGCGACGGGCCGATGCAGATCGGCCGCAACATCCGCCCCAATGAGCTCATCATGATGCTCCCCGACACCGAGCGGATGATGGCGATTGTCCGCGTGCACGAGAGTCTCGCCGGGCGCGTGCGCCCCGGGCAGACGGCCTTCGTCACCATCGATGCGCTGCAGGGACAGACCTTCGAAGGCCGCGTCCATTCCATCGGCGTTCTCGCCGAGACGGAAGGCTGGCGCGATCCCAACCTGCGCGAGTACACCGTCCGCATCGCGCTGGATCGGGACAACAGCGACGGACTGCTCAAGCCCTCGATGCGGGCCGACGCCCGCATTGTGCTCGGCAATGTCGAGGACGCGCTGGCCACACCCATCCAGGCGATCTTCCGCGAGGGCGCCGTCAGCTATGTCTACACGCCTCGCGGTACGCGCTTCGAGCGCACGCCGGTGGCCGTCGGGCGTCGCTCCTCGACGCACGCGGAGATCGTCGCGGGGCTTTCCGAGGGCGATCGTGTGCTTCTCCGCGAACCCTCCTCCGGTGAGGTGCTCGACACCGAGTTCGACCAGGAGCAGCTCGCTCGCCTGCGCGAGGCGGCGCCTCGAATGATGGGCATGCCCCCCGGCGCCGCCGCCATGGTGCGCGAGCGAGGTCAGGGCGGCGCTCAGACGGGCGCCCAACCTGCAGCCGCTGCCCGACCGGTGAGCGCCACCGAAGGCGAGTCCACTCAGGGCGGCGAAGGCGCCACGCGTCGCCGCGGCGAGTCATCCGAGAACGCTGCGCCCGAGCCCGCGACCGAAACGAATGGCGCCGAAACCGACACACAGACCGGCGTCATCGAGAGCTGAAGTCAGGGGCGGCAACCGTGGCGCTGTGCGCCGGAGTCTGGCTCTGCGCCGGCTTCAGGCGGCGAGGAAGCCTCTTCCATCCAGATCGATTGTGTACTCCTCCACCCGCTTGGGGTAGAAGTTGTCTTCGAGCACGCGCTCTCCTTCCGCCTCGACGACGTGCAGCGTGTGATCGCTGCGCAGGTCGTAGCAGGCCGCGTTCGGAGCGGCGCCATTTTTGGCGTGATCTTGCTCGATGTCTCCCAGCTTCTGCACTGTCGGGCGGCATGGATCGGAAGGGCGCCATTCGGTGACCACGCCGCGCACTCCGTTGCTGAGCGTCACCAGCGATCCGGGCGGGTAGGGGGGCGTCACGGCGATGAGCGCCTTGTACGTCATCGGATCCATTCGACTGGCGATCTCGGGCGTCTGCATTCGGCGCAGCGCCCGCACCACTGGCGTGGGGGTGGCCCGGTCGGGCGGATGGCGCATGCGATCGAAGAGATCGGCGGTGGCGACGATGCGCGGGAAGATGTGGATGCGATCGCCGACAAGGCCGCGCAGCACACCGTCGGCCTCGCGTCGCACGGGAAACCCCGCGCCGTCATAGCGCTGATGATGATGCAGCACCGCCGCGGAGGCGCTGGGCTCGACATGCCCCTGCACGAGCTGATACCCGATGATGACGTGCTCGCGCCACGCGGGGTCGGACTCATCGTGCGTCTTCATCCATCGCTCGCGAGCCTTGGCGTCGATGCGCATCATGCCGACATCATGCAGCATGGCGCCGACGCCGAGATTCACAACGTCCTTGGCGCGATGGGCGGCCAGACGCCGGCGCTGCTGCACCAGGTAGCCCTCCAGCTTCAGACCCATCAGCAGACTGAGAAAACACACACTGCATGAATGGCGCAACAGCGGCTCATCCGTCTCGCTGATCTCCTCGATGAAGATCGCGGCCTGCGGATCCTCAAGCAGTTTGTCGATGAAGTCGCGGATCGTGCTTTTGAAGGCTGGATAGTTCAGCTTGGCGGTGGTGTCCCGCATCACTGTTTCAAGGGCGCCGCCGATCGCCTTGCCAACCTTGGCCTGCTCCTCGAGAATGTGCGGGTTGATGTACTTGCCGATGAACTCAAGGTTGGGATAGCGGATCCACACCTCGCGCAGCCGCAACTCGCGCAGGCGCCCGATGGCGGCCTGGTCCAGCTCGTAGCCGACCTGCAGCAACAGGTGCTCGGGACGCTGCGGATGCCGGATGGGCATCGCCAGCATCATGCCGGGCTTGGCGTAGGTTATCGGCACTCGCAGCATCGGACGCGTGGACTCCCTCGGGACATGTTCCTTGCCCTCCATCGGCCCATGCCCCGAAGGGCTTTGGCGGAGTTTCACAGCCCGGTGCGAAGCTGGGCGAACAGGGGGAATCGCCGGGAGCGGGAGTGGGGGGAATCGTGGTTCGGAGAGGATGAGAAGGCGAATCGTGTTGCGGCGAGAGAACGTCTATTCACCTGCGCGTGCTTTCCTGCCACTCGTGAGCAACGCGATCGTCTGATGGAAACATCTGTAGCCCCGTCGATTCACCAGATGCACGTCTGCAAGCCTGCATCACTCTCCCGCTTGCGCCATCACGCCCCGCTCGCCTCCCGATTCGTGCGCATCACCAGCTCCGGCTTCTTCTGGCGCACGATGTGCTTCGGCGGGATCGAGTCGGTGATGAAGACGCCGCCGGTGATGACGCAGTCGTCGCCGATGATGGTGTCGCCTCCCAGAATCACCGCGCCGGCGTAGATCGTCACGCGGTCGCCGATGGTGGGGTGGCGTTTCTGGCCGCGGATCACGCGACCGCGTTCGTCCTTCGGGAAGCTCTTGGCGCCCAGCGTCACGCCCTGGTAGAGCTTGACGTTGTCGCCGATGATCGCGGTCTGGCCGATGACGACGCCGGCGCCGTGGTCGATGAAGAAGGACCGCCCGATCTTCGCCGCGGGATGGATGTCGATCCCTGTGCGCATGTGGGCCTGCTCGCAGATGATCCGCGGCAAGAGCGGCGCCCCCAGCTCATGCAGGATGTGCGCGGTGCGGTAGGCGAAGACGGCGTCCACGCCGGGGTAGCAGATGATGGTCTCGTCGGTGTGGGCGGCGGCGGGGTCGCCGTCGTACGCCGACTGCACATCGAGCGCCAGGGCGTCGCGCAGCTCGGGCAGCCGTTCGAGAAAGGCGTCGGCGATGCGCCGCGATTCGGCGTCGCAGCGGGCGCAGAGGGGGTTGTCGGCCTGATCAGGGCCGATGTCCTCGACGTAGCGGAGCACCGAGCGGATCTGCTCGTAGGCGTGGGCCCGGATGCGTGAGAGCAGGGTCTCGACGTGGGCGGGCAGCTCGTCCTTCGCGACGCCGCGGGGACCGAAGAAGCCGGGGAAGACGAGGTGACGCACCAGCTCGACCATCTCTTCGATGCGATGGCGGTCGGGCAGGGCGGCCTCGCCGAGTCGCTCGGTCCGCGGCTCGTTCAGGATCGACGAGGCCACGCGCGAGACCAGATCTCCCGAGACGCCCTCCTGGCCGGATCTGTCCGATGACGACATGGGATCATCGTATCAGCGGGCCGCGGCGGGGCGTGCAGCCTGAGGCGGGCGCAGAAAAAAGGCCCGTTCCGCGTCGCAAGAACCCGCGCCGTTCAATGCTCGAACCCCTTCTACAAAGTGGGCGCCTGGGCCCCGAATCCCGATCTTCCACTCTGAGGAGGCTTGATCATCGTCCGAGGACTGCTCCGGCTCCCGAGGGGTGTGTATAAGGTTCGAGCAATGACAACGGCGTGAATCGGGCTCTCGAAAACGAAACGAACCTTCTGCCCATCAGAGTACAACCCGAGGGAACCGGAGTCGAAGGAAAGCCGAACAATTTCCAGTCCGACATTTCCACCGCCCCCCGCCGCACGCGGCGTGGGGGCTGAGGGTGAACGACCCGGCCGTGATCCCCATGGGATCTTCAGCGGGTTGACGCCGCCGGGCCGACAAGGTACTTCACGCTTCTCAGCAAGGAGTTCGAGACATGACCCATCGCCGCCGCAATCTGTCCTGCGCCCTTCTCGCCACCGGTCTGGCCGGCGCCATGCTTCTCACCACCGGCTGCGGCGGGGCGTGGGGATATCGTCTCAACCCGTCGCCCGAGGTGCGCACCACGGCGCTCACCACCGACGAAGTCTTCAACAAGACGACGATCACCTTCGACACGCAGTTCCGCCTGTTCCTCGAGGATTTCTCGCGGCTGACGCTGACGGACCGGCCCACGCGCATGACGCCCCGTCCGATGCCCTGGTGATCGAAAAAAGCAGCAAAGCAGCGAATTTTTCGGCGCTGCTGACTGCTGACGCGTGTTTCTGGTTTTGCTGTTTTTGCGCTTTTCCGCTTTGCTGATTTCCCTCTCGCCGCCGCCGTCTCCCGACGGACCCGTGGGGGGCGGTCTGTGGGCGATGCCCCGGACCATCCGGACCGGCGATCTGGGTTGACTTGTGTCCGGGGCGTTCGTCGCGCACCATGCCCCCTCGACCGCGGCAGTTCGCCGCGGCCTGGAGGCGCACCCCATGGATGAATCCCCGGGCGAGAGCCGGAGCACGAACGCGGATCGCGGCGCCGGAGGCGGCTCCTCCGGGGACGGCCTCTTCCAGACCCGCTACCGCGAAGTGACCATCAGCGCCATCATCTTCGGCCTGATCGTCGGCGCGATCATGAACGCCGCCATCACCTACGCGGGCCTGAAGATCGGCTTCACCATCGTCGGCAGCGCAATCGCGGCGGTGCTGGGCTTCGGCGTGCTCCGCGGCCTGCTTCGCAAGGGCACCATCCTCGAGACCAACATCGGCCAGACCATCGCCTCGGCGGTGAACACGCCCAACTCGGGCGTCATCTTCACCGTGCCGGTGCTCTTCCTGCTCGGCTATCGCCTCAGCGTCTCGGATGTGGACTTCTGGCTCATCACGCTGGCGTGCGTCGCCGGCGCCATTCTCGGCGGCGCCTTCATCATCCCGCTGCGCAAGCAGATGCTCGACATCGAGCGCCTGCGCTTCCCCAGCGCCACCGGCGTGGCCGTGATCCTCAAGAGCCCCGGCGCCGGCGCCGCCAAGTCGCTGGTGCTGGTGGCGGGCATCGTGCTGTCGATGCTCATCTTCCTGCCCAACGGCCTGACCAACATCATGGTGCGGGCCTCGGTCGATGAGCTTGATCGGCTTGTCGATCAGGGCAAGATCACCGCAGAGGACCGGGAGCGCACGCTCGCCATCGCCGGATGGATCGAGAACGAGGAAGCGCCCGAAACCGTCGTCGCCCGCGGCGAGCTGCTGAAGCAGACAAAGGAGCTGAAAGACCAGCTCGCAGTGGTCGAAAAAGATCTCGACGCCGTCGACGAGGAAGATGAAGCCCAGGCCGCGACACTGAGAGCGCAGATCGAGACGTTGCAGACGGAGATCGAGACGAATCAGAACTCGCTCGACGATCTCAAGACCCCACTCTTCTCCGATGAGCTGGCCATGCGGGCATTCATGGCGACGCACGAGGAGGCGGCGTGGCGCTCCCTGCGCTCGCGTCAATTGGGCTGGGCCCAGAAGCCGCTGCCCGGCTACGCCGACCTGAACCTGCGCCTGCGGCACGAGACCGACGACGACGGCGAGCTCACCATCCGCGTTGACCGCGACCGCGACGGCAAGCCCGACTTGTACCTCCAGAACGACCGCATCGACCTCGGTCGCTTCCTGGGCCTGCCCGATCAGCTTCAGCTCGTCTTCGCCATCGCGCCCTTCGCCATCGGCGCGGGGTACATCACGGGCAAGGCCGGCCTGCTGGTGCTGGCCGGGGGCGTGCTCGCCTACTTCATCCTCAATCCGATCGTCTTCGCGATGGGCTGGCTGCCGGAGACGGTGCGGGCCCACGAGGCGCCGGACGCGGCCTTCCTCGCGTTCAACCGACCGCTGGGCATCGGCCTGCTGCTCGGCGGCGCCATGATGGGCGTCATCGTCTCGCTCCCGGCGATCCGCGAGGCCCTCAAGAGCATCGTCGCGGCGAGCAAGGCCAAGGCCGGCGCCGATGAGCTCGGCTTCAAGGTGCTGATCATGGCGGTGCTGGCGGCCCTGGTGCTGCTCTTCATCGCCGCCGACTTTGTGGGCAACAAGCCCTTCAACACGACGGACCCGATCACCGAGGCGCCGATCGAGACCATCGACGCCACCGCGCAATACAACGGGTACACCATCGGCTTCGAGAGCAAGGAGACCGCGGCCCAGTGGTCGGAGTGGACCGACGACCAGCGCGACGAATTCATGGCCGGCAAGCGGGCCCGCCCCGGCCTCTTCTCCGGACTCAACCCGCATGTGCGGGCCCTGCTCATCGCCATCATCGGCGCCATCTGGATCTGGTTCGCCGGCATCATCATCGCGCAGTGCACGGGCATGACGGACTGGTCGCCCATCTCGGGCATGGCGCTGCTCACCGTTGTGCTGGTGCTGCTGCTTGCGGGCACGGGGGCGGTGGTCGGCGCGGTGCTGATCGGTGCGGCGTTGTGCGTGGCCATCACGTGCGCCGCCGACATGATGGCGGACCTCAAGACCGGCTATCTCGTCGGCTCGCAGCCCAAGCGGCAGCAGATCGTCGAGCTGATCTGCACCGGGCTCGGCCCGCTGATCTGCATGTTCACGCTGCTGCTCATCGTGCAGGTGAACCTGCAGACGACAGGCATCCCCATCGGCCCCGGCACCGAGACCGTGGCGCCGCAGGCGCAGGCCCTCGAGGCCGTCGTCACCGGCGTGCAGGGCGGCGAGATGCCCTACGCCCTCTACGGCTTCGGCGCGCTGCTGGGCGGCCTGCTCGGGCTCGGCGCCTTCGCGGGGCTGGGCGTGCTGGTCGGACTCTCGATCTACCTGCCGTTCCTCTACATCTCGACGTACGGCATCGGCTGCATCATCAACATGATCGTGACCAAGACGAAGGGGCGGCGCTGGTCGGAAGACTGGGGCGTTCCCTTCGCGGCGGGCCTCATCGTCGGCGAGGCGATTCTGGCCCTGTGCATCAACATGCTCGTCCTGGCGCGAGGCTGAACCACCATGAAATCACTGGCCAACCTCGTGATCGCTCTCTCCCTCGCGCTGGGCGCGATCATGACCACCACCGCCTATGTCCCCCGCCTCGGCCTCGCCGACGAGCGCCTGCTGAACACGACGCTCAACGCCGTGTCCGGACGCCTCGCCTTCGAGGATGCGGCCCTCTTCAACGAAGCGCGGCGCCGACCGCCCGCCGCCCACGACGCCATCGCGAAGCTGCGCGCCGACAACCAGACGATCATCCGCCTCTTTCACACCGCCCCCGGCGACGGCGACTTCGCCCCGCCGCGGCTGGAGCCCTCCGAGGGCGTGATCGCGCTGCTGGATGAGGCCCGGCTGCTCGCCTACCTCGAAGGCCGCGATGAGCGCACAGAGGACTTCATGTCTGAAGCGCTCGCGGAGCTGCGCTCCGGCGATGCGCCATCGACCCTCTACATCGTCTGTCTCGGCTATTCCAGCCGCGCGTGGGAGACGCTCGCCGCCGGTCTGCCGATGGACCACTTCCTCGGCTGGCGCGAGGGGCTCAGCGAGAAGTCCATCCTCGCGATGGAGGAGCTGGAGGCCGCGAACATCAGGGCCATGGAGACCGAGGAAGCCGCGACGGATGAGGCCGAGGCCGAGCCAGACGCGGACGCCGAGCCGCCGCTCGTCCCGGACGGTCGGCGCGCCCTCTTCCTGCGAAACGCCGTCGTCGTGCCGATCCCCGTCACGCGCACTCCCACCGGCGTCGAGGACCTCGCGATCATGGCGCTGGCCTCGATGTCGCAGGCCGACCTCGAAGGCGCCCGTCTCGACGACAACGGCGATGTCCGACTCAAGAACCTCGCCTATGTCCCGATGGCCCGCACCAACGACAGACTGAACCAGGACCTGCTCGATCGTCTGCGGCTGGCGGGCGCGGAGCGCATCCGCCTCAAGGAGTTTTCCTTCGCGCGCTGGTCGGGGCTGTGGCTCTTCCTCGTCGCGGTCGCGGGTCTGCTCGGCGGCGCCTTCGTGGTGCGCTCCGAGACGAATCGGCAGGTCGCCGAGGCCGCCGCGAAGACGAAGGCGGAAGGCGCCGGCGCCGCCACACTCTCGCCCGAGGAGACGCTGGCGGAGATACGCAGGATCATCGAGTCGCTGCAGCGCGACCTGCCCGGCGCCGCGAACGACGAGGCGCGGATGGAGATGATCGTCGAGCGCCTCGACGAAGTGCAGCGCGTGCACTCCGTGGCCTTCGTCGACGCCCGGGCCCAGCTCGTCGGACGCCTCGGCCTCTCCGGCTACGCGGGCCTGATGGACCGCTTCGCGGCGATGGAGCGGCAGGTGAACCGCTGCTGGTCCGCCGCGGCGGACGGGGTGTTTTTCGAGGCGCAGGACTGCCTGGATCGCGCCCACGAGCTGCTTGGGGAGACGGAGCCGAGGTTGAAGCAGGCATGACCGTGGACAATCCGGCGCACAACGGCCGGATCTTCGAGGAACGCGCATGAGCCTGAGATCGAATCCGTTCTACAAATTCGTTCCAGTCTTTGCGAGTTTCTGGTTGCTCGTCGTCCTCTTCGGACTCGGCATTCTCATAGTCGCGATGTACAACCAGTCGCGTGCCGCGTCGTGGCCGACGACGGACGGCGTGGTGACGCGTTCGGAAGTCGAGACGCTGCGGACCTCCGATGGCCAGGAGCTCAGGCCGATCGTTAAATTTGTCTACAGTGTCGAAGGCGTTGAGCACATCGGCGATCGGATCAGCTTCTCGGGCTTCTCGAGCGGCGGCAGAAGCGCCGCCGAGTTGACGGTGGCGGCGCATCCGGTCGGCGAAAAAGTCGTCGTGCGTTACGATCCTGCGGATCCCTCGCGATCGGCGCTGCGCGTCGGCGTGGGCGCCATGGAGCTCATCGGCGCCCTCTTCATGATGACTTTTCTGATCGTCGGCGTGGGGATGTTCTGGGCATGGCGGACGGTGGGCAGAGCGTGCAACCCGAAGGTCCCCGCTGCGGGCAGGCGGGTGATGGTCCGTGGCGGAGTGACGCGAGTGCGTCTGGCGCTGATCCCGCCACTCGTGTGGGCCCTCGTTGCGGTGTTCGTTCTGATCTGCGTTCTCTCGCTGATGCTTTCCCTCTTTCCGATCGGGGCGACACAGACCACGGCTCTTGTCGCGTGGGGACTTGCCCTCCTGACCGGCGCCGGCGTCTTCGCATGGAGAAATATGCTCGCCGGTGGAGGAAGGGACGATCTGGTCATCGATGAGGCCGGGGCGCAGCTTCGACTTCCTCGCGGCGAGGGACGCGACGAACCGCTCCAGATTCCCTTCTCCGAAATCAGATCGATCGACGCGACGTGGAAACAGCCGGAGTGGCGCACGCTCAGGCCAGCTCACGCCATCCCGCCGGCGGTCGATATCACGCTCGACGGCGGGCGAGAAGAAACCGTCGCTCGCTTCATCGCGATGGAGAGCGCGGAGTTGTTCGCCGATTGGCTGCGGGTTCGATTGAATCTCGACGGCGACGCCGATACGTCCACATGACCCGCCCTGCGGTCGCTCGTCCGCGCCGCCGCCGATGAGGCATCCGTCATGAGCATGCGATCGCGCCGCCAGCTCAGCCATATCTGGATCTTTGCGTTGTTTGCAATCGGATGGACGCTCGGATGCATCCGTATCATGACCGCGCCGCCAGGCGGAATGTCGCATCACATGCAGGTGCTTTTCGCGGCGCCATTTGTGATATTTGGCGTCGGCGTGTGGTGGATTGTTCTGGCGCTGATCCGAGCCGAATTTTTTCCTCCGCCGATGGGCGGCGTGATTGTGATCGACAACCCCGGACGAACGCTGGTCAGAAGCCGCCGCATGCATCCGCTCGCCTGGTCGCTCATCGCGGCGTTCGCCTCGTCCTTGCTGGCGTCGATCATCATCGTCTTTGCATTGGGATGGCATCCCCAGCCATCGCAGGCGCATGCCGCATGGATCATCATCGTGATCGTCTCGGCGGCGGCGTTCATTGCGTCGGCATTGCGAGGCGGATCATTTGACGTCCTCACCATTGACGATGATCAGGGCATGGTCGAGCTGGCTCCGTCTTCTGAGAACAGAGCGGGCATGTGCATCGCGACATCAGACATCCGGTCGGTCGTTGTGCGGGATTTCATTCGGATCGATCTGCACGATTCCGACGGGACAGAGCGGGTGATCTCCGTCGACATCGAGCACACGGACGGCGAGCGTCACCACACAGCGTTCGTGTGCGGGTTCACGGGCGTGAGGAGCGCAGAGGCTTTCGCGGCGTGGCTCCGCGAGCGGCTCAAGCTCGCGGAGACGGAGCCGAGGTTGAGTGGGTGAGCGAAGCAGCAAAGCAGCAAAGCGGAAAAGCAGCAAATCTCAGCAGCCCGTGGACGGTTGTTGAGTATTTCTCGCTTTGCTGTTTTCCCGCTTTTCCGTTTTTCCGCTTCCCCTCACGCCGCCAGCGCCTCGCGCACGTCCTTCGCCGTGCTCGCCAGCCGAGCGCCCGGGCGGGTGAGCGTGTACTCGACGGCGACGGGGGCGGCGGCGCTGTCCTCGACGCGCCGATCGACCAGCCCGGCCTCGCCAAGGTCGCGGAGCGTCGTCGCCAGGGCCCGGTCGGTGACGACGAGCAGGCCGCTGCGGAGCTCGGTGAAGCGGCGTCCGCCGGCGCGCAGCTCGGTCGCCGCCGCGGCGGTCCACTTGCGCAGGGCCAGGTCCTCGACGTTCAGCCACGCCGCCGCCCGCAGGTAGGCGGCGCACCCCGCCGCCGCCCGGGCGCCGGCCTCGGTCAGGATGAACTCGGGGCGGAGCGGGTGGCCGTGGCCGGGGTTGGGCTGTATCAGTCCGAGGGCCGTCAGCCCCTCGACGGCCCGCACCACCGAGGCCCGCGGCGCCCTGAGGCGGGCGGCCAGCGTCGCCACACGGGCGCCGCCGCCCTGCCGGAGCGTCTCCTCCAGCGCCGGGGCGGCCCAGCGGTGGTGGAAGAGCATCGCCAGCGGCGGGGGTCCGGAATCGCTGCCTGGAATCTTGAAATCGGCCATTGACACGAAAGTATAGCGACTATACAAACGTTCTCAAGGCCGCACGCCGCGGCTCACAGGAGACGATCCCATGCCCTCGCCCATCGGCTACGACGGCGGCCTCACCTGCTCGATCCACGTCACCGACCTTGACCGCTCACTTCGCTGGTACCAGGAGGTCCTCGGCTTCACGCTGCTCTACAAGATCGATGAGCTGGCCTGGGCCGAGCTCGCCACCGAGGTCGCCCGCGTCAACATCGGCCTCGGCCAGACCGAGGGCTTTAAGGCCGGCCCCGGCATCAAGCTGACCTTCGGCGTGAAGAACGTCGACGCCGCCCGGGCGTTCCTCGAGTCGAAGGATGTCCGCTTCGATGGGCCCACGCAGGAGCACCCCGGCATGGTCAAGCTGGCTACTTTCTACGACCCCGACGGCAACGCGCTGATGTTCTACGAGGATCTGAGCGAGGGCGCAGGAGGGGCGTCATGAGGCCGGGGTTTGAACCTGCGACCTTCTCGTCCCGAACGAGAAGCGCTATCAAGAGGTCGCGGGCATGCGCAGCGCTCGGCCTCGCGCTGCTGCTTGTCGGCGCCGCCCCGGCGCCGGCCCCGGGAGGCGACGAGCCCGTGGCCCACACCATCGCCGACGTGGCCTGGATCGCGGGGGCGTGGATCGGCGCCAATGGAGAGCACCGGTTCGAGGAGCACTGGACCATCCCCGCGGCGGGCTGCATGACGGGGATGTTCCGCTGGACCGTGGGCGATCGCCTGCGCGTGCACGAGCTGATCGTGCTCGAAGAAGAGGCCGGCGGCGTCACCATGCGCCTGCGCCACTTCGGGATGCAGATGCGCCCGTGGGAAGAGTCGGCCCTGGTCTTCCGGCTCGTCGAGCTCGAAGAGGGCCGGGCGATCTTCCATCAGCGCGAGGCCGAAGCGCCCAAGCGGCTCGAGTACACGTTCGATGAGGACGCCGACTCGCTGGTCGTCGCGCTGATCGAGATGCGCGATGGCGAGGAGCGGGCGGTTCGGTTTTCCATGCGCCGCGCGAGCGGGCGCGGGGATTGACGGTGGGCACGAGAAGCGGCGCGGGCGCCGTTTCCGAGGCTTCGTCGAAGACTCCTCAGCCTCGGCGTCTATTGAGTCGGAACGGGGCGTTTAAAGCGTTGAAGGTGTTCCAGGCGTTCAAGACGTTCAAGACGTTCAAGGCATTCGAGGCGTTCGAGGGTCAAGACGCCGAGGCTGAGTCTGCGAAGCCTCGGTTCACAACGAAACCTTGGTTTTCGACAGAGCCTCGGTTTTCGACACGGGGCAAGTCGCTCGACGCATCCCCGGGCTTGACGCCACGGATCGACGGAACTCCCATAGGCGTCGGGCGTCAGGACAGATTCTGACTCAGCCCTCCATAGGAGATCTCGCCATGCTTCAGACCGAAATGCGCCCGCTGATGCGCTTGCTCCCGCTTGTGCTCACATTCCTTCTGATGTCGGCCACTCATGCTCGCTCTGGCGATGCGCCCGCCCGTGTGATCGAGCTTGATCGCATCATCGAGGCGCCTCGGGCCGAGGTGTGGAAGGCGTTCACCACCGTCGAGGGCGTGACGAGCTTCTTTTCGCCACGGGCGAAGGTCGAGCTGCGTATGGGCGGCGCGTACGAGCTGCACTTCGCGCCCGATGCGCCGGAGGGCACGCGCGGCTCGGAGGGGTGCCGCGTGCTGAGCTTTGTCGAGGGGGAGATGCTGTCCTTCACGTGGAACGCCCCGCCGAATCTGCCTGAGGCGCGCTGGCGCCGGACGTTCGTCGTCCTGCGCTTCGATGATGCGGAAGAAGGCAAGACGCGCCTGCGCATCACACACGGCGGCTGGGATGCGAGCGAGGGCGAGCAGTGGGACCGCGCTTTCGCCTATTTCAGCCAGGTGTGGGGCTTCGTGGTTGATCATCTCGATCGCCGGTTCAGCGACGGACCCTTCATGCGGGCCGGCTCCGGCGAGTTCGAGGGCCCCGAGCCCCGGCCGTTCGTCTACTTCATCCATCCCGCGCGCGAAGGAATGATCGAGACGATGACGGACGAGGAGCGCTCCATCATCAACGAGCACGCGGCGTATGTCCGTTCACTCCTCGCCTCGGGCGTGCTCATGCTGGCAGGCCCGTCGCTCGATCCGGCGTGGACGCCGCGGGGCGAAAACGCGGTTGCGCTTGAGATCCCCGCGCCGGGGATCGTGGTCTTCACAGCGCCGAACGAAGCCGCGGCCCGCGAGATCATGGAGAACGACCCCGCCGTGCGCGCCGGCGTCTTTAAAGCCCAGCTCAACGAATTCCGCGCATCGTTCATCGGCCTGTGACACAGCGCCGCTCGCGCCAACCCTCTCCCCCTGGGAGAGGGCAGGGTGAGGGCTCCTTCTTCTCTCCATTCTCCAACGCTCGAACAACGGAATGCGAATTTCGTCGGTCGCGGCGAGAAACAAGGCACACGGTTGATCGAGCGAAGGAGGAGAGAGTAGAAGAAGGAGCCCTCTCCAGTCCGCTGCGCGGACAGCCTCTCCCAAGGGAGAGGCGGGGGGATCCTTACTTGCGCTTCGGGCTCGTATTCGACCGACCCATTCCAATTCGTGAGCGGCGAGTGATCTTGAATTTCAGAGCTTCGATTTCGCGAACGTCTTCGCCGCTTCGATCGCGTCGCCCATCTTCTCCGGCTGCGTGCCGCCGCCCTGGGCGGAATCCGGGCGCCCGCCGCCCTTGCCGCCGCAGGCTTCGGCGGCGGCGCGGACCCAGTCGCCGGCCTTCAGCCCCTTGTTGATCAATTCCTTGGGTACGTTGGCCACGATCGTCACCTTGCCATTCTCCCGATCGGCGCCGAGGAGCATGACAGCGCTCTCGGCGCGCTTCGCGCGAATCGCGTCCAGCGCGCTCAGCATCGCCTGACGATCGGCGCCGGCGTCGTCGCCGGGCAGGGCCTCGACGATCACTGTTCCCTGCGCGCTCTCGGCGATGCGCCGGGCCGCATCGACCGCGGCTTCTCTTCCCGCCGCGGCGTGCTGCTTCTTCGCCGCCTTAATACGTTCCTGCAACGCCTCCAGCTTCTGCCCCAACAGGCGCCGGGCGCCGAGGGGGAGTGTGGCGGCTTCGATCTGGTGCAGAAAATCGGTTGCGCGGGCTTCGATGGCGTCGTCATCGAGTTTTTTCGCCTCGTCGAGGGCGAGCTCGATGGCGCGGGCGCTCTCGATCGACTCGCCCGCCGCGGCGCCGGTCAGCGCCGCCATGCGGCGCACGCCCTTGGCGATGCCCGATTCTTCCGTGATCACGAAATGCTCGATCTCGCTGGTGGTCTCGACGTGCGTCCCGCCGCAGAGCTCGATGGAGAGCTTGCGCCAACTGTCGGAATCCGGCTCCTGCACCAGCGCCGAGACGGGGGCGCCGATGGAGACGATGCGCACCGGGTCGGGGTACGCCTCGCCGAAGACAGCCCGCAGGCCGTTGACCTTCTTCGCGAGTGGCAGCGGCGCCGTGTCGGTGCAGACGGGCAGGTTGAGGATGATCTTCTCGCGCACGATGGCTTCGATCCGCTCCATCTCCTCCGGTTTCACCGCGGCGGCGTGGCTGAAATCGAACCGCAGTCGGTCGGGCGCCACCAGCGAGCCCTTCTGCTCGACGCGCTCGCCCAGCGCCTCGCGCAATGCGAAGTTGAGCAGGTGCGTGCCGGTGTGGTTGGCCATGATCGCAGCGCGGCGCCTCTTCTCGACCTCGCACGAGACCTGGTCGCCCACGCGGATCTCGCCCTTGCTGACGCGGCCGATGTGGAGCACGTAGCCGCCGAAGGCGCGCGTGTCTTCAATGCGCATCTCGCCGCCGGTGGCGCCGTCGCGCACGCTGGATTGCGCCTCGCGCGTGACGACGAGGCGCCCCGCATCGCCGACCTGCCCGCCCATCTCGGCGTAGAAGCAGGTGCGGTCGAGGACGACGCCGATGCGGTCGCCGGGCTTCATGTGGGTGGCATAGACGTTCTCGTCGAAGTCGGTCCCGTTCCAGATGGCGCGCACGTCGGTGCGGATTGATTTGTTCTCGAACTTGGCCTCGTCGTTCGTCGGCTTGATCCTGAGATTGTTGAGCCGCGCGACGGCGTCGCCGGGGAGCGTCGATGCGGGGTGCGCCTGCTCGGCCGCCGCGCCGCCGGAGCGGGCCTTTTCGCGGGCCTCCTCCATGAGACGGTTGAAGCCCTCGACATCGACGGTCAGGCCGCGCTCCTCGGCCATGATCTGCGTGAGATCGATGGGGAAGCCGTAGGTGTCGTGGAGAACAAAGGCATCTTCTGCGGAAATTGACCGCGCTTCATTGAGATGATCGAGCAACTGTATAATGGAAGCCGGAGACAATTCGTCAATCTTCGCTCTGATTCTGGTCGCCTCTTCTCGTCCTGCATCTAGTTCGAATTTGGCAATAGCCGCTTCAATTTGATCCATCGTCTGCTTGGCTTCTTTGATCACGCGTTCAAGATCTATAGCCATTGGTTGGATTGCGGTCTGGATTGCTTCAGATAAAGAACGATTAAACTCATAAAAAAACTTCGTCATCTCTTGAATCGGAACAGAGGAGCGGAGTCCAACGTCTTTCAATACATGACCAACTGCGTCATTAAATCCTTTCATGGGTTGTAAATACGTCTCTAATGTGCTCGTTATTGCACTAATTTGTGCTTGGTGTCTCTCGCTCAAGGCACTGGTCCGAGTCATTCCTTCGTGCCACGTTCTTCCAAACGCTACCTCCTCATCCCGAATCACACTCATGATCCGCGCCGGCTCCTTCTTCAGCTCCGGGAAAAACTCCCCCATCGTTTCAATAACGGTGGGAACCAGCTCGCACAGGAACGGCCCGCGCGCTTCGAGGTTCTGGTGGCCGTACTTCACCGCCCGACGCAGGATCCGCCGCAGGACGTAGTTGCGCCCATCGTTCCCCGGATCCGCCCCGTCCGCGATCGCGAATGAGAGCGTGCGGATGTGATCGGCGATCACGCGGTAGGCGATGTCCTTCGGATCATCCAGCTTCCCGCCATACGGCGGCGCCGCGCACACCTTCGATATCCGCTCGAACAGCGGCGTGAACACATCCGTGTCGTAGTTGCTCTGCTTGCCCTGCAAGACCCGCGTGATGCGCTCCAGCCCCATACCAGTGTCTACATGGCACGCTGGAAGATTTAGGAGATGCCTGTTCTCCAACGCTAACTGTCGTTGACGGACCCGCTCCTTGGCAGAGTCGGCCTCTTTGCTGAGACGCAGATGTTCGAGGCCTTTAGAAGTATAATCCTTATTGAACTGGATGAACACCAGGTTCCACAGCTCGATCACATCCGGGCTCTCGCGGTTGACGAGGTTGTGGCCGGGCGTGCGAGCCCGCTCCTCGTCGCTGCGGCCGTCGTAGTGGATCTCCGAGCACGGGCCGCAGGGACCGGTGTCGCCCATCTCCCAGAAGTTGTCCTTCATGTCGCCGGGCAGGATGCGCTGCGCCGGCAGGTGGCGCTGCCACAGCTCGTACGCCTCGCGGTCCGGCTCGAGGCCCTCGGGTTTGCTGCCCTGGAAGTAGGTGGCGTACAGCCGCTCGGGGTCGAGGCCCCAGACTTCGGTGAAGAGCTCCCACGCCCACGCGATCGCCTCGGCTTTAAAGTAGTCGCCGAAGGACCAGTTGCCGAGCATCTCGAAGAAGGTGTGGTGATAGAGGTCCTTGCCGACATCGTCGAGGTCGTTGTGCTTGCCGCCGGCGCGGATGCACTTCTGGCTGTTCACCGCGCGCTTCAGCCGCCCCATCTCGCTTCCCGGATCGGCCTGGCCGAGGAAGATGGGCTTGAACTGGTTCATACCGGCGTTGGTGAAGAGGAGCGTCGGATCGTCGTGGGGGACGACGGGCGAGCTGGGGACGAAGGTGTGGCCGTGGCGCTCGATGAAAAAGTCGATGAACTGACGCCGGATTTCGGCGGCGGAGAGCGTTCGCGCGGCGGATGTCTGGGGCTGGACGGGCATGGAGGGATTATAGGGGAGTAGGGATTCGGCAATGGGCAATGGGCAGTGGGCAATGGGGATTGGGCAATGGGCAATGGGGGAATGAAAAATGGGTGAGCACGCAGCGCGCTCACCCATTGCCGTTGATCAAGTCCATTGCCTGTTGCCCATTGCCCATTGCCTGCCCACTCTCACCTCGTGCGGCGCGAGCCGGCGAGGCCGAGGGCGATCAGCGAGAGGGCCGCGGCGCCGGGGGCCGGGATCGACCGGTTCGCCGCGAACTGCGACACCTCGACCGAGAACGAGCCCACGTTGTTCGACCACTCGTAGCCGTCCATCGTGCCGAGGAAGAGTCGCGAGGCGCCTGAGGGGGCCATGACTGAGCGCAGCGAGCCGCTCGAGTTCTCGCCCGAGCCGATGAAGAAGGGCTGCTGAAGATCCGGGTGCAGGTCCTCGTACTCACGGCTGTGGGGCGGCGAGAAGTTGAGCGCCCCCGGGGCGCCGAAGAGATCGGGCCGGTCGTCGCCCAGGAAGACGCCGATCAGCGAGTTGATCGGCGCCCGCAGATTGGCGATGCCGTTCTCGTCGCCGGTGCGATGCCATGTGAGCCCGCCGCCGTCGGGGCCCATGAGGGCGTTGCCGGGATGGTTCAGCACGCCGCCGATGGCGGCGAAGTTGAAGACGTCGCCGTATGAGACGGAAAGATCGATCAGCACGGGCGAATGATTCGGCGCTGTGTCGGCGGGGCGGCCCGCGAACTGGCTGGCGGTCGAGCCCGCGGGCATGCCGGCGAGCCAGATGTTCGACGTGCCGGGCACATCCACCAGCATCGTCGCGCCCAGGGCGTCCGCCGAGAAGGTGGCGGCGCCGGCGAGGGCGAGCATGGCGGTGATGCCGCGGCCGTGATGCGAAGTGGTGCGCGTCTTCATGGTGGACTCCTGGTCTGGGCTGTTGGCGATTGCGCTCTGTGACGCCGCCGTGGCGCCTTCGAACTCCTCCAACCGCCTCCAGTCAAGGTGTCTGATTCAGATCGGGCGGGGTCAAGGCGCCGGGGCTGCAAAGGTCCGGGAACCGTCGGCGCAGAGCGCACAGCTTGCCTTGCGTGATGGGAGGTTTGAACGCGGAGGCCGCGGAGGTTCGCGGAGGGGGATGAACGTGGAGGGGGGATGAACGCGGAGTGAGACGGAGTTTTTGAGTGAGACGGAGTTGGACAGGATTGATTAAAGGATTGCGCTGCGTCCGCATCCGAGTCCATTCTGACGCCCGATCATCCCTGTGCCGAGATCACCCACAATCTGCGTCCGACCCACTGCCCAAAAAATCCCTCTCTCTTCTCCCCCTCCGTCTTCCTCAAAAACTCCGTCTCACTCCGCGTTCATCCCCTCTGCGCACTCCGCGTTCAATCCCCTGATTTCTCCAGGCGGACGCGGTTCGCCAGTTCGCCCAGGCCCTCGATCGCGATGCGGACCTCGTCGCCGTCTTGCAAAAACCGTTGCGGCGAGCGGGCCATGCCGACGCCGGAGGGCGTGCCGGTGAGAATCAGCGTGCCGGGAAGCAGCGTCGTTCCCCGCGACAGCTCGGCGATGAGCGTGGCGACGGGGAAGAGCATCTGCGATGTCGGCGCGTCCTGCATCACCTCGCCGTTGAGACTGGTGGTGATGTGCAGCGCCTGCGGATCGAGGATGTGCGACGCGGCGGTGAGGCGCGGGCCGATGGGGCAGAACGTGTCGAACGACTTGCCGCGGTAGAACTGACCACCCGCGCCCTCCTTCTGCCACCAGCGGGCGGAGACATCGTTGGCGATGCAGTAGCCGAGCACAGCGCTGAGGGCCATCTCCTCAGGGACATCGCGCACGCGCTGCCCGATCACGACGCCCAGCTCACCCTCGTAATCCACCTGCAGCCGGTCCTGGCAGATCTCCGGGATCACGATGTCCTCGCCTTCGAGGGCGAGGGCCGCGGGATTCTTGCAGAAGAGCATGGGCCGCTCGGGCGCTTTGGCGCCCTGCTCGTGCGCATGCTCGGCGTAATTGCGGCCGACACCGATGATGTGGCGGATGGCGAGGTCGGCGCCCTCGATGGTGATTTCGTGGTCAACTCGTGTGAATTTCATGGTTTGTCTTCGGGGTTTGGCGCTGATCAGGGAGAACACGGAGGCATGGAGTAAGACTGAGGAAGACGGAGAAAGACGGGGGACGCATTGTGCGCTCTGGATAGGTCGCTGTTCAGGAATCGCGGCGTTCGGAAGCCGGCAAGTCGAGTTGCCTCTTCCTCCATTCCATGCTGACTCCCTTTCACTCCGTCTTCCTCCAGACCTCCGCGTTCCCGACTTTCGATCTTCAACCGACCGGCCGCAGCACCGCCCGCACCGGGCTGGCGTCAAAGCCGACCAGTTTCAGCGGCAGCGCGATCAGCTCGTACGCGCCGTCGGGCACGCCCTTGAGTGTGATGCCTTCGAGGATCGCCATGTCGAGGCGGAGGAAAGTCTTGTGGGCGGGGAGATCTTTCGATTCGAAGAGGTCGACGCTGGGTGTGTCGATGCCGATCGTGCGCACGCCGCGGGCGTGGAAGGCCTCGATCAGCTCCGGCGAGAGGGCGGCGAAGTCTTCGCGGAAGACTGACGGATCGGGAACCGTCTCCGTGCGGATCAGCACGCGCTCGGCTGTGATCTCGGCGTCGATGTCCTCGGGGCGCACGCGCGTGCCGAGCGCAGCCCGCGCCGTGACGACCTGGCAGGGGCCGATGTAAGAGTCGAGCGACCGCTCATGAATGGCGGGGGCGTCGGCGCCGTAGTGGCTGGGGGCGTCGGCGTGGGCGCCGAGGTGAACGGTGGCCCGGAGCGTCGAGAGCGTGACGGTGTTCCCGTGCGCGATGTCCAGCAGCACCTCGCGCGACGGGGGCGTGTCGCCGGGCCACACCGCGAAACCCTCGGTGATCGCGGGCGTAATGTCGTGGATGGTCATGACGCGAGACTCCGTGCTATCGCAACCAGTATGACAAGGGCAAGCAGCCCGAGCGCGCCGAGGCACAGCCGCACGATCAGCGTCTGGCGTTGGGCCCGGGCGCGGGCCTCGGCGTAGGGGACGAGCGTGAAGCTGATGTAGTTGTACAGCGGTGTGTAAAGCCTCGGGAAAATCCTGTGCAGGGCGTGCTCGAACTTCTTCTTCACGAGGAAGACCCGCGAGCCCACCTTATCGCGCATCTCGATGAAGTTGTCCAGCGCCATGTCGGCGATGGCGTCGGCGTTGGGCTTGCGCTCGGCTTCGAACTCCGCGAAGGCGGCTTCGCGGTCGGCGCCGCGGCTCTCGATGCGCTCGGCCAGGGCGACGCAGTCTTCGAAGGCGCAGTTCATCCCCTGCCCGTAGAAGGGCACGATGGCGTGGGCCGCGTCGCCGAGGATGGCGACCCTGCCGTCCAGCCGCCACGGCGCGCAGCGCACCGTCACAAGCGAGCCGATCGGGTTTCTGGTGTAGTCCTCGACCAGCGTGGGCATGAGCGGCACTGCGTCGGGGTAGTGCTTCTCGAAGAAGGGTTTGATGTCGCCCTCGCCGCGGATAGCGGAGAAGCCGTGCTCGCCCTCGTAGGGCCAGAAGAGCGTGCAGGTGAAGGTCTTGTCGCGGTTGGGCAGGGCGATCATCATCGAGCCGCCGCGGGGCCAGATGTGCAGAGCGTTGGGGTCGATCGCGAATTCGCCGGCCGCCGTCGGCGGGATCATCAGCTCCTTGTAGCCGTGTTCGAGGTACGACTGGCTGAAGTTGAAGCGGTCGGTCTTCTGCATCTCCAGCCGCACGGCGGAGTAGGCGCCGTCCGCGCCGAGAATGGCGTCGGCCTCGATGCGTTCGCTCTCCCCCGTCGAGTCATCGAGAAAGACGGCGCCGGGGGCGTTCATGTCGAGCTCGGTGCAGCGCCGGTTGAAGAGCAGTCGCACGTTCGGCAGCTCCGCCGCGGCGTCGAGCAGTGTGAGATTGAGCCCGCCGCGGGAGACTGAGTTGATGTGGTCGTTCGGATCGCTGCTGTAGCGCTGGTAGTTCAGCCGGCCCTCGGTCGAGTGCATCATGCGTCCGCGCATGGGGATGGCGTCTTCGAGAACGCGCTCCGCCAGCCCCGCCGCGGCGAGCGCGTTGATGCCGCGGGCGGAGAGAGCCAGGTTGATCGAACGTCCCCCGATGAACCCCTTGCCCCGCGGATCGGGGCGGCGCTCGCAGACGATCACCTCGTGCCCCTGCTTGCCCAGCAGGATCGCCAGCAGCGAGCCCGCCAGCCCGGCGCCGACGATGAGAAACCGCTGCGGCCCCGCCTGCGCCGGGCCGCTCACGCCGGCCTCCCCGCGCCCAGCACGCGATCCAGCGCATCGACGGCGAGCCACGCGTCGTAAAACGAGTTGTAGAGCGGCGTCGGGGCGAGACGGATCACATCCGGCTCGCGCATGTCGCAGATGACGCCCTCCCGCCGCAGCGAATCGCGCACGGCCCGGGCGCTCCCTTCGATCAGCAGCGAAAGCTGCGCCCCCCGCGCCTCGGGATCCCGCGGCGTGATGATGCGCACCCGCTCCCCCAGCCGCGCATCGATCTGCGCTTCGAGATACCCGGTGAGCCGCATCGACTTCTCGCGCAGCGCGGCCATGCCGACTTCATCAAAGATCCGCAAAGACGCCAGCAGCGGCGCCATCGCCAGGATCGGCGGGTTGCTGAGCTGCCACGCCTCGACGCCCGCGCCGGGCTTGAACTCCGGCGCCATGCGGAAGCGCGTCCGCTCCTCGTGCCCCCACCATCCCTCGAACCGCGGCCCGCGCCAGCCCTTCTTCCAGTGCTTCTCGTGCACGAAGGCGCCCGCGACCGCGCCGGGTCCCGAGTTCAGATACTTGTACGAACACCACGCGGCGAAATCGACGCCCCAGTCGTGCAGCCTCAGCGGCACGTTCCCCGCCGCGTGGGCCAGATCGAGCCCGACGATGCACCCCGCGCGCCGCCCTGCATCCACAAGCCGCTCCAGATCGAAGAGCTGGCCGGAAAAATAGTTCACACCCCCGAAGAGCACGAGCGCGATCGACCCCCCGTGCTCTTCAAACAGCGCCTCGATGTCCTCGGTCCGCAGCGTCTGCTCCCCCTCCCGCGGCCGCGCGACCAGCACCGCGTCCTCCGGATCGAACCCGTGAAACCGCGCCTGACTCGCCACAGCGTGCATGTCCGAAGGAAACGCGCGGTCCTCGACCAGAATGCGATAACGCTCGGTCGTCGGGCGATAGAACGAGGCCATGAGCAAGTGCAGGTTCACCGTCAGGCTGTTCATCATCACGACCTCGCCGGATGCAGCGCCGACAAGCCGGGCGCCCATCTCCCGGAACTGATCGTGGTAGCTCAGCCACGGCCGGCGCGATTCGAGGTGCCCCTCGACGGCCAGCCGGGTCCAGTCCTCCAGCTCCTCGTTCACCAGCTCGCGGGCGGCCATGGGCATGAGCCCGAGCGAATTGCCGCAGAGATAGACGCATTCCCGCCCCCCCGGCCCGGTCAGCTCGGAAGGAAACGCGAAGAGCGAGCGCCGATCGCGCAGCGGATCACGCCCGTCCAGCGACTTCGCGTGCGATTCATCGAGAGGAACCGAATTCGCCATAGGGGCGACATGATACGGGGAGGCAATGGGGAATGGGGAATGGGCAATGGGGAGTAGGAGGCAGTGGGCAATAGGCAATGGGCAATGGGACTTCCGAATCTCCGCCCCATTCCCTATTGCCTATTGCCTATTGCCTCCCATTGCCCATTGCCTGTTGCCCTCCCCCCCAAAAACTCCATCGCGTTCTCCGCCAGCAGGCGCCGTTTCGTCGCCGCCGAATATTCCTCGATCGACTCGATCAGCGCCCCCGGCGAGTCCTCACCCAGCGGGAAGGGATAGTCAGAGCCCAGCGCCACCCTGGTCTCGCCGAAGAGCTTCACGATGTGCCGCAGCGAATCGGCGTCGTGCACCAGCGAATCGACCCAGAAGCGCCCGAGGTATTCCTTTGGCCCCTTCTCGTTGTCCACAGCGCACAGATCCGGCCTCACCTCGAAGCCGTGCTGGATGCGCCCGATCGTCCCCGGGAACGAGCCGCCCCCGTGCGCAAAGCACAGGCGCAGCGCCGGCAGCCGCTCCAGCACGCCGCCGAAGAGCACCGAGCAGATCGCCAGGCACGTCTCCGCGGGCATGCCGACGAGCCACGGCGCCCAGTATTTCGTGAGCCGGTCCTTGCCCAGCATGTCCCACGGGTGCACGAAGACCGCCGCCCCCAGGTCCGCCGCGGCTTCGAAGACGGCGAAGACCTCCGGCTCGTTCAGGTTCTTCCCGTTCACGTGCGTGCCGATCTGCACGCCCGGCATGCCCAGCTCGCGCACGCACCGCTCCAGCTCACGGCAGGCAAGCTCCGGCGCCTGCATCGGGATCGTCCCCAGCCCGATGAACCGATCCGGCCGCTCGCGCACAATCCCGGCGATGTGGTCGTTGAGAATGGTTGAAAGATCCAGCGCGTCCTCAGCCTTCGCCCAGTAGCTGAACATGACGGGCACCGTCGACAGCGCCTGCATCGTCACGCCCGTCCGGTCGCAATCGCCCAGGCGCGTCTGCGGATCCCAGCAGTTGGACTCGACCTCGCGAAAGAAGCGGTCATCCACCATCATGCGCGCGCAGCAGGGCTTGTGATGCTCCAGGCGCACGAAGCCGCCGTAGCCGTACCGCTCGCGCAGATCCGGCCAGCGCTCGGGGAGAATGTGCGTGTGCAGGTCGATTTTCATAGGGGGGCAATGGGGAATGGGCAATGGGGAATGGGGAAAAGGCAATAGGCAATAGGCAATGGGCAATGGGCAATGGTCAAGACTACTGAAATTCCCATTGCCTATTGCCCATTCCCCATTGCCTCCCCCCCCTACCCCTTCATCGAAAACTCGCCGGCGCGTTCAATGACCGTGCCGCACTTCTTGCACGTCCGCCGCTCTGCGGGGCCGCCCCAGAAATCTTCCATGATGATCTTCAGATCTTCATCGATCTTCTTGAGAACCCACGTCGCCTCGTGCACCAGCTCGTCGCACTCGGGGCAGTACCAGCGCAGGCCGTCCTTCTCGCCCCTCGGCCTCGGGAACTCGACGATCATCCCCACCGTCCCCGCGGGCCGCTGCGGCCGGTGCGGCACCCACTGCGGCAGCAGGAACAGCTCGCCCTCGCGGATCACCACATCCCGCGGCGCACTGCCGTCCAGCGGGCGCACGCGCACCGCGATGTCGCCTTCGAGCTGGTAGAACAGCTCCTCGGTGGGATTGACGTGGTAGTCGTTCCGCGTGTTGGGGCCGCCGGAGACGAAGAGGATCACATCGTCCGCGCCGGTGTAGAGCTGCTTGTTGCTCACCGGCGGCGTGAGGTGCTCGCGGTTGTCCTCGATCCACTTCTTCAGATTCAGGGGTGGGAGCATGTCGGTGGGCATGGCGTCGGCCTCCTCGCGCAGGTGTGCATCACCCGCTGGGAGGCATGATACCGCGCCGCCCGCCCGGACTCACGCGGCGGACCTTGACGTATTCGCTTCGTTGTCCTCATCCACGATCCGCGTCAGGATGTCGCGCCAGGTCACGATGCCGCGGACGACGCCCTCGTCGGTCAGCACCGGCAGGCAGGAGACGCGGCACGAGACCATCAGCCGGGCCGCATCGATGATGCGCGAGTTCTCATGCACAAAGACGAGATCGCGCGTCATCACCTGGTGGGCCTTCTTGTTCAGCGTGTTCAGATCCTGCGGCCGCTCGGACATGCTCCCGATGAACGGGCTGATCGTCTTGAGCAGGTCGCGATCCGAGATCACCCCCACCGCCTTGCCGCCGGACACGACGATGACATGGTGAAACTTCCGCTGCATGAAGATGTGGCGGATGTCGCGGATGGTGTCATCCATCTTCACCGTGAAGACGCCGCGGGTCATGATGTCGCTGACGATGGCCATGAAAAATCGCTCCCCGGGCGCGCAGGGCGCCCGGGGAGCGTTATCGACCGAATCAGAAGGGCCGTTGAGCGGATTGGCCGGTCAATCGGCGCTATTCACGGACAAGGTCCCCATGCGTTCAGAAGCCCGGCAAGGTCGGTCGCGCCGAAGGAAACGCCCCAGCCGCTCAGCAGCACGCCGAGGTCGGCCGTGCCCACCGAGCCGTCCCCGGTGAGGTCCCAGGCGCAGGACGTTTCCCCGCCGCGGAATTCCCAGGCGCCGAGATCGACGACCGCCGGCGCATCGCCGATCACGCCGGTGTCGGGCGTGTCAGGATCGTCGCGGAACCGCGGCGCTCCATCGAGATCGAACATGACATCGGCAGGAACAACCGTGCTGTCGCCCGCGTCGATTCCCGGCGAGCCCGGCGCCAGCCGCAGATTATCCAGGGAAGTCCCGGCCCCCTCGCCGATGGGCAGCGCCGCGGCGAAGACGGGGCCCTCAATCAGGTTCCCGGCGCCGAACATGACGGCGCCGCCGCTATTCACAACACCGCCGGACTGTCCCTCAACATATGAATAGGCCACATCCAGCACGGCCTGCGACTCGCGGATGGCCGCCTGCGCTCCGACGGGCGCTGCATTGCCGCTGAGGATGGTGTTCCGCAGCTCGAACCCGGCGTCGAAGATACGCAGCCCGCCGCCGATGAAGCCGCCGCCGAACGCTGTTCCGTTCTGCTGCGACGCCTCGTTGTTCGAAATGGTGCAGTTGATCAGCTCGGCGCCGGAGCGGGCGGAGACGGCGCCGCCGAAGGACGATTGATTCCCCGCGATGGCGCAGTTGATCATCTTCAGCGAGCCGTTGCGGTGCAGGACGGCGCCGCCCGAGTGCTCGGCGGCGTTCGCGCCGAAGACCGTGTTGACGATGCGCACATCGGCGCCGTCGTTGAGGATGGCGCCTCCGTTCTCGGCCTGGTTGTCGCGGAAGGCGCCGGCCTCGATGTCGACCTGCCCGCCCGGGAGCAGCAGCATCGCCCCGCCGCGGAATCGCGCCGTGTTCCCGGTGAAGATCGTGTTCGCCACCGCGGCGCTCGCCTCGTGGAGCAGCGCGCCGGCGCCGAAATCGGCGCTGTTGCCTATGAACCGGACATCGGTGAGCAGCGCATCGCCTCCCTCGGCGTAGAGGCCCGCGCCCTCGCCCGCGGTGTTTTCGGAGAAGCGGACGCGCGTGAAGCTCGGTGAGGCGTCGCGGGCTCCGACTCCCCCGCCGCGGCGGGCGTGGTTGCCCACGATGCGGCAGTCGATGAAAACCGGCGAAGCCTCCGCGATGAAGACGCCGCCCCCTTCAGACGGCGGCCCGTCGACAATCTGGTCCTGAGGCATGGCGATATCGGCGAAACCGCCGGTGATGACGAAGCCATCCAGCGAAACGCCCTCCACCCCATCGATCAGCACGACGGTGAAGCTGCCCTCCTCGGGCGTCTTGCCGATGGCGCCGCTGAGAGTCGTGGTGAAGACGGACGTATCGCGATGGTCCGGGTCTTCATCGAGCACGCCGGCGTAGCCGCCCAGCATCGCGACGTCCGGCGCCGGCTCGAAGGCCGCGGCCCGGTCGCCGGCAGTGAAGCCGGGGCCGACATCGGGCGTGTAGACGCCGTATGCGACGCGGATTTCCGTCACATCGCCGTCGGTGCGGGCCGCGGCCAGCGCGGACTGCAGGTTGGTGAATGCGTCGGTCCAGGAAAGACCGGATTCGGCGCCGGTTGCGTTGGAGTCGACGTAAATCGGATGCGCCACGACGATCTGGGCTGACCCGATCAGGGCCAGGGCCGACATCAGTGGGCAAAGTATGTGAAATTTCATGGGATTGCTCCGGTGATCACGGTGATGAATTCCGCACGGTTGTGTGCAATTGGCCCGCTTACAAAGTTGGCGCAGCGGGAATTTCGGCCGAGGCGCTGCTGCGGCTCAGGGCGCCTCATTCTGGAAGTCATAGCCCGCCGGACCTTGCAGCGTGGCCGCAAACCAGGCGTATGGCGCCCATGGAACACCGAGGATGGGGATGAGTGAATTTGCTTCCCATCTGAAGTCCTGAGAGGCAGCCCATGGTTCACCTTTACTGACTGCCTGAATGTACTCAAATGAATTTGGATCCGGCATTTCTTCCCAGGGCCGACTGATTCGGACGCTTCCATCAACCAGTAGAATGGGGATGTCGGCGCCCTGCTGTGTATAAGGATTTACATTCCGATTGTGATTCGCGTGAACAGAGAAGAAGAGCACCTTGCGCGACGGGAAGGCGAAGTCGGACTGTTGCACGAACGTGCGGAAACTGGTCCAGTTCTGGCCTTGCCATCCAGGAATTTGTGGGTTGTGTGGAAAGCCCACTCCATCTGGCGACGCGCCCGTCCAGAAGTTGCGCGCTTCGTACTCGCTGTCGCCGTACAGCGCTGTCGCCGTATAGCGATAGCTCGGGTTCAGCGCAAAGGCCTGCGACCCGGCGGTGCTGCTGAAGATATTCCTTCCAGAAACATTGGACTGGGGCTGAAAATTCTCGAAGATGTCCTCGTCAAACTCGCCTGAGCGCAGCCGTCGCCAGTTCTCGCCCACATCGATGAACTGATGCGCGCCGGACGAGACGAAGACTTCATCCAGCATGTCCAGGCCCTGGCCGTCCACCAGGTATTCGCCGAAGGCGATGTGGTGGAGTTTCCAGGTGTGATCGTGCCGGAACCCTCCGGGGACAGCCCAGCCGTTGTGGGGGTTGTCAGGATGGGCGAAGAAGCGGGTGGGTCGATCCGGGCCGCCGAAGTTCTGTTTGCCGTCGGGGGCCGGTTGCGGCGTCACGCCCGGCGGCGCGTTGGGCATCCGCCCCTTGTTGGCGGCGACGTAATTCTCTTTCAGGATCGCGTGCTGCATCAGGTCCAGCAGGTCCATCGTCATGCGGCTGGTGCGCCGGGCCTCGCCCAGCGCCGGCGCCATCATGCCGAGCAGAATCACGGCGATCGCGATGAGGGTGATCAGTTCACGAAGTGTGAAGCCGCGTCGCCCTCCTTGTACGTGTGTCCGTTGTCCGATCTTCATGGGTCGCTCCAATCAGGAATGTTGATATAAGAGCGCAGAAAACCGCCGGCGCAACCGTGCACCGGCGTCTGTGAATATCAAATTGACTGCTTTGAAAAGCGGGAAGAGACAACAATGGCGCAACGTCTCGCGCCAGAGCGGAACATCGCTTCGTCATGTCCCCAGCGAGCGACAGCATGCGTCGCCTCCCATCTGGAACGGTTGCCTCGGATGTGATATCCGCACGAAAGGCGCCCGGGTTCCGGCCAAGTTCCGATGCGTCACCCGATCTTCAAGACATGATGCCGAGTTCGTGCGCACGCCGCAGGCACACCTGCTCACAAAACGCGAACAAGCGATCTCTGCGCATGTGATGGCCGTGTCGCGGCGCGCAGCGCGATGTCTCCCGCTCGCTGCGGACATGTCCCGCTGGCGCTCCGCCCCGCCCGGCTGAGCCGGCTGGGCCGGCCGCGCTGAATCTGCGCATCACGGCTCCAGCGCCGCCTCGATCCGCGCGACGATGTCGTGCAGGTGGGCCTCGGTGACGCCGTCGGCGGTGCGCCCGATCCGTCCCTCCGCCGCCGCCCGGACGGCGCGGAGCTGGATCCGCGCCAGGCCCGCCATGTCCGACGCCGCCCCGGCGCCTTCGAGCGCTGAGATCAATCGCGCCACATGGGCCCGCTGCAGACTCCGCCGGTTCAGCTCGATCGACACCCGCGGCCGCTCCAGCTCGCTCCACAGGCCCGCCCGCAGATCCTCAAGCATGTCGATGGGTGAATACATCTCACCCTCCGACTCCTGGGCCAGCTCGGCCATCCGCCGCAGACGCTGCTCGCTCATCACCTGCGCCAGCAGTCTGGACTGAGCGCCGTGCACGCGCGATGTGACGCCCGACGCTTCGAGTCGGCCGAGCACATCAGGATCAAGAAACAGCCGCGGCGTGGTGAACGCGTGCTCATTCAGAAACGCCATCGCCTCGCGCTGCCGTTCGGCGTCGATCGGGAAGTAGCGCCGATCGGCATCGCCGTGGTAGAGATTGATCTCCTCCACGCCGCCGATCACGCTGACGACGTGGCCCATCATCCGCGACCACTGGCCGAGCAGGGCGCCGTGCATGTTCTGCAGCAGCGAATAGTCCTCGCCTTCGCGCACTGTGGCGTCGACAAGGAAGCCCGCGATGCGCTCGATGTTCTTGAGGCCCAGGCGCGTGGCCTCGACGGGATCGTCGCCGAGATCCTCGGTCTGGCGCGTCGGATCCTCGCCGGGGCCGCCGTGGCCGAAGCGGAGCATCGGATCGTCCACCTGGCGCTTCAGAATCTTCTCGAGCTCTGCCTTCTCATCTGCGTCTTCAGCGAACTGGCGATAGCCCCACTCGATCGAGAAATAGTCATACGGCCCCACCTGCGGCAGCAGGCCCGCGCCATCCTCCGGCTGGGCCACGTAGTTGAACCGCGCGTAGTCCATGATCGAAGGCGCGGTGCCGTGCTTCTTCGTCCACTCGGGGTCGCGAAGCTGCTCGATCGAGTAGGCCGAGGATGACTTCATATTGTGCGGCAGGCCGATCGAGTGACCCACCTCGTGCGCCACCACGAAGGCGATCAGCTCGCCCATCAGCTCGTCCGGCATGGGCAGCTTCTGGGCCCGCTCGTCGCTTGCGCTCGCCTGCACGAAGTACCAGTCGCGCACCAGCTTCATCACGTTGTGATACATGCGCACATCCGCCTCGATGATCTCGCCCGAACGCGGATCGTGAACGTGCGGCCCGAAGGCGTTGGGCGTCGTCGAGGGGAGCCAGCGCACGGTGGAGATGCGCGAATCCTCCGCATCCCAGTCCGGATCATCAAGCGGGTCCGGGGCGTAGCGCCCCTCGATGGCGTTGCTGAAGCCCGCGGCCTCGAAGGCGGGCAGCCACGCCTCGATGCCCTTCTTCACATAGGGCTGCCACTTCTCCGGCGTCTCGCGCCCCACATAGAAAACGATGGGCTGCACCGGATCGGAGATCTCGGCGTCGGGATCCTTCTTCTCCAGCCGCCAGCGCGTGATGTAGCGCACGCTTCGCGCCTCGTGATCGCTGTCGTCGCCGTAGTCCTGGAAGCCGACGCTGAAGTAGCCGACGCGCTCATCTCGCACCCGCGGCTGCATGGGCTCGTCAGGCAGCTTCACCAGGCTGTGATGAATCAGCGCCGTGACGCCGCTCTGAGATGGATCGCGCCGGGCGCCGCGCCTGGGAGGGCCGCCCGCGCCGGGGCGCTGCTCGCTGAGCGTGTAGGTCATGAGGGATTTGACGCTCAGGTTCTCCGGGAAGGTCTTGACCTCCTCGATGAAGCTGCGCGAACGATCGTGCCCGTCGGCGTTCAGCCGGCGCCTGGCGCTGAACTCACGCTGGTCGCTCACGAAAAGATCCGTCACATCGATGACGGGCGCCTTGTCCTTGCCCCACGCCTGCACCGGGAAGACGCGGATGATCGGCGCCACCGATGTGCGCTCGACGGCGATGCTGATCGGGTCGTCCACATCGGCGCGGATGTTGAACTTCATGTCGCGCAGCAGGATGTTCTCATCGCGCAGCTCCCAGCGCACCACGCGGTCGCCCGCGGGCATGCCCGCATAGGAGAAGCCCGCCTGCGTCCCGGCGATCTGCGACACCCACAGCATCTCCCGCCCCAGCGAGCCGGTGGGAATCTCGAAGAAGAGCTTGTCGCCGACGCGGTGGGTGGTGAACAGGCCGCGTCGCGAGGCGGCGTCCTCGGTGATGACCTCGTCGTACGGCTTGACGGATCCACCGTTCGACCCGCCCGACTCCGCAGCACGCTGGCCGGCGCGGGCCCGCTGGGCCTCGGCCTCGGGCAGCGGCGCCACAATGAACAGCGCGCAGAGAACCACCGGCGCCAGCGCCACGAATCTTCGCATTGTCATATCGACCTCTCTCTTCTCGTCCGGGAACAATTGCGCGGAGCGACGCCATGGCGCCGCGACAGGCATTTATACCGCACAAATGTCGAAAAGCCGCGGAAAAAACACGGAGGTCAACCGCACGGGCGCTGCTTCACGGCGAGCACAGCCCCCACAATCCGAGCAGAATCGCCAGATCCGCAGAGCCCACCGAGCCGCTGCCGCTGAGATCACCCGGGCAAGATATCCCTGGGCCACACACGAGCCGGATCGACGGCGGACAGCTCGTCGCCGCCCACTTCCCAGAGCGACATCTTGATCGCCATAACTGATGACTCCAGCAGTTTGCGCTGTTGCGATCCCTTACGCCGCCTCTACCGCCTCCGACTTCTCTTTCTTCACCGGCTTGCCCTCGACGGTGATGCCGAGCTGGGCCAGCGGGCCGTGGGGCTTTTCCTTCTCTTCTTCCAGCCGCTTCAGGGCCCGCGGGTTCGCATACGTGTTGAAGACCATCGCCTTGATCGTCCCCCACATGCCGCCGAAGCTGGCGAAGGTGTGGTCGACGGCGCTGGGCTCGTAGCCGCAGTGGACCATGCACTGCTGGCACGCGGGGTTGCCGCTGGCGCGCCCGTAGTTCTCCCACTTCGTCTCCTCCATCAGCTCCCGGAACGTGTCCACGTAGCCGTCCTGGAGGAGGTAGCACGGCTTCTGCCAGCCGAAGATGTTGTACGTCGGGTTGCCCCAGGGCGTGCACTCATACTCGCGATCGCCCATCAGGAACTCGAGGAAGAGCGGCGACTGGTTGAAGATCCACTTCTTGCGACCCTTGTCGCGGTTGGAGAGGATCATCTCGAACAGCTCATTCGTCTTCTTGCGCTCGGCGAGGAAGGCCTTCTGGTCGGGCGCTTTGGGGTAGGCGTAGCCCGGCGACACCATCATGCCCTCGACGCCGACATCCATCATCTCGTCGAAGAAGGCGCGCACGCTGTTGGGGTCGGCGCCGTCGAAGAGCGTGGTGTTGGTCGTCACGCGGAAGCCGCGCTCGACCGCCATGCGCACGCCCTCGATCGCCACCTTGTACGTGCCCTCGCGGCAGACGGCGAAGTCGTGGTGCTCTTCCTGGCCGTCCATGTGGACGCTGAAGGTCAGATACTTGCTGGGCGTGAAGAGGCCCTCTTCGAGCTTCTTCTTGAGCAATAGCGCGTTGGTGCACAGGTAGATGTACTTGCGCCGCTTGATCAGCTCCTCGACGATCTCCTTGATCTGCGGGTGCAGCAGCGGCTCGCCGCCGGGGATCGAGACCATCGGCGCCGGGCACTCGTCGACGGCCTTCAGGCAGTCTTCGAGGGAGAGATCGCGTTTGAGGATGTGGGCGGGGTACTGGATCTTGCCGCAGCCGGCGCAGGCGAGGTTGCAGCGGAAGAGGGGCTCGAGCATGAGCACGAGCGGATAGCGCTTGTTGCCCCGGAGTCGTTGTCCGAGCACATACGTCGCGACGGTCGCCATCTGGCTGAGCGGAACGCCCATTCGGTCTCCTTCGTCAATCTTCGAATCCCGCGGCGGCCCTTCGGCGGGCGCCGCGCTGCGCCGGCGCCTGTGCCCCGGCGTGAAACACATACCTCGACCAACCCTGCGAATCCCGCACAGGATTGCCCGACGTCGGCTCAGCCATGCTAGCGATTACTCACGCGCGATCCATCCAGAACCCTGCGCCCCGTGAGACGTCCTACCGGTTAAAGATCAGAGGCGCCGCCGCCCGCCGCCCCTCACCCGCCGGAACCCCACGCGACCGGAACGCGCATACAGTCGATCAGGGTTGTGGATATCCCGGCGACCGGAAGCGGGAGTCGAACGCCCCATATTTGCGGAGGAGTCAGCCAATCGCATCGCCGCAGCGCCAGCCCGCCTCGTACCGCCTGGTCGACGACCGGTCGGATGAGCAGCTTCTCGCCGATTATCGGCGGGGGGATGTCCCCGCGTTCCGGGTGCTCATGGAGCGCTACCACGACGAGCTGCTGCGATTCCTCAACCGCTTTATGGGCGACCGCCAGGCGGCGGAGGATGTCTTCCAGGACACCTTTCTCCAGATTCACCAGTCCGCCGACTCCTTCGATGTCTCCCGACGCTTCAAGCCGTGGCTTTTCACGATTGCGGCGAACAAAGGCAGGGACCAGCACCGTAAGACATCCAGAAGGCCCGTACTCGGTTTGTCCGCCCGGATCGGCGGCGATGAGGGTCAGCAGTTTGTCGACCTGATGGAGGTCAGCGTACCCGCCCCGTCGGCGGCGATGGATGAGAGCGAGCGAGACCGGCAGGTCCAGAAGGCGATCGACAGCCTCCCGGACCACCAGCGTGAGATCCTGCTGCTGGCCTATTTCCAGCGCATGACCTACGCCCAGATCGCCGAGCTGCTCGAAATCCCACTGGGGACGGTCAAATCCCGGCTCCACGCCGCGGTGGCCGGCTTTGCCCGCAGGTGGCAGAGCCTCGCCGAAGAGACGGGCGAATCGCCGACCGACTGATGCCTCAACGAACCGGCATCGCGCCGAAGTGAACGACTGGCTCCCATGTCTGGCTCCCACATGTCTGAAGGATCAACGCGGCCCATGAGTTCCGATTCTTCCAGCAAATACCGACTCAGTCCCGCAGACGCCGAGGCGCTGGATGCGCTGATCGATGCGGGCTTTGAATTTGAAGCCATTCCCTCCAACCTCCGGGCCCGGGCCCGCCGTGTGGCCGACTTCCTCGGCCTGATCGACGGTCCCGCGCCCGAGGCCTCCGAAGAATTCCGGGCCGCCGGCCCATCGATGCTCATCAACGCGACGATGGCGCGCGTGGTGCGCACGCCGGTGAAGCACACCATGGCCGAGCCCGCCGCCGCTCTGTCCGAAGCCGACGCCCACGCCCTCGACGCCCTCATCGAGAGCGGCTGGAGCGCCGACAACGTCGACCACGCCCGCCGGGCCCGGGCGCAGCGCATCGAGGGGCTGCTCTCGATTCTGGATGATCAGGCCGCCCCGGCCACACGGGCCGAGCGTGAGGACCTGATCACCGAGACCATGGCCGCCGTCATGCGCCGGGCCCGCTCCGGCGCCGCCGCGGCGGGCGAGCTGAATCCTGCCCGAGGCCGCGGCTTCCGCCTGGCGGATATCGCCTCACTGGCGGCGATGCTGCTGATCGGCGCCTCGATCATCTGGCCCACGCTGACCTCGGCCATCGAGAACGGCCGCCAGGCGGCCTGCACCAGCGGGCTGCAGAGCGCCGCCGTCGGCTTCACCCTCTATTCCAACGATAACCAGGGCGCCCTGCCCCGAACCGACATCCATCGGCCCGCACGGCGCGCCGGCGCCGAATGGTGGCACGTCGGGCAGGCCGACCACTCGCACTCCTCGAACCTCTTCGCCCTCGTGATCGGCGGCTACGTCTCGCTAAGCGAACTGGCCTGCGCCGGCAACCCCCACGCCCCCATCAACCTCGACCTGGCGAACCACAGCGACTGGCGATCCATCGAAGAGGTCTCCTACAGCTACCAGCTCTTCACCGAGGAGCACCCGCGCTGGCGCGGCCCGGCCCGCATGGTGGTGCTGGTGGACAGGTCCCCCATCATCGAAAGAGCCCGCCGCGGCGAGCGGTTCGACCCGCTGGCCCGCTCCCTGAACCACCGCTCGCGGGGCCAGAACGTGATGTTCAACGATGGCTCGGTCGAGTGGCTGGTCACGCCCGTCCTCGAAGGCGGCGACAACATCTGGCTGCCGCGCTCGGCGACGGGAATTCCCGATCCCACCCTCCGGGGCGTGGAGCGGCCGGACGACGCACAGGACGCGTTTGTGGGGCCGTAAGGGCTCCGCCCTGCCGGCATCGGGCGGCTTTCCTGCGGGCGAAACTTGAAATCCTGCACCGGGTCCACTACCTTTCCCGGCTCGGCGCGGCCGGTGGGGTCGTGTCCGGATTCTCGATTCATCGCCATTCACAGCAGCCAGCCATGCCCAAGAACAAGAGCCACAAAGGCACACTCAAGCGCATCCGCGTCACGAAGACGGGCAAGGTCAAGCACAAGTCCGCCTACTCGGGCCACTTCAAGTCATCGAAGTCGGCGACGCGGCTGCGCCGTCTGCGCAAGCTGAACACGCTCTCCAACTCCGAAGCCAAGCGCTTCGAGAAGCTGCTGCACCGGCGTCTGCGCGGGCGCGACCAGCCGCGGGCGGCTCTCCGCCGCAGCCCCTCGCCAGCAGAGCGCCACGCCGCCCGTCAGGCGAAGTGGGACGCCCAGGACAAGGCCGCCGCAGCGGCTGCGGCCGCGAACTGAAGCGCCATTCGCGAGCCCGGCTCGACCAGAACACCCCGCGGCCGTTCGAAGTGAATCGCCGCTGCAAGTAGATGAACACCGCCGTCCGGGAGCCAAGCAGGCCCCGCAGGATTCGGGCCTCTCCGTCCGGCGTGAAGGAGTTTGAACCATGCCTCGCGTTCGCAAAGGATCGGCCCGCAAGCGCGCCCACAAGCGCGTTCTGCGTGAGGCCCGTGGGTATTACGGAACCAAGTCGCGCCACTTCCAGCAGGCCAAGGTCGCCCTCACCCGGGCGGGCCAGTTCGCCTACCGCGACCGTCGCAACCGCAAGCGCGACATGCGCCGCCTGTGGATCACCCGAATCACCGCCGCCTGCCGCATGCGCGGCACGCGCTACAGCCTGTTCATGAACGGGCTGAAGCTCTCCGGCGTCCTGCTCAACCGCAAGATGCTCAGCCAGATCGCCATCGACGACCCCAAGGCGTTCGACGAACTGGTCGAGCTGGCGAAGAAGTCGAGCACGGCGACGCCGGCTGCGGCGTAAAGCATTTACGGCACAATGGGGCCTGATCAGCCCCCGGTTTCAGGCCCGATGAGCCAGGAGATGGCGGAGTACACCAGTATTCGCCGCACTTGAGCAAGGCGCCTGGAAATTGCACTGGATTGTCGGTCCGATTTCTTCCGGCTTGTTTCACTGCTAGAATCGCCTACTGACCGATCGAATAGACAAAAGTGATCGATGGATTGAGCCGAGGCATTCAGTATGTCAAGAACACTTCGCAACCTACGCAATGGCGCATCGACGGTGCTCCAACTTCGCCCGGCCACATGTTCGTCTTCGAAGCGACTTGCCGGGTACGAACGTCGCTTCCGCCTGTCCGACGATGGAATCGCCAGACATTGGCGGAAAGTCGGTGACGATTTCAGGCGAGCGATCGCGCAGTATGACGTTGACACAAGTGGTCGATGACAACAGAACCTGCTCCAGAGCGAACGCCGTCTGCGGGCGACCGGTATCCAGAGCAGGACGAGGCAGTTGCACATCCTGAAGAGGTTTCCGCGAGTATTCAACGCGCTGTTCACACCCGCCTCAGCATCTCCGGACCATTGCCGCCTCCCGAACTACTTGCTCGTTATGAGGAACTTGTTCCCGGAGCTGCGGATCGAATTATTCGTATGGCCGAAGGTGAGGAGAGCCACCGCCATCAGATGGAGAAATCCCACCTCGAAGCGATGATCAAGGACGTGAACGCTGAGCGGTTCGAGCGTCGTATCGGCCAGTTGTGTGGAGTATTCATCGGAATCGCCGCTCTTACGGCGGGAACCATCGTTGCGATCAATGTTGGCGGATGGCCAGGTGGTGTCGCGGGCTCGATTCTCGGTGGCAGTGGCGTGGCAACGCTCGTCGCTGTATTCGTGAAGGGTGGAGTGACACAGGATGCCGAGGCTTCACGGACTCTTGGTGAACATCAAAAGGGATAAGCATCGTTGTGTCTGTCGTCACTTTGTGATCGCACGTGCGATCATATCTGCAACATGCCTGATTTTTCCATCGCCGCCTCCGCCGCCGCGTACCCGCTGATCGTCGCCCCTTCCATCGTCGCGGGCCAACCGGTTTGCGTGTAGTCGCCGGCGAGGATCACGCCGCTCGGGCCCGTCGGCGCGGGGCGCAGCGGCTGGACTTCGGGCGTGAGCGCGAAGGTCGCCCGCTTCTCCTTCACCGCGCGGCTGCGCACCAGTTTCGCGGCCCGCGATTCGGGCAGGCAGGCGCGCACATCCTCGATCACACGCTGCGCGATCTGGTCCTCATCGAGCCCCATCCACTCGTCCGCCGCGCTGATGACGGCGTGAACGCGGGCCCCGGCGCTGTCCTTGCGGAAGAGCCACTGCGTGGGCCGGCTCACCAGGGCCGCGGCGGGCAGGCGCATCACCGGCCCGTCGAACCACAGATGCACACCGAGGATCGGGCTGTGGCCGATGCGCTCCAGCTTCTCGAACCTGGGATCGGCGATGCGTGCGCCCTCATCCACGATGCGGCTCACGCGCTCGAAGGGAACAGCGCTGATGACGCGGTCCGCCTCCAGCCGCTCGCCGCCGGTGGTCTCGACCCAGTCCGGGCCGAGGCGTTCGACGCTCACGCCGAGGCGCAGCTCGCCTCCGGCCAGACGGATCGCCATCTCGGCTGGGTCATAGAGCTCGACCAGCGGCGCCGCGGAGACGCCGATCCATGACGCGCGGCCGCCCGCAAGAAACCCGTCCTGAAACACATGCAGCGCCGCCTCGGCGCAGACGCGTTCGACATCGAGGTTGCAGGCGCTCACGATCACCGGCGCCCAGAAGTCGCGCACGGCGCTCTCGCTCTGGCCGTGCTCGCGCAGCCACTCGCCGAACCCGCGGCCGCGCCAGGCGGTTCGGTCGGTCGAGCGCATCGCCAGCATGGCGCGCCCGATGGCGGTCTTGTCACGCCAGCCGAGAAACCGGGCCGCGAGGAACGAGCCTGCGAAGTGCGCCGGCGCCGGCAGAGCGCCCGGGCGCATGGCGCTCGTGCGCCCTCCCGTCTCGACCCAGTGGATCGCCTTGCGCCAGATGATCTTGCGCTCGACGCCCAGGCGTCGGCACAGATCGATGTAGTTCTTGCAGCAGCCCATGGCGACGTGCTGGCAGTTGTCGAGCACCTCGCCGGTGCGCACATCGGTGAACGATGTCGCGCGGCCTCCGAGTTTGCGCCGTGTCTCCAGCAGCGTGACGCGCACGCCTTCCTCCGCCAGCCGCAACGCCGCTGCGACGCCGGCGATGCCGCCGCCCACCACGATCACGCGCTTTGGACCCCGGCGCGATTTCTTCTCCGGCGCCCTTGGCGATTCTGTCGCGACCGTGCTCACCATCCGTCCCGCCTCGACATGATCACGGCCCGCAGGGCGATGCCCGCCTTGTGGAACGACTGGAGGCGGATGCGCTCGTCCTGCGCCACGCGCTCGGGGTGGCGCTCGATCTTCTCGAGGATGCCGGAATAGATGCGCGTCATGGCCCACATGGCGGGGGCGCATGCGGCGTCGATGCGCCCTTCCAGCCCTTCCGAGGCGTTGTAATGATTGCGGGCGACGCGGAGCCACTCGCGCACGAACTCGCGGCACTCGCGCGGCTTCGACCAGCGGCGGACGTCTTCCGGCGTGACGCCGTGGCGCTCGAACGACTCCCTGGGCAGGTAGACGCGTTCGCCGTCGTAGTCCTCGGAATAGTCGCGCAGGATGTTGGTGAGCTGGAACGCGTGGCCGCGGCGGACGGCCATCTCCAGGGCGCGCTCGGGATCGGCGCCGGGGCGGAGTCCCCAGATGGTCACGCAGACGCGCCCGACGGTCGAGGCGACCCGGCCGCAGTAGCGCTCGAGTTCTTCGGCGGTGTCGTAGCCGGTGTGGTCGAGGTCTTCTTCGAGGCCGTCCATCATGTCGCGGATGTCGGCGTGGTCGACCTTGAAGGCGTCGAGGGTGTGGTGAAAGGCGCTCCAGACGGGCTCCTGCTCGGGGTCGGGCCTGTCGCCGTCGAGGATGCGCTGGGTGCGGCCGCGGAACTGGGAGAGGCCCTCGCGCCGGATCGATTCGTCGGCGTCGGCGTCGGCGAGGTCGTCGCCGAGGCGCATCCAGGCGTAGATCGAGTAGATGGCGGAGCGTTTGGGCTCGGGGGTGAGCTTGAGGCCGTAGTAGAAGTTGCGGGCCCGGGAGCGTGTGATGGCGCGGCAGGCGTCGTAGGCGCGGGTCAGCTCGCGCCCCTCGATGCGGGGCGTGGCGCCGACGCGCGGGGTTGAGACCGCCGTGCTCGAAGTCACGAGGCGCCTCCTGAGGTTCGCATTCGGAGCAGACTTGCTCTCATTACCAACAACAGCTTACGGGAACGGGGCAGGCGGGGGCGGGTCCACAGCGTCGCACCGCCCATGCGCTCGATGGAGGTCAGCACCGACTCGCCGCCGGCGCCGAAGAGCCAGACGACGGGGCGGAGGCGGGCGTCGAGCGACTGGGGGAGCGGGCGGCCTTTGATGAACAGCTCGCGCGTGCGCTCGGTGAGCGGGCGCATGGCGCGGATGAAGGGGATGCGAGCCTCGGGGTCGTTCGGGCGGGCGGCGAAGTCGCGCAGCGTGTCGGCGTCGAGATTTGTCTCTTCGAAGGGCATGTAGACGCGGTCGCGTTCGAAGAGATCGCGGCGGACATCCTGCCAGAAGTTGGTGAGCTGGAGGGCGGTGCAGGTGGCGTCGGACATGGCGATGCGCTCGGCGTTGGCGGGATCGTCGAGGCGGTGGCCGCCGAGGGCGAGGACGAGGCGCCCGACGGGGTCGGCGCTGCCTCGGCAGTAGGCGAGCAGTTCGTCCCAGGTCTGGTAGCGGGTGATGCGCTGGTCCTGCTCGAAGGCGTCGAGGAGGTGGTGGAAGGGCTCGGGGGGGAGCTCGCGCCGGCGGATGGTGGCCGCGAGCGTGATGAAGACGGGGTGGCGAGGGGATTCGGCGTCAGTTTCTGAGTGGGCGAAGGCGAAGCAGCGGTCCAGCTCGCCCCGCCACCAGCGGAGGAGTTCGAGCGAGCGGGCCCGGGCCTCGTCGCCGGCGCCGGTTTCGTCGGCGAGGTCGTCGGACCAGCGGCAGTAGGCGTAGACGGCGGCGAAATCGTCGCGCAGGTCCTCCGGGACGAGGCGGCTGAGGACGCTGAAGTTCTCGTAGTGGCCGGTGGCGAGGCGGCGCACGTGGTCGAGGGCCTCGGCCTCGGAGGGCGGGGCGGCGCCGGGGTCGGCGTCGGGCCCGTAGCGGTCGAGCCGGCCGATGGTGGCGTGGGATTCGGGGGTTGGCGGCCGGGTGGTGGGCACGGGGGTCGGGACTCCTTTCACACTCTTCTCGGCGGGCGCCGACCGCCGCTATGATCCACCATTGCGTGGCCGGCGTCGAGCGGGGCATCCCGAACAGGGCCCTTCTCCGCAGGCGCTTGCGCCGGCGCCGTTCACTTCTCCAGACGCCCCCGCCGAACCGGAGCTTCGACCCGATGAGGATTCTTCTCGCCAACCCCCGCGGCTTCTGCGCCGGCGTTCACATGGCGATCGACGTCGTCGATCAGCTTCTCGACCTCGTGCCCGATGCGCCGGTCTATGTCTACCACGAGATCGTGCACAACAAGCACGTGGTGCAGCGCTTCATCGACCGCGGCGTGACCTTCGTCGAGGATGTGGACGAGGTGCCGGAGGGGAGCTTCGTGGTCTTCTCGGCCCACGGCGTGTCGCCGGCGGTGCGCCAGCAGGCCGCGGCGAAGGGGCTGACCTCGGTCGACGCCACCTGCCCGCTCGTCACCAAGGTGCACATGGAGGCGGTGCGGTATGCGCGCCAGGGGCACCAGATTCTGCTTGTTGGCCATGCGAAGCACCAGGAGGTCGTCGGCACCCGCGGCGAGGCGCCGGACTCGATCCAGGTGGTCGAGAGCCCGCAGGACATCCCCAACCTGCACATCCGCGATCCGGACAAGCTGGTGTACCTGACGCAGACGACGCTGAGCACGGACGATGCGGAGGTGATCATTTCCGCGCTGAAGGAGGCGTTCCCCAACATCAAGGCGCCGCCGAGCAGCGACATCTGTTACGCGACGACCAACCGCCAGCGGGCGGTGCGCCAGATCGCGCCGGAGTGCGATGTGGTGCTGGTGATCGGCTCGAAGAACTCGTCCAACTCGGTGCGGCTGACGGAGATCGCGGAGAACGTGGATGTGAGCGCGTATCTGCTGGACGATGTGACAGAGCTGCGCGACGAGTGGTTCGCCACCGGCGAGGAGACGGTGCTGGTGACGGCGGGCGCCTCGGCGCCGGAGCACCTGGTGGCCGACCTGTGCAAGCGATTGATTGATCAATACGGCGGCCAGATCGAGCTGCGCGATGTGGTGGAGGAAGACACCGAGTTCGCCATCCCCGCGACGCTTAAGCGGCTGATGCGCGACAATGGCGTGGACCCGAACTCGCGCCGCATCCGCGTGCAGGCGCCGGTGGTGACTGAGGAGCGGTACGGGGCGGTGCCGCTGACGGTGGGGGTGACGGGGTGAGCGGAGCGCGGCACGAGAACGGGCTGCATTACGACGGAGCGCGGCTCGAGGCCGTGTGCCGAGATCATGACGTGCGCGAATTGTGCATCTTCGGCTCCGCGGCTCGAGGGCTGATGACGCCGGAGAGCGATATCGACTTGCTTGCCGAATTCGGCCCGGATGCGTCGCCAAGCCTCCTCGATCTCGCCCGACTGCGAAACGAGCTGTCCGACCTGTTCGGACGCCCGGTCGACCTGGTGCATGGGCGCGAGTCGCTGGTGAACCCGATACGTCGCCAGAGCATTCTCGCCTCGCTTCACCCCATTTATCATGCCGCCTGACGAATCTGACACTGCGCTTGTTCTGGACATCATCGATGCTTGCGAGCGCATCGAACGATTCTGCAAGGGATACGATCGAAAATCTTTCAGCGCGGATGAGAAGACCGTGAGCGCTGTAGAGCGACAGATCGTGATCATCGGAGAAGCCGCGACCAAGCTCTCCTCAGAGTTTCGCGATTCAACGAATCACATACCCTGGCGAGACATCATCTCGATGCGACACCTGCTCGTTCATCATTACGGCAAGACGTTGAGTGATCCGTTGTGGAGCACTGCGACCAGGGATGTCCCCACCTTGCTTGAGCAACTTCGGCCCCATGCCACGTAGCGGCTTCATCAGATCCATATCGCTGTCGCTGCATCTATTCGTTGTCGATTGATACACAGTGCGCCACCCCGAATTCCACATCTTCGCCTTCACACCCGAAACCATGCGCGACTGGTGCGTCGCCCGGGGGATGGCGCCGTACCGCGCCGATCAGATCCTCGACTGGGTCTACCGCAAGGGCGTGATCGATCCCGGCGCCATGACCAATCTCGGCGGGCGTGATCGTGAGACGCTGGCGCGGGAGATGGTGTTTCTTTCCGGCCGCACCATCGCCCATCGCGCTGCGAGCGACGGGGTGCAGAAGCTGCTGGTTCAGTGGGAGGATGGGCCGGGCGCCGGCGACAGCGCGATCGACGACGCCGACAACGAGCCCGAAGCGCAAGCGAGGGAAACCGGCGCCGGGCATTCCCTGCATGTGCTCGGCGCTGCGGACATGGCGGACGACCCGACGCGCCAGACCGAGTGCGTGATGATTCCCGTTGATGACGATGATCGGTCCCGCCGCACCGCGTGTATTTCGTCGCAGGTGGGGTGCCCGGTCGGCTGCCGCTTCTGCGCATCGGGGCTCGGGGGCCTGGACGGCAACTTGAGCGCCGGGCGCATCGTCGAGCAGGTGTGGCGGCTGAACCGGCTTCCCGATGTCGGGCGCATCAGCAACATCGTCTTCATGGGCATGGGCGAGCCGCTGGCGAATTTCGGGCCGGTGAAGCAGGCCGTCGAAACACTGGCGGCGCCGTGGGGCATGGGCATTTCCGCCCGCAAGATCACCATCTCGACGGTCGGCCTTCCCAAAGCCATCGAAAGGCTCGCGGCCCAGCTCGATCTGCCGGTCACGCTCGCCCTCTCGCTGCACGCGCCGAACGATGAGCTGCGCCGGAAGCTCATCCCATGGTCGAGCTACACCACCATCGACGAGCTGCTCAGCGCGTGCGATGCGTGGTTCAGGAAGACCGGGCGCGAGATCACGCTGGAATACATCCTGCTCGGGGGCGTGAACGACCGGCCCGAACACGCCGAGCAGCTCGCGGCCCTGGCGAAACGATTCCGCGGCAACGTGAACCTGATCCGCTACAACGAGGTGCGGGGGCTGGAGTTCCGGCGGCCGAAGACCGAGGACGTGCGCCGATTCCAGGAGATCCTGCGCGAACGGGGCGTGAACGCCCACATCCGCGCCAGCCGCGGCCGGGACATCGAGGCGGCGTGCGGACAGCTCCGGCATGAGACTGCTTCGGCTTGATTTTGAACTCAGAGGTCGCGGAGGGGCGCGGAGGGGGGAAAGAGATTGAACGCGGAGTGAGACGGAGTTTTTGAGTAAGACGGAGGAAGAATGAAGAGGGAATTGTGTGTGGGTTTTTGTGAGTCGGGCGCTGCGGTGTTCGGCGTGCGCACACCGAAATCATCCGAATCAGAATCCCAATCTTCTTCTCTTTTCCGACTCCGTCTTCCTCAATAACTCCGTCTTCCTCCGCGTTCCATCTCTGCGCCCCTCCGCGGCCTCTGAGTTCAATCTCCCCGAGCCACGCGGTCCACGATCGGTTCGTCGTATGCCTCGTCGTCGAGTCGGAAGAATGAATAGCCGCCGACATCGACGCGTCCGTCTTTCGCCGCGGCTTTGAGGGACCAGACGTTGCGGGGGTGGATGAAGCCGAAGAGGAGCTGCTGGTCCGACGCGTCCAGGGCGCGCACGAAGCGTCTTTGGGCGGCGGAGGCGAGGCGCTGGCCGCGGTATTCGGGGTAGAGGAATTTTTCCTGCACGATGTAGCCGTGCATGCCCGCGAAGTGTGTGCGTTTGCCGGCCATCACGCCGCCCATGCGCCCGTCGATGAGGACGCGGAAGAGCAGCCCCTCGGCGAGGTAGCCCCGCATCGCTTCGCGCGATTCGACGGGGATGGCGTGGGCGATCTCGGGGCGTTCATGGCGGGCCTGGAGATAGTGGGCGGCGTATTCGTCGTAGAAGTCGATGTTCTCGGCGGGCTTCGCCTCGACGCGCTCGATGCGCTCGGGGTCGGGCAGCGCCTGGATGGACGCGACCGGCGCCGCCAGAAGGCGCCTGCCGTGGGCGACAGCGCCCGGCGGAAGACCGGCCTCGTGCGCCAGCGCCTCGATGTCGCGCCCGGCGCCGGAGCGCCGATACACGCGCATCTCCAGACAATCAGAAAAACGCGCCCTCATGGCGTCGCGCAGGGCCCGCACCGCGTCGCCGGTGGTGAGCGGGAAGGTGCGGTGCTCGACGGTGACGCAGTGTGAATCGGCAAGCGAGAGTGCAGCGCCGGGCGTCGGCGACGTTTCGGATGTCGCGGGGAGCTGGCGCGTGAAGGGGTGCGCGATCGCGGCGTGGCCCGCGAAGTCGCCATCCAGCTCGACCAGCTCGAGGCCGCGTTCGGCGGAGAGGTCGTGCTCAATCTCGGCGCGGCGGTTGGCGCGGATGCGCTCTTCCGGCAGCCAGCCGCGCACGGCGGGGTGGATGTCGGAGGCCTCGTCGGTCAGAAATCGTTTGAGGTTGGTGGGGTTGGTGGGATTTGTGGGCATGGGGGGCCGGGGATGATACGGGGGCCGGGCGTCGAGGCTCAGGCGCCGGCGAAAAGCTCCCCGACGCGGGCCAGATCCACGTTGCCGCCGCTGAGAACGACGCCGATGCGCCCTCCCCGCGGCGCCGGGACGACGCCCTCGAGCAGGGCCGCGGTCGCCAGGGCGCCCGTCGGTTCGACGACCAGCTTCATCCGCTCCCACAGCACGCGCATGGCGCTGACGATCTGGGCGTCGCTCACGCTCACCATGTCGTCCACGTGTTCGAGGATGATGGGGAAGTTGATGCGCCCCAGCGACGGCGTTTTGGCGCCATCGGCGATGGTCTGCGGGTTCGCCACCCTCTGCAGCTCGCGGGTTTTGAAGGATCGCACGCCGTCGTCGCCCCCGTCGGGCTCGACGCCGATCACGCGGCAGCCGGGCGCGAGGTGTTTCGTCGAGATGGCGCAGCCGGAGAGCAGCCCGCCCCCGCCGCAGCAGACGAGGAGGAGATCGAGCGGGCCGACCTCTTCGATGAATTCCTTGGCGCACGTGCCGGCGCCGGCGACGATGTGCGGGTGGTCGTAGGGCGGGATGAGCGAGAGGCCGCGTTCTTCGGCGAGTTTGGAGCCGAGCTGTTCGCGCTTGGTCTGGTCGGGGTCGTAGAGGATGACCTCGGCGCCGTAGCCGCGGGACGCCGCGACCTTCACCGCGGGTGCGTCGTCGGGCATGACGATTGTCAGCGGCGTCTCGACGAGTTTGCACGCGAGGGCGAGTGCCTGGGCGTGGTTGCCGGATGAATAGGTGAGCACGCCGCGCTGTCGCTGCTCGGGAGTGAGGCGGCGCGTGGCGTTGCAGGCGCCGCGGAATTTGAAGGCGCCGGCGCGCTGGAAGTTCTCGCACTTGAAGAAGACCTCGGCGCCGGTGCGCTCGTTCACGGTGCGCGAGGTCATGACGGGCGTGCGGTTGGCGATCCCCGCGATGCGTCCGGCGGCGGCGGCGATGTCTTCGTAATTGACGGCGAGGTCGGGCATGGCGTGCAGAGTGTACGCCGGAGCGGCGCCGGTCTGTTCAGAGCAGCTCGCCACGCATGACCGGAACGGCCCGGCCCCCGAGGATGACGCGATCGCCGCGGGCGCGGAGATGCACCACCCCGCCGCGGCGGGAGATCTGGCGGGCGACCATGTCCGACTTGCCGAGCCGCTCGCTCCAGTATGGCCCGAGGCAGCAGTGGGCCGAGCCGGTGACGGGGTCCTCATCGACGCCGTAGGCGGGCGCGAAGAAGCGGGAGAGGAAGTCGAAGTCAGGATCGTCAGACGCCGCGGCGACGATGACGCCGTGGGGCGCCGCGCCCGCGAGGCGCCGGAAATCGGGCCGCAGCGCGCGGAGCGCCGGCGCATCGGTGACGACAAGCAGCCGATCCTCCGTCGTCGCGCCGACGTAGTGCGGGCTGTCGAGGCCGAGGGATTCGAGGAGGCCGTTCGGAGGGTCGCACGGCGAGGCGGGCCGCGTGGGGAAGTCGAGGAGGATGATGTCGCCATCGCGCGATGCGGTGAGCACGCCGCTGCGTGTGTGGAAGCGGATCTGTTCGTGTTCCTCTGCAGCGCCGGAGCTCCAGAGCGCGAACGCGGAGGCCAGCGTGGCGTGGCCGCAGAGATCGACCTCGACGCCGGGGGTGAACCAGCGCAGGGAGAAACCGTCGTCGATGCGTCGCACGAAGGCGGTTTCGGAAAGGTTCATCTCCGCGGCGACGGACTGCATCCACGGCGCATCGCGCTCGGCGTCGAGCAGACAGACGGCGGCGGGGTTGCCGGAGAAGGGGCGGGCGGTGAATGCGTCGATCTGCCAGATTGGGATGGCGGGCATTTTGTGTTCTTTTTTGGTGTGCAGCGGACGGGTGGCGGCGCTCTCTAACGGGTGCCACGCCCAGCGACCGAAGGGAGTCGGGCGTGCTTCGCGCGGGACGTGCCATGCACTCCGGCGATGCTCGACTCTTCATTCGTATGCACATGTCAACGCTGCACACTGACCCTGTTCGCACGCCCGACTCGGAAGACCTCGCTGGGCGTGGCACCCGGGTTGGATACTTTTTGGTCGGGCCACCCGCCGTCGATCTGCCAGATTGGGATGGGGGGCATGGTGCGATCTTTCTGTACTTACCGCAGATGGGTGCCACGCCCAGCGACCAAAGGGAGTCGGGCGTGGCCTCGCGCGGGACGCGCCGAACCTACCGGCGATGCTCGACCCTTCATTCGTGCGCATACGTCGACGCTGTGCACTGTTCTCGTCCGCACGCCCGACTCGGAGGACCTCGCTGGGCGTGGCACCCGAATACGAAACTGTAAATCGAGCCGCACGCCTTCGGAAAGGTCGCGGCGTTATCTCCTGCGCCCGCCGCCGGTGACGCGGTAGGTGGGGGCCTTCAGCGTGCCGACGCCGGTGTGCATGGGCGCTGTGTGCATGGGCGCCGTGTGCGGTCGCATCGGCGCCGGCATGGTTCCGGGCATCGGCGCATGGCGGGCGGCGGAGTAGGGCGAGGGGGCCATGCCGGGGGCGGGCGCTGCGGGCGAGAATGGCTGTACGGTCGGCAGGCGCGTCGGAGCGATGCGCATCGAACGTGTTCCCGTGAGGGCCGGAGAGACCGGCGATCCCATGCGGCTGGTTCGAAGCGGATCGTCCCTTCCGGGGGCGAATGTTCGCAGCGGGTCGTTTCTGCCGGCGTCGAAGTAGGTGAAGCGATCGTGCGTGTAGCGCTGGTGGATCCTGTAGATCGGATCGTTGAACGCGTTGGCCGGGTTGTGCTGGAACTCGCCGGTCGTGCGGTTGAGGGTGAAGACCGGCTGGGAGACGGACGCGCGCTGCGAAGCGGGGTTGATGCGCGAGGTTCCGAGTCCGGCGTCGAGCGCGTACTGGGCCGCGGCGAGGCCGACGAGGAGCGCAAGGGCGCCGAAGGCCGCGAGGCGCGCGGGCGCACGGCCACTGGGGCGGCGGCGTGGAGCGTGGGCGCTCATCGCTCGACGCTTTCGAGCGTGCAGTCGACGATGAGCGCCTGGTTGGGGCCGATGTCGGGCGCCAGGCCGCCGATTCCGAAGGCCTGTTCGGCGGGGATGGCGATCACCCAGCGGGCGCCGGGGCTCATGCGCTCCAGAGCGCGCCTGCCGCCGTCGATCATGCCGGAGACGCGGACCTGCTTGCCGATGCGCTGGGCGACGATGGATCCGTCCGCATTGGCGACGGAGAAGCTGATGGTGACGATGTCGTCGGCGCCGGGGGGCGGGCCTTCGCCGGCGTTCATCACGATGCGCCAGACGCCGGCGCCGATGGATTCGGCGCCCTCGCGCTGGCTGAAACGCTGCAGGAGCGCCCCGGACTTGCGCGCGTTCTCTTCCGCCAGGGCGCGGAAGACGGGGTCCTCCTTCACGCGCTCTTCGGCGAGGCGGGTGGAGACCTCGCGCTCCAGCCGCGTGAGTGCGGCCTCCATGTCGATGTCGCTGAACCGGGCGTCGCGCTTCGCGAGGGCGTCGCGGAAGCCGCGGACCATGCTCTCGGCGTCGAAGGTCACGCCCTCCGACTCGAGGACGGCCAGGGCGTCGCGGGCGACGTCGTAGCCGATGGCGTACGAGGTGATGTCGGCGCCCGCGGCGGGCTGGTTGGCGTTCGCGACGCCGGCGTGGCGGCCGAGTCCGGCGACGCTCGCCGCCGCTGCGAAGATGATCGCCACGAGAAGCGCCGCCTGCCCGGTTTTGAATCGTTGTGTTCGCATGATCGCTCTTTCCTCTCCAGTGTTGTCCGGCCGTGGGGCCGGGTGGGGTTCAGATTCTCGCATATTTTGGATGAGAGACTATCCAGCTGCTCGGCGGGTGGCACGCCCAGCGACCGGAGGGAGTCGGGCGTGGATTCGCGAGGGGCGCGCCGAAACTTCCGGTGATGCTCGATCGTTCTTTCGTGCGCACATGTTGACGCAAGGCGCTGTCCACGTTCGCACGCCCGACTCGGAAGACCTCGCTGGGCGTGGCACCCGAATTGGATACTTTAGGTCAGACCATCCGCAAATATCGTTACGCGTGATCCGCTGCATTCACAACCGCTCCAACCGCTCCGCCACCTCGCGCCGCCGCAGGGCCTCCATCAAGTCCCCCATCTCCCCCGCCAGCAGTGACTGCAGGCTGAAGCTTTCGTTCAGCCGGTGGTCGACGGCGATGTTTTCCTTGTAGCGGTAGGTGCGGATGCGTTCGCTTCTGCCGGCGGCGCCGATCTGGGCGCTGCGGGCCTGGTCGCGCTGGGCGCGTTGTTTTTCCATCTCCAGCTCGTAGAGGCGGGCGCGGAGCAGGCGCCAGGCTTTTTCCTTGTTCTGGCGCTGGCTCTTGCTCTCCTGCATGCGCACCTCGACGCCGGTGGGCTCGTGGATGAGGTGGACGGCGGTCGCCACCTTGTTCACGTTCTGGCCGCCGGGGCCCTGGGCGGTGGTGATGTGCTCGGTGACGTCGGCGGGGTCGATCTTGAGGTCGACTTCCTCGGGCTCGGGCAGTGCGGCGATGGTGGCGGTGCTGGTGTGGATGCGCCCCTGCGTCTCGGTGGCGGGCACGCGCTTCACGCAGTGGACGCCGGCCTCGTGGGCCAGGTCGGACCAGGCGCCCTCACCGGCGATGTTGATGACGGCGTGCTTCACGCCTCCTCCCGCGGCGTGGGAGACCGAACCGTGCAGCTCCATCATCTCGAAGCTCCAGCCGCGGGCCTCGGCGAGGCGCTGGTACATGGTGAGCAGGTCGCCGGCCCACAGGGCGGCCTCGTCGCCGCCGACGCCGGCGCGGATTTCGAGGATGACAGAGCCGATAGCGCGATCGTCGGCGGTGACGAGCGATTCGAGCAGGGCCTCGGCCAGGGCGCGGGCCTGGGCTTCGAGTTTGGGCAGCTCCTCGCGGGCGAGCTGGGCGAGCTCGGGGTCGTCGCCGCCGCGGACCGCCTCGCGCAGCTCGGCGGCCTCGGTTTCGAGGGACTGCAGGCGCCGGTAGCGGTCGACGGTGTCGTCGAGGGCGGCCTTCTTAATAGAAAGGTCGCGCACGGCGCGGTGGTCGGTGAGAACTTCGGGGTCGGAGAGCCTCGCCGCCAGGGCGTCGCGCCGGGCGGCGAGGTCGTCCAGACGGGCGACGACGGCGGGCGGCATGTCGGCGAGGATTTCGCTCACACGAGAAGGGTAGCCGGGCGCCGGGGAAACCGCATCGGGGCGCATCACCACAGAGCGGCTGTGTTGATGTCAAGTGATTTTCTGAGCAATCCTGAGTT
>RECQ01000011.1 GCA_007693965.1 Phycisphaeraceae bacterium | reverse complement strand
TGCTTTAGCCATGCCGCCAGCGTTCAATCTGAGCCAGGATCAAACTCTTCAATTGTTTTTCAGTGATCCGCCGAAGCGGATATGGTTCACTTGAAGGGTTGACCTGTTCCGACCCGCATCGCTGCGGGCCGTCGGTCACCCCACGACAGGAGACGGGGATCCCCTCTCGTGGGCCACCGGTCGGCTAAGACCGGTGGTTGGCCAGACATTCTATACAAAGGCACGAGAATGCCCGGCGCGGAGCGCTGTGACGCTCCGCAGCCAGATTTTAGTATCCGATGCCGACGATCCCCGGCCAGGGGATATACGCGTGCGCGCTGTCGGCACCGCACATTCTCGCTGCCTTCCCAACTGTTTACTTGTCAAAGAGGGTCCGGCTGTTCCGATGCGACAGCCGCATGCACCAGCGTTTCCGTTGGGCAGGGAGACAACAGTAACACTCTCTTCACCGATGTCAAGTCGCCAAGCCTCCCAGATTCAACTTTCTTCACCATCCCGCCATACCCCCCGTCGCCAAACCTCCGGCCATCGCCCCATCCCCACCCCCCTCATGGCCTCGCACCCGGCCCCCCTCCTCGGTCGTCGCCAGCGCCGCCGCCCACACGACCGGTCGCTGCGATTTTGGCCTGCCGGCGGCGCCTGATCGCAGGGCCCGGGCTGCGGCCGCCAGTGTGGCGCCGCTGGTCCGCACATCGTCCACCAGCAGCACCGTCCAGCCCGACAGATCGACCCCCCGCCGCAGTTGAAACGCCCCAGCCGCGTTCCTGCGGCGTTGGGAGACCGTGACCGCCCGCTGGCTGGGCCGGTGGCGGGTTCGCAGGGCGGGAACAATCGGAATCTGCAGCTCCCTCGACACGCCGCGGGCGATGACCAGGGCGTGATCCACGCCCCGCGACATGCGCCTTCGAAATGAGCTGGGAACCGGCGTCACCACCACCCGCTCCGGCGCCGGCGCCAGCGCTCCCGCATCGCGCAATCGCTCGCCGAGCAGACGCCCGAGGTCGACGCCGAGCGAGCGAAACCGACTGAATTTGACCTCCTTCACCCACGCATCGAGAGGCGATTCATACACGCCGAGACGGAGAAAACGCGACCACGGAAGCCTGCGGGAAGCGCACGCGGCGCAGCCGAACTCATCGGCCTCGTGCGGGCCGACATTTCCGCCGCAGCGATTGCAGTACACGTCAAAAGTGTCCGGTGTCCATCCGGCGCTGCGCATGCGCCGGGCGAGCGGTTCGGCAACGGGCGTGAGCCATGTCCGCTCGAATGACTCGATGCAGGCGGACCAGCGGGGCGTCGACTCGGGGGCGGGCGCCGGCGTCATCATCGGCGCCGGTGTCGGCGCGCCAGCTTCAAGCCGCCGCGGCGCTGGGGGCCAGACAAATGGCTCTCCCTGCGGCGGGTTCGAGTGATGGTGGGCAGATGCGATTGTGGTCGATTGCACTGGCGCCATCCGTTCCGGAGACAGCCCTGCTCAGCGGCGCCCGCGGTCGATTTCGGCCCGCACCAGGTCGGCGCGGGCGATCCGTCGCTGGGCCTGATCGAGCGTGCGACCGATCGCCTTCTGAAGGTGCGCGGGCTGCGTGAGCAGCATGAGCCGGGAGACATCCGCAAGCTCCGGCCCGTCAGAGCTGAAGAGATTGAGCATCAGGCCCAGCCGCACGAGGCTGAGCAACTGCAGCGCTTCGTCCGCGGCGAGCAGTCGGGCCGATCGCAGGGCGCCCAGGGCCCGATGGGTTCGATCCTCAACGAGTGTGCGCCGCATCTGGATCAGCGTGCGCCGAGCGTGGCGCTCATATTCGATCACCTTGGGGATGATCTGACGTTCGAAATCATCGAGCACCTGCCGTTCGGTGCGGCCGAGGGTGGTCTGGTTGCTGATCTGGTAAATATCGCCGACGGCGTCGGAGCCTTCGCCGTAGAAGCCGCGAACGGCGAGCGACATTCCCTTGGCCGCCCGGCGCACCTTGTCGATCTCGCCTGCGAGCTTGAGCCCGGGCAGATGCAGCATGACGGAGACGCGAATTCCGGTTCCGACGTTGGTGGGGCAGGCGGTGAGGAAGCCGAATCGCGGGCTGAAGGCGTATTCCAGCCTGGATTCGATGCTGTCGTCCACGCTGTCGATGTGATCGAAGGCCTCACTCAGGGCGAGGCCGCTGCGCATCACCTGGATGCGCATGTGATCCTCTTCATTGACCATGATGGCCAGACGCTCATCTGGCGAGGAGACTGCGACAGCGCGCGGCTCATCGCCCTTGGCGTGCTGGCGTGAGATGAGGTGGCGCTCGACGAGAACCTGTCGCTCGAGCGTGGGTGAATCCGCAAGGTCCACCCACATCACCTGCTTGGCGAGCGCGGCGTCGAGAACGTTGCGCCGGGCGATGTCGAGGATCTGGCGCCGGTCTTCGCGTGAAGCCTTGGGGAGGAAGGGAAAACCCGCGAGGTTGCGCGCCAGCCGCACGCGCGAGGACATGACCACGTCGGAGTCCGGGCCGGCGGTGCGCAGCCATTCGGCGCCGATGTCGCCGGGGCCTTCCGTTGGGGAAGTCATGCGTCGTCCTCGGAGCGGGCCCGGGCTCTGCCGACGCCGCCATCGTCATCCCCGGCGTCCTGCTCATGCCCCATGGACCGCATGGCGTCGCGCAGCTCGGCGGCGCGTTCGTAGTGCTCGGCGGCGACAGCTTCGCTCAACTGCCTGCGCAGACCGGCGAGCATGTGCTGGCGATCGACGGAGCCGCCGGAGCGCCGGGGCGTCTTGCCGATGTGATGCGTCCCGCCTTCGTGGGCGCGCTCCAGCAGCGGTCCGATCTGCTCCTCGAAAGAGCTGTAGCATTCCGGACAACCGAGCAGGCCGTGCTGGCGGAACTCCGCGTAGTCCATGCCGCACCCTTCACAGCAGACGCGGACCGCCTCCTGCTGCGAGGATGCCGAGGACATGACGTACTTGGTGAGAAGCGCGTTGATCGAGGTGTGGCTCTTGACGGCGAGGCCCTGCTCCTGCGCGCAATGCTCGCACAGATGCTTCTCGAGCTTCTTGCCCTTCTCAACCGTGACCTCGTGGACGGTCGCCTCGTTGTCACAATGGTCGCACTTCATTCTTGTCAAGAGGATAGGAAACACGATGCGCGAGGGTCAATCAGATCAGGCAATGCGATTTCGGAGATCACGCCTCCATCGCCACCGCCCGGCGCACCCTCGCCAGCGTCTCAACGAGCGCCAGAGCCTGCTTCAGGGGGAGCATGGTTGAGGCGTCGCTGTGGGCCGAGGCGGGGTCGGGATGGCATTCCATGAAGACGGCGTGGGCGCCGGCCGCCACGGCCGCACGGGCCAGCAGGGACGACCGCTCGGGCCTGCCGCCGGTGGTCTCCCCGGCGCCGGGGAGCTGGGTGGAGTGGGTGCAGTCGAAGCAGACGGGCCAGGGCCCGGCCATCTGACCACCCGCGGGCCCGGCGCCTTCTATCTGGAGCTCCATCAGGTCGCCGAAGCCCAGGAAGTCGTTCACCAGCCGGTGGTATCCGAAGAACGTGCCCCGCTCGGTGAGGATGATCCGCTCGCAACCGCTCTCAAGGAGCTTGCGGCAGGCGCCGCCCATTTCACGCGGGGAGAGGAACTGCCCCTTCTTGACATTGACGGCCCGGCCATGCGCCGCGGCGGCCTGACCGGCGCCGATGAGCAGGTCGGTCTGGCGGCAGAGAAATGCGGGGATCTGGATGAGGTCGACTGCTTCCGCGATGGACGGCGCCTGGGCGGGCTCATGAATGTCGGTGGTGACGGGAACACCGAGGCGTTCGCGGAGTGCGCCGAGCATCGCGACGCCGTCGGCGAGTCCCGGGCCGCGGGCGGAGGCGATGCTGGACCGGTTCGCCTTGTCGAAGCTGGCCTTGAAGATGTATTGCAAGCCGGCGGCCCGGCAGGCGTCGCGGAGGGCGACGCCGACCTCCATTGCGAGCGATTCGGATTCTAGGAGGCACGGCCCTCCGATAATCGTGAGCGGGCGCCCGGCGCCGATGATGATGTCCCCGACGGGGCATGTGGCGTTCATGGGGAAAAGTGTACCGACGCCGCCGGCGCGGGCTCGCGCGGCGACGTGGGAGGCGGTTTCGTCTGCGGATTCCCGGACTCCTAGAATCATGGTGGGAAACAAGCGGGTCTTTCGCACGCCGCGACTTGCACAAGGCGTGTGAAGCGGTCGATAGAAGGGATTCGGGCGCGAGCGTGACAGCGCCCCGGTTGCGAGGTTGATCACATGGCCAAGATGCCCAGAGAACCCGAAGCCTTCGCCGAGCAGGTTGTCGAGATGCTGCGTCGGTCGCACCCGGATTACGAGGTGGAGCTGGTCGGGCCGAGCGAGGCGCTGGTCAATGGACGGCGCCTCGATCTGGACAACCTCTATCGCCTCGTGGCTCACTCTCCGGAGCGCGGCGCGGAGATCGTCGAGCAGTACCTCGATCATCTCTTCGCCGGCGATTCGCTCGGGCTTGATTCGCTTCCGCTGGAGATCGCGCAGCCGATGATCATGCCGCGGATCCACCACGAGTCGATCTTCGGACGGCTGACGCGGGAACAGGTCGCGCACGTGCCGTATGTGAACAACACGGTCGTGCTCTTCGTGATTGATCTGCCGCACATGACGGTGAGCATCACGACCGAGCAGATGATCCGCTGGGAGCTGGACGCCGAGCAGCTCGATGAGATGGCGCGGGAAAACCTGCAGCGGTATTCGCCGGAGCTGGAGCTGCAGATCGTCGAGTCGCAGGAGGGCGGCAAGGCTGCGATCCTGTCGCAGCAGGACGGCTACGACGCCGCCCGGCTGCTGCTCTCGGGTCTGCACCAGCGACTGGCCCCCGAGCTCGGCGGCGACTTCCTGGTCGCGACCCCGGCCCGGGATATGTTCCTCGCCCTCTCCTGCGACCCTGAGCAGTTTGTGAACCGGCTGCAGGACCGGGTGGCCAAGGACTACCGGCGCCTGCCCTACCCGATCACGTCGAGCCTCTTCCTGGTGACGCAGGACGGGGTGGCGGGCACGCTGGCTGCTTGAAGGGGTGGAGCAAAGCGCCAAAACGCCAAATGGCCAAATTGCCAATCGGGCAAAGGGTTGAGGGTGTTCGTGGGCGTCTATGTTCCGGTGGGAGGGGGATCTTTCTACACTCCTGACGAATTGCCGGGTGGATGTTTCCCATGCGCCGGTTGGAGTGACGACTCGTGATCCTGCTGCTTGATAATTACGACAGCTTCACCTGGAACCTTGTGCAGCGGATCGGCGAGCTCGATCCCGCGCTGGACATCGAGGTGGTGCGTAATGATCTGATCACGCCGGACGCCGCGGAGGCGATGGGGCCTTCGCACGTCATCATCTCGCCGGGGCCGTGCACGCCGCTGGAGGCGGGTGTGTCCAACGACATCATCTCGCGCTTCGCGGGTCGGATCCCGGTGCTCGGCGTGTGCCTGGGGCACCAGTGCATCGGTTTCTCGCACGGCATGACCGTGACGCGGCACAGCAGGCTCATGCACGGCAAGACGAGCATGATCCACCACGACGGACGCGGGATCTACGCGGGATTGTCCAATCCCTTCATCGCCACCAGGTATCACAGCCTGGTGGTGCTGCGAGACACGGTGCCCGCCGAGGGGTGGGAAGTGTCGGCGTGGACCACGGACACGTTCGAAGACGGCGTCACGGCCGAGGTGGTCATGGGGCTGCGGCGGGTCTGGGGGCAGAGCGAAGGGCCGGCGCCGCTGGATGGCGTGCAGTTCCACCCGGAGAGCTTCCTGACTGTGGAAGGGCCGCGGATGCTGGCGAATTTCCTGGGTTTGTCCGTCGGCGCCATGACGGCGGCGTAGCGGACGAATTGCGGAGCACTCGTCAGACCTTGCGCTTCACGACCGGCGCCAGTTCGGCGCGGAGGCGTTCGACCTCGTCGCGCAGGCGCTGCAGCGCCGCATCGGGACCGTCGCGCATGAGTTCGTCGTGGGGAATGGGCTCGCCGACGGCCGCCGCCAGGCGACAGCCGAAGAAGCGCGGACGGCCCATACGACGCGGCCAGGCGTCGTAGGCGCCCTCGATGGCCATGGGGACGACGGGGCACTTCGATTTCTTCACGATGAGCCCGATGCCGCGTTTGAATGGCCGGATGGCGCCGTCGTGGGTGCGGGCGCCCTCGGGGAAGAGAACGACGGAAGCGCCATTCTCCAGCCGCTTGAGGACTTCGCGCATGGCCTTGGCGTCGCTGCCGGTTTCCCGGATGGGGACGGCGTTGAGGGCGCGGATGAGCCATGCGAAGGCCGCGCTCTCGAAGAGGCCGATTCGCGCCAGGTAGTGCAGCGGACGCAGTGTCGTGAGGCCGATGAGAGGCGGATCGAGGTAGGACTGGTGGTTGGCGATGATCAGGCAGGCGCCGCGGCGGGGAAGGCGATGGGAATGCAGGCGCCGGTAGCGGTAGACAAGCGTGAAGAACGCACCGGTGAAGATCCAGCAGATGAGGAAGAAGAATCGCTGAACAAGACGCGCCGCCGCTGGTTTGGAATCCCCGGCGTTCAGCGTGCGCCTCCGTCTGATCTTGACCCGGACCGAGCTGCGGCCAGGGCGTTGCGGACCATGCGCTCCAGCTGATCGACGACTTCATCGAAACTGAGGTTCGATGTGTCAAGCACGATCGCATCATCCGGGCAACGCAGTGGGCCGACATCCCGGTTCATGTCGCGGTGGTCACGCTCGATCTGCTCGCGCTCGATCTCTTCCAGCGAGGCAGCGCGTCCCAGCTCGCGGAGCTGTTCGAGACGGCGTTCGGCGCGAACCCGCACGGAGGCGTCGAGATAAAACTTCACGCACGCATCGGGAAAGACGACCGAGCCCTGGTCGCGCCCCTCGGTGACGAGCCTGGGGTGCTGGGCGCCGATGATGCGCTGCTTGCGCACCAGGGCCTCACGCAGCGGCGCCATGGCGGAGACGGTGGAGACGGAGGCGGCGACATCCGGGTCGCGCAGTCGATGGTCGTACGGCTTCATGAAGGCGAGGAGCGTGGGTGGATCGGCGCGCCAGTCGAAATGCAGATCGGCCCGACGGGCGAGGTCGGCGATGGCCTCGTCGTCATCGAGATCCAGCTTGTTGTCGATGGCGAGTGCGGTCGCCGCCCGGTACATGGCCCCGGTGTCGAGAAACTCGAGGCCGAGCCGCTGGGCCAGGATCCGCCCGACGGAGGATTTTCCTGTTCCCGCGGGCCCGTCGATGGTCACGATCAGGTGATCGCTTGCGGGAGCCTCCGTCTTGTCGGGCGCGACGCTGCTCACAACAGCGGAGGATACACGCGATCTTGTGATCTGACCGGAGGCGGCGCTTTCTGCACGTGTCCCTGTGTTCATTCTTCTGTTCCGAGGAGTGTTGGTTCGATGGCGAGCCTCGTCATCATGATGCCTTCGGAGATCCCGGAATCGTCCCCAGGCGTCGCCCCGGACGTATTTGCGCCCTCGCCCCGGTATTCGACTGCGACAGCGCCGTCGAAACCGATGCTCACCAGCGCCTGCGCGCACGACTGCAGGTCGTAGGGCGTGTGCAGACCCTCTGCGTTGAACTCCGTCGAGGACGCCAGCACCACCGGCGCGTAGGGCGCCAGTCGCCGGAGGTAGTCGTGGGCATCGCCGGAGCCCGCGGCGGCTTCGAAATCCGGCAAGGAGCCAAGGCGAAACCCACCCACAAGTTTGATGAGGTCCGACATCCGCTCGGGCGTCTCCGTCAATCCGGGGCTGGGGCGGATGAGCAGGTTGAGATCCAACTGCTCGGCGCGGGAGGCCAGCGGCTTGAGTCGCTCCACGGCGAGGGCCATCGCAGCGTCGGTATCCGCCCCTGCTATGGAGATGCCGGCGGAGCTGCATCCCAGGCGGCTCGCGGCCGTCAGCACGCGCTCGATGCGCTGTTTCGAGGCGAGCGCCCGGTCCTCGTTGGGATGTCCGATGGGGTGGACATCGGTCTCGACGAGAAAGAGATACGGGCAGGCGGACTTGTCCGCGCTCTCACGGACACGATCCAGCCGCTCCATGTCGGCGCCGACGAGGACGTCGGTGGGGATGAGCAGGCCGCGAAATCCGAACTCCTCGTGCGCCATCCGGGGAAGATCGAGCAGATCGACGCCGCCGCGTTTGGAGTTGATCGACTTCCGGAATGAGCTTGCGGAGAGGATGAGGAGCATGGGCGAGGGGCAATCTAGCGAGCGGGGGGCGATCATGAAACCGAAGCGGGCGTCCGGCGGCGGTCCACCATCGCCGCGGCATCCGCCGAGGGCCAGGGCCGGCGGCGACGCCTTGCAGGGCGGCTCCCCACGGCTAGCATTGCCCGTTCGACCCCCATGCCTCCTCTTCCCCGTCAACAGACTCCGGAGCCCCTCCATGTCCAGCCCCGCAGATCGCAAGTACTCCGACTCCCACGAATGGCACAAGCTCAGCGGCGACATCGTCACCCTCGGCGTCTCCAAATTCGCCGTCGACGAGCTGACGGACATCACCTACGTGGAGATGAAGCCCGTGGGGACCGTGGTCGAGCCCGGAGGCGAGGTGGGCGAGGTCGAATCCGTGAAGGCCACCAGCGAGATCTATTCCTCCGTGGGCGGAAAAATCATCGAGGTGAACCCGAAGGTCCAGGAGGACCCGTCGATCCTCAATCGCGATGCGTACGAGGAGGGCTGGCTTGTCCGGATCCAGGTCGAGGACACGTCCCGGCTGGACAAGCTCATGGACCACGAGGCCTACGACAAGGCCCACGGCGCGTGCTGAAATTCGCCGCCGCTGAATCCGAAAATCCCCGCTGCGGTATACCCGCGTGCGCGACGCCGGCGCCGACAGGAGAGCAAGCGGCGTCGATCGTCGCACCAGACGCATGATCCGCTGCAAGGACGTCCACAAGAGCTATCGCATCGGCGCCCGCTTCGTTGAAGCGCTGCGCGGCGCCGATCTGGAGATCGATGCGCCGGGCTTCTACGGCGTCATGGGCGCTTCGGGGAGCGGAAAATCGACTCTGCTGCACCTGCTCGCGGCCCTAGACGCCCCGGACAAAGGTGAAATCCACGTCGCCGGCCGACGTATTGACACGCTGGATGAAAAGGAGCTGACGCGGTTCCGGAGGCGTGAGATCGGCATCGTCTTCCAGCAGTTCAACCTGATTCCCACCATGACGGCGCGGGAGAATGTCGAGCTGCCGGGGGTGCTGGCGGGCGAGGCGCCGGCGTGGCGGCGCGAGCGGAGTTCGGAGCTGCTGGAGACGCTGGGGCTGGGCGACCGGACCGATCACCGCCCCGATGCGCTGTCGGGTGGCGAACAGCAGCGGGTGGCGATCGCGCGGGCCCTGTTCTTTTCGCCGCGGGTGCTGTTCGCGGATGAGCCGACGGGGAATCTGGACTCACGATCGAGCGAAGAACTGTGGAGGCTGCTCGGCGAGATCACGCGGGAGCACGAGTTGACGGTGCTGATGGTGACGCACGAACCCGCGGCGGCGGCCCATTGCCGGCGGGTGTTCATCCTCAGCGACGGACGTGTCACGGGCGAGATGGAGACGGAAGGACTCGATGTCAGCGCCCTGGCGACTCGCTACCAGCAGCTTGTCGGGTAGGCGGCTTCGCACCGGACTTCTTGTCGCGGCGGTGGCGCTGGCGACGGGGCTGGTGGTGGTCGTCGCCTGCGGTGTGGCGTCGGTGAACGCGACGATGCAGCAGCGCGTCCACGCCGCGGTGGGCGCGGCGGATGTGAACATCGAGCACGTGGGCGGGCGGGCGTTCGACGAGGCGATGATCGAGCGGGCCCGGGCGTGGCCGGGTGTGCGGCTCGCCGCAGGGCGGTCGCGTGGGGCCGTGCCGCTGATGAACGTGCTGGCGAGCGCGACTGCGGTGGCGGCGGGGATCGGGATCGACCCGGAGGTGGAGTACGAGCTGCGCCCCCCCGCTCTCATCGAGGGGCGCGAGGTGCGCGCGGACGGCGAGATCGCGCTCGATGTGCGCCTGGCGGAAGAGCTGCAGGTCGTCGTCGGAGACGAGCTGGATGTGCAGCGTTTCGGCGACCCGATCCGGCTGGTCGTGGTGGGTCTCAACGCGCCGCCGCCGCTGGGGGCGTACACGAGGCCGGAGGCGACGCTGACGAGGGAGACACTGGCGACGATCACCGGCGAGCGCGGGCGTGTGCGCGAAGTCGGGCTCGTGCTGGAGCGCGGCGTCGACGCCGAGGAATTCGCGGAGCGCATGCAGCAGGAGGCGCCGGAGTCGCTGGCGTTCAACCCCACGGTGCGCATCAGCTCGGGGCTGGATCGGAACCTGCGATCGAGCAACATCGGGCTGACGCTGGTGTCGGCGCTGGCGTTCATGGCGGCGGGGTTCATCATCCTGACTGGGATGACGACGAACGTGCAGGAGCGGCAGCGCGAGCTGGCGATCGTGCGCTGCCTGGGTGGATCGCGGGGGCAGATCGCGGGGTCGCAGCTCTTCGTCGGGTTGATGATCGGCGCGATGGGCGCCCTGGCGGGGCTGCCCTTCGGCGTGGGGCTGGCGTGGATCGCCTCGATCATCTTCAGCGAGCAGCTCACATCGGGGCTGCGGATCGCGTGGGGCGGTATGGGGCTGGCGGCGGCGGGGGCGATCGGGGCGGGGCTGCTCGCGTCGGTGTGGCCGGCGTTCTCGGCGTCGCGGACTTCGCCGCTGGATGCGCTGTCGGTGCGGGCGCGGCCGACGCTGCGGCGGCACATCGTGATCGCGGGGTGTCTCGGCCTGGCGATGGCGGCGGCGCAGGTCGCGATCGTCTCGGCGCCGAACGACGGGCAGACGATCTTCTGGCTGCACGCGCTCATCGGGGCGCCGCTGATGTTCGTGGGGTATTTCCTGATGGCGACGCCGGTGTCGATGCTGGTGTCGCGAACGCTTGGGCCGGCGATGACGTGGCTGCTGCGGCTGCCGCCGGGCGTGCTGACGCAGGCGGCGCGGGCGACGCCCTTCCGGCACGGGTTCACGGCGGGCTCGCTGATGGCGGGGCTGGCGCTGATGGTGGTGATCTGGACGGAGGGCTCGGCGGTGCTGCGCGACTGGGTGGGCGGCATCGCATTCCCCGACGCGTTCGTGCACGGGATCACGGGGCTGAGCGCGGAGCAGCGGCGGAGCATCGATGCGTTGCCCTTCGTGGTGGACACGTGCGCCATCACGCTGATGCGCGTGGAGGACGAGTCGTTCGGCGTGCGGGCCCTGCGCCCGATCGGGACGACGTTCATCGCCTTCGAGCCGGAGCCGTTCTTCCGCATGACGCGGATCGAGTGGATCGAGGGGGATCCGGAGGCGGCGATCGCGAAGCTGCACCGGGGCGGGGCGATCATGATCGCGCGCGAGTTCAAGGTGGCGCGCGAGCTGGGCGTCGGCGACACATTCCCGATCACCCACCGGGGCGTGACGCACGATTTCGAGATCGTGGGCGTGGTGGGCTCGCCAGGGCTTGAGCTTGTGAGCCGGTATTTCGACATCGGCGCCGAGCGGCAGGAGCAATCGCTGCACGCTGTCTTCGGGACGCGCCAGGACATGGTGCGGCTGTTCGGGAACGATGCGATTCAGCTTGTGCAGATCGATCTTTCGGAAGACATCGGCGACGAGGAGGCGCTGGCTGCGATCCGGCGGGCGCTGGGGCCGACGCTGCTGACAGCGGGATCGGGGCGGGAGATCAAGGGACAGATCACGCGGATCGGGCGGAACTCGATGCGAATCATGTCGTGGGTTGCGGTGGCGGCGATCGTGATCGCGTGCTTCGGTGTGGGGAACATCGTGGTGGCGAGCATCGATGCGCGAAGGTTCGAGTTCGGCGTGCTGCGGGCGGTGGGCGCGGACGGGACGCTGCTGTCGCGGATGGTGATCGGCGAGACGGCGCTGATCGCGCTGGCGGCGTGCGTCGTGGGCACCGTGCTGGGCGTACAGGGAAGCTGGACGGGGCTGCTGCTCTATCGCGAGCTGGCGGGGCTGGAGCTGTCGCTGCGGCCGCCGGTGATTCCGATCGCGGCGGGGTGGGGCATCCTGATCACGCTGACGCTGGCGGCGGCGGCGCCGGCGGCGATCGCGGTGTCGAGGAAGCGGCCGCGGGAATTGCTGGCGGCGGTGAAGGGGTGAGCGGTGAGTGGGTGAGTGGGTGAGTGGGTGAGAGGGTGATCTTGACTGGGGGGTAGTTGGCAATTTCGATATGAATGAGTGACGTAAGCAGGGGGGAATGGA
>RECQ01000034.1 GCA_007693965.1 Phycisphaeraceae bacterium | reverse complement strand
GCCGACCGTTGCGGCCGCTCTCGCCGAGCGGGCCAAGGCCGAGCGTGCGGAAGGCGGTGACGCGTGAACACACCCGCCAACAGCGCCGCCGACTTTCAGCCCCTGCTCACCTACCGCGAGGCGGCGAAGGTGCTCGGCGTCACCGAGCGCACCATCTGGTCGCTCGTCCACGCCGGCAGGCTCCCCGCCGTGCGCTTCGGACGCAATGTCCGCATTGACCCCGCCGACCTGCGGGGATTCATTGAGAACGCAAAGCACAGCGAGAACGGAGGTGGGCGATGAACAATCCCATCGAGACCGTAATCGCCGCTCTGCGGCAGGCCGGGTGCAAGCCGAACCGAAGTGGGCAAGGCTGGTCCGCCCGATGCCCCGCGCACGACGATCGCAAGCCGAGCCTCAGCATCAGCACTGGCGACGATGGGCGGGCGCTGCTGAAGTGCCACGCCGGATGTGCCTTTCCGGACATCGTCGCAGCGATTGGCCTGAAGGAGAGCGATCTCTTCGCGACTCAGGCGGACAGAAACGCTCGACCGCGTCCAGCCCCGCGACGGACGTGGCCGAGCATCGACGCTGCGATCGCCGATCTCTCCAGAAGCAAGGGCGTTCCATCCTCGAAATGGATCTATCTCGCCGCGCAAGGCGAGCCCGCGGGGATCGTACTGCGCTGGGACAAGGACGCCGGCGCCAAGGACATCCTGCCGCTCTCGCGCATCGGTGACGCGTGGGCCCTGACAGCCATGCCCACGCCGCGGCCGCTCTACAACCTGGCCGCGATTGCGGACGACGAGCGGGTGTACGTGTGCGAGGGTGAAAAGGCGGCTGATGCGGCGATCGTCTGCGGCATGGTTGCGACCACAAGCGCCGGCGGCGCGTGCGGCGCCGCGAAAAGTGATTGGTCTCCCCTCGCCGGGAAGGACGTCGTGATCCTCCCCGACAACGACGAATCCGGTGAGAACTACGCCGACAACGTGGTCGATCTCGTGCTCGGTGCGGGCGCCAGGTCGGTTCGAGTCGCCTACCTTGCCGACCTGTGGCCCGGCATCCCATTCGGCGGCGACATGGCCGATTTCATTGAGGAGCGCGATTCACGCTCCGACGAGGACATCCGACTTGAGATCGAGTCGCTCGTCTCCCGCAGCCAGCCGATCCGTCCCAACTCGCCGCCACGGTTCAAACCATTCCCTGTGGATGCGATTCCGGAGCCCGTGCGATCGCTCGTTGCAGCAGGCGCCGCTGCGATCGGGTGCGAGCCGTCCTTTGTCGCGCTGCCGATGCTCTCCGCTCTCGCTGGAGCAATCGGCAACGCGCGCTGCATCATGCTCAAGCGCGGCTGGACCGAGCCGGCGATCCTCTGGACGGCCATCGTGGGTGAGAGCGGAACACAGAAAACGCCCGCCTTCAAGCTCGCAGTGAAACCTGTCCGCTCGCGGCAGCACCAGCTCATGAAAGAGCATGCCGAAGCGTTGAAGACGTGGGAGGAGGAGAGCGCCCGTCATGAGGCTGCGATGAACGCATGGAAGAAGAAAGCCTCGAGCAGCGACAACTCGGAGGATCCTCCGGAAGCGCCCGCGAAGCCGTCCTGCCAGCGCACCTGGATCGAGGACTGCACCACCGAGGCGCTGGCCATGCTGCTCCAGGAGAATCCTCGCGGCCTGCTCACGCTGCGGAATGAGCTGTCGGGCTGGTTCTCCTTCGGGCAGTACAAGAACGGCGGCGGCGCAGACGATGTCGCCCGCTGGCTTCAGATGTTCGACGGCGATGCTCTGATCGTCGACCGCAAGACCAGCAACACCATCTATGTGCCCCGTGCTGCGGTGGCCATGGCGGGCGGCATTCAGCCGTCGGTTCTTCAGCGCCTTGTGGGTCAACAACACCGCGAAAACGGCCTGCTGGCCCGGCTGCTGCTCGCCTACCCCTCGCGGCGGCCCAAGCAATGGACCGAAGCGGAAGTCGACCCTCTGCTCGAAGGCGATGTGGCGATCCTCTTCGACCGCCTCCACCAGCTCGAGCCGGACAGCGACACGGATGACGATCCGATTCCCCGCCCCCTGCGGCTCACCCCGGAGGCAAAAGAAGCGTGGATCTCATTCGTCAATGAGCACGGCGTCGAGCAGATCAACCTGGTGGACGAGGAAGCAGCCGCGTGGAGCAAGCTCGAGGGCTACGCCGCTCGACTCGCGCTCATCATCCACCTGGTCCGTGAGGCGACGGACGACCCATCGCTCGTGGACCGTGACAGGGTGGACGAGGGAAGCATTGCGGCGGGCGTGCGGCTGTCGCGCTGGTTCGCCGCCGAAGCGCTGCGTGTTTATGCGGTCTTCCGTGAAACTGAATGTCAGAGAAATCAGCGAATACTGCTCGATCGAATCAGGCAGAAAGGCGACTCGATCACAGTCCGTGAATGGCAGCGGATGAGGTCGCACCGGACAGCATCCGCCGCAAAGGCTGAACTCGACTCCTTCGTGCGCGACGGGGAAGGCCACTGGAGAGAGATTCCGCCCGGGCCGAGGGGCGGCCGCCCTTCACTCGCGTTCTTTCCGACGGATCCGGAAGCGCCATCCGACAATACCCCGTCCTCCAAGCCCGGTGTGTCCAGTGGAGAGGCCGGAGCGGGGGTTCCGTCAGTTCTGTCAGTGTCAACAGAAGCAGCCGCGGCGCCCGCGGATGTGGAGGCGACTTGATTGTTCGGCCGGAAGTCGGCTGAGTGGAGTCACGGAGGCACGCCCCAATGGCCAGCATCACCACGCGGAAAAACGGCAGCCGGTTCATCTCATTTGTCAACGCCGCCGGAGAGCCGCGGCACATCACGCTCGGCAAGGTCCCAAGGCGCTACGCAGAGGCGCTCAAGGTGAAGGTCGAGGACCTCGCCTCGGCGGCGCTGCACGGCCACTCGCCCAGCGACGACACGACCCGCTGGCTCGCGTCGATCGACGACCGGCTCTACGAGAAGCTCGCGGCCGTGGGGCTCGCGTCGGAACGCATTGGGGCGACCATCAGCGCGTGGATCAAGCAATACCTCGGCGAGCGCGAGGCGGACCTCAAGCCGGAGAGCCTGAGGAAGCTCAAGCAGACACAGGTCAAGCTCCTCGCGCACTTCAACGAAGACACGCCGCTCCGGAAGATCACCCACGAAGACGCTGTGGCGTGGCGGCGGTTTCTCAAAGACCTCGGTTTGAGCGAGGCGGCGATCAAGACGCACAGCGGCAACGCCAAGACGATGCTCGCGGCGGCGGTCCGCCGCAAGATCATTGCCGAGAATCCGTTCACGATGCTGAAGTCAGGGCCGACCGCGAGCCGCTACACGCGCTATGTGACGCCCGAGGAGATCGAGCGGGTGATCGACGCATGCCCGGATTCCGAGTGGCGCCTGCTCTTTGGGCTGGCCCGCTACGCAGGCCTCCGCGTCCCGAGCGAATCACATCTGCTGACCTGGGCCGATGTCGACTTCGAACGCGGGCGCCTGACGGTGCGGAGCCCGAAGACGGAGCGCCACGAAGGGCACGAGCAGCGGGTGGTCCCGATCACGCCGCGGCTCATGGCGCTGCTCCACGCCCGCTTCGACGATTGCTCGGAGGGCGAGGAGCGCCTGATCACGATCGGCGGCAAGGGCGCGGTCATCCGCCTGGTGCGCCGGATCTGGGCGAGGGCGGGTGTTGAGCCATGGTCGCGCCTGTGGCAGACGCTCCGCTCATCGTGTGAGAAAGAATGGGCGATGACCTTCCCGCAATACGCCGTGAGCAAGTGGATCGGCCACAGCATCATGGTGAGCGGGCGGCACTACGCCAACGCGGTGCCCGATGAACTGCTCGACAAGGCCGCGAGCATGGCGGGCAGCGCGCAGCGAAATGCGCAGCAGAAGGCGCACGAAACGGGCGGAAATGGGGAGAACGACGAATGCGCCGCAAGCGCGGACGAGTCGCGCAATTCGCGGAGTATCCGCGAGTTGCGAGACAATTCCACAAGTCCCTGCAGCGGAAAGAAATGGAGCCGGGGGGATTCGAACCCCCGTCCCGAGACAGTCAGCGCAATGCCTCTACGCGTGTAGTCGCTGTTTAATTCTCGGCCTCGGCTGCCCCGGCGACAGGGAGTCCTCGGCCCAGCCTCCAGAGTTGTTTCCCCGCCGACGCCTGAAGGCGCCGCGTCGGCAAGTAGCCCGATGTCTTCATCGCCCGCCCCATCGGGCGTCGGGCGAGCGATGCGCTGCCTGGTAATCAGGCTGCGAGAGCAAACTGCGGGTTGGCAGTTATCAAGTGTGCACGCTTGTTAACGCGGCCAGCGTGCGCCGCGACGCGCCACACTGCGCTTCACATGTCCGGTCGAAACCAGTCGGCCCCGCTATGTCAAAGATCACGCCGCCGATATGCCGGGACGCATCATCATCATAGGGCGGCCGCCGCGGGGAATCGAGAGTCTGTCGGTGAGTCGGTGAGTCGGTGAGTCGGTGGGGCCGTTGGCCGGCGAGGCGGGTGAGTCGTGACGCCCGACGACCGCTCCGAATCCAGCCTCTGGAGCGCCGCGCCAGCTGGTGAGAGCTCCATCCCTCGCAACTCCTCGGATATTGGATCCACGCCCCCGCGCGGTACCATGTCCGCATGATGAGGCTCACCGTGATCATTCCCGCCGCCGGCGCCTCCCGCCGCTACGGTGAGGGCGCTCCCGAGCTCCAGGGCCGCAGTAAGCTCGATGAGGACATGGCCGGGCGCCCGCTCCTGCAGCGCACCGTCGAGATCTTCGTCAAGCGCGACGATGTGGCCCACATCATCGTCGCCGCCCCCGCAGAGGACGACGCATTCAATGAGTTCCGCGAGCGCCACGGCGACAAGCTGGGTCTGCTCGGCGTCGCCATCTGCCGCGGCGGGGCGGAGCACCGCTGGGAGTCCGTCAAGAACGCTCTCGAACTCGTCCCCCACGACGGCGCCCACGTCGCCATTCACGACGCCGCCCGCCCTTGCGCCCCGATCGAGATGGTGGACCGCATCTTCGAAGCCGCGGCGAAATACCCCGCCGTCGTCCCCGCCATCGACGTCGCCGACACCCTCAAGCGCGTCAGCGCCGAGGCGAAACAGGACCGCGACATCGACCCGCTCGACGCCATCCTCGGCGAGGCGGGGCGCGAGGGCGTGACGCTGCGCACCGTCGAGGAGACCATCCCGCGCGAACGACTGGTCGCCGTGCAGACGCCGCAGGTCTTCGAGCTTGAATTGCTCCAGCGGGCCTACGCCCAGAAAGACCTCTCCAGCACCGACGACGCCGGCCTGGTCGAGCGCCTGGGCGAACAGGTGGTGGTGGTCGAGGGCGACCCGCGCAACCTCAAGGTGACGCGGCCCGCCGACCTGAAAATGGCGATGTCGATCCTCGGCCTGCGGGAGTCGTCGGGGCGGGCGACGCACAAGAAGTTCTGATGATCGCCTGCGAGTCGATCAATCGTCCGTTGCGCGGCGACAAGCTCCACCGGCAGGCGTGACTGGCCGCCGTTCCGCCACATGAACTCGCCCCCCGCGGCCACCCCTCTACACTCCCTCCATGCACATCGACCCCCTCGCCCTCACCCCCCAGGAGCGATACAAGCTCCTCGTCGGCGCCGTCGTGCCGCGCCCCATCGGCTTCGTCTCCACACGCTCGCCCGAAGGCGTCGACAACCTCGCGCCCTTCTCCTTCTTCAACGGCGTCAGCTCCAATCCGCTCTCGCTCCTTTTCTGCCCCACCACCACGCCCGGCGGCGGCGACAAGGACACGCTCCGCAACATCGAGCAGACGAGCCAGTTCGTCGTCAACATCGTCTCCGAATCCATCGCCCGGCGCATGGCCATCTGCGCCGAGGATTACCCGCCCGATGTCAGTGAGTTCGAGCGCTCCGGCCTCACGCCCGCTGTCTGCGAAAAGATCCGCCCGCCCCGCGTCGCCGAGTCGCCCTTCAGCTTCGAGTGCGAACTGATTCAGATCGTGCGCCTCGAACCCGACGATGCGAACGCCCCTGGATCCGGAAACATCGTCATCGGGCGCGTGGTGTGGATCCACGCCGCCGATGGTGTTGTTGATGAGCGCCATCGCGTCGATCCCGCGCGGCTCGCCGCGGTCGGACGCATGGCCGGGCTCACCTACTGCACCACCCGCGGGCGCTTCGAACTGCCGTGGGGCGAAGACGCGGTGAGCGCGCCGGAGCCGGACTTCGATTCGCTCTGACCACGACACGCCGACCGAGAATCCGCAGGCCCGCCAAGAGCATGCTCCGGGCCGATTCCTGCCGTGACTGTGCGTTTTTTTTCTTGCGTCGGCCTGCGATTCTGTGTATGCCGATGAGGATGGTGCGCTCCTCCTGTGCGCGGGCGCCGCCCGCAAAATTCCCAAGCCGATCCTTCATTAACGAACGTAGGTGAACCATGACCTGCTCCAGGCCCCCCTGCCCCAGGCCCCATAGTTTCGTCATCAGCATGCTCCTCGCCATCGTCGCGATGGCCGCCGCCGCCCCGCTCGCCTCGGCCCAGCCGGTCATCAACAGCTTCAGCGTCCAGGGCAACAGCACCGCCGGCGGCGGGCAGATGACCATCCTCGGCGAGGGCTTCGTCGGCGCAGGGGCGACGCAGGTCACGATCGGCGGCGCCGCCGCGCCCGTTGTCACGGCAGCGCCCAATCTGCTCGACGTCATCATCCCCGCGGGACAGGGTGTCGATCTCCCGGTGATCGTCTTCGTCGACGGCAAGAGCGCCATCGCGCCCCAGCTCTTCAGCTACCCCCCTCCCACGATTGCAATGATCTCTCCCGCCTCCGGCCAGTTCAACGAGCCGCAGATGGTCACGATCTCTGGTCAGAACTTCGGCCTCACCCCGACCGTCTCCTTCGGCGGACAGGCGGCGAGCGTGCAGAGCTCCACGCACACCTTAATCACTGTGCTGCGCCCCACCGCGCCCCCCGGCGTCGTGGATGTCTCCGTTAATGTCGCCTCGCAGAGCAGCAACACGATCCCCTACGAATACACGCGCGACTTCGACATCTTCTCAATCACCCCCGACACCGCCCCCACCGTCGGCAACGTTCCCGCCACAATCACCGGGCAGGACATCATCGCGCCGGTCTCCGTCACCATCGGCGGCGTGTCAGCGCCGGTCACGACCGTCACCGCCAACGCCGTGGAAGTCACCATTCCCGCCGGCCAGGGCGCGAACCTCGACGTCGTGGTGAATTCCGCCGGCGACACGGCCACGCTCGAAGGCGTATTCAGCTACGGCGCCCCTGCCATCAACTCGCTCGTTCCTTCCTCCGGCCCGCTCGCCGGAGGTAATGTCGTGGAGATCAGCGGCTCCAACTTCGGCGTCTCCGGCGTCGTGACGTTCGGCGGCGCGGCCGCTACCGTGCAGCAATGGACGCACAGCCAGATCGCCGTCCTCGCCCCGGAGGGCGCCGCGTCCGGATCGGTCGATGTCGTCGTCACCGTCTCCGGCCAGTCGAGCAATGCTGCGCCCTACACCTACGATCCGACCATCTCGATCTCGCAGATCGTCCCCGATTCGGGTCCGACAGCCGGCGGCCCTTCAAACCCACTGATCATCCAGGGCGCCGGATTCGGCCCCGACAGCACAGTGACCATCGGCGGCTTCAGCGCCGTGGTCGACGACATCCAGCCCGACCAGATCACCGCCTTCACGCCGCCCGGCGAGGGCGCCGATCTGGATGTCGTCGTCACATCCGGCGGCGAGTCGGCCACGCTTCCGAACGCCTTCAGCTACTTTCCGCCTTCGATTAACTCAGTGACTCCTGCATCCGGCCCGCTCGATGGTGGACAGATGATCACCATTCAGGGATCAAACTTCGGCCTGAACCCCACCGTCCTCATCGGCGGCGTCGCGGCGACCATCCTTCCCCCCACCACGCACACCCAGATCATGGCCGTCACGCCCGCGGGCGCATCCACCGGCTCGACCAGCATCGTCGTCCAAGTCGCGGGGCAGACCAGCAATGCGGTGTCGTACACCTACACATCCGACCCCGCAGTGACGATCGAAGCGGTCATCCCCTCCATGATCCCCACCATCGGCGCGCTCGAAATGGCCATCCTCGGCGAGGCCTTCGGCGGCGCCACATCGGTGACCATCGGCGGCGCCCTCGCGGACGTCATCGAAGTCCTGCCCCAACGAATCGTCGTCATCGCCCCGGAAGGCGAGGGCGCCGATCTCGATGTCGCCGTCCAGTCCGGCGGCGGGATGTTCACGCTCGAGGACGCACTCTCCTACCAGCCGCCGCGCATCACCGGCTTCAGCACGCACCCGAACGGCCATGTCGAGATCTTCGGCGCCAACTTCGGCGTCAGCGCGCCCGTCGTCACGTTCGACTCCCTCGTCGGCGCCGTCATCATGTGGGAGCACGACCGCCTTCTCGTCGCGCCCCCTCAGCTCGCCCCCGGCCAGATGGTCGAGGTGCTGGTGAACGCCGCGGGCCAGCCGAGTGCGCCCACGGGCTACACCCCGCCCGCCGACTGCCCGGCCGACCTCAGCGGCGACGGCTCGATCGGCAGCGCCGACCTCGCGATATTGCTCGGAAGCTGGGGGCCGTGCCCGTAAAACACACCGGTCTGCTCAAAAGCACTGTGATCGCAGCCAGTCATACGCGTCCAGTGTGTGCTCCGCGATGCTCTTGACGCCCGGGAGCCCCGGCGCGGGCGAGCCGGCGACGCGGAACGTCGACAGGATGTACTCCGCGTCCTCGCGCTCAATTCCGTACAGGATGAAGTACGCGGCGTCGAGGTCAGCGAGCAGTTCCGGACGCTCCTGGTTCTTCCAGCGATTCAGGCGTCCACCCTCGGCGTCCCCGCCGGTGAAGTCCGCAGCCTCGGCGAGCGGGAGCATGTCGATCGCTGTGCAGGTGAGTTTCAGGACACGCTCGCTGATCCAGTCGCGCAGTGTCTCCTTCGGCGACCACGGACAGCGCTCGTCATACTTGAAGGGTGGCAGGACCGGGAGCTGCTCCACGATAAAGAAATTCAGTGTCACGCCACCTATTTTCTGGCGAGCTATGAAATCAAAGATATACGAATTGAAATTCGCCAACAGGCAGCAGGAAGATCGAGCGGGAGCATCGGTGCGGACAAGCACGAAGTGGTTCGTGAAACCCGCGAGGGGTGCAAAGCTGGATATCATTGTTCGCTGATTCGTCGGACTGGTGATGTCTTTGAAACCCAGCAAGGCGACCGGCAGGGATCCCAGGCGCTCAAGCGCCTCGCCTTGGTCGACCCAGTAGCGCGGCAGCGGCACATATTGAGAATCCTGATGTTCAACGTCCGTGCTCCGCACTGTCTGTCCCTGCCGCATCCAGTTTGCTTCCTGCAATTCGACACTCGATGCGCGATGGTCATACGACTGCACCATCTTGCCTTCATAAAGCGGCAGAAAAACGTGTTTGCCCTTCACGTACCGATTGCCTTCCAGTCGATACCGCTTCGATTTGAGATCATCCGGCGTCTGGAAGTGCTCGGCGTCGTTGGTCTGATCGAACATTCTCTGAAACCGAATCCCCCAATAGTTCGTGACCTGATTCCCATCCTTCCGTATCAGCACGGGCACGCGCTGATACACGGCCCGCGTCAGATCGGCGTCGCGGCGTGTGCGAAAGACGGGGCAGGTGCCCGAATTCGGGTTCATCAGCGCGATGTCTGCGGCGCTGAGCGGAATGCGCCGTTTCGCGTCCGAAAGCTCTTCAATGTCGTGGGCGAAGAAGACGAACTCCGGCGCCTCCCGAGTCTGCTCGGCGCCGCCGAAGCCGAGGATGCAGAACTTGAATGAACGGTGGACATCCTCGAAGTATGGCCTCTTGTTCTCGAAGTCATAGACAATATGAAGCCGCTTCGACTCCGCGAGCATCCCGAAGAAATGACGCGTGGTGTTGTCGCTCACGATGCCGCTGGGAACGAGCAGTCCGACCCGGCCCCTCGGCGAAACAATGCGCGACGCCAGCTCGGCGAAGACGGAGTAGGTGTTGACGTCGCCCTTGCCGGTCAGTGGGTACTCGCCGCAGGTGCGGCAGTGTGTGTATTGGGCCTCGGCCTCGGCGCCGGCCTGCCGATAGCTGGCGTACAGCTCCGGGTTTGACTTCTCCAGCTCTGCGATGAGTCGGCGTCTGGTCGCGGCGTTGGATGCGGTGGCGATCTGCGGCGCCGAGAGCGCGAAGAACTCGCGTTCCTGGAGCTTCATCCGCTCCCACGGCGGGTTCCCGATCACGGCGTCGAATCCGCCGGGCTCGCGATCGCGGAAGACCTCGGGGAATTCCTCGCGCCAGTCGAACGCGCGAGGATGACGATCCGGATCCGACACCAGACTGTTGCCGCAACGGATGTTGTGCGACAGGTTCGACAATGTCGAGCCCCGCCGCGCCGTGCGGATCCAGAGGGCGAGCTGCGTGATTTCGATGGCCTCGGGCGAAAGGTCGACGCCATAGAGATTGTTGGTGAGAATGGAATCGGGGATGCGCTCGATGAGCTCCTCAGCCTCGACGACACCGTGCCGCTTCAGTTGACCGATCACCTCCATGTAGCGCGATTCGAGTGTTTCGTACGCCTGGAAGAGAAAGGCTCCGCTGCCGCAGGCGGGATCCACCACGCGGAAATCAAGCAGAACATCGAGGCAGGCTCTCCAGTGCTCGACTGTGTCCGCGTCTGCAGGCTCAAGCCCGAGGCGTCTGGCCTGCTCTCCGAAGCGCTCCGCGATCAGGGCGTCCACAGTCAGTTCGGAAATCTTCCGTGTAAAATCGGGAGGGGTGTAATACACGCCCATCCGCTTCCGCTTCGCCGATTGCGGCATCTGCGCATAGCGGTCCGCATCGGCTGCCTCACCGAAGAGGTCGCCTTCCCTCAGGCGTTCGAGCTCGGTCACGGACTTCTCGAACAGATGCCCGAGGACATCGAGATTCACTTCGTCACCGAAGTCGTATTCGCCCACGCTCCAGAAGAAGGTGGTCCACTTGTCGTCCAGGTCGAGCGTATCGATCAGACCTTCGGAGAAGAGTCCGCCGTTGTAGGCCGGGATGTCGCCATTCGGCGTGCCGCTGTCAACGGCGCGGAACAACTCGACAAAGTTGCTCCAGCGCGGATTGGTCGCCTTGGTGAACGGGCGAAGCGCGTGATAGGCGCGGTCGATGGTTCTGTCGGGGAGGAGGCCGCGATCCTCGCAGAATGCGATGAAAATGATGCGGTCCAGCAGTCGCTGGGCGGCGCCGACGGCGTCATCAATCGTGAGGTCCTTCTCCTGATGAAGGTGCTGGATGAGCCGCAGCCTCTCCCGGCTGTAGTTGGAGTACAACTCGTCGCCGACGGTCCGCTGGCGATTGTCTGTCTCGTCGAGGAGCCGGTGCATGGCCGGCCGCTGCCCGGCGACGCCCTGGAGCAGGCCGTAGCGCCCGAACATGGCGTAAAAACGCCGCAGCGTGTCCTCGTTCCGGAGTTCCTGCAGTGAAAAATGCTCGTAGCGACGCGGGGTGTGGGCCCGCTCGTACAGTCTGAAACTTACGATGTTCGAGACGATGCCCCATCGCGCTTTGGGAACGCTTGCAAGATAATCCCAGCACTGCTGGACGGCGGTCCGCCCTTGTGATCGATCCCGATCAAGGTGGACTCGCGGGCCTTTCAGCTCGATGATCGCAACAGGATCGCCGCTCGCTGCGCTGAAGCGACCGATTGAAGCGTCAGGAGTTTGAGCGCCAAAACTCCGATGCTGTTCAAGCTCCCAGCGCTCTTCACCCTCGGTGAGACGCTTGTATCCAAGCACCTCGCCGAAAATATCCCGCAGAAAGTCGCCTTGGAGCTGGGTCTCCTGAATCTTCCGCAGCCGACCGCTGCGCTCCATGTCGGCCCAGTGATTGACGATCCGCATCGCGTTGGTCAGATCGGCGTCGACGATGGGGGATCGGCGAACCAGGTCGCCAAGGAGGCGGCGCAGCACAAGCCGTTCGGTGCGGATCGCTCGCTCGGCGTTCTCTGCGAGTCCGGTGAACAAGTTGGTTGTTGGAGCTGTTCGTCTCGCCACAAGCGTGATCCTAGCGAACAATCGCCCGCGTCACGACCCCAAACGGCCCCGCCCCACTACTCAAACATCTTCATCTGCCGCCGCTCCAGGATCCCCTTGCTCATCGGCTGCTCCGGATCGAGGCGATATTCCCCCGAGTAGCACGCCGTGCAGTAGTGCTCGGCGGGCCGCTCCGGCGTGGCGCTGCACGCCAGCATCCCCTCCAATGACAGGTAGTGCAGGCTGTCCACGCCGAGGAACGCGCGGATGTCCTCGACCGTGCGCTCGTGGGCGATCAGCTCTTCGCGCTGCGCGAAATCGACGCCGAAGTAGCACGGATGGCGGATGGGCGGGCACGAGATGCGCAGGTGAATCTCCTTCGCGCCCGCGCTGCGGAGCTGGTCCATCTTCGCCTTCGTCGTCGTGCCGCGGACGATCGAATCGTCCACGATGATGATGCGCTTGCCGCGGACGATCTCCTCGACCACGTTGAGCTTCAGCCGCACCGCATCGGTGCGCTCGTTCTGCGTGGGTTTGATGAAGGTGCGTCCGACGTAGCGGTTGGGCACGATGCCCTCGCGATACGGAACGCCGCTGGCCAGCGCATAGCCGTGCGCCGCCGAGCGCCCCGAGTCCGGCATGGGGATCACGCAGTCCGCCTCCACCGGCGCCTCGCGGGCGAGCTGCTCGCCCAGTTTCTCGCGCACGATCTGCACCGTCTTCCCGAAGACGCGGCTGGAGGGATGCGCGAAGTACACATGCTCGAAGACGCAGTGCGCCGGCCGCTCCGCCGACTCGGCGAACCGCCGCGACGAAACACCATCGTCGGACAAAGTCACGATCTCGCCCGGCTCGACCTCGCGCTCATACGTGGCGGCGATGGCGTCCAGCGCCACCGTCTCGCTCGCCACCACCGGATATCCCCCCGGCGCCCTTCCCAATACGAGCGGCCTCCACCCCCACGGATCGCGGGCCGCCTCCACCCGATCCGGGAACAGAAAGACCATGCTGAACGCCCCCTGCAGCCGGCGCAGCGCCGACGCCAGCGGATCGGTCGAGCGCTGCTGCTCCGGCGACGCCAGCAGATGCACCACCACCTCCGAATCGGACGTGGTGTGGAAGATGTGGCCGTTCTCCTCATACGTCTGCCGCAACGCCGCGGCGTTGAGCAGATTTCCGTTGTGCCCCACCGCCACCTGGCCCCCGATGTACGACTCCAGAATCGGCTGGGCGTTGCAGGAAAGGCTGGCGCCCGTGGTCGAATAGCGGTTGTGCCCGATGGCGCCGCGAATGCCCGACCTCCCGCTCCCATCGGCCCCGTCCGGCCTCCCGTTCCCGCCCCCCGCCGCCGAGCCCGAAGCGCGAGCGAGGGATTCCGGCCCGGCCCAGGCCACCAACTCCCGCATCGTCCGCTCCGTGAACACCTCGGCGACCAGCCCCATCCCCGTGTGGGCCGCGAGCGATTCCCCATCCGTCACCGCGATCCCCGCCGACTCCTGCCCCCGGTGCTGCTGGGCGTAGAGCCCGAAATAGGCCAGCCGGGCGGGGTTCGGCGCCCCCCAGACGCCGAAGACGCCGCACTTTTCCTTCTTTTCAGGCCCCCCGGCGCCCTCCCCGGCGCCACGCGCACAGGCAGCGGCGCCGAAGCCGGCCGGAGTGTGAAGAACTTGCAAGGGAATGGACATCGCCAAGTCGGGCGTCCTCGGGGGGAGTGTGACGCTAGCGGCAGCGGGAGATCGGATCAACACGGCGAATGATGACGCCCTGTTGACGCGGGAGGCCGGATCCGCTTCAATACTCGGCTCGCCAGCGGGCGCAATCCCGTGGCGAGGAGCGTTTTTCAGACCGGATCCCTTCCAGCAACCCTGGGGCCTGGCCCGCAGCCGCGGTCAACCACGCCTGATCGTCCGCTCAGCGGACACGCCCCGCCCAACCGGCGGGTGACGACGGAGAAACCACCATGGCTCGATACACCGGACCGAAGGTCAAGCTGTCCCGCCGCGTCGGCGTGCCGATCGCGGACATCCCCAAGCACACCGCCCGTCGCCAGCTCACGCCCCCCGGCGTCCACGGCTACCGCGGCCGGCGCCTGCGTGACTACGGCCTGCGTCTCAACGAGAAGCAGAAGCTGCGTTACCACTACGGCGTGCTGGAAAAGCAGTTCCGCCGCTACATGGAAGAATCCCGCCGCCGCAAGGGCAACACCGGCGAGGTGCTCCTGCAGGTGCTGGAGCGCCGTCTGGACAACGTGGTGCGACGCATGGGCGTGGTGCGCACGATCTGGGCGTCCCGCCAGATGGTGGCCCACGGCCACATCCTGGTGAACGGCAAGAAGGTCGATCGCCCCAGCTACGAGACGAGCGTGGGCGACGTGATTTCGCTGAAAGAGGGCATCCAGAGTCTGGCTCGGGACAACATGGAGTCGCTCGCCGGTCACATCGTGCCGGAATGGCTGGATTACAACCCCTCCGAACTCACGGCCAAGATTGTCGCCCTGCCTTCTTCCGACCAGGTGCCCTTCGACGTCAACACCAACCTGATCGTCGAGTTCTACCGCTGATTCACGCGGGCGCTCCGCGCCCGGCAGGCCCGCTTCGCAGCGGGGGCGCTCACCCGCTCCATCGGTTGCGTTTGGGTCGGTCGGTCCCGGATTCCGCCCATGGTCTACACTGATCCCGTGTGGTCGCGGCGTCCGGCGGTTCGACGCCCTTCCCGCTGCGCCCCCGTCCACAGTCCACGCACCGGCCTCGACCCCTGGAGCAGTCATGCTCAAGTTCTTCCGCAAGTACAACAAAATCATCCTCGCCGTCGGCGGCACGCTGCTGATGATCGTCTTCCTCATGCCCGAGGCCATCCAGCAGCTTGGCGGCAACCCGATGAAGCGGGCCATTGCCTCTGTTGATGGACGGAAGGTGACCGAGATGGATCTGCAGCAGGCCGAACAGGAGCTGCGCATCATCGAGGGCGTCGGCATGCTTGGCCAGGTCGGCAACCTCGGGCCCCTGCCCATCGAGGATCGCGATCACTGGTACATGCTGGCGCTCGAGGCGGAGCGCGGCGGCTTCTTCGGCGGCCCGCAGGATGGCCGCAACCTGATTCCGATCATGGCCCGCAGCATGGTGCTCGCCGAGTTCCCGCCCGACCTCATCCGCCAGCTCGGCACGGAGGTCGTGAGCCAGCAGATCCGCAACCTGATGGAGCTGATGGAGCGTCGGCGCGAGGCGCTGATCATGCAGGGCACGCCCGAGGACAGAGTGGATATGGCCCTCGCCAAGGCCCACGGCGTCCGGCGCATGCTCGAGACCTATCTCGGCTCCGGCAACCTCTCCGATCTCGAGGCGATCCACTACGCCCGCCGCTTTTTCGACGAGGTGAAGGTCGACTACGCCCTCATCCGCGCCGAGTACTTCGAACGCGAATATTCCGAACCGAGCGAAGACGCAATGCGCGAGCATTTCGAGCGCTACCGCGATGTCCGCGCCGGTGCGGGTGAGCACGGCTTCGGCTACATGCGTGAGCCCGCGGTGGCGTTGGAATGGGTGATGGTCGATCGCAACACGGTGCTCAACGCCGTCCGCCTGAACCCGGTGGATGTCCGGGCCCACTGGCAGCGCAACCGAGATCGGTTCCCCTCCGAATTCTCCGACGAGCGCGGGCGCATCGAGTCCGAGCTCCGGCGCGAGGCTGCGGACAACGCTCTGCGCGAGGCAGAGCGCATCATTCGCGCTGAGGCGCTCCGCACCGAGCGCGCTCTGCAGGAAGACGGTCGCTTCCGTCGCCTGCCCGATGGATGGAACCAGAACCTGGCCAACCTCTCCCCGATCGCGGATCGAGTGAACGAAGCACTGCGCGAGCAGTACAACGTGCGCGAGGACGCCGCCGAGCAGCGCTCCGGTCCCCTCGCCACCGAGAACGCCATGAACCAGACTCTGGATTCGCGAATCCTGAACAGCAGGCTGCAGTTCGGTCCGCGAAGCATTCCCTTCATGGACTTCATCTTCACCGTTCGTGAGCTCGATCAGAGCTCCCCCTTCGGCCTGCAGCGCGGCGTCATCTTCCCCAATCCGCTGCAAGGCCCCAATGGCGAACTGATCTTCATCCGAGTCAACAACGTCCGCCCCCTCTCTCAGCCCGAGAGCATGGAGCTCATCCGCGGCGTCGTCGCTCGCGATCTGCGCACGCTCGAAGCGTTCCGAAATCTCGAGAGCAACCTCGACGCCATCCGCCGCGACGCCATCGACAGCTTCAACATCGCGGCCACCGAGCGCGGGGCGAGAGTGAACGAGGGCGTCGGCGTCCGTAAGGGCGGCATGCAGACCACCCAGGGCCAGACAGTTCCCGGGAACTTCAACAACGAAACCGTGCGCGACGCCATCATGGCTCGCGGCCGCGAGCTCGATCCCCGCACCAGCATCGACAACATCGATCTCGCCGATCGCATCATGGTCATCCCGCTCCCCGATACGCTCGAAATCGCGATGGTGCGCATCATGTCGCTCGAGCCGGTGCCGATCGAGATGTATCGCCTGTGGGAGCCGCAGCTCCTCATCTTCGCCCAGCAGGAGCGGTTTGAGGAGTCCGGTGGCGACTTCCCCTTCCTCAAGAGCGTGATGCAGGATCGCCTCAAGTTCGAGCGCACGCGCGCGAGCCTCGCTGAGGAGGAAGAGGAAGAGGAGTTCGAGCGCCAGATGGAAGAAGCCATCTGACTCACAGCGCCGCGCCTCAATCACTGACGCCGAGCCGGCTCACTCCAGCATGCCGGGAAGCTCGCGATCAATCGCAGGGTCATGTCGGCGCAGTGCGGCGAGATCGAACTCCTTCCCCAGCGCCCCGACGCCGCCGCGCTCCGTCATGAATCGCATCGCCGCCCGCGCCACCCGCTCCGGCGCCACCCGTCCGCCCGACCACAGGTTGTAATCCGCCCAGCTCAACCCCACGCGATATCGCGTTTCGACACCCCCCGGCCCCCGCGCCACCACGTCGAACGACCAGCCGCGATCGATCTCCGTTTCACGTTCGATCAGGATCTCCGCCACCGTGATGATTCTCCGGGGTAGGATTGGGGTGCAGGTCCTTCGCACGGGCCCCCATGGCCTCGAACTCATCGGCCACAGCGGCCCCGTCAGCCCCACAAGCTCCTCATGCGCCCCACCCGCGGCGCCACCACGACTCGCCCCCTGTCCCCGCAAACCCGACCATGCTTTTTCTCCTTGAGACCGTCCGGCTCGGCCTGAGCAACCTCCGGCTCCACCTGCTTCGCTCATTCCTGACGGCGCTGGGCATCATCCTCGGCGTCGGCGCTGTCATCACCATGGTCTCCATCGGTGAGGGGTCCAAACAGCAGGCCCTCGAGCAGATCGAACGCCTCGGCGCCACCAACATCATCGTCCGCTCCCTCAAGCCCGCCGAGAGCCAGGAGGCCACCGGAGGGCAGAGCCGCTCATGGTCCACCCGCTACGGCGTCACCTTCGAGGATTACGAGGCGATCCAGTTCAACTTCCCCGACGCCGACGCCATCGTCCCGGTCAAGGCCGTCGGCGGCCAGGTGCTCCGAAATGAGCGCCGCAACGTCAGCCAGGCCTTCGGCGTCACGCCGAAACTCCTCGATGTCGCCCGGCTCCGCGTCGACCGGGGCCGATACCTCACCCAGGCCGATCTCGACGAACAGTCCATGGTCGCCGTCATCGGCGTCGAAGTCGCCCGCGCCCTCTTCCCCTTCGACGATCCCCTCGGCGAAACCTTCCGCATCGATGACAAAGTCGTCCGCGTTGTGGGCGTCCTCGCGCCCGTCGGCCTTGCCGGCGGCGCCGGCGCCGCCCTCATCGGCCGCGACCTCAACCTCGATGTCCACATCCCCATCACCAGCGCCCGCTCGGTCTTCGGCGACCTGGTGATCCGGCGTCAGAGCGGGCAGTTCTCCGCCGAGGAAGTCGAGATCAGCGAGATCTTCGTCACTTCGCCGAGCCGCGACCGCGTCATCAGCGACGCCTCGCGCCTGCGCCGCCTGATGGAGCACCGCCACGCGCGCCAGCAGGACGTCGAGCTCATCGTGCCCTACGAACTGCTCGAAGAAGCCCGGCGCACCGCCATGACGTGGACGCTCGTCCTCGGCTTCATCGCCGGCATCTCCCTGCTCGTCGGCGGCATCGGCATCATGAACATCATGCTCGCCTCGGTCACCGAGCGCACGCGCGAGATCGGCATCCGCCGCGCCCTGGGCGCCACGCGCAAGCACGTCATCTGGCAGTTCCTCGTCGAAACCGGCGTGCTCAGCACCATCGGCGGCCTCATCGGCATCCTGCTCGGCGTCTCCGCCAGCATCGGCATCGGCCTCGCTGTCGCATCCGTGTCGACCTCGATCACCATGTGGTCCATCATCCTCTCCTTCTGCGTCGCGGCGGCGACCGGCCTCATCTTCGGCCTCTACCCCGCCACCGTCGCAGCAAGCCAGGACCCCATCGTCGCCCTCCGCCACGATTGAGCGGCGTTCCGCGCAGCCACGACGCCTCTCCCGCGCCCGGTTGCCTACACTCGCCCCCGTGAAACGAGATGGCCCACCCCGAAATCGAACCGGTCCGCGCCCCGGCTCCGGCCCCGGCCGCGGCCCGGATCGCGGCCGATCGCCCGGCGGTCCCGGCGGTCGCGGCGCCCGCGGGCCCGCTCGCCCCCCCGCCCGCACCTCCGAACGCGAGCGCGCAAACGACCCCCGCTCGCTGGTCATGCGCCGCCTCGCATTCCAGGTGCGCCGCTTCCCCGACCTCGACATTCGCCCCCTCGAAACCCAGGGCCTCGACGCCCGCGACGCCGCCTTCGCCCACGCCCTCGAAGACGTCATCCTCCGCCGCTGGCTGACGATCACCGCGATTCTCGACGGCGCCTGCCTGCGCAAGCCCTTCATCGATCTGGAGACCAAGGTGCGCTCCGCGCTTCTCGTCGGCGCCGCCCAACTCCTCTTCTTCGACAAGGCCCCCGCCTACGCCGCCATCAACGAATCGGTGGACTGGGTGAAGGCCGCGGTCCGCCCCGGCGCCGGCGGCCTGGTCAACGCCTCGCTCCGCTCCCTCACCGAGCTGATCGCGCAGGACGACAGCGGCGTGCGCATCACGCGTGAGCAGTGGACCGACAAGCGCGACGAGCTGCCCATGGAGGACGGCTCCGCCATCGTCCTCACCCGCGAAGCCCTGCCGCAGGACCCGCTCGAACGCCTCGAAGCCGCGACCAGCCACCCGCGCGAGCTGCTGCGCGCCTGGACGAAGAGCATGTCCATGCGCGAGGCCCGCCGGCTGGCGCTGCACGGCCTGGCACGGCCCCCGGTCATCCTCAACACCGCCCACCTGCAGGCGCCGCTGGAGGACGACCCCGATGGCGCCTTCCGCTTCACCCAGCACATGGCGCCGGGGCACCACGTCTTCGAGGGCCCGCACGAGACACTGGTGAAGCTGCTCCGAACGCGACGCGACGTGTGGGTGCAGGACCCGGCCTCGTCGCTGGCTGTGATGGCGGTGGCGGATCTGTCGCCGCCGCTCATCCTCGACATCTGTGCCGGCCGCGGCACCAAGACACGCCAGCTCGAGCACACCTTCCCGAATGCCCAGATCGTCGCCACCGACATCGACCCGCCCCGTCATCGCACGCTCGAGGAGTCGTTCCGAGGCCATGAGCGCGTGCGCATCATCCCATTCCGCGATCTCGATGAATGGGCCGGCAAGGCGGACATGGTGCTCATCGACGCCCCCTGCTCCAACACCGGCGTGCTGGCCCGGCGCATCGAGGCCCGATATCGAGTGAGCGAGGAAAAAACGCGCGAGCTCGTCGCCATGCAGCGGCAGATCATCGCCGACTCCGTCCGACTGCTCCATCCCGGCGGCGCCGGCCGCTCCCGAGGCACGATCCTCTACTCCACCTGCAGCCTCGATCCCCGTGAAAACCAGGAGCAGGCCGAATGGGCCTCGCGCTGGCACGGAATATCGGTCTCCCGCTCCGAGACGCGGCCCCCCGGAGGCGGGCCCGGCGAACCGCCCGAGCGCTACAGCGATGGCTCCTTCGCCGCCCTGCTCTCCTGAAGATCGAAGGGAAACATCGTCGGTCTGTCGCAGTCGGCTTTACCTGCGCCGCGATCCCGGTACCATGGCGGGATCGGTTGCGGCCGATTGCTAGAGAGAGATCGCTGCGACCACGCCGTCGCACTCCGGAGTTTTCATCCGTTGCTCGAGGTCAGCATGACGCTGCTGGACATCCTCACCCCCGCTTGCATCAAGGCGCCCTTGGAGGCGTCGGACAAGAAAGGCGTGATTGAGGAGCTTGTTGATGTTCTCGCCGCCGCCGGCAGGGTCGAGGATCCCGATGCGCTCAAGGAAGCCGTCTGGACCCGCGAACAGACCCGCACCACCGGCATCGGCCACGGCCTGGCGATCCCGCACGGCAAGTCCGCCGGCATCCACAACCTCGCCATGGCCATCGGCAAGCCGGCCCAGCCCATCGACTTCGCCTCCATCGACCAGAAGCCGGTGCAGCTCGTCGTCCTGCTCGCCAGCCCCCTCGACAAGACCAGCGACCACATCCAGGCACTGGCCCGGGTCAGCCGCCTGATGACGCGGGAAGACTTCCGCGAACGCATCTACCAGGCGGTGACGTCCGACGACATCTACGAACTGCTCCAGGAGCAGGAGCAGTCGGTCGCCTCGTGAGTGGATGAGCGGGTGAGCGGGTGAATTCTGAGACAAGCGAGCCGGGGCGTCCCGCCCCGATTCCGTCCAGATGCCAAGCACATTGAAGCACTGCGAAGCTCAACGCAACGGGGAATTTCTGCGCGATGCCGGCGCGGATTGAATGGGCGCTGTTCATCAACCCGGGGCGGGACGCCCCGGCTCGCTGGTGCACACAATCGCCCGCTCACCGCTCACCGCTCACCGCTCACTTCTTCTCCCCCTGCGCCGCAGCCGCCACGAGGGCCTCGATCCGCCCGAGGCATCGGTCTGCGCTGGTGCGGAACCACGCGTAGGGAAAGAGCGTCACCATCGCGATGATCAGCCCGAACGCCGTGGTGATGAGCGCCTCGGCGATGCCGCCGGCCACGGTGACGGGGTCGCCGATGGGCGAGCCGTCCGCGCCCGTCAGCGTCCCGCCCAGCAGGCGGAAGCTCTGGATGATGCCGGTGACCGTGCCCAGAATCCCCAGCAGCGGCGCCGCGGTGATGATGGTTGTGAGCGTGGCGGAGAACCGCTCGAAGGATCGCCGGTTGGCCTCGACCAGTTCGACCGCCGCCGCGTCCGAGGCGCCCCGCTCCAGCAGCCCCGCCGTGATGCGGGCGTAGACCGAGCCATCCCGCGCGATCATCGCCTTCACGCCGCTGCGATCGCCGGCCCGCAGCAGGTCGGCCAGGTCGGCCAGCCAGCGCCCCCGGCCCGGACGATGGGTGATGGACCAGTAGAACAGCCGCTCAAACGAGAGCGTGAGCGAGATCAGGCTGAGAACCAGCAGCGGCCACATGACCCATCCGCCGCTGGAGAAGAGGGCCGACACCCCCTGGAACAGGTTCGAGAGCATGGCCGCGATGATACGGCCGCGGCGACGCACCGTCGCCCCGCGTTGTCGCTGCGCGCGCCCATCCGTACACTCGCCGCGTGACAACCCACGCCAGAGCAGCCAGTCAGCCCGTCGCCCGCACCCCGGCGCGGGCGGAGCCTTCGATGAGCCGCGCCGACGAATCCACCACCACGCCTCCGGATTCCTTCGAGCGCCGGGCCGCCCTGGTGGACCGGGCCATGGCCGAGCGGTTCAGCGCCGCCGATCTGCCCGTCAACCTCCGCGAGGCGGTGGAATACGCCCTGCTCGCCGGCGGCAAGCGCACCCGCCCGGTGCTGCTGCTCGAATCGTGCGAGGCGGTCGGTGGCCGGGCCGAAGACGCCATGCCCGCCGCCATGGCCATCGAGCTCATCCACGCCTTCAGCCTCGTCCACGACGACCTGCCCGCAATGGACGACGATGATCTCCGTCGCGGCAGGCCCACGCTGCACATCCGCTCCGGCGAAGCCATGGCCATCCTCGCCGGCGACGCCATGATGAGCCTGGCCTTCCAGGTGATCTGCGAGAACGTCTCCGATGGCGTCGCCGCCGCGAAGCTGGTCGGCGAACTCGCCTCGGGCACCACCGCCATGATCGCCGGGCAGGTCTACGACACCCTCGGAGGCTTCGAAAAGAACCTCGACGACCGCGCCAGACTGGCCCTCGTCCACCGGAATAAAACCGGCGCCCTGATCCGGGCCGCCTGCCGCATGGGCGCCATCAGCGGCGGGGCGGATGATTCCACACTCGGCGCCCTCACCAACTTCGGCGACGCCATCGGCCTCATGTTCCAGGTGGTGGACGACCTGCTGGACATCGAGCAGACCGCCGAACACACCGGCAAGCGCACCAACAAGGATCACGAGGCGGGCAAACTGACGTACCCCGGCGTCTGGGGCGTCGAGGCCTCGCGCCGTGAAGTGGCCCGCCTGCACGAAGAGGCGATATCGGCCCTGGCGCCACTCGGCGATGAGGCGGCGCCGCTCCGCGATATCTGCCATTTCTTGGCCGTGCGAACCCGCTAGGGTCGATTCACGAATACGCCGGTGGGGTGGAAACACCCGTGCCGGTGCGCCCTCGCTGCTATAGTCATGACAAACATCCGCCGCGCAAGATCGACGCCCCAGATCAATGGGCCGAAACAGGCGCGTACACCCGCCGGACCGACTCCATGAAGCTGCTTTCGAACATCAACTCACCAGCCGATCTGAAGCAGCTCACCGTCGAGCAGCTTCCCGAACTGGCGGCGGAGATCCGCACCGCAATCTGCGATCAGGTCAGCCGCACCGGCGGCCACCTCGCGCCCAATCTCGGCGTCGTCGAGCTCACCATCGCGCTGCACTACGTCTTCGACTTCGGGCACGATCGCCTGCTCTTCGACGTCGGTCACCAGTGCTATCCGCACAAGCTGCTGACCGGACGCCTGCCCATGCTCGACAAGCTGCGCACGCGCGAAGGCATGGCCGGCTTTCCCGAGCCGCGTGAATCGCCGTACGACCTCTTCAGCGTCGGCCACGCCGGCACCGGCATCTCCACCGCCGTGGGCATGGCCCGGGGCGACCTGCTCAACAAGGAATCGTTCGAACCGCAGGAGCGTCCTGATGGTCGGCGCGTCGTCACGCTCATCGGCGACGCCTCGATTGTGAACGGCGTCGCGATGGAGGGCCTGAACAACGCCGGCACGCTGCGCCGCCAGTTCCTCGTGGTGCTCAACGACAACGGCATGTCCATCGCCAAGCCGCAGGGCGCGATGGCGCGCTACTTCGATCGACTGCGCATCAGCAACATCTACACCGGCATGAAGCGCGAGGCGCACCGCGTCCTGGCGCGCATTCCCGGTGGCTCGCTGCTTGAAGAGGCGTACCACCGCACCGGAGAGATGACCAAGGCCATGATCGCCGAGGGCTCGTGGTTTGAGCATTTCGGCCTGCTCACCGTCGGCCCCATCGATGGCCACGATCTGCCCATGCTCGTCGAGTACCTCGCCGAGGCCAAGGATTTCGACCGCCCGCTGGTGCTGCACGTCAAGACCATCAAGGGCAAGGGATTCAGCTTCTCGGAAGGCGACGCCTGCAAGTTCCATTCGCCCGCGGCGTTCCAGATGGATCCGGACGGCTGCCGCGTCGAGATGAAAAAGGGCGGTCGCTCTTTCACCGCCGCCTTCGCCGACGCCCTGATCGACGTGATGGAGCGCGACGACAAGGTCGTCGCCTGCACCGCCGCCATGCCCGACGGCACCGGCCTCAACAAGGTCATGCCGCTCTTCCCAGATCGCACGTGGGACGTCGGCATCTGCGAATCGCACGCGATGGACATGATGGCCGGCCTCGCCAAGACCGGCTACAAGCCCTTCTTCGCCGTCTACTCGACCTTCCTCCAGCGCGCCTTCGATCAGGCGTTCCAGGAAGTCTCACTGCAGGGCCTCTCGGTTCGCCTCTGCCTCGACCGCGCCGGGCTGGTCGGCGGCGACGGCGCCGTGCACCACGGCTTCTGCGATGTCGCCCTGCTGCGCTCGCTCCCCGGCGCCGCCCTGACCGCGGCGATCGACGAGCCCTCGCTCCGCGCCGCCCTCGAATTCATGCGCACCTACGAGGACGGCCTCTCCGCCGTCCGCTACCCGCGCGACAACGTCCCCGTCCGCTTCATCGAACAGGACTGCCCCTCCTTCGAGCTGGGCAAGGCCCGCCTGCTCATCGGCGACCCCGAGCACGCCGATGTGGCCGTGCTCGCCTTCGGCACGCTGGCTCTGGACGCCGTCCTCGCCGCCGAATCGGTGGCGGGCGAAGCGCACACCGCCGTCTACGACGCCCGCTTCGCCAAGCCCGTCGACACCGAGCTCATTCGCTCGCTCATCGAACGCGGCACGCCGGTGCTCACCATCGAAGACCACGCCGTGGTCGGCGGCTTCGGCGCCGCGGTGCTGGAGGCGGCCTCCGAGATGGGCCTCGACACGGCGCGCATCCACCGTCTCGGCCTGCCCGATTCATGGATTCATCAGGATTCCCGCCCCTCGCAGCTTGCCGAGGTCGGTCTCGACGCCCCCGCCATCGCCAGGGCCATCCGCGCCATGATGGACACAGCAGGCACGCGTCCCAAGACGCCCGGCCGCACCGTGAACATCGAGTCCAAGCGCGTGACGTCGGCGCCGATTCCCTCCCGCTGAGCATTCCTCCTGCTGATCCGGGGCGCACGCACCAACACAGGCGTAGACTGAGCGGACATGGGCCGATCCGTCCTGCTGATCGTGAACCGCAACAAGCCCGGCGCCGCCGCGGCTCTGGACGAAGTGCGCCGCCTCATCACCACCCACGGCGAAGTGGCCGACGAGCTGGACGCCGATGGCGGACCCATCATGAACGCCCGCGGCGCCGATCTGGTCATGGTCCTCGGAGGCGACGGCACGCTACTCGCCCAGACCCGCCGCTGCGTCCATCTTGACCTGCCCATGCTGGGGGTGAACTTCGGCAACCTCGGCTTCCTCGCTGAGTTCGACCTCAACGCCCTCAGACGGCAGGCGCCCGACATGCTCGGCGCCGGCGATCTCCACCTCTGTCGACGAACCATGATCCGGGCCGCGATCCACAGCGGCGATGAGGCGAATCCACGCTTCGAGGGCCTGGCCCTGAACGACTGCGCTGTGGCGGCGGGCGCGCCCTTCCGCATGATCGAGATCGGCCTGCAGTTCGACGGCGAGGCCGGACCCACCTTTCGCGGCGACGGCGTCATCGTCTCCACGCCCATCGGGTCGACGGCCTACAACGTCTCCGCCGGCGGCCCGATCGTCTCGCCCGATCTCGACGCCCTCATCGTCACCCCCATCGCCGCCCACTCGCTGGCGTTCCGTCCCATCGTGGCGCCGGGCGACATCCGTCTTGAACTGACCATGCTCGCCGCCAACCAGGAAGACGGCGCCGGCACCACGCTCGTCCTCGACGGCCAGGTCCACACGCGCCTCTACACCGGCGACCGCATTCGCCTGGTCCATAACGACAAGGCCGTGCAGTTGGTCCGAAACACCGAGACGACCTACTGGCGAACCCTGCTCCGCAAATTGCACTGGGCTGCGACACCGGGCTCGCACGGGGCGGACAAAGGGGGTTGAAAAACGCTCCGAGACGCGTTTCCAGCCTGTGGCGATCGTGCAGATGTCAATATGGGTAAGATAGGTGCATATGTGCTGATTTCCCCTTATTTGATGGGGGAAACGACTCGGCCGGGATTTGTGTTTTTTCCGTGTATTCCCATGAATGGGGTTGGCCGATTGGCGGGCGGGCAGTACAGTGGCTGTTGGTAGGAGTGGAAGCGCCCGCGCGTGTCGCGGGTGGAGGGAAGACCCAGAAATGGGCATACACGTCACGCTTCAGGCTTGCCTGAGGCGTCCCGGATCCCCTCACCGGGAAAAGGGATTGTCGCCTGTGGGCTCAGGCGGCGAGGAAACACGTCACTGCCGGGCTCCCTGGAAGCAGGCTCGGCAAATCAGGGGGAGGGTGGGAGTAGCCCGACCACCGAAATACACGCAGCCCCGTTACGGGTCTGTGTGGCAGAAGCCGCGGTCACCTTCACGGGTGGCCTCGGCTTTTTTTATGGCCGCGCACAACGCCGGGTCTGATCCGTGCGCTCATGCCGCCCCCCCGCTACCATCCCGCCCATGATCGATCTGAAGCAGCTTCGGGACGACCCCGAACGGTTCCGCGAGGGCGCCCGGCGCAAGGGCGTCGATGTTGACATCGACCGCCTTCTCGCCCTCGACGAGAAGCGCCGGGCCGCGATGACCGAGCGCGAGTCGCTCCGGGCCGAGCAGCGCCGCCTCGAAAAGGAGGCCGGGCCGCGGATCGGCGCCCTGATGAAGGAGATCAAGTCCGCCGACGGGGCGAAGAAGGCCTCGCTCGAAGCCGAGCTGGCCGATATCCGCGGCGCCCCGGCGAAGCTGAAGGAGCAGGTCCAGGCCTTCGAGCAGCAGATCGCCGAAATCGAACCCGAGCTGAACGAGCTGGTGCTGCAAGTCCCCATGCCGCCGGACCCGGATGTGCCCGTCGGCGCCTCGGCGGAGGAAAACGTGGAGATCCGCACCTGGAGCCCGGAAGGCTTCGACCCCTCGAAACCCTTCGAATCCAGCCGCGGCTTCAAGCCGAAGACACACCTCGAACTGCTTCGCGATCTCGGCCTGTGCGATTTCGAACGCGGCGTGAAGATGGCCGGCTCGCGCAGCTACGTCCTCACCGGCGACGGCTTCCGCCTGCACCAGGCGTGCCTGCGCTACGCCTTCGATTTCATGGTGGACAAGCACGGCTTTGCCCCCATGAGCGTCCCCGTCATCGTGCGCGAGGAGTGCATGGTGAACACGGGGTTCTTCCCCGCGGGGCGCGACCAGGCGTATCACATCGAAGAATCCCGCCGCGGCGGGGGGCACGATCTGTTCCTCACTGGCACCGGCGAGGTCGGCCTCATGGGCCTGCACCAGGACGAAATTCTGGATGAATCGAAGCTGCCGCTGCAATACGTGACTGTGTCGACGTGCTTCCGGCGCGAGGCGGGCGCCGCGGGTAAGGACACGGCGGGGCTTTTTCGAATCCATCAGTTCGACAAGGTCGAACAGGTGGTCATCTGCCGCGCGGATGAAGAAGAAAGCCGCGACTGGCACACGAAGATGATCGGCTACGTCGAGGAGCTATTGAAGTCGCTGGAGATTCCCTATCGACTCCTCCAGTGCTGCACCGGCGATCTGGGCGTGAAGAATGCGGACATGATCGACATCGAGTCGTGGATGCCCGGCCGCGGCCCGAACGGCGAGGACGGGCGCCCCGTCGGCGCGTATGCCGAGACACACAGCGCCTCGCGCCTGTACGACTTCCAGTGCCGACGCCTGAACATGCGCTACCGCGACGAGAAATCCGGCGGCGCCACCACCTTCTGCCACTCGCTCAACAACACCGTGCTCGCCAGCCCGCGCATCCTCATCCCTGTGCTGGAGATGCACCAGCAGGAAGATGGAAGTGTGAAGATCCCGGCGCCGCTGCGCCCGTACATGGGCGGCGCCGAACGGATCGGGTGATTCGAACTCAAAAAACCAAGTGTTTTCTGGCGGCACGCATTTTGCGTCGCGATTGAGCGTGGACTCGACACCGGCGCCGCACTAGGGTGACCGCATGACTTCGCACGCCCAGCCGGCGTCGGCGCCTGAGAATCCGCAGGCGCCTGGAACCGAGGCGTCGGACGCCCTCGGGCTTCGCGCGCGTTTTCTCGAAGTCCGCAGAGCAACCGACATGCTGTGCCGCCCGCTGGAGACGGAGGATTTCGTCATCCAGTCGATGCCTGGCGCCAGCCCCACCAAGTGGCACATCGCGCACGTGAGCTGGTTCTTCGAGACGTTCGCGCTGTCGCGGGCGAAAGGCGGATACCGCTCGCCGGACGCCAACTACAACTTTCTCTTCAACTCCTACTACAACTCGGTCGGCCCCATGCACGAGCGACCGAAACGCGGCGTGATCTCGCGCCCCACCGTGGTCGAGACGCTCTGCTACAGAGGCCACGTCGATGAGGCCATGCTCGATCTCATCGACACCGCGAGCGCCGACGAGCTGCGCGAGCTGGCGCCCTTCATCGAACTCGGACTCCATCACGAACAGCAGCACCAGGAGCTGATCCTCACCGACATGAAGCACCTGCTCTCACTCAACCCGCTGCGGCCGGTGTACGCCGAGCGGGATGCGCAGGGCGACGCCGCGTCGGACGCTTCCGCACAGGTCGCCGCCGAGGGTGATCGGTGGCGCGGATTCGAGGAAGGGGTGCGCGAAATCGGGCACTCCGGCGACGGCTTCGCATACGACAACGAATCACCGCGGCACCGGTGTTTCCTGCGCGCGTTCGAGCTCGCGAATTGCCCGGCGACGTGCGCCGAATATCTCGCCTTCATCGAGGACGGCGGCTATCGGCGCCCGGAGCTCTGGCTGTCGGACGGCTGGGCCGCAGCGCAGCGCGAGGGATGGATGGCGCCGCTGTACTGGGAGAAGGAGGGCGACGAGTGGCGACTCTTCACGCTCGCCGGCATGCGCCCGATTGATCCGGCCGAGCCGGTGTGCCACATCAGCCTGTACGAGGCGGACGCCTTTGCGCGCTGGAGCGGCGCCCGCCTGCCGCGCGAGCAGGAGTGGGAAGTCGCCGCGTCGGAGGCGCCGGTCGAGGGGAACCTGCAGGAGAGCGAACGGTTTCATCCCGCGCCCGCATCGGGTTCGGCGTCGTCGGCTGCACCGCATGCGCTCCAGCTTTTCGGCGACGTGTGGGAGTGGACCGGCAGCGCCTACGAGGCGTATCCGGGGTACAGGCCCGCCGAGGGGGCGCTGGGGGAATACAACGCAAAGTTCATGTGCAGCCAGATGACGCTTCGCGGCGGGTCCTGCGCCACGCCGCGGAGTCACATCCGCGCGACCTATCGCAATTTCTTCCAACCTGCGGCCCGGTGGCAGTTCTCCGGCGTCCGCCTTGCAAGGGATCTCTGAATTCATGACCACTGGAGAAACGATGGAGCCGATCCGGCTCGTGGACCTGGAGCCGGACCTGGGCGATTTTCGCGCCGATGTGATCGCGGGATTGTCGAAGGAGCGGAAAACGCTTCCCTGCAAATACCTTTATGACGAGCTCGGATCGAAGATCTTCGATGCGATCTGCGAAGCGCCGGACTATTACCCGACGCGCACCGAGCTGCGCATCATGCGCGACAACATGCGCGAGATCGCTGAACTCGTCGGGCCGCAGGCCGTGATCATCGAGCCCGGCAGCGGCAGCGGGCTCAAGACGCAGGTGCTGCTGGAGGGCCTCGAAGAGCCCGCGGCGTATGTGCCCGTCGAGATCTCGCGCGAGCACCTCATCAATTCCGCCAACCAGATCGCCGCGGAGCATCCCGAGCTCGAGGTGCTGCCCGTGTGCGCCGATTTCACGCAGCCCTACGACGCCCCCGAGCCAACGCGCGAATGGCGACGCCGGCTGGTGTATTTCCCCGGCTCGACCATCGGAAACTTCTTCCGCTCCGGCGCCGCGGATTTTCTGGGCAAAGCCCGCAAACTCATGGGCGAGAACGGCGCCATACTCATCGGCGTCGATCTCAAGAAGGATCCCAAGCTCCTGAAGGCGGCGTACAACGACTCCGGCGGCGTCACCGCCGACTTCAACTTGAACTACCTCCGTCGCATCAACAACGAGCTCGACGCCGACTTCGACCTCGACGCCTTCCACCACGAAGGACGCCACAACGAAGAAGAAGGCCGCATCGAGATGCACCTGGTCAGCGATCGCGACCAGTCCGTCACCATCGGCGGCGAGCGGTTCGAGTTCAGGAAGGGCGAGTCGATCTGGACCGAGTCGTCGCACAAGTACACGCTGGAGGGCTTCGCGGAGCTGGCGTCGGGCGTCGGGCTGGAGGTCGAGCTCGTCTGGACCGACGAGCGGCGGATGTTCAGTCTGCAATATCTCGTCGCGAAGGCGTGAGGCGAACACCCACCTCGCCACGAGCCCGAAGCGCGAGCGAGGGAAACGGAACTCCGGCGATCGGCATTCCCTCGCTTGCGCTTCGGGCTCGTGGTCGAATCGTGGCCGGCTCATAGACGTCCGCTCGCCCCCCCGCCTACCATCCTCCCGTGCCCACTCGGCCCTCCAGCAGCAGAACCCGGTACTCCGAATACCGCACGCGACGGCGCGACGCCGCGCCCGAGCAGAGCGCCGAGGCGCTCGAGCGCCGGCGCGATGAGCGGGGCCGGCGCAAGCCCACGCGCCCCTTCTTCGAGCTGCTCCGCGCCTTCTGGCGCCTGCTCCGAGGCCACCGCCTCACCATGGGCGCCGCCCTCAGCACCCTCACCGTCGCCACGCTCATCAGCCTCGTCATGCCCGCCTCGACCAAGGTGGTGATCGACTACATCCTCACCGACAACCCCGGCCCCTCGGGCATCCCCGAGTGGATGGGCCTGCCCGAGAGCCGATCGGCGCTGCTGTGGATTCTCTCCGGCGCGCTGATCGTCGCCGCGGGGCTGACGGTGTCCATCGGCCTGTGGGGGCGCTGGCAGATGACGCGCCTCACCAAGCGCATGCAGGTGCTCCTGCGCCGGCGCGCCTTCGATCGGGCCGTGCGCCTGCCCCTGCACCGTGTGCAGCAGATCAAGAGCGGCGGCGTGGCCAGCATCCTGCGCGAAGACGCCGGCGGCGCCGGCGAACTCGTCTTCAGCATGATCTACAACCCGTGGCGCGCCGTGGTGCAGCTCTGCGGCACGATGCTCATTCTCGCCGTCGTCGACTGGCGGCTGCTCATCGGCGCCATCGCGCTCATCCCCACCATCTGGGTCACGCACAAGACGTGGATTAATCGCATCCGCCCCGTCTACCGCGACATCCGCCACTCGCGCCAGGGGATCGACTCCGTCGCCACCGAAGTCTTCGGCGGCATGCGCGTCGTCCGCGGCTTCAATCGCGAGCGGGGCGAGGGGTCGTCATTCGTGCGGCGCAATCACTTCATGATCCGCCAGGAAATCCTCGCGTGGTGGCGCTCCCGCGCCATCGAGATCGCGTGGCAGATCCTGATTCCGTTGGCGTCCGTCGGCGTGCTGCTCTACGGCGGCCACCGCGTGCTGGAGGGAACGCTCACCATCGGCGATGTGATGATGTTCTCCGCGTACCTGCTGATGCTGCTCTCGCCTCTGGAGACGCTGGCGGCGACCGCCGCGGGCGTGCAGAACAACCTTGCAGGCTTCGATCGCCTGCTCGACCTCTTCGAGGAAAAGAGCGAGTTCGAGGGTGTCGGCTCGGGGCGCGCGGTTGATCCTGCGCGCGTGCAGGGGCGCATCACCTTCGAAAACGTCTGGTTCCACTATCCCGGCGTCGAGACGGACGTTCTGCGCGATATCTCCATCGATGTGCGTCCCGGCGAGGTCATCGCGCTGGTCGGCCCGAGCGGATCGGGCAAGACGACGCTGTGCAACCTCGTCGCCCGCTTCTACGACCCGACCCGCGGCGCCGTGCGCCTCGATGGCGAAGACCTGCGCGAGTTCGATGTGCGCTCCTACCGCTCGCTGCTGGGCGTGGTTGAGCAGGATGTCTTCCTGTTCGATGGAAGCGTGGCGGAGAACATCGCCTACGCCAGGCCGCAGTCGGATCTTGAGGACATTGAAGCCGCGGCGAGGGCGGCCAACGCGCACGAATTCATCGACAAGCTTGAACTCGGCTACGAAACACTCATCGGCGAGCGCGGCGTGCGCCTCTCGGGCGGGCAGAAGCAGCGCATCGCCATCGCCCGCGCCATCCTCGCCGACCCGCGCATCCTGATCCTCGATGAGGCGACCAGCAACCTCGACTCTGAAAGCGAGGCCCTGATCCAGCGCAGCATGGCGCGGCTGATGCGCGGGCGAACATGCTTCGTCATCGCCCACCGCCTCAGCACCATCCGCCACGCGGACCGCATCGTCGTTCTCGAGGATGGCGCCGTCAGCGAAATCGGCACGCACGACGAGCTGAGCGCCGGAGGTGGCCGCTACGCCGATCTGCTGCGCATGCAGGTGCAGGGCGATGAGGACGAATCAGGCGAACTCGCCGATGTGCATGCGGATTGAACGCGGAGGCCGCGGAGGGCTCGGAGGGAGAGGGAACGCGGAGTGAGACGGAGTTTTTGAGGAAGACGGAGTGGGGAGATGGGGGCAGTGTGCCTGGTCGGTGATGGTGGCCAGGCATTCTGAAGGACTCGTGTTTTCACAATTCCCAATTCAATCTCTTTCCGAACTCCGTTTCACTCAAAAACTCCGTCTCACCCCGCGTTCATCCGATCTTCTCCTCTTCCCTCCTCCGGGCCCTCCGAGCCCTCCGCGTTCAACCCCTTCCGATCCATCAAAGAATCGTCAGCCGCTCCATCGACAGTCCGGGGCCGAAGGCGAGGAGTGTGTGCGGCGATTCGCAGCCGCGGCGAAGGGCTTCATCGAGGACGAAGAGAATGGTCGCTGAAGACATGTTGCCGTGTCGACGCAATGTGTCGCGGGCCGCGTCCAGCGCAGCGCAGCTTGGAAGAACAAGGGCGCTTTCCACGGCGTCAAGCACGCCCGGCCCACCGGGGTGGACGATGCAGCTGCGCATCGACCCGGCGCCTGCATCCTCCTGCGCCAGGAATTCGCCGATGTGGTCCCGAATCGCTGGAGGGACATCGCGCGTCAGCGTCATGGCGAAGCCGGCGTCGGTGATGCGCCAGGTCATCCAGTCGGCGCCCTCGGGAATGATGCGCCCGGCGCCGGTGGTGAGACGTCCGATGGCGCCATCGTGCTCCTCGCCATCACTCACGTTGCAGTCCACACCCGTGACCACCGCCGCCGCGGCGCCGTCGGCGAAGAGGGCCGAAGCCACCTGGTTGTCGATCGCCGCATCATCGCGCAGGTGCAGCGAGCACAACTCGATGCAGACGACAAGGGCCGCCGCCCCCGGCTCTGCGGCACACGCAGCCCGGGCGGTGCGCAGCCCGGAGATGGCGCCGAAGCAACCCATGAACCCCACGATGGTCCGACGCACATCCAGGCGCAGTCCGAGTCGGCGCACCAGCTCGATGTCCACGCCCGGCGCCGAGAAGCCGGTGCAGGAGACGACGATGAGATCGGTGATGTCGTCAGCGCGCAACCCGGCGCGGTCCAGCGCCGTAGCCGCGGCCCGGGCCGCCAGCGCCGGCGCCAGTTGCTCGTACGCCTCCATGCGATCGCGCGTGCCCATGCCGACGATTTCCTCCAGCGGCATCACGGCGCGGCGGGATTCGACGCCCGAGTTCGCGATGATGCGCCGCCATCGCGCCAGCTCCGCCCCGCCGAGCCCCCAGATCGCCGCCAGCGATTCGCCGATTCGATCCTGCTCCATCTCGACATCCGGCGTGGCGACGCCCAGCGAGCGCAGCGCTGCGGGCGACGGTTCGGATCGTTGCCTCGCCGAGGTTGCGCTGACCTGCGGATCATCGTCCGTATCAACTTCGAGGTGGATATGTTGCTTCCGCACGTTCACGCGGTCACCGCCTGGCGCATGAAGTAGCGGCGAGGAATATCGGCGCCCGCCGCGCCGGCGCGCAAGCCCAGCCGCAGCAGCGCCGGGCGCTCCAGCGCGAAGGCGACCGCGCGGCAGGCGAGCATGCGGCGGCCGATGCTGTGTCGCCAGAGTTGTTCGTAGCGAGCCGCCGCGGCGGTGGACCACGCGCCGCCCGTCTCCGCGAACGCCTGATCGAGCAGGAACGCGCTCTCAATCGCCCACGCCATGCCCTCGCCGGTGAACGGCTCGTGATATCCCGCGGCGTCACCGACCAGCGCGACGCCCTCCCCCGCGATGCGACGCCTGCGCAGCGGCATGGGCCCTGAACCGATGATGTTCAGCTCTTCGTACATCTCTGCGCCAGCGCCGAGCAGGCGCGCCAGCGTGGGATTGGCGACGGCCATTTCGCGTGTGAATCCGATTGGATCGCGCGCCCCCCGCGACCGCGTTCCGACGAGCCCGGCGCCGTGCAGCGCCCCGCCCGGCCCGGGCACGACGCCAAGGTAACCGCCCGCACCGGTGAACATGTCGATCACGCCGGACACGGGCGCCGACGCGCTGCAATCGAGATTGAATGAAAACCCATACTTCCGACCGCGCTGCGCCCCGACATCAAGCCCGAAGACCCGCGCCGTCATGCTCTGCAGGCCATCGGCCCCGATGACCAGCCGCGTCCGCAGACGGCGCTCGTCATCCCCGCGGCCCGCGATCACCACGGCTCCGTCGGCGCCGCGCTGAACAACTCGCGCCGGCGCCGGTTGAAATACGCAGACGCCCCGCTCCGCGGCGGCGTCGATGAGCGACTGATCGAACAGTCGCCGGTCCACCAACCAGCCCGCTTCCGTCCCTCCGCCGTTCAGTTTGAAAGTCGCCGCCTTGCGCCCCGGCGTATGGATGCGAACGCGGCCCGTCCGTCCTGTTGCGATGGCGCGCACGCGATCGAGCAATCCCGCCCGCTCCAGCAGCGGCGCGATGCGCGGACTGAGGCAGTGGCCGCAGGTCTTGTCGCGGTTGCGCTCGCCACGTTCGATGAGGGCGATGCGTCGACCGCGCCCGGCGAGCAGCAGCGCCGCCATGGCTCCGGCCGGTCCACCCCCGATCACGATGGCGTCGAATGGCTCGCGCATATGTTTCGGACCGCGCATCTCCACATGGTTCGGCGACCGATCGGCGCCGGATTCAGCTCAGCGCCATGATCATGATGGTCACCAGCGTGCCGTTGTGCAGCGCATGGGCCGTGATGGCGCCGATGAGCGAGCCGCGCCACTCGCGTATCAGGGCGAAGGCCACCGCCAGCCCCATCAGGGCCGGGATGGCGAGCAGGCCCTGGGGATGAATGGCGGCGAAGATGAAAGCCACCACCACCGCCGAAACGAGCACGCCGCAGATCCCGCGCATGTGATGATAGAGGGCGCCCCGGAAGAGCAGCTCCTCGACCACCGGCGCCCAGACCACCGCCAGCAGGTAGACGCCCAGAACGCCCCACACCCCGCCACGGGCGATGTCGTCCATGATGGGATGCGTGATGGGCTCCGCCTCATCCGCGCCGGAGATCGCGGTCGAGGTGGCGGAGAGGATCAGCGTGAGGAACAGACCGAAGAGAAAGATGGGCAGGCAGGCGATGTAGCCGACCACACCCGCGCCGATTTCACGGATCACGCCGCGCCCGGGAACGAGTCCGAGGGCATGACGCCACGCGCCGACACGGGCGCCCCGGACCAGCGGCCACGCCGCCGCCAGCGGCAGCAGCCAGATCAGGATGGGCGTCAGGTCGGCGCCGTTCTGTCGCATGATGAAGAACGCGATCATGCTGACGACAAGGAATCCCAAGAGGAAGAGGGCGAAGGATTCGAGATACGCGCTGCCTCCCGGCGCCGGGGGCGCGTAGGCGGAGCGAAGTCGTCCGCGCGCGATGAGCACGATGGCCACGGTCAGAAGCGCAAAGCCTGCGAGGCAGGCCAGCGCGCCGACGCCCAGCGCGCTGAACAGGATGGCGATGAACCTGTTCGCCTTGGCCAGAACTTCAGCCCGCATCGGGTCGGCGTCGTCGAGTTCGAAGGAGAGCGCGAGCCGGCCGCTCCAGCGGTGTCGTTCGATCAGCGCCTCGCGGCTGGAGGCGTCCAGCGCATTCGGGCCCTCGGTGTAGATGGTGCGCAGGGCTTCCGCATCGGCGATGATCCAGTCGGGCAGCGCGGTGGGCGGGCTTTCATCATCAATGGCTCGATCGGCGTCGAGCTGGCCGCGGACCCATTCGAGCACTCCATCGAGGCGCTCAAGCGCATTCTCGGCGTTGTCCACCTCGCCGGCGTACATGACCATCCGCAGCCGATCGGCCGGTGTCTGGGCGAGCTGTCTCATCTCCCCCAGCACCTGCTGACCCACGCCATTGATGTAGCGGTCCACCCCGATGGCGTAGCGACCCATCGCGACGACGACTGGATTCGGAGGCGTGGGCTCCTCCATCGTCGCCAGAGGCGAATCGGGATCGGTTCCCGGCGCCTCCTCCATGCCGCCGGCCTGCATGACCATGGTGAGCCCGACCAGACCGAAGATCACGGCCCAGGCCATGATGGCCGCGAAGCGGTTGCCGGGGTCGCGGAGGCGACGACCGGATTCCGGCGACGCACCCGGCGCACCCGACGCACCCAACGCCGCCGGCGCCGTTGCACCCGGTGGCGCCTGCGGCCGGGTCCTGCGATCCGAATCGCCCGCCGGCACATTCGAGGCGTAGGACCCCGGCGCCGGGGGAACCGCCGGCCGCTCGGGTCGGGGCCTCGGGTCGCCCGATGGATCCCGGCGGCCGGGTTCATGGGGCTTTTGGGGTTCGTGGGGCTCGTGGGAGCCGTCGGGGTGGTGCGGGTCTGTTGGCGCCATCGGCCTATCATCGGCCCCCGGAGTGGATTGTCCACGCCCGGAGGAGAATTTGTCCTCACCTGCCGGCCAAATCCCGGCGCCGCCCCGCTTGACACCGGGCGGGAGGCGGATACTTTGTTGGGCTCGCGTCTGCGGCCCGGGTGGGACATCCGGCTGCGGACGCACAGGTTCGAGAGTTTCGCCCGCGAACGGGCCGGTTTCGCCATACGGCGGAGTCGGTTGCGGCGGGCACAGGCCGAGGCGCTTCGCCATGGTGGCGGACGCGGATTGGGGCCTGAAAGCTGCGGTTCACACGGCCAACCAGCCAGTGAACAGGCGGCGAGCGATGTCCGTGTGACGCCGCCGGCGGCCGGCGGCATTTCAGAAGGTCGGAACGAGGTAGATCATGCGACAGACCTATTACGCCAAGGCGGGCGAGGTGCAGCAGAAGTGGCACGTCGTCGATGCGGAAGGCCAGCGCCTCGGACGCATGGCGGTGGATGTGGCGACCGTGCTCATGGGCAAGCATCGCCCGGAGTACACCCCGCACGTCGACACCGGCGACTACGTGATCATCATCAACGCCGAGAAGGTGACGATGTCGGGCGACAAGGCCCGGCAGCGCACCAAGACGCGCTACAGCGGCTATCCCGGCGGCCTGAAGATCGAGACCTACGAGTCGTTGCTGGAGCGCAAGCCCGAGAGCGTGGTTGAAGACGCCGTCCGGCGCATGCTTCCCAAGAACAGGCTCAGCCGCCAGATGCTCAAGAAGCTGAAGGTGTATCGCGGCCCGGAGCATCCGCACCAGTCGCAGCGCCCCGAGCCCATGACCGTCAACGCGTAAAGAGCAGAACACGCCTGATCCCGCGGCCCAGCGCCGCTTCACGACACGAGCCGAATCGGAATACGCCATGGCAGACCAGATCGACACCACCACCGAAGCCAGCCAGCCCCAGCAGCCCGCGCCCGCCGCGGCGCCAGCGCCCGCCGCCAAAGCCGCGGAGCCGTCCAACGGCTGGTGGATGGGCACCGGACGACGCAAGACCGCCGTGGCCCGCGTGCGCATCAAGCCCGGCTCCGGACGCTTCGAAATCCAGATGACCCGCAAGAAATTCAAGCCCTTCACTGAATACTTCACCGAGGAGCGCGACCGCCAGGACGTCGTCGCCCCGCTGAAGGCGACCAACACCGAGGGCAAGCTGGACATCCTCGTCCGCGCCACCGGCGGCGGGTACATGGGCCAGGCCGGCGCGATCGTCCTCGGCCTCTCCCGCGCCCTCAAGAACTACGACCCCTCGCTGGAGCAGGCCCTCCGCGACCACGGCTTCCTCACCCGCGACGCCCGCGAGGTCGAGCGGAAGAAGTACGGCCAGGCCGGCGCCCGCAGAAGGTTCCAGTTCAGCAAGCGTTGAGCGGGTAGAATTAGGCTGCATGGCAGAACCAGCGCTCCGCCAACTCGCCTGCACCGCGATTCTCACATGCGATGCGGTGCATTTTGATGACTCAACCGGCAAGGCGATCGTTGTAGGTGTTTTTGACCGGCTTTTCGTCGATCAGATTCCAGGAACACAGCCCTTCAGAGTCTATTTCTCGCTTGCGCATGGCAGCGGAGACATCGAGTTGTACGTCACGGTCTCCGACGATGCGGGCAACGAGATACATCGTCTTGGAAGCCCTTTCCGGTGGCCGGAGAAGGCGCTCTCCTACGATTTTTCCGCCCCTCTCGACGATGTGAACTTTATGAAAGTCGGGCTCCATTCGATCGCTGTACTTGTTGACGGTCGATGTGTTGCAGAACGGCCCTTTCTCGTCGAAGCCGGCGAACAAGGAGCTGAATCATGACCTGGGGACACAGAGGTCAGGCTCACACCAGCGCGACGCCGCGGATCGCTCGCTGGCCTGAATCCGCGCGCAGCGGAGCTCGACGAGAATCCGCCCGGACGATGACGACCCGCCGTTCGCTTTCACACAATGAGTTGCTGCAGATAGCAAGCGAATCAATGAAAGAACCCTGGTTCGAAGTGTGGGCAAACCAGGAAGACGACCCGACGCAGCCGTGATCGCTGTGAACGCGGCAATATCGCGGTCGCCGGCGCCGGGCGATGTGTGCATCGCGGCGGTGCAGCCGGCCAGGGGCCCTGTGAAAAATCGTCCGATCATCGTGCTATCGGTTCCTGATGCCGATGATGAGCAGGACATTGTCGCTGTCGCCGTCACTTCAAGCCCTCACAATCCATCGGACTCGCATTTCATCCACTTGCCTAGCTCAACAGATCCCGGCTCTACATCGGGATTGGAAAGAGAGTCCTGGGCGGCATGCAGATGGGTTCTTCGACTCAAAGTCGAGGAGATACGCCGAATTGTCGGGCATATCTCCATGGAGCTGGTCGAGCGGATCGCGCTCCAGGTTGAGCGAGAGCGGGGTAGATGATCCGGCGTTGCGCGCCGGGGGATGGATTCTTTGCTGACGCATGAACTCCGTGTTCTCGCCTGCACCCCCCGCACCGTCGCCGTCGACAAACCCGCGGGGTTGCTCTCCGTGCCCGGAAAAGGGCCGTACATGGCCGACTGCGCCGCGGCGAGGATTCGTGCGATGTTTCCAGGCGCTTCCGGGCCGCTGGTGGTCCACCGCCTTGACATGGAGACGTCGGGCGTGATGGTCTTCGCCCTTGATGCAGACGCCCAGCGCGCCCTGTCCCGACAGTTCGAATCGCGCGAAGTGGACAAGCGATACCAGGCGCTGGTGCGGGGCGCGGTCGAAGGCGAGGCGGGCGTCATCGAGCTGCATCAGCGGCTGGATGTCGAGCGCCGGCCTTTGCAGATTCTTGATGATGAACACGGGAAGGCCGCGACGACGCGCTGGCGCGTGCTCGAACGGCTGAACGGCGCGGAGATTCCCGGCGCCGGCGCAGTTGGAGCGGTCACCCGCATCGATTTCGAGCCGCTGACGGGTAGAACCCACCAGCTCCGACTCGCCGCGGCGGCGGCGAAGGAGCGCGGCGGCCTCGGCGCGCCCATCATCGGTGACACGCTCTACGGACCGGAGCGCGAACGCGCGACCGGCGCCGGGCGCCTCATGCTCCACGCAACGCTGCTGTGCGTGCAAAACCCCGATGACGGCAGGCCTCTGCGCTTCGAGAGCGCAGCGCCATTCTGAAGCGATCTGCGCTCGCAGCGAGTGGTTGTCGTGTCAGTTGCGATCGTGCGACGCCAGCGCCTGAAGCAGCTCCGGCGCGATCGCTTTCGCCGCCGCGGCTCTGTGGGAGCGGGCGTTCTTCTCTTCGTCAGTCAGCTCGGCGCAGGTGCGTCCATCAGGGAGGATGAGCAGCGGGTCGTAGCCGAAGCCGTTCTCGCCCCGCGGCTCGGCGCCGATGACGCCCTCGAGTCCGCCGCGCGCGATGGCGAGTATGGACTCATCCGGCGCCGCCACGCACATGGCGCACACGAAGCGCGCGATGCGGGGATGGTCCGGCGCATCCGCCAGTTCGGTCAGCAGTTTCTCGATGTTTGCGGCGTCGCGCTCGTCGCGCGTTTCGCCCATGCCCGCATAGCGCGCCGAGCGCACCCCGGGGTCGCCGTCGAGCGCATCGACTTCGAGTCCGGAGTCGTCCGCGAGGCACGGCTGATCGGTGGCGCGGGCGTAATAGCGGGCCTTGATGGCCGCGTTTTCCTCGAAGGTGTCGCCATTCTCTTCGGGCTCGGGCAGTTCGTCAGCCCGCCTGCCATCGGGCGTTTCAACAGCGCTCAGTCCGATGATGCGCACCCCCATCGGCGCCAGAATCGCCTCGACCTCACGAAGCTTGTGCGGGTTGGAAGTGGCGAAGAGAAGGGGCATGGGAGTCAGGGAAGGGAAAAGCAGCAAAGCAGCAAATTATGAAGCTCGGAGCGAAGCGACCAGAGAACGATTCAAAGAACGGAGGGAGATCAACAAGGCATTCTGAACGGAGACGGCGACGCCGAAATCAGCGACTGTTTGCTGCTTTTCCGCTTTGCTGCTTTCCTCACACCTCGTCCGGCTTGCCGATCTGCCACTCTTCGAGCTCGATCGGGGCCTGGCGTCCGAAGATGGTGACGAGGACGCGCACGAGGCCCTTCTCGGGGAGCAGCTCGTCGACCGTGCCCTCGTACCCTTCGAAGGGGCCTTCCTTGATGACCACGTGCTCGCCCTTCTCGAAGACCATCTTGACGATGGGCGTCTCTTCGGGCTTACGCGAGTCGAGAAGCATCTTCTCGATTTCGTGGGTGGCCATGGGGGTCGGCCTGCCGGCGGCGCCGACGAAGTCGCCCACGCCGGTCGTCTCCTTGATGAGGAAGAAGACGTCCTGCGGGATGCGCCCGTCCTCCTCGAGCTTCATCTCGACGAAGACGTAGCCGGGGTAGAGCTTGGTCTCGGTGATGCGCTGCTTGCCGCCCTTGATGGTCTTGGTCTTCTCCGTGGGGACGAGGATGCGGCCGACCAGGTGGGTCATGCCCTCGATCTGCACCTTGCGCAGCAGGGTCTCGCGGACGTGCGATTCCTTGTTGGAGGCGACGCGGAGGACGAACCAGTTCATCCCCGGCTGCACCATGGGCTCGTCTTCACCGAGAATGACGTCGGTGCGCTCGTTGGGACGTCCGTCGAGCGTGGCGCTGGCGGTGGTCTGACGGTCGGCGCTTTCGTCGGTCATGGTGATGGCCCCTCGGTGGTCGATGCGTGAACTCTGAAGAATGACGTCGGACGCCGGGCCCCCTCACGCGTGGCCGGCGTCTGGAGACTGAGGACCCGACGGCGCCTCAGCGCTCCAGCACGTTGATGAGCTGGAAAAAGCGCGAGAAGACGAGGTCGGTCGCGAACAGAACGATCGTGATGCAGATGCTGACGCCGATCACGACCCACGTCGATCCGAAGACCTCCCGACGCGTCGACCAGTTCACCTTCTGCATCTCGCCCTCTGTGGCGATGAAGAACTCGACCGTTCGCTTCTTCAAACCCACGATCCAGTAGATGAAGATCGCTGAGAGCAGAATGACGATCGTGGCCACACCGCCCTGCAGGTAGGTCGTCTCGATGCCGAGATCGAAGGCAGTGAACTGTCCCGCCGCCCAAACGGCGCCCGCCATCGCGAGCATGCCCGCGCCGATCGCCGTCATGACGCGCGTCCAGTAGCCCTGTCCCGGTTTGTAGATGCCAAACGGCATGTCGCCGTCCTCCAATCCCGCCGGGCGCCATGAGGCCGCGCCGGGCGTAACCTGGTTTCCTGAAGCACGCCGGGAGTGACTCGAACACTCAACCTGCGGATTTGGAATCCGCTGCTCTACCAATTGAGCTACCGGCGTAGAGCAAGGCAATGAGCGGCGGGCGGGGCGCCGGAGAAACCCGTTCCGAGGCGCGCGACCGACTGCCCCATTGCCTTCCCCCTCACTTTCGCTTGATCTTATGCACCGTGTGCCGCTGCAGACGCGGGCTGTACTTCCTGAGGCCGGCTTTGAGCTTCTCCGGCAGGCCGCCCTTGACGTTGACCTGGGTCCTGTAGTTCAGGTCCCCGGTTTCAGAGCACTGGAGCCAGACGTAGTCGCGTGCCTCGGCTTTCTTCTTGGCCATGGCTGGTGTCTCGTTTCAGCCGGCGTCGGCGCCGACGGGAAGGGACGCCGACGGGCCCGACTCGATGTCGGACCCGTCGGCGCGGTTGCCTTGATCGCCGCCCGGCCCGAAAGGCCGGAGGCGAATGTTTCAGGATTCAGGACAAGATCACTCGAGGATCTTGGTGACGACGCCGGAGCCCACCGTGCGACCGCCCTCACGGACGGCGAAGCGGAGGCCCTCTTCCATGGCGATGGGCTTCTCGCCCAGGTCGACCTCGACCTGCACGTTGTCGCCCGGCATGCACATTTCCACGCCGCCCATCAGGCTGACGCGTCCGGTCACGTCCGTGGTGCGGAAGTAGAACTGGGGCTTGTAGTTGGTGAAGAACGGCGTGTGACGGCCACCCTCCTCCTTCGTCAGCACGTAGACCTCGCCCTGGAACTTGGTGTGCGGATTGATCGACTTGGGCTTGCAGATGACCTGCCCGCGCTCGATGTCGTCCTTCTCAACGCCGCGGAGCAGCAGGCCGACGTTGTCGCCGGCGATGCCCTGATCGAGCGTCTTGTTGAACATCTCGACGCCGGTCACGACCGTCTTGCGGTTGTCCGGGCGAAGGCCGACGATCTCGACCTCCTCGCCGACCTTGACCAGGCCGCGATCGATACGGCCGGTGGCGACGGTGCCGCGGCCCTTGATCGAGAAGACGTCTTCGACCGACATGAGGAAGGGCTTGTCCTGCTCACGCTCGGGCTCGGGGACATAGGTGTCGAGCGCCTCAAGCAGCTCATCGATGGACTTGTTCGCCCCGTCGTCCGCGGGGTTCTCCATCGCGGGCTTCGAGCTGCCCTTGATGACGGGAACGTCGTCGCCGGGGAAATCGTACTTGTTGAGCAGCTCGCGAACTTCGAGCTCAACCAGCTCGAGAAGCTCGGGATCGTCCACAAGGTCGATCTTGTTGAGGAAGACCACGATGTAGGGCACGTTCACCTGGCGAGCCAGGAGCACGTGCTCGCGCGTCTGCGGCATGGGTCCGTCCGCCGCGGAGACCACGAGGATCGCAGCGTCCATCTGGGCGGCGCCGGTGATCATGTTCTTCACGAAGTCGGCGTGACCCGGGCAGTCCACGTGGGCGTAGTGCCGGTTCTCCGTCTCGTACTCGGTGTGCGAGGCGGCGATGGTCACAGTCTTGGAGGCATCGCGAACGGTGCCGCCTTTGGTGACCTCTGCGTACGACCTGGGCGTGCCGCCGAACTTCACCGCAGAACGGGCCGACAGCGCGGCGGTCAGCGTGCTCTTGCCGTGGTCAATGTGGCCGATCGTGCCGACGTTGACGTGCGGCTTCGTTCTTTCAAATACTCCCTTGGCCATTTCGCCAGAACCTCCACCGTAGTTGTGCGCGATCAGGCCGCTGGTGCGTCGAGCCTGTCGCAAATCTGTTGGCAACCGCGCCGACGACACGTCGACGCCGCTCGTATTCCCAGCGTAACTCGGCCGGGCTCATGGCGCCCGCCGAACAACGCCGGACGCTTCCATCTCGCTCGCCGCAGCCCACCTGCTGACGCGAAGCGACTCCCGATCCCGGGAGGCCGACTTCGAGCCCCAGTCCGAACTGCGGCCGGACTAGCCACCGAAGGGGCTTGAACCCTTGACCTCACCCTTACCAAGGGTGTGCTCTACCACTGAGCTACGGT
>RECQ01000066.1 GCA_007693965.1 Phycisphaeraceae bacterium | reverse complement strand
GACCCGGCGTACTGCGATGTGATCGTGGAGCGGTGGGAGAAGTTCACGGGGAAGAGCGCGGAGCGGGTTGTGTCTGTGCCGAAGGAGACAACCGGTGTGTAGCGAGCCTGATTTACGCCTTCAACCCGCATTGCAACGTTCGATCCGGACAGAACTCAGCAAGCACGAGCGAGTGATCGCTGAGGTTCTCAAGACGGGGCGCGTGTTGATACTCGCAGCGTATGACACCCAGAGACCGCGACGCATAAAGATGGTCGAAACGACGCGGAATCGGTTCTTTTCCGTGATTGGGGATCCAGCTGTAGGCGTCGCTGTCTACGCGGCCATGCAACGCACGGTACGCATCGCACAGGTCATTGGTGGCCAGTCCCTCATGCACGCCGCGTTCTCCCTCGCCCCACCTCGGCTTGCGGCGACGGCGGTAAGACCCGTCGGGACGTCTCTGCATATCCCAGTAGATAGTCTGCTCATCCAACGGTTCGAGCTGCGGGAGGTTGAAGTCGCCACAGAGAAACCGGTGACCTTCGTGCGGGCGCCCCAGTCGCCGGGCAATCCCCTCCAGCGTTTCGATCTTGATCCATTCATTCGTCGCGCCCGGAGGAATGTGCGTCGTGTGGGCCTCGATTGGCCCGGCCGGGGAGTCAATCACGGCGGACAGCACACGCTCAGGCCAGGGGACGGGGAAGTCGGTCGGTGGGAGCGATCGAAGCGGGAATCGAGAGGCGAACAGTTGCCCGTACTTCCGCGGCCCGGTGAGCACACTGAGGTCATGCGCCGACTCGAAGGAATCCGCGAGGTGCGGCAGACCGAGTTGAGATTCGAGGATCCCGTGCCATTGCTCTTGCGTCCGGCGCGTGATCTCCTGAAGCGCCACGATGTCGGGCGAGAGCGCGCTCAAATGATCGGCTTGGGCGGCCTGTTTGGCGACGCGTCCGGCCACATTCCACGAGATCAGCCGTATTGGCTGCTGCTTCATCAGTCGCTCCAATTCGGCGTGAGAGCGGCGAATATAGCGGCCCACCGTAACCGTAAAAACACCCCCGGGCCGCGCCGAGGGTGCTGGGTCGGAGATGGCATGCTTTCAGCGGTCGTCATTCCCTCGCGAAAATTGGCCCCGCTCGACCTTACGGAAACGGGCGTCCACGCCCTTGGTCGCGATCTCACGCGTCATGGCGGCGTAGAGCGTGGCGTGTGGCGTCTTGCCGGCGCCGGGCGTCCACAGGCCGCGTTCGATGACGCGTTCGACGATCTGCTTGGCCTGCAAGGGCGCCTTGGCGTCCTTGAGGACAATGGCCGCGGCGTCGAGGAGGCTGATGCGCTTCGGCGTGTCGGCCTTCGCGGCCTTCGCGCGCTTCGCGGGCTTCTTCTTGTTCGCGCCGGGCTTCGGAGGGTCGGGCTCGTGGATGAGCTCGGCGCCGGGGTTGGCCTTGCGGGCGGCGCGTTCTGCCTGCTCCCGGGCCATGTAGCGCTTGGCGGAAACGCTGTCGCCGCGGCGCCAGCGGTAGGCCATGCCGGGGCCGTCGCGGAAGATGGTGACGGGCGCCGCCGTCTCGGCCTGCTCTCGCCTCTTCTCATTGGGCGGCACGGTCACGGTGACGGCCTTGCCGTCGCCGCGGATCACCGTGCCGGTGTGAGCGGCCTCGTCGGTCTTCTTCGCGACGCGCTCGCGCTTCTGCCTGGCAGCGCCCTCGGCGCGGGCGGCGCTGGCGCTCATCTTCGGCGTCTTCTTCTTCGTGGCGGTCTTCTTCGCGCTGGTCTTCTTGGCCATGATGGCTCTCCTTTCAAGAGGCGTGGAAATAAAAACGCCCGCAACAAGCGGGCGTCAGATGGCTCGGATCTCGATGTCCCGGCTGCATGCGGGGCAGGTCAGCCGCGTGGGCGGCGGCGTCTTCTCCCGCTCGCTGTCGAGCACATCACGCTCGATGGTCGCCCGCTCGTAGCCGCGGCTGTAGGCGAGGTCGAGGACGCGCATCGCCGTCTCCAGCAGGTCCTCGGGGTCGGCGTCCATGATCGTGTCGGTCCAGCGGACGATCTCCGCGGACCGCTTGAGCTCGTGCTGCTTCAGGATCTGTTCGATTCGCTCGCTCATGGCGATCTCCTTTCAGTCGTTCTCGTTGGCGTCGTCGAGGAAGCGCTGGACCTCGTCCAGCTCCATCCCGCTGATGAATGCGACGGTGTTGAGCAGATTGCTGCGGACCTCCTTGAGGTCGCCGACGTAGCCCCAGTTCCGCTCGACCAGTCCGGCGGCGAGTTCGTGGTGCTTGTCGAGCTCCATCTGCAGAACATCGATCAGGCGGGCGATGTCGTTGCGGGCGTCGGCGTACTCCGCCGCGTTGGCCTTGCGTCCGCGATTTCTCCTGGTCCTCTTCATGGCCTTGTCCTTTCGCGTTCGGCGGCGGCCGGAATGGCCTTCGCACATGCACATGAAGCGGCATCTCGCGGAGAACATCCAGTCGAAAACGCTGCAATTCCAGAGGATTCCGCACTTTGTTCCGGATCTGGACATGCCTGTGAAACAGGGGCGACTGCGCCAATCCGGGCGAGGTTCGCGCAGGTTGGCCCGTGTCGCGCCAGGGCGCGCATGGCCCGAAACGGCGCCGCCTCGCCACACTTGGCCACACGGGCGAACGTGGGCCGCCGTGTGGCGCCCGGGCGGCGCCCGGGCGGCGCTGGCGGCGGTGCGCCTACGCGGAGGCGGCGTGACATGTCCGAAGAAGCGCCGAACGCGGCCCCCCTGAATCCCGCCGCCCTGCCCGTCGAGGCCGCGGCGGCGCTGCTGTCGCGCGCTGGGGGATCTTCCGGGGGTGAGGTGTGACGGTCGAGATGCTCCGCGCCGACATCGAGGCCGGCAACAGCGTCAAGGGCCAGTGCGTCAGCCAGTTTCTCTCGGTTCGGCTGGGGCTGAACCTCTTCGCTTCTCGCCCATTTGAGTAGAGCCATCGCGTCGCGATGCGGGGCTCGCGCTTTGTCGGTTCATTCCGGCGGCGCTTGGCAGGATGAGCACTCGCCGCAGGCGTCGTCCTCGGGGTCGTTGATCATGACGGCTGGTTCGATGATGCGGTGGAGCGGCTCGATGTCCTCGGCCTGTCGTTCGATCGCGGTCCAGGCGCGCAGCAGCCGGCCGACCGCCGCCAGTGTTTCGATGTCATCGCGGACTTCGAGGTCGTCGCGCTGCGCGACCGGCTGGAGCAGGCGTCGGATGCGCTCCTCCATCAGGCGGGCGAAGGTGGGGATCCACCAGACGATGTGATCCTGCAGGAAGGCCTGCTGAGCATCGCGGCAGATGGTTTCCCGCTCGGCGTCGGCCGCTTCGGGGTCGGCGGCGTTGATGCGGTGTTCGAGCAGGAACGCGACGAAGGCGATCTCGATCGAGGCGTGGTCGTGCCGCTCGGGCCGGGCGCGATCGGGTTCGAGGCCGAAGGCGTTGTAGAAGCCGGCTGCGTCGGCGAGGTGCTGGGCGCGGTGGGTCGTGTCTTTCGACGAGCAGTATTCGGTCTCGGTGGGCGGGCACGCCGCGGGCGCGACGTGGCCGAAGACGATCCTGTAAGCGCGCTCGCGCCGCGCGTGCGGCAAGGCAAGCCAGCGGGCGAGGGGCGTCGGGTCGGCCTCGTCGGGAGGGATCTCGCCGAGGCTGAGCCCGGATCGCGGCGCACCGGAGCACTTCGAGGCCGCGAGCGCCCAGGCGCAGCGGATCAGATTCTCGGGAGGCGGGTCGAAGGCTTCGACGGTCCAGTGCGGATCGCGGAGCGCGAGGGCGAGGGCCGCGGCGACGACGCGTCTGGCCTCAAGCGCGGCGGGGTCCGTTTCGATGTTCGCGTGCGTTGTGGTGGCGATCATGGCGCATGCCTCCGCGTGGTCAGATGCTGTTGAGTCCGACGTGCGCCGGCCGCTCGAACATCGGCTCCTCGACGGTGATGCGCACGGCGGGCTGGTCGAACTTGTTGTAGCCCGTCACCGTGTCGTTGAAGATCTCCTGCGTCTTCGAGGAGCCGTCCGGCATGGTCACCTCGATCTCGGCGACCTTGGGACCCTTCTCGATTTTGTAGCGGAAGATGATCTGCTGCGTGGTGCGGAAGAGCTGCATCACGGCGAGCAGCTCGCGATCGGGGCAAACATACTGCTCGATCGCGCTGCGGACGCCGGGGCCGAACATCTGCTCGAGGTACGGGCGCGGAACCCATCGCGGCGGGATGTAGAACCCGTTGGGCTCGGTGCCGAACTGCGGATAGATCGGCAGCGCAACCTTGCGCTCGCGCACGAGGTAGTAGATCGGGTTCGATGGATCGTGCGTCCATTCCCCGTCGGGCTCGACGGCGACGAGTCCCTGAAGGCGGATCTTGCCCGGGCACGAGGTCATGCAGCTCGTCTCGGCTGGCTCGCCGTTGGGGCTGGTGACGGGGTCGCGGCCTTCCAGACGCGGATAGCAGGCGATGCACTTCTCGCTCGTGCCGGTGCTGGGGCGGAACATCGACTTCTTGTACGGACACGCCTCGACGCAACGCTGGTATCCGTGGCAGCGCGTCTGGTCGATCAGGACGACGCCGTCCTCGGGGCGCTTGTAGATCGCAAGCCTCGGGCACGCGGCGAGACACGCGGGGTACGTGCAGTGGTTGCACAAACGAGCGAGGTAGAAGAACCAGACTTTGTGCTCGGGCAACACCGTGTCGGATCCCCCGGAACCCCCGGAACCCCCGGAACCGCCTTTTGCGTGCAGGGCATGGTCCTCGAAGACGTTGGGGCCGGCCCATTCCTCTTCGGTTGGGAGGTAGCCGATGGCGCGCTTGGGTCCGTCGGGGCCGACCTGGCCCGCCGCGGCTTCGAAGATCGTCTTGCCGTCGAATCGCCCGTACGGCGCCTGGTCCGATTTCGGCGAGGCGCTCCAGCGCTGGGCGCCGGGGTTGGCGGCCTCGAGCATGCCGAGAATCTTCGCGTCCCAGTTCTTGGGATAGCCGCCGTAGGGCTTGGTCTCGACGTTGTTCCACCACATGTGCTCCTGGCCCCGGCCGAAGGTCCAGGTGCTCTTGCAGGCCATGGTGCACGTCTGGCAGGCGATGCAGCGGTTGATGTTGAAAACGAAGGCGAACTGACGCTGCGGATGCTTCTCCTGATAGGGAAACTCCATCGGTCTGCCGAGTTGCCAGTTGTACACGCTGGGCATGGGAGTGTCCTTTGGGGAGTTCTGAGTTCTGAGTTCTGAGTTCCGAGTTCCGAGTTCCGAGTTCTGAGTGCTGAGTTCTGGGTGTTGGGTGTCAGGTTGCGGGGGTCATTTGAAACGGCGCTTTTTCATTCGCTCGTCTTCGCGCTGATGGTGAGTGTCGCCTGATCGCTTCTTGTGGTTGACTCGTGGAGGGTCACGCGGAGCGCGCCGACGGCCGCAGCGGCCTGATTGAGCAGCTCCGTCGCCGCCTCGTCGCCGATGGCGTGACGCGCGGCGTAGAGGGCCTGGTAGTTCGGATCGCGCGTCATCTCCGCCAGCGTCTCGCGGTCAACGCCCGAGAGCAGCAGCTCCTCGTACAGACACCGGAGCATGAAACGCGCATCGCCCGACGCGAATCCGCCCTCGACCACCATCGGATGCTCAGGCTCCGCCGGCCGCTGCCAGGGCAGAATGTTCTCCGGCTTGTTCGTGGTCATGGCGTGCTCCGGAAAAGTGATGCGGTGACGAGGTGATCGAAGAAAACTGTGCGGGGAACGGGGGTAAAATTTCAGATTTCAGATTTCAGATTTGAAATCTCAAATCTCAAATCTCGGAACTCGGAACTCGGAACTCGGTACTCGGTACTCAGAACTCTTTCTTTCTCTCTCTTCCTCTCTCCTTCACGATTCAACCGTCGTCAGCCCTCCGCTCAGGTACGCGAGGTTGATCTCCGATTCGCCTGTCGGGCCGAAGCCGGACGCGGCGGGCGCCCACACGCCCTTGCCTCCGAGTCCGCCCGCTTCGGCCTTGACGATGCGCACCAGGCATTCCTTGGGGACGGTGTTCACGGCGTGGTTGTCCGCCTCGCCGCCGAACATGAACGACATGGAGCCCTTGGCCTTGTGGAAGAGGGTGTCGGTCTGGTGCATGGGCATGAGCCAGTTGCGCGTGAGCGACTGCTGCGAGCCGTAGCGGAGGTTGGCCTGGTAGCCGGTGTCTTCGGAGCGGGCGAGCCCGTCGGGGCGGGTTTCGTGGGCGAGGACGCTGCGCTCGGTGGCGATCCACGGCGCGTGCTTCATCATCACCACGCCGCGGGGCCACGCGGGATTGATCGTCACGCGCAGCATGCAGCGCGCGACCTTGGCGCGGCGGGGGTCGTTCTGCCAGTTGCGGAAGGGGCGGTCCGCGGGGTTGGCGTCGACGTAGACATAGTCGCCGGTATTCAGGTCGAGGGCGGCGGCGTCTTCGGGGTTGATGTGAAGCTGGTGCTCGCCGAGGCCGGGCGAGCGCTTGTCGCGCCGGTGCGGATCGCCGAAGTTGGACTCCCAGATCTGCGTCCACTCGACCGCGGACCAGGACGAGTGCACGCGGTGGCGCCCCTTCGGCGTCAGCCCGTAGAAATGGAATCCCTGCTCCCAGAGCGGGTTCTTCGTCTTCTTCGCCTCGCTCCACGGCATGGCGATGTTGCGGATGGTGCGCTCATCCCAGTGCATCGCCTCCGGGCCGATGCCGAAATCGTCCGGGCGCACCAGCGGGTTGGTGGAGATGATGACGTTGGGCAGATACGGCGTCGCCTCCGGCCCCTCGCGGTGGACGATGAAGTTCTCGCCGTGCATGATGGCTTCGGGGATGTCGCAGTAGGCGTTGAGGCGTCCGGTGTCGGTCCAGAAGGGGATGTCCTGGTGGACGCAGTCCCAGAAGGGGATGCGCGGATAGGTCTGGAAGAGCAGCAGCGCAGCGCCGGGCTCGCCGTAGGCGCCGGAGATGATGTCCTCCACTTCGTAGCCGCGGGTGGTGATGGAGGCGTCGAGGATGCGCTGGATGTAGGTCTTCACGCCCTCGAGCTTGTCGTCGAGCACGAAGCGCCAGTGGTCCGCGAAGCGTGCGTCGCCGGTCTCCTTCGCGAGCGACTCGGCGGCCTCGGCGAGGATGACCACATCGTCGCGACCGTTGGTGACGGGGCGCACGCCGCCGCGCCAGATCTGCAGGAACGGATTCGAGCACGAGGCCGTCATCTCGTGGGTGCGGAACTCGGGCCACGAGAGAGCGGGGAGGAGGATGTCCGAGTATTCGCAGCTCGCATTGAATTCGATGTCCTGCGCGACGATGCAGTCGATCTTCGGGTTCACGTTGAAGAACATGTCGTAGGCGTGCTTGGCGTTGTTGAAGAGGTTCACGTTCGTGAACCAGAGGAACTTGGTGGGCGTGGGCATGTGGGTCTCGCCCGTGAAGTTCATGCGCCCGTACTTCGGAGTGTCCACGATCAGCGGACGCTCGCCGTGGTTCCAGTAGGCGGGCTCCTCGTCCATCGCGGCCTTGCGGATCTTCATCTCCGATCCGTCGGCGTTCGGATCGAGGTTGGGCGCGAAGGGATCCTCGAGCAGGTACGCGGCCAGCCCGGCGCCGACGCCCTTGGCGCCCTGGAAGAGCGCCGCCTTGTAGTTGCCCGCCCACGTGTGGCAGCCCGAGCCTGGACGGCCGATCTGCCCCGTCAGCATCAGCGGCAGGTAGAACGACCGGTTCGCCACCGTCGCGTGGAACCAGTGGTTGATCCCCTCGCCGATGTGGATCGCCACGGCGCGGCCCTGTTTGGTCGTCTCCCAGATGTCGGAGGCGAGCCGCTCGATCAGCCCCGCATCGGCGCCGCAGATCTCGGAGGCGGTCTTCAGGTCGTAATCGCGCAGGTTGACCTTGTAGGCGTCCCAGATGGTGGTCGCCTCGACCTCGCTGCCGTCGGCGAGCGTGATCGTCCCGGTCCAGGACAGCCGCGGCGACACGCCGGATTTCGTCATGCGGGCGCCGATGTCGTCGCGCGTCAGCGGGCGCGGCTTGCCGGTCTTGTCGTCGATCGCGACGAAATCGCCGATCTTCTCGTACTGCTCGTCCGTGATGTTCTGGATGACGTATGACGGGCCGTCCTTCGGGAGGGCGAGCTTGTATCCGGGGAAGACCTCGTGGGCCCGGATCCGCTTGAGCGTGTCGGTGCGGATGAGCAGCGGGAAATCGGTGTAGCCGCGCAGAAAGTCTTCGTCATACCAGCCGCGGTCCATCATCAGGCGCGTGATGCCGAGGAAGAGGGCGGTGTCGGTGACGCCGGGGCGCACGTGCAGCGAATAGTCGGCCTTGGTGGACCCGGGCGCATACTCGGGCAGCACCATGACGATCTTCCCACCCCGCTCCATGAGCTGGATGAAGAAGTGCGCCTCGGGCATCTTGTTCTCGACGAAGTTGGTGCCGACCGAGATGTGCAGGCCGGAATGGCGCATGTCGTTGAGGTCGATGTCAGATGCCTGGAGTCCGTGGACGAAGGGCATGCCGGGCGCCTGGTCGCCGTGCCAGGTGTAGTTGGACCACATGCGTCCGCCGAGGGCGTCGTCGGGCTTGACGCCGCGGATGCGCTGATCGAGCAGGGCGAGCATGTTGGACCAGCGGTAGATTCCGTACTTGCCCATGACGCCGAGCAGGCCCATCCCGCCCCGGAGCTTCATGGTGCGCGTCCCCGCGCCGCCGCAGGCCTCGATCATCTCGGGCTCGTATCCGTCGGCCTTCAGCCGCGCGGCGCCCTTGTCGCCGCTGTAGGTCTGCGCGATGGCGATGACCGCCCGCGAGTGGTAGCGATACGCCTCGTCCCAGGAGACGCGCTCAAACGTGTCCTCGCCGCGCGTGTTGAAGCGGTAGGTGTCGCGCAGCGACGGGTTGTCGGTGAGGGAGGGGAAGCCGTCGTCGGCCCACTTCTTCCAGCCGGTGCGGATGAGCGGCGTGAGCAGGCGGTGGCGGCTGTAGACGCGGCGCTGCATCTGGTAGCCCTTGGCGCAGCCGCGCGGGCTCCACACCTCCGTCGCCGAGTTTCCGTACAGGTCGGAGATCTTTCCCGTGTCGTAGTTCTGCTCGATGCGCACCAGCACGCCGTTGCGGAGAAAACCGCGCAGGCGGCAGTTGGCGGTGTCGTTGGGGGCGCAGATGAAGGTGAAGGAATCGTCGTAGCGGAACTGGTTGCGATAGAAGCGCTCCCAGCCGCGGGACGGGTAGTCGCCGAGCGGCCCGGCGCCGCCGGCCACCGCCGCGAGTCCGCTCAGCCCCGCGCGCCATCCCAGCAGCCCGACGCCGCAGACGGCCACCGACTGGAGAAAATATCGACGCGATACGTTCGAGTCGTTGCTGTCGCGCTGTGTGTTGTTTCCGTCGGCCATCGTCGTTCTCCGGTCGGCGCCCGGCGTTCGCCGCACGCGGTCAATCGGGCGATCCGCGCCGTCTGTCATCTCTCTTCATTCACTGAGAACCGTCCACGACCAGCCAGTGCCAGCCGGAGATCTGCTTGAGTGAGTCGCGGTCGCCCCGCTCGCCGTCCCACACGGCGAATGCGATCGGGATCCGGTTTCCCGGCGCAAAGTCAATGTCCTGCCCGCCCCGTGGCGCCACGTCGCGGAACATCGTCACGAACCATCTCCCGTGGCTCCACACCGCAGACGAGTAGACCCCCTGCTCCTCGAACGGCTGGTATTGCAGCGTGCCGAAGCCGAGGGCGTTCGCCTCCAGGGCCCCGTGCGCCCGCAGCCTCGGATCGTTCCTCGCGGCGCCGGCGAATGACGCGGTGTCGAAGTCGGGGTCGTCATGCATCAGGTCGCGGTCGACGTGCGGCGTGCGCATCGACAGTACCGGCGGCGCCTCCGGCCCACGCGCTCGGATCATGTCTTCGGTCATGGCGAAGAGGTGGTAGGCGCCGCCCTCCAGCGTCCGGCCCTCGGGCGATTCGCTCGCAGCGCCGAAAGACGCGTCGAACTGCCGATTCGCCTTCCAGTGCCAGATGTTCACCGGATCTTCGGGCTCGTGCTCTTCGATTCTGACGCCCATCGGCAGCGCCGGCGCCTCTTCGCCAAGGGCGAAAAGGACCGCGGCCTGATCCGGGAAGGCGTCCACGCTCCGCCGCACGTTCGGGGCGTCGTCCTCCCAGTGCATGAAGACGCCGATGCGCCCGCCGGCGCGCACGAACGCCACATCAAGCGACGGGGCGACGTCGGGGCGATGCCACAGCGGCCTGAGCATGATCCGCTCGGTCTCCACGCGGAGCCACTCGACGCGCGACGGATCAAGGAACACCGATTCATCAGCGAGCGTCTGCAGCCGGAGCTCCGCGCCGGCGGCGACCCCGCGCGGACCGACGGGCTTCGCCAGCGTCTTGATGTACGCAACCAGGGCCCAGGCGTCCTGCAGATCGGAGGCATCCGCATCGGCGCGCATGAATGAAGGCCCGTACGCAATCATCGGCGTCCCCGGGACGCCCTCGACGATGGCGCGATACAGGTCCTGCGGACGCTGTCCCGACTTGTACACGCCCGACGCAAGATCACCCGGCGCGATCGGGCGGCCCATCGAATCGACCATCGCGATCGCCGCCGGACCATCGCCCCGGCCCGTCTCGCCGTGACAGGTGTGGCATGCGTACATCCGATAGAGATGGGCGCCCCGGTCGACAAGATAATCGGTGAAACGCGGCGGCTCCGCGACGCCGCGCCGATTCCGGCGCTGCCCGTCGTGCTTCTCCTCGGTGAGCAGACGCACGTAGCGCGTCAGCAGCGAGATCTCATCATCGGTGAGCACGCCGGTGAAACCCACCATCGAACTGCGGGGCACGCCGTGGGCGATGTTGGTGTGGATCGCGTCGAGACGTTCGCCGATCTCCGCCGACCCGGTCGCCGCGAACCGCATCGGGCTGTCGTCGAAGGCACGCGGGCTGGGGAAGACGAACTCTGCGGCGGGCCCGTCTCCGTGGCCGTCGACGCCGTGGCATGCGGCGCAGTGGCGGATGAACAGTTCGCGGGCGCGTGGGAGCTTCTCTGCATCGATCTCGTAACGCACACGCTGCACGACGGACGACGCCTCCGCGTCATCGCCCCCGGAGCATCCGCCCACGAAGCAGACGAGCGCGCCCGCGGCGGCCAGCGATGCGAACTTCGCACAACGGCAGGCCCGGCGCGCGAGGCGGCGTTCATGCACGAAGAAATGGCCTTGTCCTCCAACACCCGCGGCGGCCGGATTCGGTCTCATGGCGAACCCTCGCTCAGAGTGAAGTAGATATCTGCATCCAATTATCAGTATCTAGGATATCGGCCGCCTGTCAAGACGCGCTCACAGAATCTGGCGGGCGTGCGGGCTCACGGGCACGGGCCCCAGCTACCCAGCATCTCCCCCAGCTCGGCCGCGCCGTAAGGATCGCCCCACGACTGGAGCAGCGTCGTCAGGTCGATCGAATCGATCCGCCCGTCTCCGTTCAGGTCCCAGAGGCATCCGCCGTATTCCGTGGTCTCGCTGGCGAAGTAGATGCGATCCCCGGTGTGGAACTGGTCGTTGTTGATCGCGTTTCCCGCGGCGTAGAATGTGATCGGACCGGCTGTCGAGCCCGCGGACGGTCGCCAGCCCACCTTGAACTCGAAGGCGCCCCCCATCGACGACCAGTGCTGGGCCGAATTGTCCACGCCCTCGGCGCTGTGCGTCACCCAGGGGGTCAGACCGTCGGCGTAGAGCGTGTTGGGATCGATGATCTCGAACCCGCCCACCTTCTCGTCCTCCGCGTTCTCGGCGGTGATCTGGAAGCCGGCGCCGAACTTCTCCGGGTCGGAGACGCGGACCGTGAGCGTGTAGAGCCGCCCCGGCTGGTAGGCGCCAGGGACGCCGAGAATCTGCACGAGCCCCGACCCCGGCGGCTCGGTGTGGCAGAAATTGCATGAGAAGGCGCCGTCGCCGGGGCTGCCGGTGAATCCCGACGGGGCGCCGCCCCGGAAGCCGGAGGCTGGCGACGCGAACCACGTCAGCGCCAATCCCGCCAGCAATCCCAAACTCGCGATCGAACGGCACGACATGTCCGGAAGCTCCCTCCTCTCCCGGCCCCAGCCTGCGGCCGGGAGGCATAAAACAGGATATATGCATCCACATATTGTGCAAGGGAAAGACGCGGATTTTGCCGGGGTTTTCCCCAGCCACCCGCCCGGGCCGCCACGGTCCGGGAATCGTCCGCCCCGGGCCGGGCCGGCCGACCCGGCGAATATCTCCATCCGATTCGGGAGCCGGGGCTCGACCTGCGGCGGGCGTATATTAGTATAAATGGATTCAAATATTGACTTTATGCCCCCGCGCCTGCGTTCTCGCCCTCGCGCCGGGCGGCGGGAGGGCGCAAGCAGACCCATGGGGAGGATCGCCGGAAGTTCGAGCGTGAGACGTTCACGCCGCGGCGAACGGCGCGTGTCGCTCACCGTGCTGAAGGAGCCCCCGCCCCGCCGGTCCGGCCGACCACTCCAGCCGCGGCGCCGGCCACTGGGGCGATGGCGAGCCCTCGCGCTGATCGCCGTCCACATCCTGATCCTGCTCCACGTGGTCCACTGGCTGACCGCAGAGCGCACCATGGCGCCCGTCGTGCTCTCCAACGCCATGAAGACGCTCGAGCTCGGGCAGATCAATCCCGCCTTCGTCCTCTTCTGCATCCTGATTCTCACAACGCTTCTCTTCGGCCGATTCTTCTGCGGCTGGGCGTGCCACATGGCGGCGCTGCAGGACCTGTGCCTGTGGATCCTTCGCAAGTTCGGCCTGCGCCCCGCGCCATTCCGCGCCCGGCTGCTGCCGTGGATTCCCGTTTTTCTCGCGCTGTACATGTTCGCATGGCCGACCTTTCGGCGCGAGGCGCTGGCGCCGCTGCTCGAACGCGTGTGGCCGGCGGGCCTGGCGTGGATCGGACCCGTCCAGCCCTTCCCGGGCTGGAGCGCGCTGTGGACGACCACCGAGATGTGGTCGGGGCTGCCGAACGCCCTGGTGGCGATCCCCTTCCTCCTGGTCTGCGGCTTTGCGACCGTCTACTTCCTCGGCGCGCGCGGATTCTGCAACTACGGCTGCCCCTATGGCGGAATCTTCAAGCCCGTGTCGAAGCTGGCGCCGGGCCGCATCATCGTCGATCCGGACAAATGCGACGCCTGCGGCATGTGCACGGCCAACTGCACCTCCGGCGTGCGCGTGCTCGACGACCTCCGCGTCGGCGGCGCCGTGACAGACAGCCGCTGCGTCCGCACGCTCGACTGTGTGATGGTCTGCCCGCAGAACGCGCTGAAGTTCCGCTTCAAGAAGCCTTCAAGCCAGGGCGCCCGCAACGCCGCCCCGCAAGGCCAGGCCGGCGCTGCGAAGCCGAAACGGGATGTCACGCTCTCCGAAGAGCTGATTCTGCTCGTGTTCTTCCTGCTCACGCTCTTCATCCTCCGCGGCCTGTACGACATCTTCCCCCTCCTCTTCGCGGTCGGCATCGCCATCTGTGCGCTCCCGATCGGATGGAAGCTGCTCCGGCTCACGGAGGATGACAACGTCCGTCTGCATCGCTTCCAGCTCCGGCGCGCGGGGCGCCTCAGACCGGCGGGGTTCGCGTTCATCGCGCTCAGCGCCCTCGGCGCCGGACTGCTGGCGCAGGGCGGGCTCGTTCGATTCCACACCTGGCGGGCGTCGATGTACGACGACCGCGTCACCGTCTCTCGCGATCTGGTCTTCGATCTGAGCGCCGGCGTGCCGGAGGAGCAGCGCCGAGCCGCGGCGGGCGCGCTGGCCCATTACCGGCGCGCCTCCGGTTGGCGCTCCGGCGGGATCGGGCTGACGGACACACCCTCCAACGATGTGCGCATCGCATGGCTCAGCATGACGCTGCGCGACCTGCCCGGCGCGGAGTCCGCGATGGAGCGGGCCCTGTCGCGGGCGCCGGAGACGGATGCGGTCGTCGTCGGGCTCGCGGAGATCATCCTGCTCCAGGGCCGCCATGAAGTGGCGATCGAGCGCCTGCGTGAAGCGGTCGAGGCGAACCCGCGTCTCCACGAGTCGCAGGAGATGCTCGCGGCGCTGTACTTCCGCTCCGGGCGGCTCGATGAGGGAATCGGGCGGCTCCTGACCGCGCAGAAACTGCGGCCGCAGGACGCGTCCATCCCCCATCGTCTCGCCATCGCGCTCTCGCAGCGAGGCCGGACGGACGAGGCGCTTGTCCACCTCGAGCGCGCGGCGGAGCTTGAGCCCGACGCCGCGGCGCTGCGATACGCGATCGGGGCCCAGATGCTCGACGCCGCCGGCCGCGCCTCCGAGGCCCGAGTCTGGCGGCTCAGGTCGCTTCAGGCTTCCGGCGACCGTCGGTAAGCCTCTGCGGAACCCGTCGCCGCGGCGCGGGCGGGCAATAGTAGATATACTTATTCAGATATATACTATATCCGACACCGCCCCGCCCCATCCCGGCGCCGGGAGGCGTCACGGAGACAGCAATGAACAAGAGATCCTGGGCCGAGCCGTACAAGATCAAAGCCGTCGAGCACCTGCGCATGACCACACGCGACGAGCGCGAGCGGGCCATCCGCGAGGCCGGCTACAACACATTCCTGCTGCGCAGCGACGACGTCTACATCGATCTTCTGACCGACTCCGGCACGAGCGCCATGAGCGACCGCCAGTGGGCCGCGATGATGATCGGCGATGAATCGTACGCGGGCTCGCGCAACTTCTACACGCTCGAAGACGCGGTCCGGCGGCACTACGGCTACAAGCACCTGATCCCCACCCACCAGGGCCGCGGCGCCGAGCACCTGCTCTCGCAGCTCTGCATCAGCGACGGCGACTTCGTGCCCGGCAACATGTACTTCACCACCACGCGCCACCACCAGGAGGCCGCGGGCGGCGCCTTCGTCGACGTCGTCATCGACGAGGCCCACGACCCGGAGAGCGAGCATCCCTTCAAGGGCAACGTCGACCTCGACAAGCTGCAGGGCCTGATCGACCGCGTCGGCGCCGAGCGCGTCCCCTACCTGTCGCTGGAGACCAACGTCAACATGGCCGGCGGCCAGCCGTGCTCGATGGAGAACATCCGCGCCGTCGGCGAGCTCTGCCATCGCCACGGAATCCCCGTCTACCTCGACGCCACCCGCGCCATCGAGAACGCATGGTTTATCAAGCTGCGCGAGCCCGGATTCGCCGATCGCAGCATCGCCTCGATCCTGCTTGAGATCTGCTCGCACACCGATGGATGCACGATGTCCGCCAAGAAGGACTCGCTGGTCAACATCGGCGGCTTCCTGGCCGTGAACGACGACGAGCTGGCCGAGCGCGCCCGAAACATGGTCGTCGTGTACGAAGGTTTGCACACCTACGGCGGCCTCGCCGGGCGCGACATGGAGGCGATGGCGATCGGCATCGCCGAGTCCGTGCAGGAGAGCCACATCCGCGCCCGCGTCGGGCAGGTCGAGTATCTCGGGCAGAACCTGATCGATGCGGGCGTGCCCGTCGTGCGGCCGATCGGCGGCCACGGCGTCTTCATCGACGCCGCGAAGTTCCTGCCGCACATCCCGCGCGAGCGGTTCCCGGCCCAGAGCCTCGCCGCGGCGTTGTATGTGGACTCCGGCGTGCGCTCGATGGAGCGCGGCGGCGTGTCGGCGGGGCGCGACCCCGAGACCGGCGAGAACATCTTCCCGCCGCTGGAGCTCGTCCGCCTGACGATCCCCCGGCGGGTCTACACCCAGGCGCACATGGACGTCGTGAGCGAGTCGGTCATCTCGCTGCACGAGGCGCCCGAGCAGGTCACGGGCCTGCGGATGATCCACGAGCCCAAGCACCTCCGCTTCTTCCAGGCGCGTTTCGAGCCGGCGCCAGCGCCGGTGGAGCACGGGACGCATCCCCGCCCGCATGCGGCGATCGGCTCTGCCTGACGCTTCAGCATCCATGACCGAACACAACGCAGCACCCGGGATTAATCCATGACAACCACCACGCGCGCCGTGAAGCCAAACAGAATCATCAGCAGCCTCTCCAGCCTCGTCGCGTGCAACGACCTGCCCGACCCGCTGCCCTCCGACCCCATGCCGCTGCTGGCGGCGTGGTACGAGGACGCGAAACACAGCGGCCGCTACGACGACTTCAACGCCATGACGCTCGCCACCGCCACGCCCGACGGCGCCCCATCCGCCCGCATCGTGCTGTGCAAAGCGCTCGAGCTCGATCCCCCGGCGCTCGTGTTCTACACCATCTACGAGAGCAGGAAGGGCGGGGAGCTCGAGGCCAACCCCAGGGCGGCGGCGGTATTCCACTGGCCGCACGCCATGCGCCAGGCGAGGGTCGAGGGCCGCGTCGTGCGCACCACCGACGACGAGAGCGACGCCTATTTCCGCACGCGCCCGCTCCTCGCGAGGATCGGCGCCAACGTGAGCCCGCAGAGCCGTGCGATCGAATCGCGCGAGGGCGTGATCGGCGAGGCGCTGCGCATCGGCGCGCAGGCCGCGCTGGGCGCCGAGCTGCGCCGCCCGTCGCACTGGGGCGGCTACCGCATCATCCCAGAGCGCATCGAGCTCTGGTCCGCCGCCAGCGGCAGGCTCCACGACCGCGCGCTGTGGCGTCGCGATCCGGATTCAGACGCGCCCTGCTGGTCCGCGTGCCGCCTCGGCGCCTGACGCCGCAGGCCGCTGCCCGTGAACTCTACTCGCCGGTAAGCCATCGGAGCGAAGATTGATGCTTCCAAGACTGATTCAGGGAGGAATGGGAGCGGGCGTCTCCGGCTGGCCTCTGGCCCGCGAGGTGGCTTCGCACGGACAGCTCGGCGTGGTCTCGGGAACCGCGCTGGACACGATCCTTGTTCGACGGCTGGGCCGCGGCGATCCCGGCGGGAGTCTGCGCCGCGCCATGGCGGCCTTCCCCGCGCAGGGGATCGTCCGCGACACGCTGGAACAATTCTTCCGAAGAGATGACGCCGAGAATGAGGCGCCGACCGCTGACGGAGACGCCCCCCGCCATCGCTACAGGCAGTTGCCGCTGCTGCGCGCGAAGATGAAGCCGGCCCGAGAGTGGCTGCTGATCCTGGCGAACTTCGTCGAGGTGTTTCTCGCGAAGGAAGGCCACGGGGGCGTCGTGGGCATCAACTACCTGCACAAGATCCAGTTCCCGACGCTGCCGAGCCTGTACGGCGCCATGCTGGCGGGCGTGGACGTGGTGATCATGGGCGCGGGAATCCCGGGCGACATCCCGGCCGTGCTCGACCGGCTCGCCCGGCACGAGAGGGTCGAGATCGCGCTGGACGTGCAGGATGCGCACGATGAGCGATATCCACTGTCGTTCGACCCCGCGTCGCTGTGGAGCGCGGAAACCCCGGTCCTCGACCGGCCGCTCCGCCGCCCGCAGTTTCTGGCGATCGTGTCCTCGACGACGCTCGCCCGCGCGCTGCTCAAGAAAGCCCCGGGCGGGATCGACGGCTTCGTCGTCGAAGCGCCGATCGCGGGCGGGCACAACGCCCCGCCGCGCGGCGTGCAGCAGTTGTCGATCGATGGCGAGCCGATCTACGGCCCGCGCGACGAGGTGGACCTGGCGCAGATGGCCGCGCTGGGGGTTCCCTTCTGGGTCGCGGGCGGGCACGCCTCGCAGGAGAAATTCAGCGCAGCGCTGGCCGCGGGCGCGCGCGGCGTCCAGGTGGGAACGGTGTTCGCGTTCTGCGAGGAGTCCGGCCTGGACCCCGAGCTCCGGCGCCGATATCTCGCGGGCGTGCTGCGGGGCGAGGGCGGCGTCTTCACCGACCCCGCCGCGTCGCCGACGAGTTTCCCGTTCAAGGTGGCGGCGCTGTCGGAGACGCTGTCGGACGCGGCCGTCTACGAAGAGCGCCCGCGGCTGTGCGACCTTGGATACCTGCGGCGCGCCTACCGCAAGCCGGACGGAACGCTCGGGTATCTTTGTCCGGCCGAGCCCGTGGAGGACTATGTCCGCAAGGGCGGCAAAGTAGAAGACACCGTCGGCCGCAAGTGCCTGTGCAACGCCCTGGTCGCGAACATCGGCCTCGGGCAGCGGCGGGCGGACGGGTACAGGGAGCCCCCGCTCCTGACGGCGGGCGACGACATCGACTGCGTGAGGCCGTTCATCTCGGCCGGGCGCCTTTCGTATCACGCCCGGGACGTGATCGAGGCGATAGCGCCGCGGACATGAGCGGCGCCCGACTTCATCGCTTGCGGCCGCCGCGACCTCCGGCCCCCTTGGCCGACCCTTTGCCTTTCTTCGGGCGCGAGTTGGAGGCGATCGGCGCCAGCCCGCCGCTGATGGTCAACTCGGCGCCGCGTTTCGAGCGCCGTCCGAGCGGCACGCGTGTCGGATCGGCGGTGACCTCGGCGATGGTGGTCTCGCGGAAGACCTTCTCGATCATCGCCAGCGCGTCGTCGAGGCGTTGGTGCAGCGGGCAGAGGTTGTGGCGGTGGGCTTCGAGCTTCAGCGGGCACTCATGGATGCGCTTGGGGGGATCGACCGCGGCGATCACGTCGTACAGAGTCAGCTCCTCTGGATCGATCTCGAGCGTGAAGCCGCCGTGCAGGCCGCGCTGCGCCCGGACGACGCCCTGCCTGCTCAGCTCCTTGAGCACCTTCGAGAGATATCCGGCGGGAACCTGCGTGGCCTCGGCGATCTGCTGCGTCGTGCGCGAAGCGCCGGCGTGGAACGAGAGATCGACGATGGCCCGCAGCGCATACTCGGTGGTTTGTGAGATCACGTGGGAATCCTGTCCTTGTGGATGCTGATCTCCAGTGTACACCCGGCCCCGGCGCAGAGCGCAGAGCCCCCGGGCTCAGTCTGAGCCTCCCGGGCTCGCCCGGCGCACGTCGAACTCGAACGAGCGCCGCGCCAGCTCCTGCCCGCCCTCCAGCAGCGTGACATGGACGACCCAGTCGCCGGGCATCGAGAAGTTCACCACGCCTCGATGAAGCGCCCCTTCGACACGAGTCGGATGTTCATTCCCCGGCGATCCGTGGCCCATCGAGGGCATCCAGGGCTCGATCCGCACGTCCACGCCGCCGACCGGACGCCAGGCGCCGCCGACGCCGCGCTGATGGATCTCGATCTCGAACGGGCGTCGGCCGAGGGCGATGTCGCGCGGCGTGCGCAGCGCGAGGCGCAGGGCGCGCCCGTCTTCAAGCTCGATGACCGCCTCGCCGTCGTCGCCGGTTTCAGTCTGCGAGCCGCCGAAATAGCCGGCGCCAGCCATCGCCTCGCCGCTGAGCACGCGCCGGCGCGCCTCCTCGATGTCGATCACATCGCCGGGATATCGCTCGCGCAGCGACTCGGCCTCGGCGCGCGTCGCGAGGGCGCCGATTCCGAAGCCCATCGGCGTGTGCAGCTCGCGGCTTTGCAGGTAGACGGCCGCGTCGGCGTCGATCCAGACGCCCGCATCGGCGTGGCGGACGTGCCGGGCGAGAATCTCCTGATCCGGCGCCGACGCCTCGTGCTCGAAGAGGCAGCCGATGTCGTCGAAGAGGGGCTTCTCGACGCGGCCGCGCTCGTCGCGCACCGAGAGGGCTGCGGCGTAGCGCTCGTCGCTGACGATCATGTGGCAGACCGCGCACACGTCGTCGCCAAGATGGACGTTGGGAGGCGCCGCCGGATCCTCCGAGGCGCACGACGCCGCAAGCAGGAGCGCGGGCGCCATGAGCCCAGTCGCGAGTCGGCGGATGTCACGGTCGATGCGCATCATGACACGTCTCTCCTTGCGAATATGAGCTGCGCGAGCGCCAGCGGCGCCGCGATCCACACCGCCAGCACGCCCGCCAGCAGCCAGCCCAGGGCGCCGCCGTAGGTCTGTGTCGCGTACACGCCCGCCGGCCCGAGCATGTCGAGCGACGCGTGCAGGCCGCCCATCGCCAGCAGCTTGAAGACCTGGAGCGGGTTCAGCAGCGAGAGGTGAAACAGGTCCGGCGCCTGAAGTCCCATGACCAGGGCGCTGCCCATCAGCCCGAGGTCGCCGAGAAAGACGAAGACCAGCCAGAGCGCCAGCGCCGCGCCCATCGCCACGCTCTGGCGGCGCACGCACGCGGAGATGAGAAAACCGACGCTCAGCATCGCCAGCGCCAGCGCGAACGCGGCGCCGATGAGCGTGAGAAATCCCCCGATCTGCCCCGTCCCGCCCCGGATCGCCAGGAACGCGGCGTTCAGCCCGAACCCGAGCGCGATGGCGCCGATCAGCGCGACCGCCAGCCCGACGTACTTGCCAAGCAGCGCCTCCAGCCTCGTGACCGGCTGGGCGAGCAGGTACGAGAGCACGCCCTGCTCGCGCTCCGCGGCGAGGCTGGAGGCCCCGGCCGTGAGCGCCATCAGCGGCACGATCAGAATGACAAGGTTCACCATACTCGCGGCGGTGCGCCCGAAACCGGCGAAACCCTCGACCCCGGTCCCGCCCATCGACACGAAGGAGAGCGCCAGCGCCAGCAGTGTGAACGCGGCGGCGTAGAGGGCGAACCACTTGTTGCGCAGCGCGTCCCGAAGCTCCTTGCGCGCAAAGACCTCGACCGTGCGCACCGAGAAGCGCAGCGGACGCGGCGCGGCCCATCCCGCGATCCGGATCATGCGTGCGGCGATGTGCGTCATGATTCACCTCCGGAGAGCTGGGCCGAGTGATCGTCGGCGCTCAGGTCGAAGTTGCGTACGGAGATTCTCGCGGCGCCGAGAGCGATGATGGGCTCGGCCTTGCGGTCGGCGAGCGTCTCGATGTACACCGCGGATCCATTGCGGGACGCCGCATACCCACCGGCGCGAAGCACCCGCATCGCCTCGTCGAGCTGCTCGCTCGGCACGACGACCTGCAGCGTGCAGCGCAGGTCGGCCGCCCGGACCAGCTCCCCCGGCGCGCACTCGAACGAGATGCGTCCCTGGTCGAGACCGACCACGCGATCGCCGAGCGCCTCGATCTCGTCGATGCGGTGCGAGCTGAAGAGGATCGTCTTGCCGGATCGTTTCTGGGCCCGCAGCAGCGCGGTGAAGTCGCGCCGGGCCGCCGCGTCGAGGTTCGAGGTCGGCTCGTCCAGGATCAGGGCGGCGGGATCGGAGAGCAGAGCGAGCGCCAGCGCCAGCCGCTGCTTCATGCCCCCGGAGAGCTCACGGACGCGCTTGCGAGCGTGCCGCGCCAGCTCGACGGTCTCGAGCGATTCATCGATCCGCTCGCGCTGGACCCGACGCAGTCGCGCGTAGAAACGCATGGTCTCGATGACGCGCAGGTCGTCGTGGAACGCCAGCTCCTGCGGCACATACCCCACCTGTCTGCGAGCTGCGCGCGGGTCGCGGCGGACATCGACGCCGCCGATCCGCACCGACCCGCGATGCCGCAGCAACCCGAGCGCGCAGCGGATCGCGGTGGTCTTGCCCGCGCCGTTGGCGCCCCAGAGCGCGACCGCCTCGCCGTCGCCGACGTGGAAGCTCGCGCCGTCGAGGGCGCGGAAGCGGCCGAAGTTCTTCGTCAGGTTCGTGGCGGTGATCATCGGGACGCCTCGGCTTTCAGTGTGTGCGATTTCGTCGGGCGCCCGGCGCGGCGCGTCGGACCGAAGGAGGTCATCGCGCCGACGAGCGTGATGGCGACGATGGTCAGGAGAGCGCCGGCCAGCAGCGCGAAGCAGCGCGGATCGCTCTCGTCTTCCGGCGTCGGCGATGTGTGCGCCGGGCGCATCAGCGGCGCCCCGTCCGAGACGATCGGTCGAGGTCGGACCACGGGGAACGCGGAAGCGGCGAACTCGACCGCCTGCTGCGCCGGGCTGTACAGGAAGAGTCGGAGCGCCGGCTCGCGATCGACCAGGCTGTCCCACAACCCCTCGACGCGGTGGGGATGGTCTCCCACGCCGTCGCCGTCGAGGTCGAAGCCTCGGTAGTCGCTCCAGTAGTTGCCGCGGCCGTCGCGCGTCAGCTCGTTGCCCCGCAGCTCGCCGCCGCCCCGGATGCCGACCTGCTGGATGTTCTCGATGAAGCTGTTCTCGAAGATCGCGACCTGGCTCACCAGCGGCTGGAGCAGCACGCCGACGTCGTTGTATGCGATCAGGTTGGCGCGGAACTCGTCGTGCGCCGCCTCGAACATGGGCGGATTGTCGAAGTAGATGCCAACGCGGTTGCCGACGATGGCGTTCTCCTCGATCGTCACGCCCTGCATGTCCTTGAGGCCGATACCGTAGCCGCTGGGGCCGCGGTTGTTCAGAATCGTATTGCGCCGGGCCATGATGTTGCGGCTGTACATCAGGAAGGCGCCGACTGAGTTTCCTTCGAGGCGGTTGCCTGTGAGAACATTGTCGTGGCAGTACATGAAATGCAGTCCGTAGCGGCTGTCCACAATGTGGTTGTCCGTGAGAGCGACCCGCTCGGAGTACCACACGACCACATCGCGCACGGCCCGGACGGTGTTCCCCTCGATGATGAGGTCGTTGCTGTGCCACGCGCGGATCCCGTCGCCGCGCCGGGCCACGTGCAAGTCCATGCCGACGATCGTATTGCCGCGCACGATCGAGCCCGATGCGTTCTTGAGGCTGATTCCGAAAAGGGCGTTCTCGATCGTGTTGTTCTCGATGACCGCTCGAGGCGCCAGGACGAGCACGCCCGTGTTCTCTTCGTGGAGGCTGGCGCCGGTGTTGCGGATCGTGAAGCCGTGCAGCTCGGCGCCCGGTGCGGTGATGCGCACGCCGTTTCCCCGGCCGCAGGCGTCGATCACGGCGCCCCGCTCGGCGATGAGCCTCACGGAGCGATCGAGGATGATCGGGGCGTCGTACACGCCCGAGGGCGCCACGATCGTGGCGCCCTCGTCGGCGGCGCGGATCGCCTCGTGGATGTCGAAACGAGGAGCCGCACCATCGGCGCCAGTGCGCGCCGAGACACTGAACACAATCACCGCTGCGCACGCTGCAACTGCGGATGCGCCGAGGCGACCCGCCGCCGGCGCCGCCGCGGCCGACTGCGCGCTCTTCCCGTGCGCCCGCCACCGCAGCGCGATCCCCGCGATCACCAGAAGCGACGCAGCGGCGGCCATGTACAGCCCCGTGTCCGCGCCCGCCACTGTGCGGAAGTTGCCAACCTTGCCGACGCCGAGGACGGGAGGCGTGAACGGCTTGACCGAGCTCGACAACGCCGCGGTGGGATCGAGGTTCTGCCCGAAGTGGTGCAGCCAGAAGAACAGATCCAGTAGAAATCCCGGTGGGAAGAAGACGACCGGCAGCGCCAGCAGCGTCGCCCACACCCTCGGAACGAACATCGCTGCCAGCAGCATCGCCGACATGACGCCGATCATCACGGGCGAGAATTGGCGTTCGAGCTGCGCCGCTTCCTCCAATGGGCGCATGCCGATGTAATGGTTCAGTCCGTCGATTTCATCGACATCGCCCGTCAATCCATGCAGGTAGGCCTGCACCGTGAGGCCCTGGGGGTACTGCGGCGCCTGGAGCGTCATCTTCCAGTAGGGCTGGAAGAATGAGACGATGAGCAGCAGGGCCGCGACCGCGAAGAGCGCGCGAGCCATCGCGAGCGGAACGCGCCGGGGCGACGCCTTCGTGCGTTTCCCGTCGGTGTGTCGGCGCGAGCTGCTGTTCATCGGACGAACTCCGTGTGCGTGCGGCGGACCATCCGGCCCGCCGGGGCGTCCCGGATGGGTGTGCGGGCTCAGCGCGTCACGGCGCAAGCCCCCGGGATCGCCCCGCGGCCGCTCTGGGGAGGAGGAGAAACACGTCAGGAGGCCGGCTCAATGATGAAGTAGCCCATCATCTCCAGATGCAGCGCCGAGCAGAACTCGGTGCAGTAGAAGGGGTAGACGCCGGCCTTGTCGGCGATGAACTCGAGGCGCTGATACTCGCCCGGCTCGATGCTGGTCATGATGTTGAAGCCGGGAATCGTGAAGCCGTGGATCGCATCCATGGTGCGCTCGATGCTGGTGAGATGCCAGACGACGCGATCGCCCTCGCGCACGATCACGCGATCGGGCCGGAAGGTGCTCCTGACCACGGTGGTGTAGACGTGCACCGTATCGCCGTCGCGTTCGATGCGCTCCTGACCACGTGTGGTGGCGTTCGGGCTTACGGCCCCCTTGAGAGCCTCCCAGCCGATCTCCGGATAGACGCGCCAGGGTTTGAGCTTGTCGGCGCGGATGATCTGGGCGTAGTGCGGTTCGCCGATGCCCATAGGCATGTCGTAGAGCACCGGCATGTCCGTGCCGGGCTGCGAGATGTCAAGAAGCTGGAGGTTCTGCGGCAGCAGCGGGCCCACCGGCGTGAAGCGGTCGACGGACCACTTGTTCAGAGCCACCAGATACCTGCCCTCGGGCTTGGCGGTGTCGCCGGCGACGGTGGCGAGGTGGCCGATGTTGTAGTGCACGGGCGTTGTGGTGACGAGGCTCCACGGCTGATCGGGGTTCTTGTCCGCGTACGGGCCTCCGAGCGTCCAACGGGCGACGGCGCTGTCGAGGAAGAGCGAGGTGTAGGCGTACCCCTTGTCGTCGAACTGCGTGTGCAGCGGGCCGAGGCCCACTTCGACCTGCGCCTCGACAACCGAGTCGAAATCGAGGATCGGGATGCCGTAGTTCTCATCGATCGTGTAGTTCCGCTCATTGATCGCCTGCTTGAGCTTCTCGATGCTGTAGATGGTGACATGCGGATCAAGCTTTCCTGCGACGACGATGAACTCGCCGCCGGGCGCGAGGTCGACGCCGTGCGGGCTCTTGGGCTCGGGGGCGAAGTAGAGCAGCTCCTCGCTGCGGATGGTGTCCAGGCTGATGACGGGGAAGCCCTTGATGCGGTCGAACTTGCCGGCCTCGAACGTCTCGACCGCTTTGCGCCAGGGAATGATGTGCATGAAGTCCATGTCGCTCTGCGACACGCCGGTCTCGAAGGGCGGCTCGCCTTCGAGCACGCCGCCGGTGTGGAGCTCGGTGTTGATCGAGTTCATGAAGAGCCAGCCGTCGCTCGGCCCCCATCCGACCTGCACCAGATCCTGCCAGTAGGGCGGCAGCTCAAGAGCGAAAGACTTGTCGATGTCGATGCGCCCGCGCTCGCGGTCGAACTTCCAGAAGGTGACGTGCCCGCGGTACATCTCCTCGTACTGCTCGATGGGGGCGTACTCCCATCCCAGCGGGTGGCCGTACTGGCCGCCCTGGATGATGTACTCGGTGTCCGGCGTCACGAAGGCGCCGCCGTGGTCGCTCAGCGCGATGGGGTTCTTCACGATCTGCTTGGTCTGGAAGGTGCGCAGATCGATGACGGCCATGCGCGCGTGGGCCTTGTCGGCGATGAAGAGCCACTCGCCGTCGTATTCGGCGTTCCTGCGGCTGATGGCTGGATGGTGCGTGTCGCCCCAGGTCATCGTCTTCCCGTCGACAGCGCCCGCGGCGATGACGTCGTTCCCCATGCCGAAGCCCCAGCCCTGCCACGACTCGGGCGTGTACACGGCGATGGTGCGCAGGATCCGCATCGACGGGATGCCGATGACGATGATCTGCCCGGCGTGCCCGGAGGAAGCGAACATGACGAACTCGTCGTGCTGTCCGCTCGGCATGTAGGTCTTGAGCGCCGCCTCGACGTTTTCCGGAGTCAGATTCCGAGCCTCGACGATGCGGGCGGCGCTAGAGCCGAGGGCGGCGGCGTTGGCCGTCCGTCTCGTTTCGTCGGCCCCGCCGCAGCCGGAAAGCCAGGCGCCCGCGAGCGCGAATGTGGTTCCGATGATCAGCAATGTCCGCATCTCAATAATCCTTTCCCGGTGTCTGCGACGATCTGTCCGACTACTCCGGTTTTCGTTGGGTTGCCGAAATGGTGTCTCTGCTCGATCGCGCGAAGGCGATGCTTCGGTGCTTTGTCCGAGTCGCTCACATGCCCGCCTCCGCCTTCGCCTCCAGGCCGCGGATGTATACGACGATGTCATGGACGTCGTCCCTGCTCAGCGCCGGATTCCCGCCCCGCGAGGGCATGTCCCTTCCGGTCTGATTGCTCGAATCGCCGGGGTTGCGTCCGCGCCAGATGAAGTCCGCCAGCTCCTGGTCTGAGGAGTTCGAGGAGACGGCGCCGAGAACGATGTTCAGCCCCAGCCCCTGCATGCCGTAGCCTTCCGGGGTGTGGCACGCGGTGCAGGTGTTCATGTAATGCCCCTTGCCTCGTGCGAAGGCATCAGACTGCACGATTCGCTGCGCCTCCATGGCGGGATCGACGCGCCGCGCGACGACGGTCACTTCATCACTACTGAGCGACCATTGCATCACGCTGACGAGGGCCGCGGTGAACGTGAACATGCACACCAGCAAGCCCACGGTCACGCCAAACGCGAGTAGCGTCCTGCCGCCGCCAGTCTCCGCCTGGTCGCCCCGGGCCTCGCTCCGATTCCTGCCGACTGCCTGCCCATGCTTCGTCATGCCTCACGCTCCAATGCGCCGCGGGCGGCGCCAATATGTTGGTATCTAGATATTGTTATCCATTTTATCTCTTTCGGACGGGCCGGGCAAGTCCTTGAGGCGTGGAACGGTCGAAGATCCCCTCCCGCCGCCCTGGCGGCCGTCCCGACTCGCTTCAGGGCCGGTTCCCGGCGTTTTCTCGCCCCGATCCCGGCGCCGCCGCCGCGTCGGTCTGGTCCGCAATGGGCAGGGCGATGTCCCCACCCCGGCGCCGGTCCGGGTCTCGCAGCATCAGGGTCGCCAGGTGGGCCCCCCACCACGTGAGCCCCGTCAGCTCCATCCCGCCGCTGACCGGCACGATCCAGAACGCGCTGTCGCGCCAGTCGGTCGCGATCTGAAGCGTCACGCGCAGGGCGCAGCCGATCGTCACCAGCAGGAACGGCCCCCACAGGTTTGTCAGCGCGCGTTCATCAACACGCCGGAACGTGGGAACGACCTTCGCCGCCATCCCCATGATCATCATCGACATGAAGCCCACCGTGTACGCGTGGCGGACGCCCCCGTAATAGGCATGGCTGAAGGCCTGCCCGCTTACGAACTGGTACAGCGGCAAGGCGATGAGCATCGCCAGCGCGACGGCCAGCCAGATGTACGCCGCCCGCACGAACTTGCTCGCCCGTCCGCCCAGCGGCAGCGGCGCCCACAGCCTCCACGGCAGCGCGACCAGCCCCACGCCGATCGGCAGCAGCAGCCACGCCATCCACATCCCCCCCGCCATGACGCGCGAGCCGGTCCACTGGAACGCGAGGAAAGCGCCGGTCTCGACCACCACCGCCGCCAGCAGCAGCCACAGCGCGATCCACGCGGGCCGATCGGGCGTCAGCCTCGCGCCGAAGAGCGGCGGGATGAGACGCATCGACATGCCCAGGATCATGAACAGCGCAAAGCCATGCAGCTGCAGGTTCCGCAGCGCTCCCTGGTGCGTGCTCACGGCGTAGAGCAGCGCCTCGCGATTCGGCGCTGCGGTGGTCATCCAGACGTGCCAGGCGTTGTAGAGCGTCGAGAGCGCGAAGAAGGCCAGGCCGACGAAGACGAACGCAACCCACGGCGTCCGCAGCGCCTCAGACCTGCGGAACACGCCGAGCAGCGAGAAGAAGAAGACAAGCGTCGCGCCGAACATCAGCCCGCCGCCCGCCGCGGCGACCGTCGGCGCGGCCCCCCACCGCGTCGCAAGCGCGGTGCCGATCACACACAGCGTCAGCCCGCCGATCATCAGCAGAAAACTAGACCCCGCCGCCACCGGGGCGACCGGCGCCGACCTCCACAGCCGCGGCAGGACGTGGTACGCGAAGCCCATCACGAACAGGCCGATCCAGCCGAAGATCTGCGCGTGTCCGTGCGCATTGACGGTGTGGATCGAAACGCCGGTGAACGAGCCGGTCCGCCCGATCTCGACCAGCAGCCACACGCCCCACGCGGCGCCGGCGGTCAGGCCGGCGATGATCGCCGCGATGAAGAACGGACGGTAGACGGAGTCGAGCGGCGCCATCCACGAGACAACGCCGCGGAGCCAGCCCGCGACGCGAAGACGTCCGCCATCGGTCGCGCTGGTGTGCAACGTCGTCACGGTCGGCCTCCCGCGTCGCTCAGTTCGTCTGAAGATCCCGGGTCCCACGGCCTGAAGGGCGCGACGCCGCTCTTGTGCTTGCGGGCGCCGGGCCGATCGCGCTCGACACGCTGTGTGTGCTCGGCGATGAACGCGAGCTGCTCCTCGGTCGCGGCGTCTTCCGCGGCGGGAAATAACTCGCGCTCTTCCCAGCGGATGTGCTTCTGCAGCATCGACGCGAACCGCGTGAGCTCCTCGCTCGCGGCGGGCGACGATCGCAGCAGACGCATCGCCAGAGTGCGGATCGCCGCGTGTTCGTCGTGCAGTCGGCGCTCCATGTCGGCGGGCACGAGCCCGGCCAGCAGCCGCTCCTCATCCTCGAAGTGGCCCTCGAGCTCGTTCCGCCAGGCGGCGTCGAGCTCGCGCAGGGCTCGCCGGCCCGCCTCGGCGTCGCCCCCGGCCGCCTCGCGGAGCCTGCGGGCCAGGACCAGCCCGTTGAAATGCTCACGCGAGAGCGGCTGGAGTGCGTCATGACGTTTCAGTTGCTTGTGCGGCATGGCGGCTGGATCCTGCTGGAATGACCATCGGCGGAAGAGGCGTGATAAAACTTGATAATTGGATAATGATATACTATTATGCCCGAGACCGCCCGGCAAGCGCCGGCGCCGGAACCCCCGGAACACAAAAGGAGCCGACCATGAGCACCGCCATCGCTTCCCGGACCGTCGGGGAGATCGTCGCCGAAAGCCCCGCCGCGGCCAGAGTCTTCGAGCGTCACGCGATCGATTACTGCTGCGGCGGGAACATCCCCCTCTCCACCGCCTGCGAGCGAAGGGGCGCCCCCCTCGACAAGGTGCTTCACGAGCTCGAAGAGGCCCTCGCCACCGGGCCGGCCGCCGACGACACCGACTGGCGTCGCCGAAGCATGAGCGACCTGATCGACCACATCGAATCGACCCACCACGCCAGGATGCGCAGCGAGCTGCCGCGGGCACGCGAGCTCATCGGCGCCGTCGTGCGCGCCCATGGCGAGAGCGACCCAACCCTCCACGAGCTGGCGGCGATCTTCGACGCGTTCGCGTCCGAACTCGAGATGCATCTGCTCAAGGAAGAGCGCGTGCTCTTCCCCGCCATCCGCTCAATCGAGCAGAAACCGGCTGGCTCAAACGCGAACGGGGGCGCCTGCTGCGCCATCGAGGCGCCCATCCGTGTGATGATGGAGGAGCACGACCACAGCGGCGAGGCCCTGAAGAGAATGCGAGCGCTCACGAACGATTTCACACCCCCGCCCGGCGCCTGCAACACCTACCGCGTCATGATCGACACGCTCGCCGGCATCGAGCGCGACATTCATCAGCATGTCCACAAGGAGAACAACATCCTGTTCCCCGGCGCACGCGCAATGACCGCGGCTCGGAGCGCGGCGGCTCCGGGCGCATGAGTCTGAATATCGGCGCCCCGCGACGCACGGAGTCCGGAACAACAAGCAATTCGCCCCGTTGTTTTTCCGACCGAGATTGATCACAGTCACACCCGTCCCGACCGGATCATGGCCTCCGGCTCCTGCTGCGAGGATCATTCCGGGTCGCTGCGTCTGTGTACAATCCACACGGAATCGAGACGCCGATGGCATCACCTTCCTCATCACACGCATCCGGGCCGCAGGAGCGTTCTCGCAAGGGCGCGCCCGGGGGCGGGGATGTGGACACCCAGAGGCCGCTTGTCGTTCCACTCCACGAGCTGACACTGGACGATCTGCCGCTCGTCGGCGGCAAGAACGCCTCGCTCGGCGAGATGCTGCGCGAGCTGAAGGGCGCGGGTGTGCGCGTGCCCGGAGGTTTCGCGCTCACCGTCGACGCCCATCACCTGCACCTGGCGCGCGCAGAGCTCGACGAGGCGATCTACAGCGAGCTTGAGCGGCTCGACGTCGCCGACACCAAGGCGCTGGCGCAGACCGCTCGCTCGATCCGCACGCGCATCACCGAGGCGCCGCTGCCCGATGAAGTGACGGAGGCTGTCCGCCTCGCCTACCGGCGCATGAGCGAAGAGCACGGAGAGATCGCGGTCGACGTCGCCGTGCGATCCAGCGCCACCGCCGAGGACCTTCCCACCGCATCCTTCGCCGGCCAGCAGGAGACATACCTCAACATCAGCGGTGAACGGGCATTGCTGGACGCCGTGCGCAAGTGCATGGCCTCGCTCTTCACCGACCGCGCCATCGTCTACCGAACCCAGAACAACATAGCCCACCGAGGCGTCGGGCTCTCCGTCGGCGTGCAGAAGATGGTCCGCAGCGACCTGGGCTCGGCCGGCGTGATCTTCACCCTCGACACCGAGAGCGGCTTCCGCGATGTGGTGCTCATCAACGGCTCCTGGGGCCTCGGCGAGACGGTCGTTCAGGGGCGCGTCAACCCAGACGAATTTCTCATCCACAAGCCGACGGCGCGGGAGGGATTCCGGTCCATCATCCGGCGCGAGGCGGGGGACAAGCGACTCAAACTCGTCTACGCCGAGGGCGGCACGAAATCGGTGCGGGAGGTGCGCATCGGTCGTGAAGACCGCACGCGCCTTGTCATCAGCGACGACGAGGCTCTCCAGCTCGCCCGCTGGGCGATCGCGATCGAAGATCATTACTCGAAGCGCGCCGGCCGCCCCATGCCCATGGACCTCGAATGGGCCAAGGACGGGCGCACGGGAGAACTGTTCATCCTCCAGGCCAGGCCGGAGACGGTGCACTCGCAGCTGAAGACGCCGCGCATCGAGTTCTTCAAGCTCGAGGAAAAGGGCGAGGCCCTCGTCCGCGGCAAGGCGGTGGGCAACCGCATCGGTGCCGGTTCGGTGCGCGTCATCCACTCATCCGCCGACCTGCACAAGTTCCAGCCGGGCGAGACAATCGTTGCGGAAATGACGGACCCGGACTGGGAGCCGGTGCTCAAACGCGCCGCGGCTGTGGTGACGGACCACGGCGGGCGCACCTGCCACGCCGCCATCGTCTCCCGAGAGCTGGGAATCCCCTGCGTGGTTGGCTGCGGCGACGCGACGGGCGTCCTGCGCGATGGGCAGGAGGTCACGGTCTCGTGCGCCGAGGGCGACGAGGGGCGCGTGTACGACGGCCTCCTCAAGCACACGCGCACCGAGGTCGATCCGGCGACGCTGCCCACGCCGCGCGTCCCGCTCATGCTCAACCTGGCAAACCCCGAGCGGGCGTTTGATCTTTCCTTCCTCCCCGCGGCGGGGGTGGGGCTCATGCGCATCGAGTTCATTGTCACCAACTGGATCGGCATCCACCCGATGGCGCTCGTGCACCCCGATCGCGTCGAGTCGCAGCGCGATCAGAAAGAGATCCGCAGGCGGACGGAGAACTTCGAGAAGCCGCAGGAATTCTTCATCGACCGGCTGGCGATGGGCGTGGGGCAGATCGCCGCGGCTTTCTACCCGCGACCGGTCATCGTGCGCCTGAGCGACTTCAAGTCCAACGAGTACGCAGGCCTGCTGGGCGGCAAAGCGTTCGAGCCGGTCGAGTCGAACCCCATGATCGGCTTCCGCGGGGCCTCGCGCTACTACGACGACCGTTACCGCGAGGGCTTCGCCCTTGAGTGCGCCGCGATCCGGAAAGTGCGAGAGACGATGGGGCTGCGCAACGTGAAGGTGATGATCCCCTTCTGCCGCACGCTGGGAGAGGGCGGGCGCGTCATCGAGGAGATGGCCCGCCACGGCCTCGTGCGCGGCGAAAACGACCTCGAGATCTGGGTCATGTGCGAGATCCCCAACAACGTCATCCTCGCCGAAGGGTTCAGCGACATCTTCGACGGCTTCTCGATCGGCTCGAACGACCTGACGCAGCTCACGCTGGGCGTCGACCGCGACTCCGAATTGCTGCTGCACCTTTTCGACGAGCGCGACCCCGGCGTGAAGGAGATGATCGCCATGGTCGTCGAACGTGCCCACAAGAAAGGCCGCAAAGTGGGCATCTGCGGCGAGGCGCCGAGCAATTACCCCGAGTTCGCCGAGTGGCTCGCCTCGATCGGCATCGACTCGATGTCCCTCAACCCGGATTCACTGGCGGGCGTCGCGGAGAGGCTTGCCCAGCCGTGAGCGCCCAGCGCCGCCGACCGTTCTGCGCGCAGATCAGATCCGGGCGATGCGCACGGCCGTCAGCTTGTACTCCGGCGCCTGCACCATCCGGTCGCGCACCGGCGAGGTCACGCGATTCACGAACAGGTCGGGGTGGTGGAAGCTGGTGAACAGCTCCCCGGAGCGGATGCGGTCCATGATGCGCACGGACAGCTCGATACGTCCGTGTCGGCTCTCGACAGCGACCATGTCGCCGTCGCGCAGGCCGAGCGCCTCCGCATCCGGCGGCGCCACCTCGAGCTCATCGCGCGACCGCAGCGAGGTGTTCTCCGTGCGCTGCGTCATCGTGCCGGCGTTGAACTGGTAGAGGTTGCGCCCCGTCGTGAGCCGGAAGGGGAAACGCTCGTCCGTCGTCTCGGGGCTGGGGGCATGGGGGATCGGGCGGAGCTCCGTGCGCTCGGCGTGGGCGAAGCGCTCGCCGTGCAGGATGGGCGTGCCAGGATGCGACTCATCGGGGCAGGGCCAGTGGATGTCGCCGCGATTCAGGCGCTCGTAGCTCAGCCCTGCGCCCCCGGGCCAGAGCGAGCGCACCTCGTCCCAGATCGCCTCCGCGCTCCCGTGGGCGAACTGGTCGCCGAAATCCAATCGCGAGGCGATCTGGGCGATGATCCAGGCATCGGGTTTCGATCGACCGGCGGGCGGCAGCGTTGCACGGACGCGCTGCACGCGCCGATCGGAGTTCATGAACGTGCCATCCTTCTCGAAGACTGACGCCGCGGGAAGAAATACATGGCCAAACCGCTCTGCCGTCACGTTCATGAACAGATCCTGGATGACCACGAGATCGATCTTCTCGAGCGCCTCGGCCGTCGCGGACTCGTTGGCGAGCGTGAGATAGATGTCGTAGCCGATGATCCAGAGGGCCTTGAGCTCGCCCTTATGCGCCGCGTCCATCATGTGGAGCAGGTGAAGGCCGCGGCTGGGTGAGAGCTTCGCGCCCCACGCCTTCTCGAATCGTTCGCGTGTCGCGCTGTCGGCGAGCGACTGGGCGCCGGGGAGCGTGACGGGCTCGCATCCCATGTGCGCAGCGCCCTGCACGTTGTTCTGGCCGCGCAGTGGGTTGATCCCCGTCCCCGGACGCCCGATGTTCCCTGTCAGCAGCGCGAGGTACACCAGGGCCATGACGCCCTCGGTCCCCTGAAGGTGCTCGGTCGCTCCGAGGCCGTGGAAGCACATCGACGGCCTGTTCTGCGCGTACATCCGTGCGGCGGCGCGGATCATCCCGGCCGGAACGCCGCAGGCCTCGGCGGCCGCCTCGGGGGCGAAATCGGCCAGCGCCGCGGCGAACGCATCGAAGCCGTCGACGCGCGAGGCGATGAAATCGCGATCAACCAGATCTTCCTCGATGATCGTAGCCGCGAGCGCGTTGAGCAGCGGGATGTTCCCACCCGGGCGGACCTGCAGGTGAATGTCCGCGATCCCGGCGAGCTCGATGCGCCTGGGATCGGCGACGATGAGCCGCGCGCCGTTCACCGCGCGACGCACGGCCTGTGCGATGCGCGCGCCGACAATCGGATGGTTCTCGGTCGGGTTGCAGCCGAAGATGAAGATGGTCCGGGCTCGCTCGATGTCGTCGAAGCTGTTGGTGGCGGCGCCGGTCCCGAGAATCGTCTTCATCGCCGTCGCGGTCGGCTGGTGGCAGACGCGGGCGCAGCAGTCCACGTTGTGCGTGCCGAGGACCACGCGGGCGAACTTCTGCGCGTAGTAGTTCTCCTCGTTCGTGGCCCGCGACGAGCCGAGGACGCCGATCGAGTCGGGGCCGTGGCGCTCGAGAATCGCCCGCAGGCGCGACGCCGTCTCGTCCAGCGCCTCGTCCCACGATGCCTCGCGCCAGGATTCTTTCGATGAGCCGCGCAGCATCGGCGTGGTCACACGGTCCGGGTGGTGATTGAACTCAAAGGCGTATCGCCCTTTCACGCACAGGTGGCCCGCATTCACCGGCGCCGACTTCGCCGGCGAGGGAGGTCGCACCGCGACCACCTTTCCATTCGCAGTGCCGACATCGAGCTGGCAGCCGACGCCGCAGTAGACGCACGTGCTGCGTGTCCACTTCTCGGCCGGCTTCTCGCGTTTGTCGAAGATGGCGCCCGTGGGGCACACGTCCGAGCAGGCGCCGCAGCTCACGCATCCGGCGTCGAGCAGGCTCTTGCCTTCCCGGGGAGCGACCCTCGTCTCCGGCCCGCGCTCCCACACCTGCCACACGTCGGCGCCCTGCACTTCTTCGCAGATGCTCACGCACAAATAGCAGTTGACGCAGCGCTCCATCTCCAGGCCCAGGTACGGATGCGAGTCGTCCTGATAGACATCCTGCCGGCCGCGACCTGGCTCGACGCCGTACCGCGCCAGCAGTCGGTGGAACGCCTGATCCGGCTCCGCCCGGGCGGCCTCGGCGGGATAACGATGCGCGATGAGAGCGAGATTTGTCCGCCGCAACCCTTCAAGCTCGGGCGTGTGCGTCTCGATGACCATGCCATCTTCGAGCGCCTCGGCGCACGACGCGACCGGGTGGGGCCGCCCCTCGACGCTCACCACGCACAGCCGGCACGCGCCCACCGGCTTCACACGCTCGTCGAAGCACAGCCGCGGCACACTCGCACCCGCGGCGTCAAGAGCCTCAAGCATCGTCGCGACCGCGGGGACCTCGCGTCGTGTTCCATTGATCGTCACCGACAGAGCGCCGTTCAGCGAAGACATGCAGCGAGCTCCTCGGGAAAGTTCTTCTCAAGCGATCGCGCGAACTCCGCCAGGCCGCGCCCGTGGCCGCAGAGGCTTGTTTGCTCGAGCGCCGCGATGAGCGATCCCCATTCCGTGCTGTCGATGACGCCCCGTTCACCTGCGCACAGGCGTTCAAAGGCCCCGGCCAGCTCGGCCGTCCCCAGCCGGCACGGCGCGCACAGGCCGCAGGACTCTCCAGCCCCGAACCGGAACACCTCCGCGATGAGCGACGCAAGATCCGTGTCGTCCGCAAAGGCGATGACGCCGCCGTGCCCGACCGCGCCGCCGACGGAGGCCAGCGCGCTGTGGGCGAAGGGCGTGTCGAGCGCGCGCGGCGGGAGCAGGCCGGCCAGAGGCCCGCCGATCATCACGCCCATCAACCTGCCGCGCTTCACGCCGCCACCGATGTCCTCGACGATCCGTCGCACGGGAATCCCCATGGGGATCTCGACCAGCCCCGGCTCGCGGAACATCGCGTTGAGAGAGATCAGCTTGACGCCCGGCTCGGCGTCTGCGCCAAGGTCGCGGAAAGCCGCACCGCCGCGCTCCACGATCCAGGGCGCTGCGCACAGCGTCTCGACGTTCTGCACAAGCGTGGGGCGCCCGTAGAGGCCCTGCTCGTTGGGATAGGGCGGGCGAATGCGCACCATCGGGCGCCGGCCTTCCAGCGAATTCAGCAGCGATGTCTCCTCGCCGCAGACGAAGCTGCCGCGCCCGTTCGTCAGTTCTATGCGCACAGCGCCGGGCCAGTCCGCCTCGTCAGCTTCGCGCAGCGCCGCGCCGATGATCTCGCCGGCCTCCGGATACTCGCAGCGCAGATAGATGACGGCTTCGCGGGCCCCGATCGCGTGCGCAGCGATGCCGATCGCCTCGATCAGCCGGAAGGGATCGTCCTCGAGCAGCGCCTTGTCGCTGAAGGCGCCGGGGTCGCCCTCGTCCGCGTTGACGACGATGACAGGATCGCCGCCGGCGGCGCGCACGGAGGCCCACTTGCGCCCGGCGGGGAACCCCGCGCCGCCGCGCCCGCGCAGACCCGATTCCACGATGGTCTCGATCAGCGCCTCGGGCGACATCGACCGCGCCCGATTCAGCGCATCGCCCCCGCCGCGCGAGAGATACGTCGCAAGGTCGCGCACGCCTCCGGCCGCGATATTCTCGAGTAGCACAGGCTCGGCGGACTCCACGCGAACAGATGGACGCGCTGTTTCGCCGGCCGCGGCGGGTGACACGTGGCACAGGCCGAGGCAGTAGATCGGACTGCGACGCGCCGTCGCCTCCGCCCAACGCTCCGGGTTGTCGGCGCGACACGCGAAACACGCCAGCCCGCGGCAGGCGGCGCCGGACGGAGGCGCGCCGTGCAGGTGATGATAGCTGGCCACGGCGCCGGGATCGTGAATCGCTCTGCCCATCGCCAACTTTCGGAAAGACGCTACGAGGAAGATGAGCGATATCGTAGCCCTGCGCTCCCGCTCACGCGGGCGCCCGCTCCGCACGGAGTCCCGCGCTGCGGCCCACGCAGTATCCTCTGCATCACAGCGCCGCGGCGCGCCAGTCCGCAAAAGAGAGTGAGTCTCAACCGCCTGAGTATTGAGACTTGAGAATTCCGGACCACACCTCCACACCATCCGCATCCAGAGCGAGGACAGGGCCATGAGCAACGAGATCAGGATCGACGCCCTCATGCCGCCGGAGATGGCGGTTCGCGCCGAGGAGATCGGCGTCAGAAAAGCCAACCTCGACGCGCTTACGACGTTCGTGCTCGCCGTGCTCGCGGGCGCGTTCATCTCGCTCGGCGCCATCTTCGCCACCACCGTGACCGCGGGCGCCGCCGAGGTTCTGCCTTGGGGAGTCACGAGGCTGCTGGCCGGGCTGGTCTTCTGTCTCGGGCTGATCTTGGTGGTCGTCGCCGGCGCCGAGCTGTTCACCGGCAACAATTTGATCGTGATGGCGTGGGCGAGCCGGAAGGTCTCGATCACCCGCCTGTTGCGCAACTGGGGCGTCGTTTTCGTGGGCAATTTCGCCGGGGCGCTCGCGACGGTTGTGATCATGCACATCTCCGGCCAGCATAACTTCGGCGCCGGCGCCGTCGGCGCTGCGGCGCTGGCGACGGCGAAGGCCAAGGTCGAACTCGGCTTCATCGAGGCGATCGCCCTCGGGATCTTCTGCAACGCCCTTGTCTGCCTCGCGGTGTGGATGACCTATTCCGCGCGCACCACGACCGACCGGATCCTGGCGATCCTGTTCCCCATCACCGCCTTCGTCGCCGCCGGGTTCGAGCACAGCGTGGCCAACATGTACTTCATCCCCATCGGCCTCCTGATCCGCGACCTGGCGACGCCGGAGTTCTGGACGATGATCGGACAGGCCTCGGCGGACTACGACAGCCTGACCTGGGGCGCCTTTCTCCTCCGCAACCTGCTCCCGGTCACGCTCGGCAACATCATCGGCGGCGGGCTGATGGTGGGGGTCGTCTACTGGTTCATCTATCTCAGGCCCCGACACACGGCGGCCGGTTCTGAGAATTAGCCCGCCCCGCCGTGCGGCATGTGCGCATGCGAAGCGAATGCGCCGCACCGGGTTCGGTTGGCGACCACCGCGCTCCACACACCATCACGCCGCCGCGTCCTGCCTCGGCGCGGCCGCCGCGCCGACCGCCGGCGCCCGAGTCTTCGCCGCCTCGACGGGGCGGGATCGCCCTTCGTCCATGTCTTCTCGCGCCGGCGTCCCATTGGCAGTCCGCGCTCGACGCGCCGGACGCTGCCCAGTGTCCACACGGCTCACAAATCCCCCATAGCTGTTGCGCTCGAGGCCGTGGGCGCTGTAGTCGGGCAGCCAGGCGCATCCGTCCACGAGGTAACTGAATCGCTGCACACCGCCCGGAAGCCGAACCTGGACCGACCACCACCCGTCTCTGCCAAGACTCATGCGGACCGGCGCGGTGCGCCACTCCGTGAAGTCGCCCACAAGCTCCACCTGGCTCGCGTGCGGCAGATAGACACGGAAAACATAGAGGTGGTCACCGAGTTCCTGAATCATGCTGCGCGGCCCCTTTCTATCACTGTCACGGCCGCCCCTCGCGAAGCGACCACAATCCTGAGGGAAAGAGCGCCCACCGCTCTCGCACGGACTTTGAGCCATGTCATGGCTTGTCGATCCATGCTCCCATGCTTCGATGTGATTCAATCACAGGTCCATTGCCGCAGCCAGAGGGAATCCACCCCGTTCACGGGCGTGTGGAAACACCTCCTCCGGTTCGGACGCAGATTGGGGCCCCTGGGCGGACATCGCCCGGCCAACAACCCCTTTCTCTTGCCGACCGCCCTCCAGGGCGGCTACCCTTGGGACGCAATGGCGATCACATCCCGCGCTCGCACGGACGGGAGCGCACACACCTCTCTACGGAAGTGGGCGTCCGACCGTGCACGAACGTGAAACGTGGAAAGTGGGAAGCGGCGGGGTTCGGCGCAGCCAGGGCGACCAGATTGCATCCTTCGAAGAAGGCGCAGCGCCCGAAACGGCTCCGATGAAGTTCGACGCCGAAGCCACTCTCCGACACTCGATCGCTGTGGCGAGCGCTCTCGACCCCATCATCACCATCGATTCACATGGCGTCATCCAGTGGGCGGGCGACGCAGTCGAGCGCGTCTTCGGATGGTCGCCGCAGGAAATCACGGGAAAGAACGTCAGCGTCCTGATGCCGGAGCCGCACCGCTCCGCACACGACGGCTACCTGGCGCGTCACCGCGAGACCGGGCGGACGAACATCATCGGACGTCCGCGCGAGTTCGAGGCGGTGCGCAAGGACGGCTCCCTCTTCCCCATCGAACTCTCCGTCACGCGCGTGGATCTCCCGGGCGAACCGCTTCCCTACTTCACCGCCATCATCCGCGACATTTCTGAGCGCAAACGTGTCGAGCGCGAAAAGGAGCTTCTGCGCAGTCTCGCGATCGGCATCGGTGAGGCGCGGGACCTCGATGACGCCGTTGCATTCACCATCCGGCGCATCTGCGAGGAGACGGGGTGGACCTGCGGCGAGGCATGGACCGCCGATCCGGACGGCGAGAACCCGCGCCAGCTCACCATCTGGTGCAGCACTGCGCCGCGGGAAAGCTCCCTTGAACCTGCTCTCCGCGCCGCCGCGCCGATCGTCGAGCGACGGTTCGCCGAGAGCCTTCCCGGACGCGTCTGGAGCTCGAAGCGACCGGAGTGGATCCCGGACCTCGCCGCGATGCGCCGGGGCCGCTTCCTCCGCACCGACCTGATCAACAAGTGCGGCATGAGGGGGGCGCTGGCAATCCCCATTCTGGCGGACGAGAGCGTCGTCGCGGTGCTGATGTTCTTCCTTCGGGCGCCCCGCGAGCATGATCGACACCTCGAAGAACTGGTCGGCGCCGCTGTGACGCCGCTGGGTCAGGCGATCCGCCGCCGACGCGTTGAGGACGCCCTCTTCGAGTCGCAGCGCCAATTCCGGGAAATCCTGGAAAATGTCGACCTGCTCGCCGTCGTGATGGACAAGGATGGAGAAATCACCTTCTACAACGACGCCCTCCTCAACCTCGTCGATCGGCGCCGGGAAGAAGTTCTCGGGCAGAACTGGTTCGAAATCTTCATCCCGACTGATCAGCAGGAAGCGATCGGCGATCTCTTCCGACGCGGCGTGCACCTGCGAGAAATCGAGAAGCGCCACGAGAACGACATCGTGACCAGCTCCGGTGAACGGCGCCGGATCCGCTGGAGCAACTGCCTCAACTTCGATCGCGACGGGCGCGTCGCCGGCGCCACGGGGGTCGGAGTCGACATCACCGAACAGCGCCGTGACGAGGACGAGCGGGAGCGCCGGCGCGAGGAGCTCGAGCGCCTCGTCCTGGAGCGCACCGAAGAGCTGGAGACGACCCACGATCAACTCCGCGTTGCGGACCGCCTCGCGGTCATCGGCTCGCTCGCCGCGGGCCTCGGCCACGACATGAACAATGTCCTCTTTGCGCTCCGCTGCCGGCTGGACGCCGTCGAGATGGCGCACATGCATGACGCGGCTCACGAAGATGTCTCGGCCATCCGGGGCTCGGTCGAGTATCTCCAGCAGCTGACCGACGGATTGCACCTGATGGCGCTGGATGCCGGCGACGAAGAGGCATCGACGGCGTGCGTGGAGTTGAAGGAGTGGTGGGAGCGCATGGCGCCGCTGCTCCTGCGGTCCGTCCCGGATCACTGCGCGTTCGAGGCGGACATTCCCGCCGTTCCGGTCTCTGTCGCAGTCCCCCCCCACCGCCTGACGCAGGCGGTTCTCAACCTCGTCCTGAACGCCGCCGAAGCCGTCGACACCAACGGGCGCATCCGCCTCTGCGCCGAATCGCTGGAAGGGGGGCGCCTCGTGCGCATCAGCGTCGCCGACAACGGCGTCGGGATGAATGAAGAGGTGCGCCGACGCTGCCTCGATCCCTTCTTCACCACCAAGAAACGCGGCCGGGGGACCGGGCTAGGCCTGGCCCTCGTGCAGGGCATTGCGCAGGCCGCCGGCGGCTCTGTCGAGGTCGATTCCCGGCCCGGCGCCGGCACGACCATCGCGCTCATTCTCCCCGTGACCGTCGACGAGGCGCCATCGCCCGAGCATGAGCCGGCGCAGGCCGCCATCACCATCGAAGACAAGCGGACCGCATCGCTCATCTCGGCGCTGCTCGTCGCGCACGGCCTCCTCGTCCGCCGCCACGACGGGTCGGCGCCGGACGAATGCGCGGTCTGGGTCACCGAATCGCGGAAGGAGCGGCTCGACGAGGCCCGGCGTTTCCTTGCCTCGAATGACGCGTCCGAATCCCCATCGAACCGTCGCGTGATCGCCGTCGGACCGTCTTCGCCCGAATGGATACGCCTCGGCGCGCTGCGCGTCGAGAACCCGGATGACTTTGATCAGCTGCGCCGCGCTGTTGAATCGGCCGCGGACGCCGTACAGGAGCCGAGCACATGAGCCGAGCGAACTCCGGGCCCATCCGCGTGCTGTGCGTGGACGACCACATCTTTCTGATCGAAGGCATCCGGGCCCGATTCGAGCTGGAGGAAGACATCGAGTGCGTCGGCCAGCTCGAATCCGCCGACCGACTGCTTGATGAGATCGAACGGATCAGACCGGATGTCGTGCTGCTCGACATCGAGATGCCGGGGCCGGATCCCTTCGACGCCGCCGCAGAGATCGCGCGCCGGTTCGAGGACGTCCGCGTCGCCTTCCTCAGCGCCTACGTGCGCGACAACTACATCAGCGCGGCGATCCGATCCGGGGCATGGGGCTATTTTTCCAAGAGCGATGGCGCGAAGGAACTCATCGACGGCATCCGCAAAGTGAAGAATGGAGAGTTCGTCCTCGGGCCCGCAGTGGCGAAACGCCGCAGCCCCGGCAAGAACCCCTTTGTCGCCAGCGTTCAGGAATCGAAGCCTGTTTCGCGCCTCGACTCGCTCACGCAGCGCGAGCAGGAAGTGCTCCGCCTCATCGGCCGCGGCCTCTCGCGGACCCAGATCGCCGAGATGCTCAGCCGCAGCCCCAAGACCGTCGACGGCCACCGCGAGAAGATCATGGCGAAGCTTGACATCCACTCCGTAGCGGAGCTGGTGCGGTTCGCCATCCGCGAGGGGGTGGCCGAAGCATGACATCGTTCACAGACTGCTGCGAGAGCCTGAGCGCTCCCCCGAGCCCGCCGGAATCCAGGGGAGCGCCTGGTGGCGATCGATCCGGCCATGGTTCGTTCGTCCCCGCTCCAGCCGCGCCTCCTGCGCCGCGATCATGCCGCCCAGGCGCCGCGCCTGCGCCACCGGGAACAACGCGACGAGGCTCTCACCGATGTGCCGGCGCACCTGCGCGGTCACGCCGGCGCACTCGGCGTGCGCCGAGGCGGTCAGGATGCAGCGATGCTCACCGGCCGATGCGAGCGAGTATCGCAGCGACAACTCGGTGATCGGAAAACCGAGAAACTCCACCGTGTCCATTCCTCGCCAGTCCACGGCTTCGCCATCGATTGCGCGGCAGATCTCGATCATCTCGCCCATGTGGTCCCCCGGCGTCGGCGCCGGAGTGTCCACGAGCAGATAATCCGCCGATCGGCACGTATTCGTTTCCAGCCCTGGCGCGCTGTAGATCCCGGCGCCGCGGAACATCTGTGCAATCCATGGCCACACGCGCTCTCTGGACGCATCGATCACCGTAGCGGCCTCGCCGCCGCAAAGGTCCTCTGTCTCGCGCGCGTCAGATCCAGGCGTGAAGAGCTCCGCTCCCTTCAGCGCCGTCAACAGCACGCGCGTCCGGTGCATGCTCTGAAGGCAAGCGCGAAAGCTGCGATCATCGACAGGCCAGAACTGATGCATGCTGTTCATCAACGAATCGCCGATCGTCACTCTCTGAGACCGATCCACTGGTCTATGACGCGGGCTCGCTCACGTATCCCGCCCTATGTTCGCGGCGGGAAGTCGCCAGATGCTGCTCTTCTCTCTCCACTTCCTCGATCAGTGTTGGAAGCTCAAACGCAGCCGGATTATGCGGGTGCGACACCAGATACGCCCTCAGCGGCGCCCCGCCGCGAAGTCCCGGTCGGGAAATATCCAGAGCGCGATCGTGAGGGACGCCTCCGCGCTGATTCTGCCGAGCCGCACGCCCGCGGGTGTATCGAATCTTTCGGATCGGGCCATCTCTGTTCTCCTTGCCTCGTAATCGTTCTCACACATTCAACCACGCGCGACGCCCGATCTCCATAGGAATGCGGCCCCGTTCACCACGCCTCCGTCTCGGCGCCCCCCTCGCGACGGGCGCCTCGACTCCCCGGCGGAAGCGGGACAAAACAGGGGCGTTTCCCGATGGATATGCGCACGCGGCCTGCCAGAATGATGGAAATGGCGCTTTCGCGGCCCCGGACGGCGGATCCGCGCGCCGACAGCGCGACAGACCGGTACGGAGACCCACGATGCCAACCGTCAGAACTGAACTCAAAGCCGCAGACTTCATGACCCGCGAACCCGTGTGCGTCACTCCCTCGACGACGATTGCGCAGCTCGCCCGGCTGTTCGAGGACAACGGCATCTCCGGCGCTCCCGTTGTTGATCAGCAGGGCAGCGTCATCGGGATCGTCTCCAAGACCGATCTGATCCGGGAGTGCTCGCGGGGGACGGCCAACATTCCGCCGGCCTACCTCTTCGAGGTTCTGAGAGAGCAGCAGGACGAGGAGGAAGCCGTCGAGATCGAACCGGAGCCCGACGCCGTCGTGGAAGACTTCATGACGGAGGATCCGGTGACGGTGTCGCCGGACGCCGAGGCGGCCGCGGTGGCGAGGGAGATGGTGGAAAGGCGCATCCACCGCGTGATCGTCGTAGATGAGGAGAATTTCCCGGTGGGAATCATCACGAGCCTCGACCTGCTCGGCGTCGTCTCGCGCTCGCGATGAACGGACGCGATGCGCCGGGATTCGCCGGCCTTCGCTTCACTCCCCTGATCAACCATTTGCAGGTCAAAGAAGGATCTTTCCATGAGCACACGAACAAAGAAGAATCAGGCGAAGGCTCCGGATCGCGATCGCAAGGCGCAGTCCGGCGGCGGCGCGGAGATCGGCAGCGGCCGCGAAACCGCTGACTCCGCCTCGAATGCGGGCACTCCGGCGGATCCACGCGCTGACTCTGCCCAGACGCTGCGCGAGCGCATCCATACTCGGGCCCACGAAATCCACCTCTCACGCAGCAGCGGAGGCGACGGAGCCGCCCATGAAGGGGACGCCCTCTCCGATTGGCTCCAGGCCGAGCGCGAACTGAACAACGCTGCCGACATGAGCGAGACGTAGCCCGCGGCGCCGGTGTTCCGCGGGCGGAGCGTCGGGGGCCCATACGGAAGCCCCCGAGCGGCCCGAACATGGCTGTCGCCTCGACGTCGATATCGATGCCGTCGCCGGGGGGGGCCCCCCCCCCCCCCCCCGCCCCCACAACACAAAACAGAGCCAAACCCGCCCCCC
>RECQ01000013.1 GCA_007693965.1 Phycisphaeraceae bacterium | reverse complement strand
GGTGGGGTGGTGGGGTTTTGGGTTTTTTTGTTTTTGTTCCGCGGTGGTTCATGCGGGGGGGCTGAGGGGGGGGGGGCTCTGCCACGGCACCCGCTTCTGGTTGTCTTTCGCCGCAGATCGCAGGAGGGCTTTGTTGTTCGATGATTCATCGCGAAGCGGACATTTCGCAACAGCAGGAGGCCGCCCGGCTGGCGGATGAGTTGCTGCGTCTGGACGGGACGCCGGAGCAGTTTCTGGCGTCGCTGGCCGAGGTGCAGCGGCGGCTGGCGGACTCGGAGTCGGGGGCGATTCTGCGCCTGGGGTCGGACGGGGTGGCGCATGTGCTGGCGCTGAGCCCGACGCCGGCGTCGGGGGATCCCGGGCCGGCGTGGCTTGCCGATGCGGGGGAGTGCGCGAAGCGGGCGGTGAGCGAGTCGCGGGCGGTGGTGGTGTCGCTCTTTGAGAATGATGAGCTGTACGGGCAGGAGCCTTCGCGGCATCTGATCGTCGTGCCGCTGGGGGCGCAGGAGAGTCTGCACATCGTGGGGGCGTTCGTGGTGCGGACGCGGAACAAGGATGATTTAAACCGGCGGCGCGAGCGGCTGGAGATCACGCGGGGGTTGCTGTCGCTGTATGAGATGCGGTCGGCGCTGCAGAAGAACAGTGATGACGGGGGGCGGCTGCGCATGTCGCTCGAGATCATGAGCGCGGTGTCGGCGCAGTCGCGCGCGAAGGCGGCGTGCATGGCGATCTGCAACGAGGCGGGTGGTCGGCTGGGGTGCGAGCGCGTGAGCGTGGGGTTTTTGAAGGGGCGGGTGATCCAGCTCGCGGCGATGAGCCACACGGAGAAGATCATTCGGAAGATGCGGCTGGTGCAGGAGCTGGAGTCGGTGATGGAGGAGTGCTTCGACCAGGATGTCGAGGTGCTGGTTCCGGCGCCGGAGGATGCGCCGGGGGTGAACCGGGTGGCGAAGGAGTTTGCGCGGGAGAACGGCCCCGCCGCGGTGTGCAGCCTGCCGCTGCGGGTGGGTGGCGACCCGGTGGGCGTGCTGACGCTGGAACGGCCGGAGGATCGGCCGTTTGTGCGGGCGGAGGTGGAGTCGTTGCGGCTGGCGTGTGACCAGGTGGCGCCGCGGCTGGTGGAGCTGCGCGATCATGACCGCTGGCTGGGGGCGCGGATGGCGCGGGTGACGAGGAATGGATTGGCGGTGCTGCTGGGGCCGGAGCGGGTGTGGATCAAGCTGACGGCGCTGCTGGTGCTGGGGGCGGCGATCTTTCTGACATTTGTGAAGGGGACGTACCGGGTGGAGGCGGACTTTGCGTTCGAGGCGATGCAGCGGCAGATCGCGCCGGCGCCGTTCGACGGGTATCTGCACAGTGTGTTCGTTGAGCCGGGCGATCCTGTTGAGGCGGGCGTGACGGTGCTGGCGACGCTGGATTCTTCGGAACTGCGACTGCGACTGGCGGCGGCGATGGCGGAGGAGTCGCGGTATCGCACGGAGGCTTCGATCGCGCGGCGGGATCGGGAGATCGCGCGGGCGCAGATCGCGGAGGCGGGGGCGGCGGAGGCGCGGGCGAATATTGATCTGCTGACGCATCAGATCGAGCAGGCGACGATCACTTCGCGCATCGGCGGCGTGGTGGTGGGGGGCGATCTGCGGCGGCAGATCGGCTCGCCGGTGCAGAAGGGGAGCGTTCTGTTCGAGATCGCGCCGATAGATTCGTTGCGGGCGGAGTTGGCTGTGCCGGAGGATCAGATCGCGGATGTCGAGGTGGGGCAGACGGGGCACTTGGCGGCGTCTTCGTATCCGTCGGATCGGATCCGGTTCGAGGTGGAGCGGATCAATCCGGTGGCGGAGGTGGCGGATCAGAAGAATGTGTTCGCGGTGCGGGTGCGGCTGGAGGAGAGCCGGCCGTGGATGCGTCCGGGTATGGAGGGTGTGGCGAAGATCGATGTCGACCGGCGTCCTTATGGCTGGATCTGGACGAGGCGGGTTGTGAACTGGGTGCGGATGCAGCTTTGGATTTGAGGCGTTGCTTGTGAATGTTTGAGAGTGCTCACGCAGAAGAATGCTCACGCTGAGGCGCGGAGAGCACAGAGAAGAAGATGGTCTGAAAGAATTCCGGAAGGAGCGCACATTCTCTGCGTGAGACACCTTCCGATCAGGCAATGACAGTCCACCATGTCCGTTGATCGTCCCACATTTCATGAGTCCTGGCAGCGGGTCGTGGGCCTGAAGCCGCGGCTGCGGGCGTGTGTGGACATTCATCGTCAGCACTTTCGCGGTCAGCTCTGGCATGTGCTGCAGGATCCCTCGAACAACCAGTTTTTCCGGCTGAACGAGCATGCGTATCGCTTCGTGAGCCTGCTCGATGGGGATCGCACCGTCGGGGAGGCGTGGCGGCTGTGCGGCGAGCGGCATGGGGACGGGGCGCCGACGCAGGGCGAGGTGATCCAGCTTCTGGGGCAGCTCTACAACGCGAACCTGCTATATGCGGAGACGCCGGGGGATGTGGAGGTGATGTTCCGGCGGCAGAAGAAGCGGGTGGCGCGCGAGGTGCGCGGGTATCTGACGAACCTTCTGTTCATCCGCATCCCGCTGCTGGATCCGGATCGGTTCCTGGATCGCTGGGTCGGGGCGGTGGGGTGGATGGTGGGTCCGGTCGGGGCGGTGTTGTGGATCGCGATGCTGCTCGTGGGCGGGTTCTTCCTGCTCGGGCGGTTCGGGGATCTTTTCAGCGAGGCGTCGGGGGTGCTGGCGCCGGCGAACCTGCCGCTCTTGTACATCGCCTTCGTCGTCACCAAGCTGCTGCACGAGCTGGGGCACGGTTTTGCGTGCAAGAAGTTCGGGCGCGATTCGGGCTCCGGGGGCGAGGTGCATGTGCTGGGGATCATGCTGCTGGTCTTCATGCCGGTTCCGTATGTGGATGCTTCCAGCTCTTGGGCATTTCGCAGCAAGTGGAAGCGAATCACCGTGGGCGCGGGAGGCATGATCGTGGAGCTGGCCTGCGCCGCCGTGGCGGCGATCGTGTGGGCCAACACGGCGCCGGGGACGGTGGTGAACGCGCTGGCGTACAACGTGATCTTCATCGCGGGCGTTTCGACCATCCTCTTCAACGGCAATCCGCTGCTGCGCTTCGACGGGTATTACATCCTCTCCGATCTGCTGGAGTTGCCCAACCTGCACCAGCGCAGCCGCGACTATGTGTATTACCTGGTCAAGCGGTACATCTGGAATGTCGAGCGGGCCAACAGTCCGGCGCATGCGCCGGGTGAGCGGCCGCTGCTCTTCATCTTCTGCATCGCGGTCTTCGTCTACCGCATGTTCATCTACGTCGCCATCATCTGGTTTGTCGCGACTCAGTTCTTCCTGATCGGCATATTGCTCGCCATCGCGGCCATCGTGACGTGGGTCTTCGTGCCCATCGGCAAGCTGCTGCGTTTTCTCGCCGTCAACCCCGAGATCGACCGTGTTCGCGCGCGGGCGGTCGTTTCGACCGTTGGGTTCGTGCTTCTGGTCCTGGGCGTTCTGGGCATGATTCCCGTTCCTGATCGGATCCGGGCCGAAGGGGTGGTGGAGCCGACCAGCCTCACGGTTGTTTACATGGGCGCAGACGGGTTCGTGAGCGGGGCTTCGCCGTCGGGGCGTGTGGTGAACTCCGGCGATGAGCCGCTGGTGAGCGCGGAGAACCTGGCGCTGGAGCGTCGCCTTGATGCGCTGCGGGCGCGGCGCGATGGTCTGGCGGCTCGCAGGCGCATGATGCAGCAGGAGGACATCGCGTTGGCGCAGATCGCCGCACGGCAGATCGAGGCGATTGAGGAGCAGATCGAACGTGTGGAGATGGACATTGCGGCGCTGCGCGTGCGGCCGACCATCGCGGGGGTGTGGATTTCTCCTGACTCTGAGCGTTTGACGGGCGCCTGGGTGGGGCGCGGCGATGCGCTGGGGCTCATCGCGGGTCTGGATGAGACCATTGTGCGCGCTGTCGCGAACCAGCGCGCTGCCGCCCAGCTTCGAAATGAGGCGAGCGAGCGCGTGGAGATGCGCATTCGCGGCAGGCCTCAGGCGCTGGTCGAGGGCGTCGTCACCCGCTATCTCGAAGCGGGACAGGATCGGCTGCCCTCCGCCGCACTCGGGTATTCGGTCGGCGGCGCCACGCCCGTGGACATGAGCGATCCGACCAAGGCTTCGGAGCGATTTTTCGAGATCCGCATTGCGCCGGAGCCCGGCGCAGCGCTGATGCCGGGCCAGCGCGTGGTTGTGCGATTTGACCTGCCCGCCAAGCCGCTGCTGAAACAGTGGATCCGCAACATCCGCCAGATCGTGCAGGGGCGGTTGAATGTTTGAGGTGGGGTATGGATTTGTGAACACGATGGAGAGGGCTGTATTGGTTGTTGAGCATCGCTTTTGCATTCTCGTGGCAAGCAGAAACAAGCTTGCCACGGCACCCGCACCCGTTTGATGTCATGACGAGTATTCCCAGCGCAACCTGGCGCGTTCTGGCGCAGTACCCGAAGGCGGAGCGCCCGCCGACCGGTCTGGATGCGGCGTGGCGCGGATTCACCGGCCATATCGCGAGGCTGGCGCCGCGGCGCGCCCTGTATATGCGCCGCGCGGGGGCCGTGCTGGCGCTGGAGAAGCAGTTCGCCACGCTGTCCGACGCACGCCTGCATGAGCAGGCTCTTGATCTGCGGGCGCTGTTCCGACGCGGGCGGGAGACTCGGGCTGACATCCTTCGCGCCTATGCGCTGGTGCGCGAGACGGCGTTTCGGGAACTGGGCGAGAAGCCGTACCGTGTGCAGGTCGCCGGCGCGCTGGCGATCGAGGCGGGCTGCATCGCGGAGATGGCGACGGGCGAGGGTAAGACGCTCACTGCCACCATGCCCGCCGTCATCGCGGGCTGGCGCGGTCGGGGTTGCCACATCATCACCGTCAACGATTATCTGGCGCGGCGCGACGCCGAGTGGATGTGCGAGCTGTATCGACGCTGCGCTGTCACGGTCGCCCATGTGCAGGCGGGCATGTCGCCGCCGGAGCGCCGGGCGGCGTATGCGGCGGACATCACCTACTGCACCAACAAGGAGGTCGCGGCGGACTTTCTGCGCGACCAGATCGTCATCAACCGCATCGGCGGGCTGATCTCGACGCGCCTCAGCGCTGTGGCGCCGGGAGCGGGGGGGGCGGAGGGGATCGCCGATCATCTCATGCTCCGAGGCCTGGCCCACGCCATCGTCGACGAGGCCGATTCGGTGCTCATTGATGAGGCCGTCACGCCGCTGATCATCTCTTCAACCGGGGCCGATGAGGAGCGGGTCGACGCCTATCAGCAGGCGGCCGAGATTGCGGCCGGTCTTGATGAGGGGGAGCACTACCGCGTCGATCATCGGCATCGCGAGATCACATTGACGGAGGCCGGGGCTGAACGGGCGCGGCTGATGTCCGAACCGCTGGGCGGTCTGTGGACCGGGAGGCGCCGGCGCGAGGAGCTGGTCAATCAGGCCATCTCCGCCCGGGTTTTCTACCAGCGGGGCCGACAGTACGTTGTGCATGAGGGCAAGGTGGTCATCGTTGATGACTTCACCGGGCGGCTCATGCCGGATCGGAGCTGGCGCGACGGGCTGCACCAGGCGGTGGAGGCGAAGGAGCTGCTGGAGATCACGCCATTCAAGGACACACAGGCGCGCATCAGCTTCCAGCGATTCTTCCGCATGTATCGTCGGCTCTCCGGCATGACCGGCACCGCGGCTGAGGCGCGACAGGAACTGTGGAAGACGTACCGCGTTCCGGTTGTGGTCATCCCGACGAATCGGTCGGTGCAGCGGCGGCAGCGCCCCGATCGGGTCTTCACGACCGAGGATCGGAAGTGGGGGGCGATCGTGGAGGAGGTGGGCGCGCTTCACGAACGCGGCGTTCCCGTGCTCATCGGCGCCCGCACCGTGCGCGCCAGCGAGATTTTGAGCGAGCTGCTGGAGGCGGATGGAATCCGTCACCAGGTGCTCAATGCGGTGCGGCATGCGGAGGAGGCGCAGATCATCGCCGGCGCGGGGGTTCGCGGCGCTGTCACTGTCGCCACGAACATGGCCGGGCGCGGGACGGACATTCGACTGGGCAAGGGCGTCGCCGAGCTTGGGGGTCTGCATGTGATCGCCACCGAGCGCCATGACGACGGTCGCGTGGATCGCCAGCTCTTCGGACGGGCAGGGAGGCAGGGCGATCCCGGCGAGGCGCGAGCGTTCGTGAGCCTGGAGGATGAGCTGCCGGTGCGGTTCGCGCCGCGGTTTACGCGGCTGGTGTGCGGAGTATCCGGTTCGCGCGCCGAGGCTTCGGGACTCATGGCGCGATCGCTCTTCATGATCGCGCAGCGACGGGCGCAGTGGTACGCCGCCCGCTCACGCCGCGCTGTGCGCCGGGCGGACGACTGGCTGGAGGATGCGCTTGGATTCGCGGGATCGGAGGCGAGCTGATGTGAATCACGGTTGAATCAGGTTAACGCGGAGGAAGACGAAGTTATTGAGGAAAACGGAGGGGGAGAATGGGGGTCGTGCTGCGAGCGATGCCGGCAAAGATTGACGACGCAAGCGCATGGTCAGTCAACCACAACCGGATTTCTATTCCGAGAAATCATCTTTCCCTTCCGACTCTGTTTTCCTCAAAAACTCCGTCTTCCTCTGCGTTCCTTCCCCTCGAAATTCATACGAATCATATGAATCACGGTTGAATATTGGGCGTTCGTGCGCTTCCTCCGCTCCTACGAAACGGAGCGGTTGTCGCGGCGCCGTGGGGGGGATTCCAGGCTTGTTGTCGGTTCAGGCCGTCAGTTGCACGGCCCCCAGGAGCCGAGAAGTTCACTGAGGTCGGCGCTGCCGACCAGGTCGTCACCGGTGAGGTCGGCCACAGCGCACAGACCGGACGCCTGCCCCCAGCAGCCGAGCAGGATGCTCAGGTCCGAGCTGCCGACAGAACCATCGCCATCAAGGTCCGCGGGGCATGATGCCTTTTCACGCGCCACGAAGAGGAGGGCGTTGGCCATGATGCGGTCGCCGTCGGTGTCGGCGTCCCAGTAGGCGTTTGCGTTGACATCGCTCGACACGGGATGGAAGCCGAGTTCTACAACGTTCGGATTCGGCGCCAGCGCTATGAGTGTGTGGCCGGTGTCCCAGAGGGCGACTTTCGTTGAGCCGGGCGTGACGGCGGTGATGGTGGGCCGGTAGCCGCCGAAGATGGCGCCCTGGGAGGTGACGCCCCAGCGCGTGACGAAGGTTTGGACGCCGTCGAGGATCGGGTGGTCGGGGATGAGGATGGATCCGAGCTCGCCAGGCCCCTCGCTGAAGCCGCCGTTCTGCGGGATGGCGATGTAGTCGCCGGTCTGCCAGCGGCCCTGGAGGAAGCGTTGCGGATGCGTGCTGGTGTTGGCGAAAATGGCGACGACCACGCCGCCGCCGGCGTCGACGTAGTCGGCGAAGACATCGCCCATCGCCACTGCGTCTTCGTAGCTGGCGTTGCTCCAGGTGATGACGGCGTCGTATGCGAGCAGTTCTTCGAGTGTGGGCACGCCCGTGCCGAACGGGGTTGTGTCGATGATGTCGACGCCGGAGAAGAAGCCGGTGGCGAGGATTTTGTCGCGGGGGTCGGTGTAGCGGGGCGCGGTCTGGGCGTCGGCGGTGTTGGTCGCGGCGGCGACGATGGCGACGCGGGGTTGGTCGTTTGCGCGGGCGGAATGGGAGAGGATTGTCAATGCAAGCGCCAGGATGAGCGCGTGTGCGAACAGGCCCGTCGTCGCCGGCAGGAATGATCTCGCGTTCGGCATCGGATGTCTCCCTTGTGGTCGTGGCTGTGAGGTGGATTTCACCGGGAGGGTGCGTGTTCTCGACGCATGCTCAAGGTCAGTGGCCAATTGTGGAGTCGGGCGTCTTTTCCGAGGCTTCGAGGACTCAGCCTCGGCGTCTCTTTGCGGGTGGGCGGTGTTTCCTTTGTCTTCTTTCTTCCTTCGTCTTATTCTGAGTTCTTCCGAGTTCTGTGGTGCGCGCCTGTGTGGGCGGGCGCCTTTCCCGAGGCTTCGAGGACTCAGCCTCGGCGTCTCTTTGCGCGTGGGTGGTGTTTCCTTCGTCTTCTCTCTTCGTTTGTCTTTCTCCGAGTTCATTCGAGTTCTGCGGTGCGCGCCTGTTTGGGCGGGCGATTTTTCCGAGGCTTCGAAGACTCAGCCTCGGCGTCTCTTTACGCGTGGGCGGTGTTTCCTTTGTCTTCTTTCTTCCTTCGTCTTATTCTGAGTTCTTCCGAGTTCTGTGGTGCGCGCCTGTGTGGGCGGGCGCCTTTCCCGAGGCTTCGAGGACTCAGCCTCGGCGTCTACTGAGGGTTTGTCCTGGTATTGGGTTTGTCCTGGTATTCTTGGAGCGGTTGGGGGTGTCGTAGTCAAGGGGGTCTGAATCGGCCTGCTTGATGTTTGGTGTTCCCCAGAATACCCATCGCAGGTTTCGAATTCAGCCCCCTGAACGACCCCGATTTTGCAGCTTGCAGGACACGCCGGCGCCGCTTTATGTCGTGTAATCGGCGTTGATGTGGATGTAGCCTTCGGTGAGGTCGCAGGTGTAGAACTCGCCGCGGGCGTCGCCCTCGCCTAGGTCGATCTCGAGCTCGACGTCCGGGCCGCGGAAGGCTTCGATGAGGGCGTCGCGGGGGCTGTCGACGGGGGCGCCGTTTGCGAAGAGGGGCACGCCGACGGCGCTGAGGCGGATGCGGGCGGGGTCGATGGGGACGCCCGCGCGTCCGGCGGCGGCGAGGATGCGCCCCCAGTTGGGATCGCCTCCGGTCACCGCGGTGCGCACGAGGAGGGAGCTTGCGACGGTCTGGGCGACGCGGCGGGCCTGGGGTTCGTCGGCGCCGCCGGAGACGAGGACGTGGATGACTTTGCGGGCGCCCTCGCCGTCGCGCACGATCATGAGCGCGAGGGCCTTGCTGACGCGCTCGATCGCCTCGGCGACGAGCGACTCGGGGAACTCGCCGGCTTCGCCGGAGGCGAAGAGGTAGGCGCCGTCGTTGGTGGAGGTGTCGCCGTCGACGGTGATGCGGTTGAAGGTGCGGTTCGTCGCGCTCGTGAGCATGCGCTGGAGGGCGGGTGGTTCGACGGCGGCGTCGGTGAGCATGACGGCGATCATCGTCGCCATGTTGGGGTGGATCATGCCTGAGCCCTTGGCGACGCCGGCGACTCGGAATGTGCGGCCTTCCCGCGTCACGGTGGCCTGGGCGGACTTTGAGCAGGTGTCGGTGGTGAGGATGGCGCGGCCGGCGGCGGGGAGGCCATCGGGGCTCGCGGACTCGAGCAGCATGGGATATGCATCGATGATCGTGTCCACCGGGAGCTGCACGCCGATGACGCCGGTTGACGAGACCAGTGTTTCCTCGACCGGGCACTCCAGCGCTTTCGCCAGTTCGATCGCGGTGCGCTCTGCGCGGCGGCGGCCCTCTGCGCCGGTGGCGGCGTTGGCGTTGCCGGAGTTGATGACCAATGCGCGCACGCGTCCGCCGGAGTCTTTCAGGTGGTCGATGCAGATCTCGATGCACGCGGCTCGCACAAGGTTCTGGGTGAAGACGCCGGCCGCAGAGGCGCCGTTGCGGCAGAGGAAGACGGCGAGGTCCGGGCGTCCGCTTTTGCGCAGGCCGCAGGTGATGCCGCCGGCTTCGAAGCCGGGCGGGCACTCGGCGACATCGAGCTCGATTCGGATCGGATCGCTCACGCCTGCGCCGCTCCCGCCTTCGCCATGGCGGCGTCATCCGTCGCCGCTTTGTCAAGTTGCGTCCGCGCGGCCTTCAGCGCGCTCTGCACGCGTTTCGGCGCGGCGCCGCCGGTGACATCGCGGCTCGCCAGTGTTGATTTCAGGCTCAGGCGTTCGAAGACATCCTGCTCGATGCGCTGGTCGTGGCGGCGCATCTCTTCGATGGAGAGTTGTTCGAGGGCGGCGCCCTTGGTGATCGCCTCGCGGACGATGCGTCCGGTGATGTCGTGGGCGGTGCGGAAGGGGACGCCTTTTTCGACGAGGTAGTCGGCGAGTTCGGTGGCGTTGGCGTGGCCGCCGCGGGCGGCCAGGAGGCAGGTTTCGGGATGCAGCTTCATGGCGCCGAGCGTGGGGGCGGCGATGCGGAGGCAGAGGGAGAGGCTGTCCATCGCGTCGAAGATGGGTTCCTTGTCTTCCTGCATGTCCTTGTTGTAGGCGAGGGGCAGGCCCTTGAGCGTGGTCGCGAGGGCGACGTGGGCGCCGAGGATGCGCCCGCACTTGCCGCGCATGAGTTCGAGGCCATCGGGGTTCTTCTTCTGCGGCATGAGAGAGGAGCCGCTGGCGTGGGCGTCGTCCAGCTCGATGAAGCCGAATTCGGCGCTGTTGTAGATGATGAGGTCTTCGGCGATGCGTGAGAGGTGGATGGCGCAGAGCGCGCAGGCGCCGATGGTTTCGAGGACGAAGTCGCGGTCGGAGACGGCGTCGAGGCTGTTGGCGGCGGGGGCGTCGAAGCCGAGGGACTTCGCGAGGGCGGCGCGGTCGATGGGGTAGGCCGTTCCCGCGAGGGCGCCGGCGCCGAGGGGGCAGATGTTCACGCGCCGGCGTGCATCGCGCAGGCGCTGGGCATCGCGCTCGAACATCTCGAAGTAGGCGAGACACCAGTGGGCGAAGGGGACGGGCTGGGCCCGCTGGAGGTGGGTGTAGCCGGGGATGATGGTGTCGATCTCGCGCTCGGCGAGGTCGAGGAGGGCGCGCTGGAGGGCGCGGAGTTCGGCGAGGCGGTCGTCGATGGCGACGCGGGTGAAGAGGCGCAGATCGGTGGCGACCTGGTCGTTGCGGCTGCGGCCTGTGTGCAGCTTCTTGCCAAGATCGCCGATGCGGTCGATCAGGCGGGCCTCGACCCAGGAGTGGACGTCCTCATCGTCGGTGTCGGGGGCTACGGGGCCGATGGAGGCGGCGTCGTCCGCGATGGCGCGCAGGGCGGCGGCGATGTCTTTCTCTTCTGCTGCGCTCAGGACGCCGGCGGCGCGCAGGGCGCCGGCCCAGGCGATGGAGCCTTCGATGTCCTGCTCGACGAGGCGCCAGTCGAAGCGCAGGGAATCGTTGACAGCGCGGAATGCGTCGTCGGCCCGGCCCTCGAATCGTCCGCCCCACAGCGCCATCAGGACTTGTTCCCGCGCTGCATCGCGCGAATGCGCTGGGGGAGCGAGAAGAGGCGGATGAATCCTTCGGCGTGGGTCTGGTCGTACACGGCGTCTTCTCCGAAAGTCGCGAACGCATCAGAATACAGACTGTTGGGCGAGCGGCGGCGCACGGGGATGGCGTGGCCCTTGTGCAGGCGGACGGCGACCTCGCCGGTGAGGGGCTCGGCGATCTTTTCGGCGGACGCCCACAGGGCCTCGCGGATGTGCGAGAACCAGCGTCCGTCGTAGACGATCTCGGCGAACTTGAGGCCGAGGCGCTCGCGTTCGTGGAGTGTCTCGCGGTCGAGGACCAGCTCTTCGAGGGCGCGGAGGGCTTCCATGAGGACGGTGCCGCCCGGAGTCTCGTAGCAGCCGCGGGACTTCATGCCGACGAGGCGGTTCTCGACGATGTCGATGCGGCCGACGCCGTGGACGCCGGCGAGTTTGTTGAGCTGCGCGACGAGGGCGTCGCCGCGGAGTTTTTTGCCGTCGATGGAGACGGGGCGTCCGGATTCAAAGCCGATGATGGTCTCGGCGGGTTCGTCGGGGGCTTCGCTGATGGAGGCGGTGAGCATCCAGACGTCGTCGGGGGGCGGGTTCCAAGGGTCTTCGAGGGCGCCGCCCTCGTGGGAGATGTGCCAGAGGTTGCGGTCGCGGCTGTAGATCTTGGCAGCGCTGGCGGCGCAGGGGATGTTGCGCTCTGCGAGGTAGTCAAGGATCTGTTCGCGCGAGCGGAGCTTCCACTCGCGCCAGGGCGCGATCACCTGGAGTTCGGGGGCGAGGGCGGCGAAGGCGCTCTCAAAGCGCACCTGGTCGTTGCCCTTGCCGGTGCAGCCGTGGGAGAGGGCGTCGCAGCCGGTCTTGAGCGCGACCTCGACGTGGGCGCGGGCGAGGATGGGGCGGGCGATGGAGGTGCCGAGCAGGTAGCGCCCTTCGTAGACGGCGCCAGTGATGAGCGTGGGGTAGACGAAGTCCTCGATGAACTCGCGCGTCAGATCGACGACGTGGCATTCGGAAGCGCCGGAGTTCTTCGCCTTTTCCTCGACGCCGGCCAGCTCGTCCTCACCCTGGCCGACATCGCCGACGACGGCGACGACCTCGCACTTGTAGTTCTCGATGAGCCAGGGCACGATCGCGGAGGTGTCGAGGCCGCCGGAATAGGCGAGGGCAACTTTCTTCGGCATTGAAGTGGGTCCGGTGTTGGGTGTGTATCGGGGGGATTACCACGGAGACGCAAGGTCACGGAGAGGGGAACGAGATGGATTGATGTCGCGGTGCAGTGAAAGGAATCCGATCACATTGAGGTGGCCCACGAATGGCGGACACAGGGCGTTGTAGGTTAGGCGGCGTCGGC
>RECQ01000052.1 GCA_007693965.1 Phycisphaeraceae bacterium | reverse complement strand
GGCGGCCTCCGGGGCCACCACGCCGGACACGCCGTTCTCCCCGTCGCCATCGGGCACCTGCGGCGCCCTTCTCAGCTTGGAATCATTCAAAACAAAGTGAGTTGTGCTTGGAGCCCCACCACGCGGGTAGAGGGGGAGAGGATCGGCCCGGGAGGACCCGCATGGCTGCGGAAAGCCCCGAATCCGGCTGGCCGTGGATGCGGAAAGCCTCGATTGCAGCCCGCCAGCGGGGCTTTCTATTTCCGTTCCACCCACCCCGTTTCTGTGCGCTATCCCCCCAAGAGTCGCCGGACCGCCTCGGCTTTCTCGGCGTCGGTGAGGGGGAGCGACATCACCATGCGGATGTCCTCACCGACACAACCCCCACTGACGGCCCCGTGGGGGCTGTCGGTGTCGGTTGTCGGTGGGGTCTGCGTGTGTGACGATGCCACCGCCCGGGTATCATCGGGGCCTGATCCCGACTTTTTCCCGTGCAGCGACCGGGTGATTTGCGTTTTCCCCGGGGATTCCTGATGTTGTTCGAGTCCTGTTGCGCCCACTTTCACCCCGCCCGATTCCGGGTCGAGGTCGGCGCCCGGCCTGTCCGGGTGAGGACCCGTTTCGGCAGCGAGACGCCGACGACGCCCGCCCCCCAGCGATGGAACACGTGGCCACCTCCTACCCCCTGCACAAGATCACCGTCGTTCTGCTCGAGAACGTCCATCCGCGAGCCCGGGAGCTCTTCGAGGGCGCCGGGTACACCGTGCGAACCGTCAGCGAGAGCCTCCAGGGCGACGCACTGATCGAGGCCGCCGGCGACGCCCACTTGCTCGGCATCCGCTCGCGCAGCAAGCTGCCTGCCCGCTATTTCGAGAAGGCGGAGCGGTTGTGGGCCGTGGGGTGCTTCTGCATCGGCGTCGACCAGGTGGACCAGCAGGCCGCCGCGGAGCGCGGCGTGGCCGTCTTCAACGCGCCCTTCTCCAACACACGCAGCGTCGCGGAGCTGACCATCGGCGAGATCATCGCCCTGCACCGGCGCCTCGCCGACCGCTCCTCCGAGATGCGCCGCGGCTTGTGGCGAAAAACCGCTGAAGGATGCAACGAGGTCCGCGGGCGCACGCTCGGAATCATCGGCTACGGTCGCATCGGATCGCAGGTCTCGGTGCTGGCCGAGGCCATCGGCATGCGCGTGCTCTACAACGATGTCGCCGAGTGCCTGCCGCTGGGCAACGCCACCGCGGTGCGCTCGCTCGACTCATTGCTGGAAAAGAGCGATGTCGTGAGCATCCACGTGCCGCAGTCGGGCGCGACCCGCGGCCTGATCGGCCCCCGTGAACTGTCTCTCATGAAGCAGGGCGCCTTCCTCATCAACAACGCCCGCGGCGACGTGGTGGATCAGGAGGCCCTCGCCCGCATGATCCGCTCCGGACGCATCGCCGGCGCCGCCGTCGATGTCTTCCCCCAGGAGCCCGGCTCCGAGGAAGAGCCCTTCGAGAGCCCGCTCCGAGGCCTGAACAATGTCATCCTCACCCCCCACATCGCCGGCAGCACGCTGCAGGCGCAGCGCAACATCGCCGAGGAAGTGACGAGCAAGCTCATCAAGTTCATGAACAACGGCTCGACGACGACGGCCGTCAACGTGCCCGAGGTCGAGCTGCCCGTTCTGCACCCCGACAAGCACCGCATTCTGCACTTCCACCGCAACGTCCCCGGCGTGCTGAGCAAGATGCACAAGATCATCGCCGATCTCGGCGTCAACATCGTCGCCGAATACCTCCAGACCGACCCGCGCCACAGCTACGTCATCCTCGACATCGACCCCACCCACGGCGATGAACTCGTCGACCAGCTCCGCAGCGTCGATGAGACGATCCGTGTGCGCACACTGTGGTGAGCAAGAGGGCAATGGGGATTGGGCAATGGGGAATGGGGAATCGTATCGACGCCGTATGCTCGATTGCGAATGTGGACAGACACCTACTTCATCGATCGTATCGATCACAAGACGCCGAGGCTGAGTCTTCGAAGCCTCGGGTTGTGCGTCCGTCTCAGCGAGCGATCCCGCCCGACATGATGGCCTCAAGCACATGCCTGTGCAGCGTCCCATTGCTCGCCACCGCGCGCCCTGTGTCGATCCGCCCCCCTCCCTCAAAATCCGTGAACATCCCCCCCGCTTCCTCCACCATCACCTTGAAGGGCGCGATGTCCCAGATCTTCACGCCGCTCTCGATCCACGCCTCCGCCTGACCAGTGAGCACCAGCGCCGCCCCAGCCAGGTCGCCGCCGCTGATGGTGTAGGTGCTTGTTTCGATCAGCTTCAGCACGCCATCGCGGGCCGGTGTTTCGAGAATCCGCCCGATGGCGCCGAGACTCAGGTTGGAGCGTCGCCAGTCCGTCTCATCGGAGACGTTCACGCGCACGCCGTCGCGCCAGCAGCCCATGCCGCGGGCCGCCCAGAAGCTCTGCTCCTGCGTCGGCAGCGCCATGGCGCCGACGACCACCTCGCCCTTGTGCTCCAGCGCGATCAACGGCCCCCAGAAGGGCATGCCGCGGGCGAAGCGGTGGGTGCCGTCGAGCGGGTCGATGATCCAGCGCGTCTCGGCGTCGCCTTCCATCGCGCCCGACTCCTCGGCGAGAATCGCGTGATCCGGGAAGACATCGCGGATGATGCGCACGATGGCGTCCTCCGCATCGCGGTCGGCGTTCGTCACCGGCGTGCCGTCCTGTTTCCACTTCACGCCCGCATCGCGCTCGAACCAGCGCAGGCACGCCTCAGATGCGGCGTCAACGGCCCGGCGGGCGACATCAAGGGCGCGCTCCAGTTCGAATGATTCAGCCATGGGCGCATCGTACCGGCGATCGAGCGTTCACGCCGCCGTGCGCACGGAGGGCGATCCGCCGCGCCGGGAGCGGAATCGCATCAATCGCGCCACGTGACGCAGATATTCGATCTGCGTGCGCAGCGTGAGCTTGCTCTCGCCGCGGGAGCGATCGCGGAACTCGATCGGAATCTCGGCCACGCGCTTTGCGCCCGTCTTGATCAGCAACTCGAGCCCGATCTTGTATCCCAGCGGGTTCAACGCCGGCGCCGACTCGAACCGCTCGCGCGGCAGGCAGAAATAGCCCGACATCGGGTCCTTCACCGGCGTCAGCGGACTGGCCAGCAGTGTGGCGATGCGCGAGTTGAGCTTGCGCAGAATCCCCCACTCCGCATCCGTGCTCCCGCCGGGGACGTAGCGGCTGCCGATGACGAAATCGGCGCTTCCATCAAGGATCGCGCGTGCCATCTCCGGAAGCCGGTCGGGCGGATGCGACAGGTCGGCGTCCATGCAGACGAGCACGCGACCATTCGCGTTGCGAAAGCCGTGGATCACCGCGCTCGACAGCCCCCGCTCATCCTTCCGCACCAGGATGCGGGCATGGTGCTCGGCCGCCAGTTCTCGGACGATCTCTTCGCTGCCGTCCTGCGAGTCGTCGTCGACGACGATGATCTCGAAGGGCAGACCCGCTCCGCTCAGGGCGCTGGAGACCGCGGGAATCAGGTCCGGCAGGTTGAGTGCCTCGCGGAACGTGGGGATCACCACGCTGACCAGCGTTTCTCCGCATACGGACTCTTCGCCGGTTGTCGCCGCGTGTGACATGAAGCTCGCTCCGCAACCGATACATGTGTGTGTATCGACCCCCCGGCGGCCCGACAATACCGGGATCAGCGGCGCCGGCTCGGGCCGGGCCCGCCCGCCTCCAGTGAACCCCCCGTGATGACCAGCGAAGCCCCCAATCCGCAAGACGCCCCCGAGCCGGCAGCCGCGGCGGAGCAGGAGGCTGCCTCGCTTCGCCGGGCGGCGGACTCGCGCCCTGTGCGCCTCGGCGCGGCGATCGCCCTCGTGGCGGTCGGCGTTGGAGCGATTCTTGCCTGGCTCTTCATCGCCGGCGTCCACATCAGTGACCGGCGCCAGATCGACCACGTCTCCGGCGCCTGGATGGCGCTGGCGATGCACGCGAACGAGGAGGGGCTGTATCCCGAACTCTTTGACGGCGAACGCTACGGCTGCACGCGCTTCATGCCGGTTCCGATCGTGGTCCACGCCGGGCTGGCTCGCATCACCGGTGAATACATCATGTCCGGCAAGCTGCTCAACGGCCTCAGCCTCGCCGCGCTGCTCGGCGTTGTCTGCATCGCGCTGCGAAAGCACAATGCGTCCACCCCACTCGCGATCGCGCTGACCGGATCGATTCTGCTCACCTCGCCGGGCATGCTGGCGGGGACTTCGATCCGCAACGATGCGCTCCCCGCCGCGCTGCAGCTCATCGCGGTGCTCCTGATCACGCGCCCGCGCGGCGTGGCCATCATTGCGGGCGCCGGATTCATCAGCGCTCTGGCCGTCTTGTGCAAGCTTAGCGCCATCTGGGCGCCGATGGCGATCGGTCTGTGGCTGCTGGCGACGAACCGGCGCGGCCTGGCCGTCTATTGCGCCGGCTTCGCGATAATGCTCAGCGCCGGGCTCGGCGGCTTCCACCTCATCAGCGGCGGACGCATGTTCGAGAATCTATTCGGGCTCTCGACTTCAGGGATCGAGGGCTTCGTCGACCTTGTCCGTGGCCCATTCCGGCTCCTCGCGAATCTGCAGCACTACGCACTCCTTACCTGGGTGCTCCTCCCCTTCGCGCTGTGCCTGACGGCGATGGCGGCGCTCACGCTCCGCTTCTCGATCATTCACCTGGCGCTGCTCTGCTCGTTCGCGCCCCTCTCCCTTGCCTTCGCCGACAGCGGCGTCGGGCACAACCATCTGATCGATCTCGTCGCCCTCATCGCGCTGTGCATCGGTGTGCGTCGCACGCCGCGGCCGGCGTGGAGCCCGTCCGAGATCACACGCGTGTTGGCGGCGATCGTTCTCATCTGGACGGCGCCCTTCGTGGCTCTCCGCTTCTTCTGGCGGCCTCTGACCGAATCGCTGAACGCCGCCCTCCACGGTGAGCGCCTCCCCATGCACGACGCCGATGTCTTCCGCGACGCTTTCGGCGCCGACGAACGTCTCCTCAGCGACGACCCCTTCGTAAGCATCTCTCGCGGCGAGCTGCCGGTGGTGATGGACGCGTTCATGCTTCTGCGCATCGGGCGCGACCGCCCCGACTGGATCGAGCCCCTGCTGGAGCGCATCGAAGCCCGCGAGTTCGACGCCGTCGTCACTGTGCACGCGCTCGACAGCGCCGACGAGTTCTATACCACGCTCCACTTCGGACGCACGATCCTCGACGCCCTGAACCGGAGCTACATCGCGACCGATGAAGTCGGCGGCTACACCGTCCACCGGCGGCGAAGCGACAGCGCCGGGGAGTGAGCGGGATCCACGAATCGCAGAATGCCGAGGGTTCGACCGGGAAGGCCGGCGGCCCAGCAGGCGCCGGGGCCAACCGAAGCAAAGTCGAAAAAATGGGCGGTACAGGACTCGAACCTGTGACCTCTCGCACGTCAAGCGAACGCTCTAGCCAACTGAGCTAACCGCCCTGATCGCCATCCTGACGGGTGGCGGGGTGAGAGTATATCGCCCGCGGCGGGGTCCGCCAGCGAGGCGGATAGTCCATGCCTCACGCTTCCTTAGTGACCGCCCGACGCCCCGGGAAGAGGAGGCTGAACGCCACGTTCGCGACGAGCCCCGCCATGAAGCCGAGCGGCAGGTTGTAGATCTCGACGCCGCCGGTCCAGCGCTCGGCGACCTCCGGCGTGTAGATGTGCGGCCAGGACATCGCGACGACAAACCCCATCAGCATCCCCGCCGGGCGCCCAGCGTACGAGGCCCGGCGCCAGAGGAGCAGCAAGAACACCTGCGGCCCGAAGCCGCCGCCCAGCCGTAGGTCATCACGTGCTTGCAGTCCTCGTCCGACAGCATCGCGAAGCGTCGAGTAGAGGCCGACGCCGAAGACGTGTGTGTGTTCACATCGGCCATGTGGCGGTTTCGCGGGGCGCTGCGGGGATGGTGTGATGAGGCGATGATGTGAATCGGAGATTCTGCGCCGCGCGGCGCTTCACATCATCGCTTCATCGCCTCATCCCCTCACAGAGGAATCGCCCGCCACTCTACCGGTCGATTCGCCAGGCGCCAGCGCCGCCATCAGCTCCGATGCGACACCGTCGGCGAAAAGCCAGCCGGCGTCGGTCAGGCGCCAGCGCGCATCCGCCAGCGAGAGTCTGCCGAGTTCGGCCTGACCCGCCGCAGCGCGCTGCAGCGCTTCGGCGGCGCCAAGGGGCTCGGCCCGCTCCTGCATCTCTCGTTCGCACAGCCCTTCCGCGATGCGCACCCCCATCATGAGGCGCTCGGCGAGGGCGCGTCGGGCGTCCGGAGGCTCGTGGTCGATGATCGGGCTGTAGCCGCCGGAGGCCGCCACCCCCTGCATCCACTCTGTGAGGTGCGGAACATTCTTCCAGCGGTGTCCGCCGCCCTCCGTCACGATGTGCCCCGACGCCGAAGGCCCCGCCGCCAGCCACTGGCCGCAGCGCCAGTAGACGAGGTTGTGGAGTGAGACGGGAAGGCGATGGGCAGTGGGCAGTGGACCATGGGTGGTCACATCTGATGACTCCCCCCCCATTGCCCATTGCCCGTTCCCCATTGCCTCCCTCTTCTTCGCGAAGTTGCTCACCTCATACCGCTCGAACCCCGCCTCGCGCAGCCGCCGCACGGTGTGCTCGTACATGTCAGATTCGAGTCCCTCGTCTGCGGGTTCAAAGTCGCCGCGGCGCATGCGTTTGGTCATGGGCGTGTTGGGCTCATAGGTGAGGGCGTAGCAGCTCATGTGTTCGAGGCCGTCGTCGGCTTCGAGGGCGCGGTCGAGGTCGCTCGCCCATTCTTTGAGCGTCTGGCCGGGGATGGCGTAGATGAGGTCGAGGCTGCGCCGCCGGATGCCGGCGTCGTTCGCCAGTGCGAGCGCCCTCGCGACGTTCTCCGGGTCGTGGTGGCGCTCCAGCGTGACGAGGTGGCGCTGGTCGAACGATTGCGCCCCAACGCTGACCCGGTCGACGCCTCCCGCCGCGAGCGTTGCCATCAGCTCTGCCGTCACGGTCTCGGGGTTGCACTCGACGGTGAACTCTCCCCGACCGGCGTCGATGGTGCTCAGGTCGAACCGCTCCCGGAGGGCGCCCAGCAGGCGGGCCCAGAGGTCAGGGCGGAGCAGGCTCGGGGTGCCGCCGCCGACGAAGATGGTGTCGAGCGCGGGCGCCGCGTCGGCTTCTCCAGCGTCAGCGGCAGCGCCGCCACCGGCGTGGCGGGCGAGGGCCGAGAACTCCTCGATAAGGCGGTCCACGAAGACGCCCTGCCGGTCCCGGGAGTCCACGAAGCTGTAAAAGTCGCAGTAGTGGCACTTGTGGAAACAGAAGGGAATGTGAACGTACAGCGAACGCACCGGCGTGCGGGCCGTAGAAAGGGGCAGGGAAGCCCATTTCTGTTGCCCGTCCACGGATATGGGTGTAGTCTGCATCGTCACGGCCCTCCACTGTAGGTCGGGCCGACGCTCTCACAAAGAGCGGGTCTGTTCCCGCTCCCGCCCCCATGTCAGGAGTCGACTGAGGGTGAACGTCGCACTCGTGTATTTCAAGGACGACGGCGTCCAGCGCGTCTTTCGGATGAAGGGCGATCGCTGTGTCATCGGGCGCAAGAATACCTGTGATCTGCAGGCGCCTGTCCCGACCGTCTCACGCGAACACTGCGAGCTGATCATCCGCGACGATGGCGTCCTCATCGTCCGTGATCTCGGATCGAGCAACGGCTCCTACCGCAACAGCGATCGAATCGAGGGCGAGGAGGAGCTTGCGCCGGGCGACCGGCTTTCCGTCGGCCCGGTCACCTTCACGATCCAGATCGACGGCGTTCCCGAGCACATCGAGCCCCCGCTGCTGGACGCCCCGGGAGCTTCCGACACGGGCTCTTCCATGCAGTCAAAGGTCGACGATTCGGACAGCGGTTCGCTTCCCGCCGCCCAGGGCGACCCGGACGACAGCGACGCCGACATCTCCGACCTGATCTCGAAGGCCAGCAAGGCCGTCAACGACGACAGCAGCGTCTTCGACTTCGACATCGATCTCGATGACGACGACAAGTCGCGCGGCTGATCAAAACGTCAATTCGCTGTTTGACTCACCAGCAGATTGAAATCAGCCAGGCGTTGTCACGCCGCCTTCGTTTCGTCCTGCTTGGCGGGCGTTTCGCCGGCGCCCTGCTGCGGCGGCGGCGTCTTGGCGGGCTCGGCCTTGTTGGGGATGCGGATGTTTGTGCCGCAATTGCGGCAGCGGACGGTCCGTCCCCGCGCGCTGATGGGCACAGCCAGCACACGCCGACAGGTCAGACTCGGGCACATGATCCTGATTGACTCGTCGCTCATTCCGCGCCTCCATCAGCCTTAGCCACGGAGATACATCGGCCCATCGACTGCGCACATTCACCGTGATCGCTCCCAGCGGAAAATGTCCCCTGATTTACGGGAAGCGGGACGCGGCTTCGGTATGATCCACCCGTCGTGATCGTTGTTCCGTACCGTACACTGTCCCGATAACCGGATCCGCCATTCCCACCGCGCACGCCACGAGACACCGCCGCCATGAGCGATCGCACCTCAGCCGCCTTCACCCCTGTCAACGCCTGCACAGCGGTCGTGGGTCTGCAATGGGGTGATGAAGGCAAAGGGAAACTGGTCGATCTGCTGGCGCCGGAGCACGACGCCGTGGTCCGATACAACGGCGGCGCCAACGCGGGCCACTCCGTCGTCTTCGACGGCAAACGCCACGCACTGCACCTGGTCCCCTCGGGCGTCTTCCATCCCGGCGCCCTCGCGGTGATCGGCAATGGCGTTGTGGTCGATCCCGCAAAGCTGATCGAGGAACTGGACCTGCTGATCGAAAAGGGCGTGGACGTCTCGGGCCTGCGGGTCTCCGACCGGGCCCACGTCGTGATGCCCTACCACATGGCGGAGGACGGGGCTCGCGAGCAGGTGTTGTCCGGCAAGGTGGACGGCGCCGGCGTCGGGCAATCCATCGGCACCACCAAACGCGGCATCGGTCCGGCATACGCCGACAAGGTGCAGCGGGCCGCGGCGGTGCGCATCGGCGACCTGCTCCGCCCCGACCGCCTTCGCGAAAAGCTCGAACTCGCCTGCGCCTTCCACAACCACACGCTCTCCGGCCTCGGCGACGACGCCCCCCGCTTCGACCCCGGAGAAATGCACATGCGCTGCCTCGACCACGGCGAGCGCCTGCGCGAGCACATCGTTGACACGCTCTACCTGCTCCACGACATGCTGGCGGGCGGCAAGCGTCTGCTCTTCGAGGGCGCCAACGGCACGCTGCTGGATGTCGACCACGGCACCTATCCCTTCGTGACATCCTCGAACAGTTGTGTGCTCGGCATCGGCCCCGGATCGGGCGTGACCGAGCGACGGCTGGGGCGAGTCATTGGCATCGCCAAGGCTTACTGCACGCGCGTCGGCGCCGGGCCCTTCCCCACCGAGCTGCACGACCAGACCGGCGAGCGCATCCGCAAACGCGGCAACGAATTCGGCACGACCACGGGGCGCCCCCGCCGCACCGGGTGGCTCGACCTGGTCGCCCTGCGCTACGGCGCCATGCTCAACGGCTGCACCGAGATGATGGTGACGCTGCTCGATGTGCTCGCCGGCTTCGAAGAGCTGCACATCTGCACGGCGTACCGGATCGGCGGCGAGACGACCGACCGCTTCCCCCCCGACGCCGCCGACCTCGAACGGGCCGAGCCGGTGTACGAATCGGTCCCGGGATTCGCCGATGAGATCGTGAAGGCGCGGAAGCGGGCCGACCTCCCCGGCGCCGCCATCGCGTACATCGAGCGGATCGAGTCTTTCACGGGCGTTCCCGTGCGGGCGGTGGGCGTCGGTCCGGACCGGGAGCAGACGATTCAGATGTGAGGGGGACGATAGAGATCGCACTCTCAGTCAGAGATCGCGAGCGCTGATTCAATCGCTCATAACTGGGGCAAAGGGAGGGAGACAGCCGTGGCGGAGCCGAGCAGCGGATACCGCTGAATCAGGCGATAGAGAACGAACTCATCGGGCGCCCAGCCGGCATGTCGCATGGCGTCCAAAATCATAGACTGATGCCGGGGAAGCACCTCCCATCGCAGCAACGATGGCTCGACTTTTGTGCGATGCATACGCAATCGCTCCAGCGGCTGGCGGCCGTCTTCCGGCGACCACGGCCACATGCCTAGTTCAGCGTAGCTCGCTGCGGTCGGTTCGAAGCCGGAAAAGCTGGACTCGTGCACCAGCATGTCTGATATGTGCCATTCGACCGGAGTCGCGATGTGGGAAACGTGATGAAATATATTCGGCTCGCCACCAATCTGCCGCGGCAGAGCGCGAAGGATCTTCTTCGCAATGATGACCGTTTCTTCAGCCGTTTGCCCGACCGGTCCTTCGGCCAGCTCCAGTTCAGCAAAACCGTTCGCGAGTCTGTGAACACGCATTGCGGGAGGCGGTTGAGAGCAATAGTCCTTGTAGAGCAGGAGCGGATCATCCTCATCAGAGCTTGAATCCGACGCCAGCGGGAGGTGTTGGGGGCCATCCTGCTTTCTGGATTGACCGTCTCGCAAGGTCGGTCGACCAACTGTCCAGGGAACATCAGCGCGGAGTCGACGGATCGACACCAGCCCGTTCGCGGCGATCAGGTCGAACGTCTCAGAGTCGGTCTTCGATGGCTTGATGGCGTGGACCGCGACATGGGCCAATGCCTGAACACCCCAGGCGGCGGCGGCGCCACGAAAGGCATCGCCTCGCACAGTTTCCTTCGGATCAACCCGCGAGTCCGTTTCGAATGCGCGCAGCATGGCTCGGAACGTCGATTTGCGTCCAGCGTGGCGAACCACCAGTGCATCAATCTCCTGGATGTAGTCGCGAGCCTGAGCCAATCGCTCATGATCGCCGCCGGCGTTGTCCAGGGCGTCCAGAATCTTGGCCAGTCCCGCTCCCCCCGGCAGGTGCCGAGCGGCGGCCAACCCGTCACTCGCTCTGATCAGGCGTGAGAGCTTCCATGCGAGAGATTTGTCAAGCCCCAGCGAACGCGACAGTTCACTCGACCGGAGACTCTGCCCGACGACCTGCTCGGCGAGGTCGCCGAGCACATCTCGAAGCCCGTCGACAACGGCTTCGACGTCGCTGGCGAAGCGCCTCTCCGGCTCTGATGACGACTCGCCGGCCTTCGGGAACGGCGGGGTGCGGACCTGCATGCTGAGAGCATACCCGATCACGGGGAGCGGCACAAATTCTTCTAAAGAATTCCAGAATATTCTTTGCGGATTATTGATTCGCCGTTACAGTCAGGAACACGTCAGTGCGGTCCCCTATGGACCAAACATCCAGCGAACTTCGGCACTTGCAGGTTCTAGCCGGGATTGAGACGGCGCGACGCTTTGATGCGCGGTCGCTCCGGGTCCCCTCATATCTTCACCTGCCAAAGGTCGCGATTCACTTGTCCCTCAGCAATTCGCAAGCATTGCGGCCGGGGCTGTTCATCATTCGTGTTCTGGAAAGAAACACAGGAGGGTTCGACATGTTCAATTTCAAGAGTGCGTTCATTGTGGCTTCCGCCCTGAGCTTTGCGGGCGCCGCTCACGCCGGGATCGTGACCGCGGAATTCCTCGGGCCGCGGAATGGGCAGTTTGGCGCCGCTGGACCAAACAACCAGGGCGGCCAGACCTTCACCACGCTTGTCGGTGGTGAGTTATTGACTATCGATCTGTTTCTGAGGCGGAACGCGGATCAACCCGTGACAATGACGCTCGAATTGTGGGATCTCAATGCATCGGGACTGCCCACCGGAACTCCGCTCGCTGAGGCCGTCCTTGAAACCACGCTGACAGAGGACTGGACCTGGCGCACGTTCGATTTCTCGGCCAGCGGATTCGTCCTCGATGAACAAACGAGCTATGCCTTCACGACACGGAGTGAGTCCGGTGATGGTGGGTACCTGCTCGGCACGGCGACAGGCAATAACTACAATGGCGGACGCGGGATCGTCAAACTGGGCGCTACGGCGTCATGGGGATTCATGGGAAACAACTTCATCTTTGGCGAGCGTGATGTGCTCTTCACCGCGAATGTGATTCCCGCCCCCGGCGCGTTGGCGCTGATGGGCGTCGCAGGCGTCCTCGGGGCGCGCCGCCGCCGCCGCTGTCATGCATGAGGGGTGCGACTGCTGAGCAGACTCCACATCGCCGCATGACCACAAACATGCTGAAGACGCTCCGGAGTGGGAGGCTCGAGACGATCGGCTCGAGCTCTCCTCTTCGGCTGTCTGTTCGCTGCCAGGAGCGGCCGAATCATTCTGCAGCCACGGAGTCGAGCACAAGATGGCGGCGTTCACATCCTGAAGGACGAGAAGTCACATTCGCCTCATCAGCCCCAGCCACTCCGCGTTCCCCCCCGCTTTCTTCGATCGCTTCCCCGCGCCTCCGACGATCGGCGACCGAGTCACGCCGATCGCCTCCGCCCCGTACGCCGGCGCCTCGTCGATCACGCGCTGCGCCGCCGTCTCCGCGTCGCTCTCGTCCAGCACGCCGTCGCGCAGACGATCGCCCATGCCCAGCTTCTCCGCCTCGTAGTGCGGCTTGATGAGTGTGATGATTCGGGCGCCTTCGTCGTCTTTCAGCCAGCCGAGCGCCGCGGGGACCGCCAGCCGCTGCGGCGTCCAGGCCAGATCGATCACCACCAGATCCACGCCGCCCTCCGGCGCGGGCGCATGCAGCGCGTTGGTGCGCTCCATCACGGTGACACGCGAATCGTTCCGCAGTTTCCACGCCAGCGCCCCGTACCCTGTGTCCACGGCGTACACATGCGCTGCGCCGGCCTGGAGCAGGCAGTCGGTGAAGCCGCCGATGTTGCAGCCGAAGTCGGCGCATGAGAAACCACGCACATCAAGCTTGAACGTGTCCAGCGCATGCTGAAGCTTCAGCCCGCCGCGTCCGACGAACGCGTGTTCTTCAGATTGCCTGTGTGCGCCGGCGTCGTCCATGCGTTGATGATCGGTCGCGGGCGTCAAAAAACAAGCCGCCCCGCGCGGTTGTGCGCGGGGCGGCGGAACTCACATCTGAATCGGTTCATGAAGCCCGTTTGAACTCACGGCTTCCGGGGCGATGTCCCACCCTTGGCGCCCGGCTTGCCCTGGGGCGCCGGCTTGCTGGATGAAGATTTGCCCGATCCCTTGCCGCTTTGGCCTTTCATTCCGGCCATGGCTTTTTCCCTGCTGTTGCAGGGCCTCACGGTGATGGCGACCCGCGATCTGCCGGACGACGCGTCCGGGAGCCGCGCCGCTTCGGGCGACGGCGTGCGACCTCGAGAGCCAACACACAGAAGCATATTCTTTCGCCGGAAAAGTCAAAGCATTTCGCGAGGGCGTCTGAAGAAATTTTTCAGACCTCCGGCACCCCGACCACCGCCACTCCGAGCTTGTCCGCCAGCGCCAGCGTCTCCTGCTTGTCGACCAGGATGACGTCCCCCGCCGCCAGCGCCAGGCAGCGCGCCCCCGCCTTGTGCAGGTTCCGAATGGTCGTCTCCCCGACGGTCGGCACGTCGGCGCGCCGGTCGTGCCCGATCCGGGCCGCCTTCAGCAGCGTCCAGCCGGTGGCGCGGCAGAGCTGTCCGGCCCGCTCGATCATCCGGTCCGTCCCCTCCACAGCCTCGACGGCGATGACATCGCGCTCCCGCACCGCCATCGCCTGCCCGATGTCCAGCCGCAGCGCCTCCATCAGGAGCGGCCAGGCGAACTCAATGTCCGCCTGCTGGTCAGGGTTCGGCTGGCGCGTGGTCATGACCCCGACGGAGGCGAGGTGGTCCGGGATGTGCGCGGTTGAGTCGATGAGATCCACTCCGAAAGTCGCCAGCTCGTCGGCGATGGCGCCGAGCACGGCGTGCGATCGCTTGTCGTGGCGGAGCCGCCGGTACCAGATCACCGCCGCCCGCCAGTCGGGGATCCTCCGGAAGAAGCGCAGAGGATCATGCATCATGCTTGCCTTGTCCACCCGCCCCACCATGACGGCGTGGCGGACCCCCATGCGCCGCAGCGTCCGCCCCCACGCCCCCAGCCGCAACAGCCCGACGGTCTTGAAGTCGTCGCATTCACCGGGCAGATCGCCGTCGTACTGGCCGCTGAGTCCGATGGCGCGGACCGGGTGCCCGGCGGCTCGCATCCCGCGCGCCACCAGCACCGGCAGGCGCCCGCCGCCGGCGATCAGACCGATCGGCGTCGGCGGCGGCGGAGGATCGGGCAGGATGACCAGTGGACGGGGCATGGGTGAAGCGACGCACGATGTTACCTCCGATCACCTCGCGACGACCCGCCGCGCCCGCCGCCCGTCCCCGGACTCCCCTGTAAAGTGCCGCCATGCGCATCAGTTACGACGACATCACCGCGGCCCGCGACCGCATTCGCGACGGGATCATCCGCACCCCCTGCATGCTCTCCGAGCCGATTTCCGAGATCACCGGCGCGGACGTCTACGTCAAAATGGACAACCTCCAGCGGACCGGCTCCTTCAAGGAACGCGGCGCCCGCAACGCGCTGCTCCTCCTCGACGAGCAGCAGCGCCGCAACGGAGTCGTCGCCGCCTCCGCCGGCAACCACGCCCTGGGCATGGCCCACCACGGCAAGCAGCTCGGCATCCCCGTGACCGTCGTTATGCCCCGTTTCGCCCCGCTGGTGAAGCGCTCCGCCTGCGCCCAGCTCGGCGCCACCGTCCTGACCCACGGCGATACCTTCCGCGACGCCTACGGCAAGGCGCAGGAACTGGTGAAGGAGCGCGGCCTGGTCTATGTCCACGGCTACGACGACCCCGCCGTCATCGCCGGCCAGGGCACCATGGGCATCGAGATCGTCGAGCAGATCCGCGAGCAGACCGGGCGCGATCCCGACGCGGTTGTCGTCCCCATCGGCGGCGCCGGGCTCATCGCAGGCATCGCCGTGGCGGTGAAGGAGCTGGCGCCGAAGACGCAGATCATCGGCGTGGAGCCGGAGCGGGCCGCCACCTTCCACGCCGCCCGCGAGGCCGGCCACCCTGTCGACCTCGATGTCGGCAAAACCATCGCCGACGGCCTGGCCACACCCAACGTCGGCGCCAACGCCTTCGAAACCGCCAACCCGCTGGTCGATGAGTTGACGCTTGTGGACGAGTCGTCCATCTCGCTCGCCGTGCTCCGGCTGCTGGAGTACGAGAAGTCGGTCGTCGAGGGCGCCGGCGCTGCGGGCGTCGCCGCCATGCTCGCCAAGGCTTCCCCCGATCCCCTGCTCGGCGGCGCCATGCCCGACCTGCGCGGCAAGACGGTCGTCCTGCCCCTCTGCGGCGGCAACATCGACCCGGCCATGATCAGCCGCGTCATCGAGCGCGGCCTCGCCGCCGACGGTCGCCTCACCCGCTTCGTCACCACCATCAGCGACCGCCCCGGCGGCCTGGCCAGGCTCACCGCGACCATCGCCCGCATCGGCGCCTCCGTGAAGGAGATCAGCCACGACCGCGCCTTCGCCACCTCCGACCTGGCCTCGGTGGACGTCCGCTGCATCATCGAGACCGCCGGCGCCGAGCAGGTGCAGGAGCTCTTTGCGGCGCTGGAGGCGGAGGGCTTCGAGATCCGTCTCGAGCACGGACGGGCCCAGCTCGAGAACGACGAGATGAACACAGGCGCGGCCGCACGCTGATCGCGCGAAAGTTCACAGCAACGCGATCGGATCCACATCCACCGCCGTGTGCGCATCGCTGCGCAGGGCGCCCTCGGAGCGGGCCCGCGCGATGGCGCTCTGGATCGGCGCTGCCGAACGCGCGATCAACTCGACCGCGATGCGATGCTGCCCCGAGATGCGGCTGATCGGGCACGGCATGGGCCCGCGGATGTGCACCTCGCTCCCGGCGCCGCGGCGCAGGGCGTCGGCGACGGCGCGGGCCATCCCCGTCGCCTTCACCAGATCCTTGTGACGCACCACGATGCGCGCCATCCGCGTCGCGGGAGGCAGCCCGGCCCGCTCGCGCAGCGCCAGCTCCTCATCGGCGAAGCCGACATAGTCATGATTTGCGGCGTAGCGGATCGGCGGCGCCTCCGGAGAGAACGTCTGCACGATCACATATCCCCGCCGCTCGGCGCACCGCCCTGCACGTCCCGCCACCTGGCTGATGAGCTGGAATGTGCGCTCTGCGGAGCGGAAGTCGGGCAGGTTGATCGCGGTGTCCGCGTTCACCACGCCCACCAGCCGCACGTTGGGGAAATCGAGCCCCTTGGCGATCATCTGCGTTCCCACCAGCAGCTTCACTTCTCCCGAGCCGAAGCGCTGCAGCAGCTCGCTCCACAGCCGCCCCGATGTGACATTGTCGCTGTCGAGGCGGAGCATCGTCTCATCCGGCACGAGCTGCGGGAAGCGCATCGCCAGCTCTTCCTCGACACGCTGTGAGCCCATGCCGAAGGTGTTCACAGTCTTGCCGCAGCGCGGGCACACCGCGGGCAGGCGCTGCTGCGCCAGGCAGTGGTGGCAGCGGACGTAGCCGCCGGCGGGCAGGCGCTTGTCGCGGTGGTAGACGGTGGCGGCGTCGCAGTCGTCGCACGTCATCACCCAGCCGCAGCGGTGGTCCGGACAGCAGATGTAGTTGGCGTAGCCGCGCCGGTTGAGGAGCAGAATCACCTGCCCATCCGCGTCGAGCGCCCTGCCGATCGCCTTCTCCATCCGCGGGCCGATGAGGCTCACGCGGTTCTCGCGCCACGGCCGGGCTCGGCGCTCCTCGGCGAAGTCGATCACCTCGACCCGCGGCATGAAGGCGCCGCCGGCGCGCTCGGTCAGCTCGTGCAGCGTGTAGCGCCCCTCCTTGGCGTTCCGCCACGACTCCAGCGATGGCGACGCCGAACCCATCACCACCGGGCACCCCTCGAGCTGGGCCCGCTTCACCGCGACATCGCGCGCGTTGTAGCGTGGGAGCTGGTCCTGCTTGTAGGCGCCGTCGTGCTCTTCATCGACGATGATCAGCCCCACCGGGCGCCCGAGCTCGCGAGCGAAGGGCGCGAAGATCGCCGAGCGCGCCCCCACCACAACCCGCACCCGCCCATCGCTCACCAACGACCATTGCGCATTGCGCTGCGCCGATGTCAGGCCCGAGTGCAGCACCGCGACGCCTTCCTTTGCGAGGCGCCCCAGGAACCGTCCCGCCGTCTGCGGCGTCAGGCTGATCTCCGGCACCAGCACGATGGCGCACTCGCCGCGTTCGATCACCCGCTCCAGGATGCGCAGATAGACCTCGGTCTTTCCCGCGCCCGTCACGCCGCGCACAAGATGCGCCGAGAATGAACCGATCTTCGCAACGATCGCATCCACGATGCGCTGCTGATCGGGCGTCAGCACCAGGCCGCGGTCTGCTTCCGCTGCGTGCTCCGCCCACGCAGCCCGCACCCGACGCACTTTGAGCGAGCGCAGTGCGCCGATTTCGATCAGTCGGTTGATCGGACCGATGGTGCGCAGCTCGAGATGATCCGCCAGCTCGCGGGGCGGCAAAGGAAACCGACCAAGGTCGAACGACTGCAGCGCCTCCCACGCCGCCTTCGTCGCGGGGGGGAGTTTCCCGATCGGCTCGGCGCCGGTGGGTTCGACTTCCGTGCGCACCACGCCCCCGACGCCCCGGCGCACCGCCGCCGGCGCCATGGCCGCGAGCGTCATGCCCAGCGGCGCGCAGTAGTACCGCGCGATCCACCGGGCCAGGTCGATCATCGTCGGCGGCAGACTCATGCCGGTGCGGCGCGAGAGCGGTTTGATGCGCGCCGGGTCCAGATCGGGCTGGACATTCACATCGATGACGAATCCCGGCGACGCCGCGTCTCCCCTGCCCAGCGGCGCCTCGACGCGCTCCCCGATGCGCAAATCAGCCATCGAGTCGGGAACGGCGTAGGTCAGCCCGTCGGGAAGATCGACGCCGCGCTCCACCGCAATGCGGGCGTAGCGCATCGGTTGATCGGACGTCGACGAGAAGAGCTGCTCTGCCACGCGATGAGCGTAGCGAACCGGCGCCAACCCAAAAAGAGACAGGGCCGACGCTCCTCCTCGCCGGCCCCGAATCAACAAATGCTGTTCATGGTCCACTTCGTGGACGCCGCTTGATCGGATTCGTTCGCGGCCTGCTCCATTCCAAGTATGTGAAAGAACCGGATTTCAGGGTGTAACACTGTGAGAAAAATCGCAGACAAGGCCCGCAAACCAGCGCATGGTCCGGAATGGAGATGTGTAGACTCCCGGATCATGGGAGCTACGGAATTCAGCGCGTCGGGCCGACTGGCCCTCTCGGACGGAGCGATTTTTCATGGTCGCGCCTTCGGCGCCGTCGGCCGCGGCCTCTCGGCCTCGGCGGAGGTCGTCTTCAACACCGCCATGACCGGGTATCAGGAGGCGCTCACCGACCCCTCATATGCGGGGCAGATTCTCACCATGACGGCGCCGATGATCGGCGTCTACGGGGTCAACAAGGAGGATGTGGAGTCGGGGGGTGTCAAGGTCGCCGGCTTCATCGTGCGCGAGCTGGCGAGACGACACTCGAACCACCGTGCATCCCTTGACCTCGGATCATACCTCGACGCCGCCGGCGTCCTCGGTCTGGAGGGCGTCGACACCCGCGCCCTGACCCGGCGTCTGCGCACCGAGGGAGCGATGCAGGGCGTGCTGACGGACGATTCTCGCCCTAGCGACGCCGAACTTGTCGAGATGGCCCGCTCCGCCCCCTCGATGGCCGGCCGCAACCTCGTCCCCGAAGTCGGCTGCTCGGTCCGGCAGACCTGGACCGAGGCCCTGGGCGACTGGCGACCGCTCCTCTCGCCCGCAGAGCCACGGGGCCAGTCATCACGTCGCCTTCGTGTCCTGGCCCTCGACTGCGGCGCCAAGCACAACATCCTCCGCCACCTCGTTGAACGGGGCTGCGAAGTCGTCATCATTCCCCACGACACAACGGCGGAGACAATCAGTAAAGCGTTTGATGCGAACGAGTTCGATGGTCTTTTTATCTCCAACGGCCCCGGCGATCCCGCTGCTGTCGAGTCGACCATCGCCACGCTCCGCGCCCTGGTTGGCCCGGAGGCCGACCAGCCGCCGCCGACCTTCGGGATCTGTCTCGGCTGCCAGTTGCTGGCGCTGTCGCTGGGGGCCCGGACCTACATGCTGAAGTTCGGCCACCGCGGCGTGAACCATCCCGTCCAGAACCGCCTGACGGATCGGATCGAAATCACCAGCCAGAATCACGGATTCGCGGTGGATCCGGAGTCGCTGCAGGCGGTCGGAGCCGAGGCGACGCACATCAACCTGAACGATGGCACGCTGGCAGGATTCCGTTCGCCTGACCGGCCCATTTTCGCGGTGCAGCACCATCCGGAGGCAAGCCCGGGGCCGCACGATGCTGGATATTTGTTCGACGCCTTCGTGCGCATGATGCAGGACCGGCGCCCGGTGTCGGCGGAGGCGATGGGCGCGATGGCGAGGGCCTGATCGGGGTGGATGTCCCATCGGGGGCATCACTGCGTTCGGCGCATTCCGGCGCGAATCGGCACATTCTCTGGAACCACCCGCGGCTTGCGGCCCCAATATACGGGCGGTATGTTCGCCGATTGTCCGTACTGCACGGATGTTGCGCTTCAGTTCAGGATCTCAGAGGAGCGATCGAAGATGCGCGCGACGCGGGCAGCCTGACGGGAATGTTGAGCACAAGACAAGGCCGGGCGGGCTGTCGAGCTCTCCGGCTGAAGCACGAAACGTCGCCTGGAGAACCGGCATGTTGTTGAACAGAACTCGATCCGTCGTCAGCCTCATTGTACTTCTGGCGGCGGGCGCGATGACGACGACCGGAGCCGACCGAGCGAACCACTCCCGGCTCGCCCTTGATGAAGCGTCTGAGTTGCTGCGCGAGGGGAGCCTCATCGAGGCGCGCCACCTGCTTCGCGGGCTCGATCGCAATGAGCTCGAAGAACTGGAGCGTGAGCGGGCCTTTGAATTGATGACCGCGATCGACCGTCGCCTTCGCAATGCCGACCAGGATGAACTGAACATCCAGCGAGCCATGCTCGCCATTCGGCTCGGCGACCTGCGTGAGGCGGACCGACTCGCCCACGCCGTGCGCCGCTCCGACGGAGCTTCTTCAGCGCAGCGGCAGGAGGCAGCGGACCTGCTGACACGGGCATCGGAATCGCGGCTGGAGCTGATTGAGTTTGTGGGTCCGGCCATCGAGCAGGCGATCCTCGATTTCGAGAATGGCATGTACCCTGAGGCCAAGGCCCACCTGGACAGCGTTCATCGGTCGGGCGTGCGTCTGACCACAACGCAGCTTCGCATGCTGGAGCGAACTCGTGATCGCATCATGCAGCTTGAAAAGACGCGTGGGCGCCCCTTCGAGTTCCAGCAGATTTCACTTGGTCTTCTCCAGCCCGGCACGGTGACGCGCAGGGAGGATCCCGCCGCCGATCGACCGGAGACCATGCGGGAGGAGCAGCCCGATGAGGCGGCTCCGGACGGGGCGGATGAGGACATGTTCATCCAGGCCCTGCGTTTCGACGCCCAGCGCCTGCTGGCGGAAGCCGATCGCGCCTTCGAGGCCGGCCGGTACAGCGAGGCCATGCGGCGCTATTCCGAAGTCGTCGCCGCCCCGTACCGGGAGCATCTCTCGAACGAGGAGGCGACTCAGGCGGAGAGCCGGATGGCGGAGATTCGCGTCCGACTCCAGCTCGATGACGCCGACCAGCTCGAGGAGCTGGTCCGGATTCGCGAGATCATGGCCGACCAGTCGCGGGCCGAGTTCGACAACTTCATCTCCGAAGCCAGACAGGCGCTTTCGGAGGGCGACACCGAGCGGGCCCGCAACTTGGCCGCCCAGGCCCGACTGCGTCTCGCCGACTCCCGCGATCTCTTCTCCGAAACCGAGTACAGCGAACGACTGAGCCGCCAGCAGAACCTGCTGCAGGAAATCATCGCGGCCGACGAGCAGATCCGGCAGCGCCAGGTGGAGACACGCGAGCGAAGACTCGCTCAGGAATCCCAACAGGCCGAATTGCGCCGCCAGCGCGAGATCGAGGATCGCATTAATGAGTCGCTGAATCGCGTCCGCGCTCTACAGATGGAGCAGAAGTATCAAGAGGCGCTGCAGATCGTGGATCAGATACTCTTCCTCGATCCCCAGCACCCCACCGGCCTGCTGCTCAAGGACGTCCTGCAGGATGTGGTGATTTTCCGTGATTTCGAGCTCACACAGCGCGCCAAGAGCCTGAGCTACTCTCGCGAGTTCAATGAGATTCAGAGGTCCAAGATCCTGCCCAGGGATCTGCTTGAATATCCTCCCGACTGGCCCGAGCTCAGCATCCGCCGCGGCGAGCCGACCGCCTTCGCCGAATCCCCCGCCGATCGACGCATGCTCGCCGAGATTGACTCCCGGCGGATCCCCGCCTCCTTCCGCGACAACACGCTGGAGGATGTGCTCGAATTCGTCGCCCGCGTCACCAACCTGAACATGGACGTGGACTGGGATTCGCTCGCCGACATCGGTGTCGATCGCGACGCGCTCGTCACGCTGAACCTGCAGCCCATGCCGGTGCGGATCGTGCTCAACCGCGTGCTTGAAAAAGTGAGCCCGGATCGTTTCAGCCGCGCCAACTGGGCCGTCAACGACGGCCTCCTCGTGGTCGCCTCGGACCAGGATCTGCGCAAGAACACGTTCATCCAGCTTTACGATGTCCGCGACATGCTCTTCCAGATCCCCAGCTTCACCGAGTTCCCGGCGCTGGACCTCGACAGCGTGCTCGCCCAGCGTCGCGGCGGCGGCGCCGGCGGCATCTTTCGCGACACCGATCAGCAGGGCGGCGACCGACGCACCAAGGAAGAGTTGAAGGACGCCCTGATTGAGATCATCCAGACCAACGTCGATTTCGAAGGCTGGCGCGACAACGGCGGCGACACCGGCATCATCCAGGAGCTCAACGACAACCTCATTATCACCAACACTGCCCGCAACCACCGCGCCATCAATGGTCTGCTCCGTCAGCTCCGGGAAGTTCGCGCCATCCAGATCAACGTCGAAGCCCGATTCCTCGTCGTCACCCAGGACTTCTTCGAGCAGATCGGGTTCGACATCGACGTCATCTTCAACGCGCAGAACAGCCAGTTCAAAGACGCTCTGGCGCAGCAGGAAGAGTTCGGCCTCGTCGTGACCCCTCAGGGCGGCTCCGGCCGAACGAGCCTGCTTCCCAGCAACCTGATCGCGCCTTTCTTCAACCAGCCGGCTTCGAGCCAGAGCGCCAACATCGATTTCACATTCCAGAACCCCGGCGCAGCGCCGGGCACGCCTGCATTAATCGGCGCCGAGCCCGTGCAGTTCGTCGTCACGCGCCCGGACAGCACCAGCATGATTCCGGTGCAGCAGAACAGCAACAACCTTGCCCAATCGCTGCTGGGCGGCTCGAGCTTTGCGACCGACATTCTGTCGATGAGCCCCGCCATCGGCATCGCCGGCACGTTCCTCGACGACATCCAGGTGGATTTCCTGGTCGAGGCCACGCAGGCGGATCGGCGCAACGTGGTCATGACCATGCCGCGCCTGACCTTCACCAACGGCCACGCCGCCAACATCTTCGTCACCACCCAGACGGCCTTCGTCTCCGACCTCGCCCCCGTCGTCGGCACCAACGCCGTCGCCTTTGACCCGACCGTCGATGTGATCAACACCGGTTTCACACTGGGCGTCGAGGGCGTCGTCTCGGCGGATCGGCGCTATGTCACGCTCACCCTGCAGACGCAGTTGGCCGAGCTTGTCAGCTTCGCCCGCGAGGAGGTCTCCGCTCAGACCGGCGGCGGCACGCAGCAAGGCGTTCCCTCCGGCGCTGTCACGTCGGACATCCAGCTTCCAATCGTGCAGGTCACATCGCTCTCCACCGGCGCCACCGTTCCCGACAAGGGCACGCTGCTCGTCGGCGGTCAGCGACTCAGCTCCGAGGTCGAGGTGGAGACGGGCGTCCCCGTGCTCAGCAAGCTCCCGATCATCAACCGGTTCTTCACCAACCGGATTCAGTCCAAAGAAGAGCAGACGCTCCTGATCCTCATCAAGCCGACCATCCTCATCCAGAACGAGGAGGAGGAGAAGAACTTCCCCGGTCTGCTGGATTCTCTGCAGAACAGGTTTGATTCCGGATTCTGATCGCTCCGGCGCCGTCGGCGACCCGGTAGGATCGACTCATGTGCGTCTTGGAATTCGTGCGCCCTGCTTGACAGCTTCCACAGGGGCAGAGTAGCGTTTCTGTGGCCGTTCCCCGGCCGCACGGAGGTTCTCTTGATGTCCCCCGCCGAGTCACGACTTCGAATGCGCCAGGAGAAGGGCGTCACGCACGTCGAGTTCATCGACCGCAATATCCTGGACGAGGGCAATATCCAGCAGATCGGTGAGGAGATCTCCGCTGTGATCGACGCCGGGGATCGCCCCCGGCTCCTGATCAGCTTCGCCAACGTCGATCACCTCTCCAGCGCTGCCCTCGGCACACTCATCACCATCAACACCAAGGTGAAGGCCAAGGGTGGGGATCTGCGCCTCGCGGATATCGATCCCCAGATCTATGAAGTCTTCGTCATCACGAAGCTCAACAGGCTCTTCCAGATCCACGACACTTCCGAACAGGCTCTGGCCAGCTTTACCTGAGCCCAGGGCGCCTGAGCGGGCGTCCTCACGCGCACTCCACGCGATAGTCGACTGACCACACCCCCAAACCACCATGGGCGCCGGACCCACCAACGCCCCGGAAGAAATGCACTTCGAACTCGTGAACGATCGCTCCGCGATCGATCGCGCGGAGACGGATCTGGTGCGCGCCCTCGAAGAGCGCGACTACCCCAAGGCCTCTCACTTCGCCGTCCGCCTCGCTTTCGAGGAAGCCGTGATGAACGCCCTCCGCCACGGCCACCGCGACATCCCGGAGACACCGGTTGAAGTGCATTGCCGCGTCGATCGCGATCGCGTCCGCATCGTCATCGAGGACCAGGGCCCCGGATTCGATCCTGACGACGTCCCCGATCCCACGCTTGATGAGAACATCGAGGGCGCCAGCGGCCGGGGATTGCTCCTCATCCGCGCCTACATGGCCAGTGTCGAGTTCGAAGATTCCGGGCGGCGCTGCGTCATGGTCTACGAGCGGCCCGATCCTCCCGCCGGCTGAAGCGGCCGGACCCAGAGCTCAGCCGGCGAGCCAGCGGAAGACATCGACGTGGGCGCCCCCCATCTCCAACGGGCCCTCGGCAGAGTCGCCCGCTGCCTCGCCAGGCGTTGAAGGCGCCAGCGCGGGAGAGAGGTCGTCCTCCTCCCCGCTCTCGGTCGCGAGCAGGCGCCGGTACTCCTCAGGCGTGACCCGTTCGACCGTCACGAGGGTCAGGTTGGGGCCGAAGAGGTCGAATTCATCATCATCGAGGTCCACCGTCGTGTCGGCAGCCTCTGCGTTCGACTCAGTGGCGTCCTCTGTGTCTCCTGCGGCCTGGGCGGTCTCGACGGCCTGTATCACCAGTTGCTCTGCCTCGTCGAGCGAGCCGGCTGTGAGGATCGCCTCCGCGTAGCGCGGGGGGGCCTGGTTCTCCTCGTCGATGCGGACGAGACAGCGCCAGCCCGTGACGCCCAGCTCACGGCCCAGGTCGTCGGTGTTCGAAGATCGATCGATGTTCAGCCGCAGACGCCAGTCCTCCACCAGCTCCTCGATGATCTCCTCGGCGACCATCAGGTCCGGCCGGTTCTCGGGGGCAAGCAGGGCGCCACGATGCTCGTGCACCGCCGCATCGACGCTCCGGAGCTCTTCGACCGATTCGAGGTCGAAGGCGGCCAGAATTTTCTCGACCGAGTCGCGCAGGTTGGTCTCCACCCGCACGGTGACGATCTTGTGCTCATCGACGAAGACATAGATGAACGGGTCCAGACTCATGGCGCCGAATCCGACGAGGCCGTCCTCGTAGAACCAGCCGCGGTGGCGTCTCACGGCCTCCATGAAGCGGTCGAAGCCCACCAGGTCGTAGGCGATGTAGGGGTCCACCTCGCGGTAGGCGTCGTGGCCGAGGACATCGAGGATCGGATAGACGCGCCCCGGCATCAGGGAGAAGAGCGAGCGGCACAGGGACTCCAGGCGCGTGGCGGTGATGGCGACATCGAAGACGTAGCGGTCGGGCCACTCCTCCCACTCCCCCTCTTCATCGTCGCCGTCGGCGGCCTCGAACTCCATCGTGTACCCCTGCCGGGGCGCGAACTCCTCCACGGGATAGACGCCAAGGGGAAAGGCGAAATCCTCCAGTTCGGAGCGTGCGAGCGAAGTGTCGATGCGCGATCGTGGCATGGGTGTGGGTGAGGCGTCCTTCAGGCATGGATCCTAACGCGTGAACGCCTCTCGGGGTCGATGTGGAGGGAGGGAATAGATCTCGGGCGCCGGCGTATGGAATGGGACCGGGGATCAACCCGCCCGCAGGAGGGCCATGGCGTTGCGTTTGACGCACTGAGCCGCCATGATCCCCGGTTTACGATCCGTCCCGCTCCGACTCCAGACCCAGCAGGGAGACGACATGGAACGATTTAATGCTTTCCTCCAGGTGATCAACGGTGTGATCTGGCACGACTATGTCCTCTATGTCGTCCTGGCGACGGGGGTGCTCTTCACCATATGGAGCGGATTCAGTCAGTACCGGGCCCTGACCCACGGCGCCTCGGTCATCCGCGGCAAGTACGACGACAAGAACGACCCCGGCGCCATCAACCACTTCCAGGCCCTCTCCACGGCTCTTTCGGCGACGGTGGGGCTCGGCAACATCGCCGGCGTGGCCATCGCCATCGCCCTGGGCGGCCCCGGCGCCGTCTTCTGGATGTGGATGGTCGGCATCTTCGGCATGGCCCTCAAGACCACCGAAGTCACGCTCTCCATGCTCTCTCGCAACACCGACGACCCCGACAACCCACACGGCGGGCCCATGTGGGTCGCCAAGCACGGCTTCACCAGGCTCGGGCTCGCCAAGGTCGGCGGCTTCATCGGCGGACTCTTCTGCATCACACTGCTCATCTCCGCCATCACCGGCGGCAACATGTTCCAGGCCTTCAACGTCGCCGAGATCACGCACACCTATTTCCCGACGATCCCGAAGTTCGTCTGCGGCGTGGTGCTGGCGATCGTGGTCGGGCTGGTGATCATCGGAGGCATCAAGCGAATCGGCAACGTCGCGGCCCGGATCGTGCCGTTGATGTGCGCGCTGTACCTGATCGCGGCTATCTACGTGGTGGCGGTCAACATCGGCGAGGTCCCGGCGATGATCCGCATGATCTTCGTCGCCGCCTTCACGCCCTCCGAGGCGGCCGGCGCCTTCCTGGGCGGCACCGCGGCCTACGCATTCCTCTGGGGCATGAAGCGGGCCCTTTTCTCCAGCGAAGCCGGCCAGGGGTCGGCGCCCATCGCGCACTCCGCCGCCAAGACCGACGAGCCGGTCCGCGAGGGCGTCGTCGCGGGCCTGGAGCCCTTCATCGACACCATTGTCGTGTGCACGCTCACCACCCTGGTGATTCTGCTCAGCGGCGCCTGGAACCGCGAAGCGGAGTCCAACTTCCTCGCCCAGCACCACGAGACCGACGCACTGCAGATCGTGATGGTCAATGAAACGGTTGGCGAGCTGACCGAGTCGCCGCAGGTGCAGCCGGGACGCCGGGCGGGTGAATGGACGCTCACAGACGCCCCGGTCTCCGACCGCGCGGGTGAGGGAGAATGGAGCAACGGCGACAGCGTGTTCGGATACCTGTTGCTCGATCCCGGAACCGGCCCGAACGAGGACGGCCGCCTGCCCATCTCGGGGAGCGTTGTCCAGCGGAACGGAGTTCACACGGTCACCTGGAGGTCGGCCGAATGGCCGCAGCAGCCGACGGGAGTGGCGCCGACGCTGTTTGAAGGATCGGGGCCGACGTGGACGATCATCTCGCCCCCGCTGCCGCAGAAGACTACGCGAGCGCGAGAGATCCACCGCATCGAGGGCGGTCAGAACCACTGGCGCACGAACGAGACGGTGTTCATGGTGGTCCGCGGCGACATCAATCCCAACACCGGGCGCGAGCTGCGCCGGATCAGCGGGGCCGTCATGCTGGACGATGATGGTCAGGCGACCGTCGACTGGAACACCCTCAGCTCGATCACGCGACCGACGTTCCAGGAACAGCCGGACGGCGAGCTTGATCTCGGTCTGTACGGAGACTTCATCGGGGCTGCGCTGACCGGGCATGCATTCGACCGCGTGATGCCGGGGCTGGGCATGTGGCTCGTGACGATCGCTGCGTGGCTCTTCGCGATTTCGACGATGATCTCGTGGTCGTATTACGGCGAGCAGGGAATCGTCTATCTGCTCGGCGACAAGGCGGTGATGACGTACAAGTTGCTCTACTGCGCGCTGATCATCGTCGCCACGCTCGGATTCATCCGCACCGAGGACGAGCTGGACAATCTCACAGCCCTGGGAACGGGTGTGATGCTATGGGTGAACATCCCGATCATGCTCATCTTCGGCTACCTGGCGATGCGGGCCTATCACAACTACATCGGTCGTCTCAAGTCGGGCGAGCTGGATCGCGACTCGCACCCGCCCGCCCCCATCACCGATGTTGTTGAGGGCAAGGACGTCGAGTGATCCGTCCCCGCGGCGGCGCCGCCGCGGGTTGTGAATCCGATTGACTTTCCAGGGCCCCGGGCGCACGCTCCCGGGGCCCTTTTTCTTCTGCGGCGGGGAGACGACTGCGCGATGTGGAACACGCGGGATATCTGCGAGCACGCCGCCGAGGCTCTGCGCGAGGAGGCGGCCCGGCGCGATGCCGAGCAGTCGCCCTACGGACTCGACTCGCTCGAAGAGGTCGCTCTGCACCCGATCATCGCGGCGGGACTGCGCCGGCACGATCTGGGCGTCCACGCCGAGCAGCGATATCCCTCACACCGGGCCCGCAGGAATCGCAGCCAAGGCGATCGCTGCGACCTCGTCGTCACCAGCCGTCCGGACGACCATCTGATCGATCCCCTCGCCGCGGACACGCTCTTCGGCGACCGCGGCGCTACGCCCTCCGAAGCGCTGTGGATCGAGATCAAGACCGCCCACCAGTTCGCCCTCACCGACGGCGCCGCGGGGCCCGGCAGCAGCTACAGCGCCGAGATGCTGTCGCTGGCGACGGCTGATCTGCGCAAGCTCGCCAGGGGCGGCGAGCTCGGCGGAAGCGCCCTGCTGCTCGCCATGTTCAACGCCGACGAATCCGTCGCCCGCCACGACCTCGACGCCTGGCTCCACCGCTGCCTGGATCAGGGAATCCCCATCATCTCCGTGCAGGCCGAGCGATTCGAGATCACCGACCGCATCGGCAACACGTGCTGCACGACGGCGCTGATCGGTGTGCGGCCGGATGCGGAATGATACGAACCAATCGGGATCCATAGAACGCGGAGGGAGACGGAGTTTATGAGGAAGACGGAGAGGGAGACTGGGGGCAGTGCTGCGAGCGAAGCCGGCGGCGATGGACCGCGCATGTGCAAGGTCAGTCAGCCCGAAGCCGGATTTCCACTCCGAGAAACCATCTTTCCCGTCCGACTCCGTTTTCCTCAAAACTCCGTCTTCCTCCGCGTTCCATCCCTCCGAAATTCATGTGATTTGGAGATCTACACCCGTCCGTACCCGGGGCTTGCGCCACCGGGCTTGAATTACGGCATCAACAGGATCCGCGGCATGGTCAGCAGCACCGGCTCCCGACGCATCTCGTGCATCGCGTTGAGCGAATCCCGCAGCGCCGGCCACGCGCGGGGGCCGACCAGCTCGCGCAGGGCGGCGCCGATCTCGCCGGCGATGAGCCCGCCGCGACGATCTTCAACGCCGGGCGCCGAGATCACGCCGCCGAACATCGATTCGAGCATCTGCGTGATGGTCTTGGGCTCCGGGTAGGGCACAACGTGGTAGCGACCATGCTGGAATCCGAGGTGATCGGCCATGTCGGTGATCGCCATCTCGACGCCGCCGATCTTGTCGGCCATCTTCAACTCCACAGCGCGATCGCCGGTGAAGAGTCGACCTTCGGCGGTCTTGTCGATGTCGATGTCAGGGCGTCCCATCTTCACCCGGTCCACGAACTGGTCATAGATCACTGTCATGCGATCGCGGACCAGCGCCCGCTCGGCGTCGCTCCAGGGCTTGAGCGTGCTGAACAGATCCGCCCGCGGCCCGCGCGTTCGAGGCGTGACGTTCACACGACCCATCTGGTACAGCCCGCCCATCGTGTACTTGCCGCCCACCACGCCGATCGAGCCGACGATGCTCACCGGGTTCACGTAGATCCGATCGCCGCCGACGGCGATGTAATACCCGCCGGATGCGGCCATCGAGCCGACGCTGACCCACACCGGCTTCTCCTCGGCGAGCTGGCGCACCCCGAGCCAGATCGACTCGCTCGCAATGGCGCTGCCGCCGGGCGACTCGATGCGGATGATGACGCCCTCGATGTTCGGCTCTGCCTTGATCTTCGCCAGCGCCTCGCGAACGGTGAGGCTGCCGACGGCGCCGCCGCCGAAAAGCCCGCCTTCTGAAGACTCACCATCGACGATGGGCCCGTTGATATGCACCAGCGCGATCGAACTGGGTCGGATGCGCCGATCGGGCGGGTCCATCAGAGTGCGGAAGAGCGCGAAGGGATTGGCCGTGTCGAAAGGCGACTTGGGACGGTCGGGCTCGAGATCCATGGCGTAATCAAAGTCGCCGAAGCGCTCCTGCAAATGCGCCTCGACATCCATGCGGTCGATCACGGCGTCCACCAGACCCATCGCCATCGCTTCCTCCGGCGTCGCCATCCATGCCTTCTCCATCACCGCGTCCATCTGCGCATCGGTGTAGCCGCGGCCTTTCATGATGCGCCCGCGCATCTGGCCGTACATGCTGTCGAGAAGCTGGCTGATGTTCTCATCCCACTCGGGGCTGGGCTCGCGGTTGGACATCATCTCCGCAGCGCCCTTGTAGTCGCCCACCTGCACCATGTCCGCCTTGACGCCGATCATTGACAGCGTGTCGGCGAGGAACATTTCCTCCATGTACAGGCCGGGGAAGCTGATCATTCCGCCGCTCTGCACGATGATCTCGTCGGCGTACGAGCCGAGAATCAACTCGACCGGACCGTAAATCTCGGTGAAGAGATGCACCGTCTTGCCACTGCGCCGGACTTCCTCGATCTTGGCGCCGATCTCCTGCGCCTGCGCGACGTTGAGCGTCGGCTGCCGCAGTCGCAGCACCACCGCGTCAAGGTCCGGCCTGCGGGCGGCTTTGTCGAAGATTTCGATGACTTCCCGCAGCGTCTTGCGCTTCGAGTCGGGCGATGCGAACGTCGCGAAGGGGTCGGGCCGCTCACTCGGGGCGCCCTTGAGCTCGACCCACCCGACGGTGGCGTCGGCCAGCGCCGGCGAGGCCAGAACCGACATCCCCACCAATGCGGCGAAGACCGGAGCGAAAAATTTTCGGATCGTGCGGATCATGCTGAGAGGCTCCTTGAGTAGCAGGGCGATTCACCCCACTGCGGGACGTGACAAATGGTCGTTCATTGTTCAGTTGGGATTGGTTGCGGCTGCATTCTAGGGGCTGTGTCACCCTGGTTCAGTCGTACCCCAGCTCCGCCAGGTCGTCCTCGTCGAGGCCGAAGTGGTGGCCGATCTCGTGCAGCAGCGTGATGCGGATCTGCTCGTAGATCTCGTCCTCGGCGTACTGAGCCTCCCAGCCGCCGGCGGTCTCGACGATCCCCTCGCGGAAGAGCCGAATCTCATCCGGCAGCACGCCGGAGTGCTCGATGGAGCGGTCCGTCAGCGCGATCCCGCTGTGCAGGCCGCAGAGAAGCTCGCCTGAGCCCATGCCCAGTTCCTTGAGCAGCTTGGGCGAGGGCCGGTCGTCGAGGATGACGGGGATTTCGCGCATCAGGTCGTGCAGGCGCTCGGGCAGGCCCTCCAGAACCTCTTCGAACAACTCATCAAACCTGCGGCGCTGCTCACTGTTCACGCCCTCCCTCCCGGCAGCTCCACCGCCCCCACCAGCTCCCCGATGTTCGACGCCCCCTGCCGCTTCACCCACGCCTCCAGTCCCTTCACCACCGCCAGCGGCGAGCGGGGATCGGCGAAGAGCGCAGCGCCCATCTGCACTGCCGAGGCGCCCACAAGGATGAACTCCGCCGCATCCTGCCAGCTCATCACGCCGCCGACCCCGACGATGGGTGTCCCCGTCTCGCGGGCCACGCCCTGATGCACGAGATGCACGAGCCGCACCGCGATCGGATGCACCGACGGCCCGCTGAGCCCGCCCGTCACGTTCGCCAGCCGCGGCTTACGCGTCTGCACATCCACCGCCATGGCCGGAACCGTGTTCGCAATGCACAGCCCATCGGCGCCCGCCTCGATCGCGGCCCGGGCCAGATCGACGATGGTGAACCCCGGCGGACCGCCGGGAATGGGCGAGAGCTTGACGAAGAGCTTCGTGGTCGCGAGCGCCGGGCGCACCGCCTGCACGAGTTCACGCAGGGCGCCGGGATCATCGCCGAAGTGGGTCCCCGAATGGACATTCGGGCAGGAGACATTCAGCTCGACGGCGGGGATGTGCTCTGCGTTCTCGAACATGCGCGCGACTTCGAGATAGCTCTCGGGCGAATCGCCGGCGATGGAGCCGATGACGGTCGCCAGCGCCTCCCCGGCCCGGGGGGCGTGCTCGGCCGCGAAGCGCTCAGCGCCGATGTTCGCCAGCCCGATGGCATTGAGCATGCCGCGGGGCGTTTCGATGATCCGCCACGTCTGGTTGCCCTCGCGCGATTCGGCGGTGATGGACTTCGTGACCACGCCGCCGACACGCGACAGATCCATCGCGCCGGCCATCTCGTCGACATACCCCGCCGTTCCCGCGGCGAGCAGGACGGGGTTGCGAAGCGAGATCCCGGCGAGTGTTGTGGTGAGCGCCGGTGTGGATGTCAGTGAGTGACGAGACACGGGGGCAGGATACGGGATACGGGATCGGAGGCGATGGCTGGTTGGGCGACGAGCGTGCCTTCCTCCCTGCTCGTCACGCGAGCCGCGACGCTCTTCACCCCCCTCCCCTACACTGACACATCGAACCACGAACACCGGAGGACACCGACAGAATGGATATCGAGCAGCGCATCGCCCAGTTCGAAAATATGGCCCAGGCCGACCCTGACAACGACATGGCCCACTTCAGCCTCGGCGGCGCCTATGCCCAGGCCGACCGCCACGCCGACGCCGCCCGCGCCTATCTCCGCTGCGTCGAGCTCAACCCCGACATGAGCAAGGCCCGCCAGCTCGCCGCGGCCTCACTGCTGGCTTCCGGAGAGACGGAGAAGGCTGCCGAGGTCTGCACCGAGGGCTATGCCGCCGCCGCCGAGCGCGGCGATCGCATGCCCCAGAGGGCGATGGGCGAGATGCTGGAGAAACTGGGCCTGCCAGTGCCCGAGGTTGAGACAAAAGCCCCCGCCGCAGGCGCGGCCGCCGCCGGCGGCTTCATCTGTCAGCGCACCGGCCGCCCCGGCACGCAGCTTCCCGACCCGCCGCTGCGCAACCCGCTGGGGCAGTGGATCTACGAGAACATCTCCACCGAAACCTGGCGCGACTGGATCGGTCAGGGCACGAAGGTGATCAACGAGCTGCGCCTCGACTTCTCGCGCGATGAGGATCAGGAAGTCTACGAGCAGCACATGTGCGAGTTTCTCGGCATCGACGCAGCAATGCGCGAGAAACTGACCAAGTCTCCGCAGCGGCAGTGAGGAATAGGAATCACCACGGAGACACAGAGGCACTGAGAAAGAAGAAGAGTGTTCTGGCTTGATGCTCGCGCGTAAGGTAGTTCCCGTCACAAATCAATTCTCTTCTCTCTGTGCCTCGGTGTCCCTGTGGTGATGCTTACCGAAGCATGCCGCGCTTCCGCAGGTCCTCGAGCAGCATCGTCGCCACATCACTGTCGCTGCGGACGATCATGTGGACCATTTCGCGGGCAGCGCAATAGGACGACAGGTTGGCGCAATACTCTTCGAGCCGTTCGCGGTAGCGCTTGATGAGGGCCGAACTGACCGTCACCTCCGCCGCGGCGCCGGTTTCGATGTCCATCAGCCGCAGATCTCCCACGACGCCCCCGGAGAGATCCTCATCGGCCTCGGTGGTCGGGTCGATCTCGCCGGGGCTGAGGACCTGGAGGCACCATGTGTCGTAGCCCCCCGCGCCGGCGAGGGCGCGCAGGCCGTCTTCGTAGCCGTCACGCTCCAGGAAGTCGCTCAGCACCACCATGACGCCCTTGCCCTGGCGGCTCATGGCGATGGTGCGGAGGGCACTGTTGAAATCGGCGCCGGCGCCTGGGTTGCCCTGTCCGGCATTTTCAACACCAAGCAGAAACTGACCCAGCCGCTGCACCTGCCGGCGCCCGCGCATCTCCGGCAGTCGCTCCAGCCTCCGCCCGCCGAAGACGCTCACCGACACCCTGTTCTGCTTCACCAGACCGATGTACCCGAGGGCCATCGCCAGACGCTGGCAGAAAAGCAGCTTGTTCCACTTCTCGCCCCCCGCGCCCATGCTGGCGGAGGCGTCGATGGCGATGTGGAGGGACAGGTCCTCCTCTTCGAGGAAGAGCTTGAGGACCACCCGATCGAGCCGGGCGTAGACCTTCCAGTCGATGCGCCGCAGGTCATCGCCGTGGACATAGGGCCGGTAGTCGTCGAACTCGACCGACTGGCCGCGCTTCTTCGAGCGGCGTTCGCCGGGCAGGCGCCCGGGGAAGAGCTTGCGGCTGTGGAGGTCGATGCGATCGAGGCGGCGCATCAGCTCCGGACCGAGGAGCTCCTCGATCGAGCGGGGCCTTCTGGGAGATCCTCTGACGAGCACACGCGCTCCTCGCCGATGAAAAGTGCTGAATCATCCGGGATTGGACGCAACGAACGCGCCCACCCGCCTCGTATAGTAGGAGGATGACGCCCGGACGCCGCGGCGTCACACGAGCATTCAGAATCGGGGAGGCAGAATCGATGATCCGAAGCGCTTTGCGAATGTTCCCGGCCCTGCTCATCCTCCCCGTCGCGATTGCGTTCAATACGCAGATCGCCCACGCCGAGCCGAGTCTGATCGAGCTTCGCCAGGAGAACGAGCGTCTCCGCGAGCAGGTGGCCGAACTGGACGCGCGCCTGGCTGAGGCCCGCCGGCGCATCGCCCGCCTCGAGGAAATCATCCGCGAGCTTCGGCGCCAGATGGACGAATTGGATGCGCCGGATCCCATCCCGTCGCCTGGTGATGAGCGCGTCATCGAAGCCGAGCCGGAAATGCAGGAGCGGATCGCCGAAGAGAAGATCGTCATTCCGGACGACCCGCTCGCCGCGCCCGATGCGCTCCTGGCAGCGCTGGAAAAAGAGTACGAGGATGTCCTCGCTCACCTTCCTGACAACACCGAGCGAGAAGCGCAGCAATTCCTCATCGAGGCCCGGCGCTGGGCCCGGCAGGCGAGCTTCAGGCATCGAGGCCAGGTCGAGTGGATGGTTCGCATCCTCGATGCGGCGCCGACCGATGGGCGCGACACCGAGTTCACGATCCAGGTGATCGATGGCGAAACGGGTACGGAATGGGGGCGGCCCTTCCGAATATTGATCGGAGGCCGCGACGCTGGACGCCTGCAGGCGGATCCGGCCCGAAGCATGTGGATGATGGGCGGCGTCTTCGCCGCGCAGCCCGTCGTCAATCCGGATCGCAGGGCCCCAGCGATCTTCGACGCGACGCAGCTGATCGGCCCCTACATCGAGTTCCACTACAGCTTCACGATCAAATCATTGCGGCCGCTCGACCGGGAGGAAATCCCGGGCGCCGCCTCGGAAGAGCCGGATCGCTGAGCGATCACTCCCCGTCGACGTATTCCCACACGATCACAGGCAGGCGCTGCACGCCCCACTTCAATGCGATCTCGTGGGTGGGATAGAGAACGTCGAGGCGATTGCCCTTGATGGCGCCGCCGCGGTCGAGCACGGGCACGATGCGGCCCTCGTCATAGCCTGGAATGCTCAGCAGTGTGCCGAAAGGAAGCAGCCGCGTGTCGGCGGCGACAAGCTTCATGCCGTTGGTCCACACCGAGCGGTTGCTGGCGGTGATTCCGTCGGCCCAGATGCCACAGGAGCGGTGATCGGGGCTGTAGGCGGTGACGATCATGGTGAGCTGGTACGCGGGACGGACGGCGCGGCCGTTGAAGAAACGGATCTCGGCGTCGACGAGTTCGACGATCTCGAACTCCACATCCTCAGCGTCGAGGGTGTCGGTGATCGTGTTGAGCGTCTCTTCCGCGCTTGCGGGAGCGACGCGGGCGACATCGGCGGCGCGGGTGGCGGCTACGAACTCACGGGCCGGGGCTTCGGCGCGATCGAGCATGGCGAGGGCCGGCGCGTGTGCCGACTGCTTGGCCATCACCGCGGAGGTCGCGACCAGCGCCGCGGCGGCGGTGAAGGCGAGGCCCTCCATCATCATGCGAAGAGTGAATGCACGCCGACCAGGCTTGTGAGTCATATCTTTCATTGTCTCGAACTCCGTGAACGCGAATGTCCGCGTTCGAGTTCGGCGGCAGGCCCTTGCCTCCCGCTCGTGCCACCCGGTCCCCGTCGGCCCGGGTGTGTGTCCCGAGGATACACCGGGCCTGCCCCGACGCCAGAGCGCCTCCCCGGGTTTGGCCGGGAGACGCCCGCCGACGTGGACCTGTACCGTCTGAAACGGTCAGGCGACGCTCCGACTGAAGCCGGACGCCGCAAACGGCCATGATTTTCGGATGCTGCTTTTCCGACCTGACCCTGTGAACTCGGAGGAGAAGCCCGGCGCCGGGTCCACCTGGTGGTTCTCGGACGGTCGCAGGCCCTCAGTCCTCGATCCGGTCCACCATGGCCATGACCCGGAATTCCTCAGCATCGCCCTCGTCGACCAGCCCGGCCTCGCGCCCGATGGCGTTGGCCGTCGCCAGGGCCAGCCCCTCACGCAGGGCCGAAACCCAGTCGCCCCCCTTGTTCAGAACGCTCAAGACGCCGGCGACGAGGCTCTCGCCGGATCCCGCCGTGCTCACGATCCGGCCCGGATGCACCGAGACCTGCCCGATCAGGGCAACATCCTCGGTGAAGAGCATGGCCCCGTCCGCCCCGCGCGTGACCAGCACGACGTCGTAGCTGCCGCCCCGGGCCGCGGTCAGCGAACGGGCGGCCTCGATCAGTCGCTCGCGGCTGTCCACCGGCAGGTCCGCGAGCATGCCGACTTCGTCCACGTTCAGCTTGATCATCCACAGGCGCCGGGTTTTCAAGCCGCGAAGGCCCTCGGAGTTGGTGTCCACCACCACGCGCGCCCCCTGCCCGACGCAGCGGGCCACCAGGCGTCCGAACTGCTCGGGCTCCAGACCACGCGGCAGCGATCCGGCAAAGCAGACGATCGTGTCGGGCCGGGAGAGCATCGCCACCTTGCTGGAGATGCGCTTCACATCATCCTGCTGCACCTCGAACCCGACATCGCGGATGTGGGTCTCGGTTTCGTTGACGGGATCCACGATGGTGATGTTGTCGCGCGTGCGTTTCTGCACCACCAGGAACTGGCTCACCACCCGTCCGCTGGCCTTCTTCTCAAGGAAGCCCTCGAACATGTCCAGCTCGTTGCGGCCGACGAATCCGGTGGCGATCGAGCGGATTCCCTTGAAACCGAGCACGCGCGAGATGGCGATTCCCTTGCCGGTCGGGAACCCCGCGGGGTAGCGATCGTCCGCGATCCATCCCGCCACACGCTTCCCGATCTTGAAGTTCTCCGCCACGATGACGTGATCCAGCGCCGGATTCAGCGTCACGGTGACGATTCTCGTTTCGGCCATGTGCAGACGATACCGCGCCGACGCCTCCCGGCGCGCTCGCTACGATCCGCACTGTCACCGCCGCCCCCGGTCGCCACTCCAGCGGAACCGCATCCGAATGACACTCGGCCCCCTCGAACTCAGCGTCATCGCAGGCCTCGGGCTTCTCGCCGGGATGCTCGGTGGAATGCTGGGCATCGGCGGCAGCGTGGTGATGATCCCCGGGCTGGTCATCCTCTTCCATTCCGAGGACCCTGAAAGCCAGCATCTGTATCAGGCCGCGGCGATGGCGGTGAACGTGGCGGTGGCGGCGCCGGCGGCCCTGCGACACGCGCGCCGGGGCACGGTGCGTCGCGACCTTTTCATGATTCTCATGCCTGCAGCGCTGATCGCCATCGTCATCGGCGTGTTGCTGTCGGATCACATACCCGCGACAGCCCTGCGCCGACTCTTCGCGGTCTTTCTTCTTTACATCGTGGTGATGGAGCTGCTGAAGATCTTCAGGCGCCTGCCGGATGTGCCGCCGGACGGCATCCGCGTCACTGTGCCACGGGCCGGCGCAGTCGGCGGCGCCATGGGGCTGGTGGCGGGGCTGCTGGGCGTCGGCGGCGGCGTGCTGGCGGTGCCGCTGGCGCAGCGCCTGTGCCGGCTCCCGCTGCGCCACGCCATCGGCGCCAGCAGCGCCGCGATGTGCATCACCGCCATCGCCGGCGCCTCGGTGAAGATCACCACGCTGCCGCAGCACGGCTACGACCGCCTGACCGCCATCACGCTCGCGATGGCCCTGGCGCCCACGGCGATCCTCGGCGCCGCCATCGGCGCCAGCCTCACCCACCGCCTTCCCCTCACGTGGATTCGGGCGGTGCTGGTGGCGCTGCTCCTGCTCGCTGCGTGGCGGATGTCCGGCCTGCCGCTCTGGTGAATCTGCGGCCCAGGGCGCTGCGGTGGGGCAACATTCCCCGGGCCCGATACCCGAAGTCTGTGGCGTTTTCTCAACATCGCCCCTTCAGCGCCTGGCCGGGACGGTCGATCCAGCGGGTGACATGGAGAATCCCCACCCGAGAGATGAGGGGCGCAGGCAAAGGCCCGGCACCAGGACGTTCCGGCCCGCCGGCGTGCTCCCGCCCGATCCCGGCGCTGCGCCACAGACCGCGGATCGAGCGACCGAGCGATTCAGCGCCGTCGCCCACGAAATCGGCAATCTGCTGGACGGCGCGTTCCGCTACCTGGCGCTGGCCCGTCGCGACATCATCGAATCGGGACAGGAGCTGGCGGAGGAGGGCGCCGCCCGGCAGATCGGCATCGCCGAATCGGCCCTGGGCCGCGTCGCCCACCTGGTGCGCCACGCGATGCGTCCCGGTGTGGGTTCACTCGCTTCGTGCCTCTCGGAGCCACGGCCGTTGATCGACGCTGTCCTGCACGCCCGGGAAGTGCTCCAGCCCATGGCGGATGAACGCAACATCACCATCCACATCGAGTTCTCACCCCGGCTGGTGCTCACGCCGGCGGGCCCGATCTACACCGTCGTCGCCAACGCGGTGCGCAACGCCATCGAGGCAGCGCCCGATGGCGGTCGCATCGAAATCATCGCCGAGCTCTCAACCATGCCCAGCGGCGAGCCGGAAGTGCAGATCGACGTGCTGGACGATGGAGTCGGTCCTCCCCGAGGCGCGGGCGAGTGCGTCTTTGACATCGGATTCACCACGAAGTCCGGCGGGCTCGGTGTCGGCCTCGCGCTGAGCCGCGAGATCATGCATGAACTGGGGGGCGAGATCGCCCTCGGACCGCGCGCCTCCGGAGGAGGTCGCGACCGCAGCGGCGCCCACCTGCGCATCTGCTACCCGGCGCCCGCCGTCTGAAGCTGCAGCTGGAGACACCAACATGGCCACTGCGACACCACAACGGTCCAGACTGAAGCTCTCCACGGGCGAGCGATCGCGCGTGCTGATCGTCGATGACGATCCCATCGTCGCCGACTCCCTCGCGGAGTTTCTGGTTGCTGAAGGATACGACGCAGCCACGGCCTTCAACGCCCACGAGGCGCTCGAGGTGCTCGCAGACGCCGAGCGGCCCGACGCCGGCGTCGATGCGCTGCCCAGGCCGTTCAATGTCGTCATCACGGATGTGAACATGCCGGGCATGGACGGCATCGAACTGCTGCGGAAGATCAATGAAAAACATTCCAGCACCGTGGTGCTGGTGCTGACGGCTTACGGCTCGATCGAGTCGGCGGTCGACGCAGTGAAGCTCGGCGCCGCCGACTATCTCACCAAGCCGCTCGTTGACAGCGAATTGCGTATCAGCCTTGAGAAAGCCCTGCGCCAGCAGGCTCTGCTCGCCGAGAATCACTCGCTGCGCAGCCAGCTCGACACCCGGTTCGGCCTCGACAACATCGTCGGGCAGGACCATCGGATGCTGAAGATTTACGATCTCATCGAAGCGGTTGCGCCCTCGAAGACGACTGTCCTCATGACCGGCGAGAGCGGCACCGGCAAGTCGCTCATCGCGCGGGCCATCCACCATCGCAGCGCCCGACGCGACAAGCCCTTCGTCGAGATCTCCTGCGGCAGCATCCCCGAGACACTGCTTGAATCGGAGCTTTTCGGCCATGTCAAGGGCGCCTTCACCGGCGCGCACGCGGACAAGGTCGGGCGTTTCCTCGCCGCGGACGGCGGGACGATCTTTCTCGATGAGATCAACTCCGCTTCGCCGGGCATGCAGCTCAAGCTTCTGCGCGTGCTGCAGGAGCGGCGCTTCGAGCCGGTGGGGTCGACCAGGACGATCGAGGTGGACGCCCGCGTCATTCTCGCCAGCAATCAGCCGCTGGAGGCGATGGTTGCGAATGGTGAGTTCCGTCAGGATCTGTACTACCGGATCAACGTGGTGCGCATCGATCTGCCGCCACTGCGCGACCGCACGCCCGACATCCCCCTTCTCGCCGATCATTTTCTTCACGAGCACGCGAGCGAGCAGGGCAAGCAGCTCGCAGGCTTCAGCGAGGAGGCGATGGACGCCCTTCGTCGCTATCCCTTCCCCGGCAACGTGCGTGAATTGAGCAACGTGGTTGAACGGGCCGTGGTTCTCTCGCGCAAGGGCATGCTCACGATTGAGGATCTGCCACCCAACGTCCTCGCGGGTGAAAGTCCGTACCAGATGCCCGGCGAACCCGCAGAAAGATCAGGCGCCGGTGACGATGCAGACCAGCCCTGGACGCCCATGCCGCTGGCGGAGGCCATGCTCGAGCCGGAAAAACGCATCCTGCTCAAGGCCCTGCGCGCCAACGACTGGAACCGCCAGGCCACCGCCGACCAGCTCGGTGTCAATCGCACGACGCTCTATAAGAAAATGAAACTGCACGGCCTTGATCGCATGTCGGAATGACCGGCCACCGCGGCGAGGTCATGCGAAGAGATCGAGGCGGCGCGTCGCAGCTTCAAGACTGCCGACCGGCGCGGCAGCCTGTCCGGCCGTCGGGGCCGAAGCTTCTCCCGATTCGTCCTGGAACTTGGCCGCCCGTTGCTCCGTCAGCTCTATGCGGGCCCGGGACTCCATCTCCATGGCCTTGGCCGCCACGGCCCGGTCGGCGGATGATGGATCCGCGGGCGCCAGCGCCGCCCGGCGCATCTGCTGGGCCTTGGTCAGCGTCTCTTCTGGGGTGCGGCCTTCGGAGGTGTCGATCTCGACCCGGCCGCCCACGGCGTAACGCTGGCCGTCGGGTCCGGTGATGTAGTCGTAATGGGGTCCGCTGCGGTGGAGCGAGCCGGCCGCGGCCACGTGGGCCTCCTCATGCTGACGCACCTCGCGGTCGCGCTGCTGGAGACGCTCGACCTCGCGTCGCTCTTCATCGCTGAGATCGTCCGCCCGGCTGCCGAGGACCGCCTCGTCCCCATCGCTGTTGCGCTGCACCACCGTGCCTGCCCGGCGCCCTTCCTCGTTCTCCTGAGGCCTGCCCGGCGCCAGGGGGCCGAATCCGCCGGGACGTCCGGGGACGACGGGGTCGATCACGAAGGTGGGATTCAGCCGCTCCGGATCCCGCCCCGGGTCGATGCGGCCGACCAGTTCGGAGGCGCGGTGCGGCGTCACGGCGCCAGACCCGATGAATCGGGCGATGAGGCCGTTGGCCGCCGCCGGGTTGGATCCGATCGCCCCGATGGACATGGCAGGAAACTCCGAGGTCGATCATCGACCGTCCAGGCAGCCTGGATCAGCGGATAACCCTTCTTCCGGACCATGCAGAAGGCGGAATTTCAAGACGTCGCCGCGCTGGACCCGGCGAACTTTCGTCCCTCCCGTGCGAACAGCGGAGGTGGTAGGATGACGTTTCCGGTCTTCGCGGCGTCGCCGCCGGGCTCCCCTCGCCCCGATGCACATTTCGGGGGGTGCGAGGCGTCAGGCAGGCCCGGATCGTCTCGGACCACCCCGCGTTGACAGACGCCGCGCGGCGTCAACCGGATCGTATTGTCCGCTTCGAGAGAGACAGCACCCATGAGCCCCCCACTGGATACCGACACTTCAGCCCCTCCCGTCCAACAGCGCACGGTGCTGGATCCCGACAAGAAACACGACCCGCACGCCACTCGCTTCGGCAAGTTCCTGCAGGCGACGATCAAGTTCGGCGGCTCCGACCTGCTGGTGAAGACCGGCAAGTCGCCGGTCGTCCGGTTGCGCGGCTCGCTCAAGACGCTGGACACCGACCCGGTCTCCCATGAAGAGTTCATCTCGATCGCGAAACACACGCTGACGGACGAGCAGTGGGAAGACCTGCACAAGTTCGGCTCGGTCGACTTCGCCTACGACTATGACAAGGACAATCGTTTCCGCGTGAACCTGTTTCAGTCCCGCGGCAAGTTGTCGATCGCGGCCCGACTGGTGACCAGCGATATCAAGAAGTTCGACGATCTCTATCTGCCGCCTGTGATGGCGGAGATCGCGCTGCAGCCGCAGGGCATCGTGCTGCTGGCGGGCGTGACCGGCTCGGGCAAGTCGACGACCATCGCTTCGATGCTCGATTACATCAACGAACGCAAGCCGGTGCACATCATCACGATCGAAGATCCGATCGAATACATCTACGTAGACAAGAAGGCGACGATCCACCAGCGCGAGATCGGCATTGACTGTCTTGACTTCAAGATCGCATTGCGAGCTCTGGTGCGAGAAAACCCTGATGTGGTGCTGGTGGGTGAAATGCGCGATGCGGAGACGTTCGAGGCGGCCCTGCACGCCGCCGAGACCGGCCACCTGGTCTTCGGAACCATCCACGCATCGTCCGCCTCGCAGACGTTCCAGCGGATCTACGACCTCTTTCCTCATGAAGAGCGGGACCAGGTGCGCAAGATTCTGGGTCACCAGATGCGAGCGATCGTCTACCAGAAACTGCTGCCGACGCTGCACGAGAATATCCCGCGCATCCCCGCGGTCGAAGTGCTCATCAACAACGCGGTCGTGCGAAAGTTCATCCTGGAAGGGCGCGAGGGCGAACTCGAGGAGGTCATCAAGTCCACCGAGGCTCAGCAGTCCGGCATGATCGACTTCAACGGCGCTCTTGTGAAGCTTGTCGAGGAGGAATACATTCACACCCGCGTGGCCATGGAGGCCACACCCAACGCCGATGAGCTGTCCATGCGGCTCAAGGGCATCTCCTGAGGCGATTCCGACCGACCATTCGGAGCAGCCCGGACTCGCCGGAGCGAACATGATGATCGAATTTCTCTTGCTGACCGACCTGCTCGCGACTCCGCAGTCGCTCTTGGCCCAGTCGCTTGGCGGGCTCGGTGGCGGAGACGCACAGACGCCCACCGGCTCGGTCGGCGGCTCGACCACGCCGCTTCTCCTGGTCTCTCCATACAAACCGGTTCTCGCCCTCATCGCATTCGCCGGCTGGGCGTGGGTGGTGGCGACGATCTTCGACAAGGACGCGGCTCGATGGTATCTCAACCGCAAGGGTTGGAATCTGATCCACACCGCCTTTGCGGTCGCGGCCCTTGCGGCGGTCCTCCTTATTCCCATCTTCTGGATCGGCTGGCCGGTGATGATCCTCCTGCTCGGCGCCGATCTCGGCGTCTACGCCTTCATGCGCAACCGCGATGAGAAGGTACCCGTGAGCCAGAAGTGGAGCTTCGACTTTGAGAAGATGCGCAAAGCCAAGGCCTCGCGACAGAGCGCCAAGCTGCAGCGCGCTGTCAGCCTCGAGCTGCGGGGTCCCTCCGGCGTGGTGCCGGCGCCCTCGCGTGAATCGTCGGAGTACGAGGTCCGGGTCGGGGCTGAGAAGGTGCTCATCGATGCGCTCGAATCCCGGGCCACTCGGTTCGACATCGCTCCCGGCGCCGACGACGGCAAGTACGGCGTCGCATTCCTCGTCGACGGCGTCCGCCAGATGCACTCGCAGGCGACGCCCCAGCAGGCTGCGGCCGTCATTGACTTTTTGAAGGCAGCCTCCGGGCTCGATGTGGAGGACCGGCGTCGCAAGCAGAGGGCCGACCTCGGCGTCGAGCAGGCTGGAGGCCGGCGCACGCTCCGCATCACCACCAGCGGCAGCTCGGGCGGTGTGCGGCTTTCGGGCCTCTTTGACCCCTCCGACCAGGTCCGCATGGAGCTTAATGAGCTGGGCCTGCTCGACAAGCAGAGGGAGGAGCTGGACGCGATCGTCAACGAGCGTCAGGGCGCCGTGCTCGTCGCAGCGCCGCCCATCAGCGGACGCACCACCACCCTCTACACACTGCTCCGGACGCATGATGCGTATACATCCAATGTGCAGATCATCGAGGTGGAGCAGCAGGATCAGATCGAGGGCGTGCGCCACAACATCTTCGATCCGATGAAGGATGGCGCGGAATACAGCACCACCGTGCGCTCTATTCTTCGCCGCGATCCCGATGTGGTCGCCATCGCCGAACTCCCCGACGCGAACACCGCCCAGGAGGTTACGCGGGCCGATCACGAGCGAACGCGCACCTACGTCGGGCTTCGGGCCGAGAGCGCCCTGGCCGCCATTCAGACATTCATCAAGGCCGTCGGCGACCCGAAGGCCGCGTCGAGCTGTCTGCACGGCGTCATCGCCCAGCGGCTGATCCGCAAGCTCTGCCTCAACTGCAGGGTTGAATATCCCCCATCTCCTGAGCTGCTCAAGAAGCTCGGCGTTCCCGAGGACAAGGTGAGCCGACTCTTCAAACGGGGAGGCCAGGTGCTCATCAAGAACAAGCCCGAGGTCTGCCCCGTATGCAAAGGCGGCGGCTATTTCGGCCAGGAAGGCATTTTCGAAATCTTCCAACTCGGCGCCGAGGAGCGTCAGCACATCGCCAACGCCGACCTCGCCGGACTGCGCTCTGCGCTGCGAAAGAAACGGCTCCCCTCGATTCAGGAAGCCGCGCTGCACAAGGCTGTCATGGGCGTCACCAGTCTGGAGGAGGTCGCGCGGGTCACGGGTGGCGGCGGAGCGGGCGCCCAGAAGGGCGGCGCCGCGAAGCAGCCAGCCGCCTGACGCATCGGATCGCGCCGGCGCACGCCGGACGGAATCTGGAATCACAACGGCGCCCCGAGCGGCGTCTGATCGCAACAGAAGTTCGAGGACCGCATCGTGATCTTTAATCTCATCGTCATCGTGCTCGTGCTGCTGATCGCATACATGTGGACCAGCCAGGGGCTCTTCTCCGCCCTGATCCACCTGCTTTGCACCATCGTCGCCGGCGCCGTCGCCTTCGCCGTGTGGGAGCCGCTCGCGATCGGTCTGCTGCTCGGCGTTCATGAAGGGCTGGCGTGGTCGTTCGCGCTGATCCTGCCCTTCCTGGCGACGCTCGGAGTGCTCCGGGTCGCCTGCGACAAGATCATCCCCGCCAACATGGAGTTCGACGACATCACCAACTTCGTGGGCGGCGGCGTCTTCGGGCTCGGCGCGGGCGTGATCTCCGTCGGCGTCCTTGTGATCTCCACCAGCTTCATGCGCATTCCCTCGAATTTCCTCGGGTATTCACCAGTTGAGGTCGACAGCCAGGGGAGTGTGGTTCGATCGTCACCCATGTGGTTGCCTGCGGACATGCTGACCGCCCGTTTCTACGAGTTGATGAGCATGGGAAGTTTCTCCACCTCGACCCCGCTGGCGCTCCGTCAGCCGGATGTCCACGAGCAGGCCGCGGCCCTTCGCATCACCCACGACGACTCCTCGCGCACCACCATCCTGCCCGAGGATTTCACGATTCTCAGCCGCTACACCGTGCTGGCCGACAACGTGCGCGACCTGACCTCGGATTCATTCAACATCGGACCCGATGGCAATCCCCGCCCCCAGACCGTCAAGCTCATCAGCGGCGATTCTCCGCCGGCCGGCTCACGGATCGAAGGATTCGTCATCCGCTTCGGCTCCGGAGCGCGGGAGTCCAGCGGTCAGATCGTCATCGGCCCCTCGCAGATTCGCCTCGTCGGACGACGCGGCGACGAAGCCGTGACCATGCACCCGATCGCCGTTGTGTCGCGCGCCGCCGGCGACGCTCTCGCCGCGGGACGATTCCGCTTCGATGCGCCGAACATCTTCGTCCCCTCCGTCGGCGGCGCCACCGAGGCGATCATGGCGTTCGAGTTCGTCGTTCCGCCGGATGTGGAGCCGCTGGACATCAGGGTCAAGAACATCCGTCGCGCGGTCAGCGCCCTGCCGGCTGCGGAAGAGTTCAACCCCGCGGCGCGTGACCAGTCGATCCGGACGCTCGCGCTGCTCGGCCAGGCCGGAGCCGCGGTCGAGAACCTCGACAGAAGCGACGTTGTGACTGTTCCCGCCGACATCACTTTCGGCTCTCGAAACACTCGTGTGATCACAACGAACACCCGGCTGCCGCAACCGATCCAGAGTGGCGCAGTCGCGGGCATTCAGACCAATGATGACAAGGAGATCACCCGCGCCGATTCGCTCATTGAGAGCCGCCAAATGCGCCATGACATCCCGCGTCAACTTCAGATCACTACTTTCTTCACTTCAACCGATACACGGCTGCTGATGACGAATGTGAGTGTGGAGAGCCCGCTGTCACTTGTCGGCCGCGTTGAGCTCAACGAACCGACTCCGATCCTGATCGACGATCTGGGGCAGACCTACACGCCAGTTGGATACATGTTCACCGACAACTCCGACATCCGGATGTATTACGACCCCGGACGCCCCGTGAGCTCGATGAACCAGCTCCCCACCCTCACACGCACCCGACCCGATCAGGAGCTTCGGCTCATCTACCGCATCTCGCGGAATGTGAACATCGTTGAGCTCGCGGTCGGCGATCGGGTGATCTTCCAGTTCAGCCCGCCGATGCGTGTCAACTGATCTGCCGGCGTCCATCCGCTCAATACACAATTAACAACGCTCCGCGACAGGGTCGCGGAGCGTTGTTCGAGTCTTGTCGCCGGCGGTATGCCTGCGTCCGGGCTCAGCCCTGCTCCGAAGCGGCGCCTTCTTCGGCTCCCGCCTCGACGGCTTCCTGCTTCGCAGGGCGGGCATGACGGATCAGGTTGCCCTCTTCATCGAACTCCATCTCGTCCCGCTCTTCGACATTCAGCTCGCGATCGGGCACGACCCAGAGCTTGACATCCGCTTCCAGATCCTGGTCCAGCTTGACCAGCACGCTGTAGGAATCGACGCGCTTGATCGTCTGCCCGAGGCGAACATCGCGAGGTTCGACGTTGAACCCTTCAGCCACCAGCGCATCGGCGATGTCCTTCTGGGTGATCGAGCCGTAGAGCAGTCCCTGGTCGTTGCAGGAGCGCTGAAGCGTGACCTCGAAGCTCTCCAGCTTCTCGACCATTTTCTCGCGCTGGGCTCGCAGTTCTCGGAGCTGACGTTCGGCTTCTTCACGCTTGGCGGCCAGCGCCTCGCGAATTTCGTCGCTGGGCTCGGTCGCCAGGCCGCGGGGTATGAGATAGTTGCGGGCGTAGCCGAGCCGCACGCGCACCACGTCGCCGACGATGCCGAGGTGGCTGACGTTTTCAGTCAGCAGCAGTTGAATGTTCTTCGCCATGTTCGCTGTCCTTTCAGCGGGTGAAAGTTGAGGAGCCCCGCGCGGAGCCCCAGCGCCGGCGCCGCGGTCGCGGCCGCCGGAGGAGGTGCAACAATACTCGAAATCCGGATCAGAAGGGGATGTCGTCCTCTTCGATGGGCTCGTAGAACGCCTCATCGCCGGAGTTGGATGACGACTGCTGCCCGGCGCCCTGCCGGGCGGGCGCTCCGCCGGATCCGCTTCTGGGCGCTCCGCCGCCGCCTCCGCCTTCGCCGCGGCTGTCGACGAACTGGAAGTTCTCGATCACCACCTTGAGTTTGGAGCGGTTGCCGCCGTCCTTGTCCTGCCAGGTGTCGAGCTTGAGCCGGCCCTCGATGAAGACGGGGCGCCCCTTGGCGAGGTACTGAGCCATCACTTCCGCGGTGCGACCCCACGCCTCGCAGTCGACGAAGGTGGTCTCCTCACGGTTCTCGCCCTCGCGCGTGCGGAAGCGTCGATTCACGGCCAGTCCGATGTTCGCCACCGCCACCTCGGGCGAGAGATGCTTCAACTCGACATCGCGCGTGAGGTTCCCCATGAGGAGCACTTTGTTGAAATTGCCTGCCATCGTCGCCTCGCCTTCTTGTCAGGAGTGTTGGGATTGACTGATCAGGAAACGCCGCGGCGTTCGGGTTCAGTCGTCGTCCTGGTTCTCGTTGTCGTCGGCGGCGCCGACGCCGGCGTGAACGCCGTCTTCGGGCTGTTCGGCTCGCAGCGCCGCCTCATCGGTGAGCGACTGGCGCGAATCCGAGGCCTGCATCTCCTCGAGCGTGAGATGGTCGGCTCGCAGCACCATGGAGCGGAGCACATGATCGGAGAGGTTGCAGTCCCGCTCGATCTTCGCCAGGTTCCGCGCATCGCACTCGAAGTAGACCAGAATGTAAATGCCGCGCTTGTGCTTCTTGATCTCGAACGCAAGCCGACGATCGTCCCACTTGCTCATGGCGACGATCTCGGCCTGGGCGCGGTCGAGAATTCCGGTGAGATGCTCGACCGTTCCGCCCAGGTCCGCCGCGGCGGATTGCCCGAACAGGAACATGCCCTCGTAATAATTCTTCTTGGTTTCAGCCATTGCTCAACAACCTTTCTCGGTTCGTCATGCCTCTTCGCCTCGGGCGGGGCCCGGGCGTTGTGTGTCTTTCACTGACTCTGCATCCGCCACGTCGCTCGCCTCTTCGGGGCCCCGCTTCTTCTTTGCGGACGCCGGCGGCGCGTTGAATCTGTTCATGGCGTTGATCGGCCCCTCGGCCACCCACGCCTCGGCCGCATCCGCGGCCTTGTCGAGCGCCGGCTCCATGCGCTCCCACTGCTCCGGCGAGAATCGTCCCAGCACATAATCGCGCTGGGGTGCGGGGCCGGGCGGATCGACGCCGATGCGGCACCGGGAGTAATTCGGGCCTCCCAGCATCCGCTCGATGTCCGCCAGTCCGTTGTGTCCCCCGGCGCCGCCGGAGGCCCGGAGCCGGATCGACCCCGCCGGGAGCGCCACATCGTCCACCATCACCAGCACATCGTCCGCGACATCGAGCTTGTAGAACCGCACCGCCTCCGCGACGGCCAGACCCGACCGGTTCATGTACGTCGTGGGCTTCATGAGCAGGCAGGGCTCGTTGGAGATGCGGGCCTCGAGCGTGGCTGCGTGGAAACGGCCGCGCGCAGGAGCGCCCGGCGCATGCCTGCGGGCGAGGCGGTCGACCGCCATGAAGCCCGCGTTGTGACGCGTTCGCTCGTACTCGGCGCCGGGATTGCCCAGACCCACGATCAATTTCACTCCTTCTCGCCTTCCTCAGATTCTTCCTTCCGCTCGGAGATGACCTCCGGCTCGGCGCCCTCGCCCTCGACGGCGACGGCCTCGCCCTCCGCCTCTTCCTCGGCCATGACCTGGATCAGCGCGATCACCTCGTCCGGATCCGACTCGAGATCGACGCCCGCGGGGAGCTTCAGATCGCTGGCGTGCAGGGCTTCGCCAACGTCAAGATCAGTGATGTCGACATCCACGTGATCCATGATGTCCGTCACGCGGCAGCGGACGGAGACCGAGCTGGTGGGATGCAGGAGCGTGGCGCCGGCGGTTTCCAGACCCTTGGCGTCGCCACGCAGGTGGATGGGCAACTGCACCTCGACCATCTCGTTGAGGTCCACGCGCGCGAAGTCGACGTGCACGATGTTCGTGCCCAGGTAATCGAACTGGATGTCCTTGAGCAGCACCGTCTGCTCGCCGGCGCCCCCATCGATCTGCACCCGGAAGACCTTCTCACCGGCGAGAATGTGCCCGAGGGCCTCTTTGGAGTCGAGTGTGAGCGGTTCGGGCTTTTCGCCGTGGCCGTACAGGATGGCCGGCAGGCCGCCCTGCTCGCGAACGCGGCGGGCGTAGCGTGAGCCGAGGCGATCGCGCTTCTTCGCCTTGATCTCGTGGGTCTTTGTCATGTCCATGGTGCAGGTTCCTCCAGCCGGGATCAGCCGGCTCACAGATGCACCCGCGCGGCGCGCGGGTGGTGGTTTTCTAGCGTTTCGTGCCGACGCCCTTCTTGAAAAGCGCGCTGACGGACAGGTTGTGATGAATTCTGTGAATCGCATCGCCCAGGAGCGGGCCGACCGAGAGCTCGACGATCTTGTCGCGAATGGGCTCGTACCGTCCGTCGCCGGGGATCGTGTTGGTGACGACCACGCGACTGATGGGGCTCTCAGCGAGCCGCTGCATCGCGAGCCCGACCAGCACCGGGTGCGTCGCGCCGACGATGCAAGCCCGGGCGCCGCGATCCATCACCAGTCGGGCCGCCTCGCACACCGTTCCGGCGGTGGAGATCATGTCGTCCATCATCACCACGGTGCGGTTCTTCACCTCGCCGACCAGGTTGACCGACGACACCTTCGACCCCGAGACTCGCCGCTTCTCCACGATCGCCAAGTCGCCTCCCAGCAGCGAGGCGTACATGTTCGCCACCTTCACGTTGCCGACGTCCGGGCTCACCAGCACCAGGTCGCCCATCTCGTCGCGAATGCTGTTGAAGTATTCAACGAAGACCGGCGATGCGGAGAGGTGGTCCACGGGAATATCGAAGAAGCCCTGAATCTGGGCGGCGTGCAGATCCAGCGCCAGCACCCGCTCGGCGCCCGCCTGCGTGATCAGGTTCGCCACCAGTTTGGCGGTGATGGGCGTGCGTCCCTCGTCCTTGCGATCCTGCCTGGCGTAGCCGAAGTACGGAATCACCGCGTTCACCCGGGCCGCCGACGCCCGTCTCAGGCAGTCTATGAAGATCAACAGCTCCATGATGTTGTCGTTGACCGGGTAGCAGGTCGAGAGCACCACGAAGCAGTCGCGCCCGCGCACATCCTCTTCGGCCTTCACGATCAGTTCGCCGTCGGGAAACTCCTCGGTGCGCCCCTGTCCCATGGGCAGATCCAGGTGCGAGCAGATCAGATCCGTCAGGAAACGACTGCGCCGGCCGGAGAAGATCTTCAGACTGTTGGCGTCGCTTCGGGCCATGCCTTATGCCTTTGCCTCCGCCATGCCGAGGCGGCGCCGGAGCACCCGATCCACCGCCGCCAGGTTGTCAGGGGTGTTGATCGAGAGCACGTCCTCCGGCGGCACGGCGTCGATCACCTCGACGCGCTCGCCCCGCTGCATCAGCAGCGCCGGCACGTCGGTCACGTAATATTCACCCGTCGTCTCGTTGCGCTGCACGTCCTTCAGCGCCTCCAGCAGCGCCGGGGCTTTGAAGCAGTAGTAGCTCGGGTTCACCTCGCGGATTTCGAGCTGCGCGGGCGTCGCGTTCTTTTCTTCGATGATGTTCGTGAAGGCGCCCGCGTGATCACGCACGATGCGTCCGTACCCCGAGGGGTCGTCCAACTTCGCAGTCGCCATCGTCGCCGCGGCCTTCGTTTCTCTGTGCCGGCGCAGCATGGTCTCCAGCGTGTCGGCGCGGATGAGCGGGCCGTCGCCGCAGAGCACGAAGACGTCGCCATTGAAGCCTTCCAGCGCCGGCGTGGCGCACAGCGTCGCGTGCCCGGTGCCGAGCTGACGATCCTGCACCGCGAACTCGATTGGCGCCTCGTCGGGATCGTCGTCTACGAAGACCGTCCGCACATCCTCCTGGCGATGCCCCACCACCACCACGATGCGTTCGCATCCGACAGCGCGGCACGCCTCCACCACCCAGCGCACCATCGGCGCATCAGCCACCGGGTGAACGACCTTGGGCAGATCGCTGTTCATCCGCGTGCCTTTGCCCGCGGCGAGAATGATCGCAGCAAGTGATGTCATGTCGCTGGAAAAGACCCGGCCACGAGCGGCGTCGATCGCAAAAACCTCGTGGCGCCGCGGAAAGCTGGCCCGCCAGGATTCGAACCTGGACTAGAGGTACCAAAAACCCCTGTGCTACCGTTACACCACGGGCCATCGAGGGGGCCACTGGGGGGTTCTGCGTTCGGACGGGTCTTGTCACTCCTCGCTCATGAGTCCGGCGAACCGGACGACAACTGAAAATCGGACCACCAGTCGCGGTCCGCTTCAGTCGCGGCGCCGGGTTGGGCGTCAGGACGGAGCGAGCGGTCCGCGGCACAACTCTCCCGAAGCTGGACCCTCCATCAGCCGCGATGGGAAGGCCCCTGCCCGCGCCTCAGGCGTCACGGGCGGCTCCCTCGTGGGAGAACGCGACAGTGTACGGCCCCCCCCGCCCCAGTCAATCGGGCCTCTCGTCCGTTTCGTCATCTCCCCCGCCGACATCGTCCCAGTCCGCCTCGATGGGAGCGGCCTCGGCTTCGTCTTCAGCGCGGATGGCGGCCTCGCTGATTACGTCGTAGCACGTCGCCAGCAGGCCCACCATCGGGAATCGAGCCTCAAACGGGCTGGGGCCCAGCCGGCGCAGCAGCGGATGGCTCACTTCCGGACGCTTCATCGGCATTTCCAGCAAATCCAACTCTGGCCCCGTGGACCAGAACGTTTCGACATCGACTGGCAGCTTTGCTAAGGCCAGATCGGCGCCGGACACCGGACGCGGCGCATACGCCGGCGCTGCGCCCAGCGTCGAGCCCGCCAGGGCCCGGTGCTGGCGAAGTCGTTCGGAGAGTTCCTCCGCAGGCAGCCCTCGCAGCGTGAAGATCAGGTAGGGATCGGTGTCGATGCGTTCGGAGAAGAGCGTGGCGGCGCAGCAGGCATGGCGGCACCAAGGCGCCTCTTCATCGCAGTCGCAGACGGCCTTGATGTCCTCCGGCTCCTGCGGGAAGAGCCGCAACCCCATCGGCGCGAAGAGATCCTCGATGTTGACCGGCATCTCGCCCGCGAGCAGTTTGGCGGTGTAGGCCGGCTGCTCCGCCAGAGCGCGGAAGACCAGTTCCCACTGCTCGTGCGTGAAAGTGTCGCACTCCAGCCGCACGCTCCGGGCCCGGGCCTCGCACCCCTGGACACGGGCCAGGACCGCGCCGGGTTCGAGTCCGAGCTCCCGCGTCTGTCCGATCCGGGCGTATTCGACGCCCTTCGTGAGCTCTTCCGAGACCGCGGCGTCTTCGATGACGCGCGTCCAGCGCCGACCGACCCACGTGCGGATGAGCGGCCCCTCACGACCGGCCAGACGCACGCCTCCGGACACGCGCCGCGGCTGTGTCGGCTTCGGACGCGTGTATCGCTGCGGCTGCTGATTTCCAGGATTGTTGGGCGTCTGTTGCGTCATCAGGTCATCACCGCATCGGCGCGGAGGGTCAGCAGGTCACGGAGTTGCGAAGTTGAGAGTTCGGTCAGCCAGCGCTCGCCGGAGGCGATGATGTTCTCTGCGAGCTCGGTCTTCTGTTCGATCATCTGGTCGATCCGCTCCTCGAGCGTTCCGGCCACCATGAACTTGTGAACGTGCACGGTGCGCGTCTGCCCGATGCGGTGGGCTCGGTCGGTCGCCTGATTCTCCACCGCGGGGTTCCACCAGCGGTCGTAGTGGAAGACATGATTGGCGGCGGTGAGGTTCATACCCAGGCCGCCAGCCTTCAAAGAGAGCAGGAAGATCGGCGCCGATCCATCCCCGCGCTGGAACCGGTCCACCATCTGTTCGCGCATCTTGGTGGGCGTGCCGCCGTGGAGGAAGAGCGTCTCACGATCGAACGCCTGGGCGAACATGCCGGCGAGAATTGCTCCCATCCGCCGGAACTGCGTGAAGACCAGCGCCTGGTCTCCCGCGGCGACGATCTCCTCCAGCATCTCCATCAACCGCGTGCTCTTGCCGGATCGCGCTGCGGAATGCGGCTGGTCTTCAATGCGCGGGCCGTCCTGTTGCGGCAGGTTGTCCGGGTGGTTGCAGATCTGCTTCAGACGGATCAGGGCCGCCAGCACCACGCCGCGACGTTGCATTCCCTCTGCGGCGTTGTCCACCTGTGAGAGCATCCGCTGCACCGTCGCTTCGTAGAGCGACGCCTGCTCCGGCGTGAGCGAGCACATCTCCTTGGTCTCGATCTTGTCGGGCAGATCGGCGGTGACGTCTGGATCGCTCTTCAGACGCCGAAGCACGAAGGGGCGCACCAGCGAGCGGAGCTGCGAGCTGCGCCGGCGATCGTGGCGGCGCTCGATCGGCGCCGCGTAGCGCCGCTGGAATTGGCTCGCGGGACCGAGGTATCCAGGATTGCAGAACTCCATGATCGACCACAGCTCGGAAAGACGGTTTTCGACCGGCGTGCCGGTGAGCGCGATGCGCCGGGGCGCATCCAGCGAACGCAGCGAGCGCGTCTGCTTGGAGGCGGGGTTCTTGATGTTCTGCGCCTCATCCAGCGTCAGACGGGCCCACGGCGTCTTCGACAAACGATCGCAGTCCAGCCGCGCCAGGGCATAAGTGGTGACCACCATGTCGGTCTCGCTGTAAACTCGCACCATTTCTTCGCCGTCAAGCCGGTCGGCGCCGTGATGCACGATCACCTTCAGGGAGGGCGCGAAGCGGGCCGCCTCGCGACGCCAGTTGCCGACCACGCTCGTCGGCGCCACCAGCAGGGTGGGGCCGATCTTCTTTGGTGGCTCACCGGTCTCCGCCGCTCGCTTGGCTGCGCGCTCGCGCTCATGCAGCAGCAGCGCCAGAAGCTGGATCGTCTTACCGAGGCCCATGTCATCCGCCAGGCACGCGCCCATGCCGAATCTGTCGAGAAAGTCGAGCCAGGACACGCCCTTGAGCTGGTAGGGACGCAGCGTGCCCATGAAACCCTCGGGCTGCTCCAGCATGGGCATGGGTGAGTCGGCGTCGTCGCCGCCGAATATGGCGCCGACCCAGCCGCTCGCATCCAGCCCCACGATGGGCGCCTGCTCGGCCCGCTCATCGGCGCCGAACGCCAGCCGCAGCGCCTCGGCCACGCGCATCTGCCCGCCCGGATTCTCACTGATGAAGCTCGATGCGGCCTTCACATCTTCCGGACGGATCTCGACCCAGCGACCATCAATACGCACGAGTGGACGCCCCATCGTCGACAGTCGTTCAAACTCTTTGAGCGACAGCGTGCGATCACCGACGGCGATGCGCCAGCGATAATCGACGAGGCTGTCCAGCCCCAGCAGGCCATCCTCGCGCTCCGGCGCTTGCGCGCCGACCCCGCCCTCTGGGGCGGGCGGCGCATCGATCTCAAGGCGAACTCCCAGACGCGCTGATGACTGCTCCCACCAGTCTGGCGTGATCACGCCGAAACCCTGTTCCTGCAGTAGTTGTCGCGCTTCGCGCAGGAACGTGTATGCCTGTTTCGTGTTCAGATCGAGGCCATGCGGCTCCGCCACATCGAGGGCCGCCTCCAGCGGATCGAACAGACGCGACGCCCTCGCCAGCTCCGCCAGCAGCAACTCACCCGGCGACTGCACCCGTCGGCCGTCAACCGTGTGCGCATCGGATGTCGCCAGCCAGATGTCCTCCGCATCGAGAATCACCTGCTCCTGCTCGACCGACTGCAAATGGAAGGTCAGCCGCCATGTGGTGTCGGGCTCGGCGGCGCTGGCGCTCAGTTCATCAACATCCTCGTCCATCGGTGGCTCGGTCAGCCGCAGACACAGGCGCCATTCGACATCGGCGCCCCGGTCATCGAGCTGGCCGATCCAGCGTCGCACCAGTCGCATCATGGTTGGCCGGTCGGACGGCTTGGCCACGGCCCTGGTTTCACTGGAAAGAAGGCCGGAGAGCCACGCCACGTGTTGATCGTCGTGCCCCGAGCGACCCTCGATTGCATCGATCATCTCTTCGTGGATGAGCACCGACCGGCACAGCGCATCGACGCTGTGATTGAGGAAGTCCTCCAGAATGAGCCACGGCTGATGATCGAAATGGTCAACCACAGCCCGAACCATCGGCGGCATCGCCGCCAGCAGATCCGAAGCCTCCGTGCCTGTGCGCTCATCGCTCAGCCAGGGGCGCCACATCGCGCGGAGTTCGCCGTCCGCCTCCTGCAGGAGCATGGGCACGAATCGCTGCCGGACAGCCAGGGATCGCGCGAAGCGGGCCGCCGCGGCGAAGTACGCCACCGAGGGCCCGACCGCCGTCTTTCGCGTCACTTCCAGCGCCTCGATCACGCGGGTCGCGTTCGCAGGCTCGATGGCGATGGCGGGGATGGTCCAGGTCTCCAGCCCGGCGATCTCCAGCAGTTCGCTGGAAGGCATGCCGAGGGCGTGAGCCAACTTCGGGCTCGGCGCCGGACGAGCGACGAGCGACGGCAGCAGCAGGTTCAGCTCGACCTTCGACGTCCGCTCCACATCCACACCGATGTCCTGCAGGACTTCGAGCAGATCCGCTGCATCGACTGAAAATGAATGTGTTCGTGTGCGCTCCAGCGTGGCGACCGCGTCGCCGGAGCCCTCGCCCCCGATCTCCGCCGCCGCGGCGTCTGCGGTGTCGACGGTGGATGCGCGCTCCGCGCCAGCGCCCTGCTCACCCCAGAGACACAGCGCGCCGCCGGTCCAGTTGACGTGCATCACTCTCATTGACCTGTGCTTCGCCTCCACCCGGTGCGATCCATCGCTGCGATCTCCTCGTATCAATGAGGGCGGTGGGATTCGAACCCACGACCAGCGGCTTAAAAGGCCGATGCTCTACCAGCTGAGCTACACCCTCTCAGCGCTCGCCACCCAGGCAGACGCCATCGCGGCCGGCTGCAGCGCGATCTGACATGGTAGCGGGCGCCCGGCCGTTCGTCGTCCGACTCCCATCGGAGACATGTCGCCGGCGCCGCTCGCAGCGATGGGGCGCTGGCGTTTCGACGCCGGAGGGGCGACACTGACAGGCGCATGAACTTCGACGAAGCGCTCATCCGCAGCCGCCTGCAGGCCGCCTTTGACACCATCGCCTCCCTCAGCGGCCAGGCGGGCGATATCCGCGCCATCGGCGACGCCGTCCGGAACTGTCTGGACCAGGGAGGCGCTATCTACACCTGCGGCAACGGTGGCTCCGCGGCCGAGGCCCTGCACCTCGCGGAGGAGCTCATCGGGAAATACCGGGCCGCTCGCCCGCCCCGGCGGGCCGTCTGCCTCAACGCCGATCCCACCGCCCTCACCTGCATCGCCAACGATTTCGGCTTCGACGAGGTCTTCGCCCGCCAGGTCGAGGCCCTCGTTCGCAGGGGCGATGCGCTGGTCGTCTTCTCCACCAGCGGCGCCAGCCCCAACATCGTCCGCGCCCTTCAGAAGGCCCGTGACCTCGGGGCGACCACCATCGGCCTTCTCGGGCGCGAGGGAGGGGCGTCTCTGCCCTTGTGCGATCTCCCGCTGGTGGTGCGCAGTCAGGAGACCGCCCACATCCAAGAGGCCCACCAGGTCGTGCTCCATCTGATCCTGGAGGCCGTGGAGGCGGCCTAGACGATCGAGTCCCACCCTTGCCATTGCCCCGGAAAGCCGGAAACGCGTATCCTGCCGACATGCAGATCATGGACGATCAACGCCTGAGCCCGTCGCCACGCCGCCTGCCCCTGTCGATGGCGACATGGGTGGTCCTCATCTTCCTGCTCTCGCCCGTGGCGATGTCTCAGGGGCCGGTCTACACGCTGGACGAGGACGGGCGCTGGCGCCAGACCGAGATCCCCGAGCAGGGATCGGACGAGGCCATTCTCGCCGAGGCCCGCGGCCATCTGGCGGATGGAAACCCAAGAGCCGCGCGCAGCATCCTCAACTCGTGGATCGACGAGCATCAGGACACCGACAATCCCTGGCTCCCCACCGCCTACCTGATGCGTGGCGACGCCCGCGCCGCAGCGGGCAATGAGTTCCGCGCCCTCTTTGACTACGAACGCGTGATCAGGCGTTATCCCCAGAGCGAGGAGTTCCGAACCGCCATCGAGCGCGAGGTGGACATCGCCTCCGACTACGTCCGCGGCAAGCGGCGGAAGTTTCTCGGCATGCGTATTTCCACCGCGTACGGCGAGGGTGAAGAGATGCTCCTGCTCGCCCAGCAGCGTCTACCGGGGAGCTCCATTGCCGACCGCGCCGCCATCGAGCTGGCGGATCATTACTTCAGGCGGGGGCAGATGCCGCTGGCGGAGGAAGCGTACGAACTCTACGGAATCAACTTCCCCAACGGCCCCAACCGGGCCCATGCGCTCGAACGCCGCATCTACGCCAACATCGCCATGTTCCACGGGCATGAGTACGACGCTTCCTCACTGATCGACGCCGACCAGCTCATTCGCACATACATCCGCATGTTCCCGGCCGAGGCCGAGCAGCGGAATTTCGACGACGCCCTTCTCTCCCGCATTGAGGAGTCCGTCGCCGCACAGATGCTGGACGCCGCGGAGTGGCGACTGCGTCGCGGCGACGGCCCGTCGGCCCGTTTCACGCTCAGGAGGCTTGTCCGTCGCCACCCCCAGACAGCCTCGGCCAGTCGGGCCATCCAGATCCTCAATGAACGCGGCTGGCTGGAGCAGAGTCCAGAGTACGCAAACGAGGCTCAGACACCCGCCGAGGATGCCGATGAAACCGGCGTCGGCCGCGAGGCGGAGCCTGCCCGTCCATGAATCCCTTCATCCATCCCATGCGAACACAGAACAGGGCTATGCGCACACTGCAATCGCTCATTTCGATCGGCGTCCTGCTTCTCGCCGGCGCCTGCTCAAACGATCCGCGCCAGGGATACACCTTCGCCTCCTCATACGACTCCGGCGTGCGCACCATCGCTGCGCCAACCTTCGACAACACCTCATTCCACCATGGGATTGAGGCGCTCCTCACCGAGGCGATTGTGAAAGAGATTCATCGCAGCACGCCGTGGACCGTGGTCAGAACGGACGCCGCCGAAACCACCCTCCGCGGCGCCATCACCGATGTCACCATGCGCCGCCTCGGCGGCTCCGGGCGCGAAAGCGGTCTGGTCCAGGAGCTGGCGGTCGTCATGTCGGTTGATTTTGAATGGGTGGACAACCGGAGCGGGACCACGCTCGTCGCCCGCCGCAATTACAAGGGCGCCGGGACGTTCACGCCGGCGCAGGGCGTCGGGGAGCGGCTGGAGAGCGGCGAGCAGGCCGCCATCGAGAGCCTGGCCCGCGACATCGTGGGCGAGCTGCGTTCGCAATGGTGACCGGCGAGCGCCTATTGTTGGAGCGATGCATCGCCCGAGGGGGAGCGAATCCCCGGCAGCACAGGGCCGGCCGATGCGGAAATATGCGAGTCATCGAGGATCAACGCTGATGTCGGATGCAGGGCGCGAACAGAACCAGGGAAAGCCCGGCCCGGGCAAGGGGCCGGACGCCGGGAAGACCGCGACCACCACGCGCCCGCCCAACCGGGGACTCTTCGGCTGGGTGATGATCTTCGTGCTGCTCGCGGCCCTGATCATGGTCTTCCAGCACGCGGGCGATCAGGCCACTTCGCTCAAGAACTGGGCCGAGTTCCGCAACCTCTACACCGCCGGCGAGCTGGACCGCGACACGGTCAAGCTGCAATTTAACGCGATCACCGCCACGCGCATCGAGGGCGTCGACGGCCCCCGGGCCGAGGTCCGCCTGCCGGTCACGCCCGACAATCGCGAGTTCTGGGTCAACGAGCTCAACGCCCTCACCGGCGGCAACTTCGAGGACCGGGCCACGCCCCCGTGGTGGCACTTCTTCCTCAGCCCCTTCTTCATCATCACGCTGCTGGTCATCATCTGGATCTTCATCATCCTGCGCGGCCTGCGCAGCATGAGCTCCGGAGGCGGGATGCTCGGCAACTTCGGCCGCTCGCGCCACCGTGTGACCGCCAAGTCGATGACCGGCGTCACGTTCAAGGACGTCGCAGGCGTTCAGGAGCCCAAGGAGGAAGTCTCCGAGATCATCGAGTTCCTCAAGACGCCCAAGAAGTTCACCAAGCTCGGCGGGCGCATCCCCCGCGGCGTGCTGCTCTCGGGTCCGCCCGGCTGCGGCAAGACGCTCCTCGCCAAGGCTATCGCCGGCGAGGCGGACGTGCCCTTCTTCTCCATCTCCGGCTCCGACTTTGTCGAGATGTTCGTGGGCGTCGGCGCCAGCCGCGTGCGCGATCTCTTCAAGCAGGCCAAGGAGAACTCGCCCTGCATCATCTTCCTCGACGAGATCGACGCCGTCGGGCGTCGTCGCGGCGGCGGCTTCACCACCGGCGGCCACGACGAGCGCGAGCAGACGCTCAACGCCATCCTCGTCGAGATGGACGGCTTCGAGACCTCCGATCAGATCATTGTCATCGCCGCCACCAACCGGCCCGATGTGCTCGATCCCGCCCTCACGCGGCCCGGCCGCTTCGACCGACAGGTCACCATCCCGCTTCCGGACGTGAAGGGGCGCATGGAGATCCTGAAGGTTCACTCCAAGAAGGTGAAGCTCGGTCCGGATGTCGATCTGGAGCGCATCGCGCGGGCCACGCCGATGTTCTCCGGCGCCGACCTCGCGGCGATCATGAACGAGGCCGCCATCATGGCGACGATGGCCGACAAGGACTTCATCGAGCAGGAGGATCTGGAGGAGGCCCGTGACAAGGTGAAGTTCGGACGTCAGCGCAGAAGCCGCGTGGTCGAGGAGGAGGAGCGCGTCGCCACCGCCTACCACGAGGCCGGCCACGCCATCCTGCAGGTTCTGCTTCCGAATACAGATCCACTGCACAAGGTCACCATCATTCCTCGCGGGGAGTATGGCGGGGCCAGCATGTCGCTCCCCGAAAAGGATCGCCACGGCTTCGGTCTCAAATGGCTGCAATCCATGATGCGCGTCGCCTGCGGCGGGCGCGTCGCGGAGATGGTCAAGACTGGCGATGTCTCCAGCGGCGCCGCCAGCGATATCGCGCAGGTGACGCGCATTGCTCGCACCATGATTCTCGAATGGGGCATGAGCGATAAGCTCGGCTTCGTCCGCTACGCCGGCAGCGACTCGCGCGAGATGTACCTGCCCGACAAGGACTACTCCGACGAAACCGCCCGCATCATCGACCAGGAAGTCAAGCGTCTCAGCGACGAGGCCTACGGCGACGCCGAGCAGACGCTCAAGGACAACTGGGAGAAGGTCGAGGCAGTCGCCGAGGCCCTTCTCAAGCACGAAACACTGAGCGCCGACGAGGTCGAACGACTCATGCGCGGCGAGGCGCTCAGCAAGCCCACCGTCAGCGACCTGCTGGCGGATGAAGCCCGCAAGGCCCAGTCCGATGCGCCTCCGCGCAAGCAGAAGCCGCGCGAGGACGAGGGCCCGACCCCCGGCATGATTCCCCGCCCGGCCTGAGTTCGCTACGAAGATCCGCTCAACGCGTTCTCCACGCGCTCGGCCTCCGCACCGGCGACGCGGAATGTCTTCTCCGCGCTCGACGGCCCCGCCACGAGCTCGACATCGCGCGGCTTCACGCCCAGCGACCGCGCCAGCAGCTTCGCGATCGCCCGGTTCGCCTTCCCGCCCTCCGGCGGCGCCGAGATTCGCACCTTCAATCGATCGCCCAGAACCCCCGAGATCTCATCGCTCCGCGCGCCCGGCACGGCCTTCACCCGGATCAGCGCCCCGCCGGCGCCGTCGTCGCTGACGAACGCAGCGCTCATGCGCCTTCGATCACGCTCTGCGCCTCGTCGAGCAGGGCCGCAGCGCGCTGCTTGGTCGGCGCTTCGGCGATGAGGCGGAGGATCGGCTCGGTGTTGCTGGCGCGGACGTGCAACCACGCGCCCTCGTCGTCCAGATCAATCCGCACTCCGTCCTGCGTGTCGATGCGGGCCTTGCTCCAGCGCTGGCGGATCGCAGCCGACGCTTTGTCCGCAAGCCCCTCGCGGATCGCGACTTTTCTTTTGTCGATCGCGTAGGCCGGTGTGCGCCCGACCAGCTCGCTCAGCGACGCGTTCTCGCGGGTCATCAGCGCCAGCGTGAGAGCGATGGCCGAGAGGCTGTCGCGGATGTGAACGATCTCGGGCCAGACCACGCCGCCGTTTCCTTCGCCGCCCAGCGCGCACCCTTCGCGCACCATGGCGCTGACGACGTTCGCCTCGCCCACCGGCGTGCGCACCACGCGGGCCCGGTGCTTCTTCGCGACATCGTCGATCATGCGGCTGGTCGAGAGGTTGGCCGCCAGAGTCGCTGCGGAGCCGAAGCCGCCCGCCCCCAGCAGCGCCTCGGCGCCGAGCGCCAGCGTGTACTCCTCGCCGATGTAGGTCCCCTTCTCATCCACGATCACCAGCCGATCGGCGTCGGGGTCCTGAGCAAAGCCGATGTCGCAGAAGCTCTCCTTGACGAGCATGCACAGGTCTTTGAGGTGCTCTTCAATCGGCTCAGGCGGGTGGGGAAAGTCGCCGGACGAATCGCGGTTCACGTGGATCAGCTCGCATCCCAGCGCATCAAGAAGCAGCATGCCGCCGACCGCGCCGGAGCAGTTCAATGAGTCGAGAGCCACGCGCACGCCGCGACGCTTGATCTGGTCGATGTTCACGACCCGATCGATCGCCTCCAGCACCGCGGCGACGTGGGCATGATGCCCGGTGTCGTCGCCGTCGCGGGCGCCCAGGGCATCGTGCGGCGCCAGCACGCGCCGGCCTTCATGAAAGAGCGTGACGATTCGCTCCGCCTGGGATGCGTCTGGAGCGCGCCCGTCAGCGGTGAGAGGCTTGAGGCCGTTCCATTCGGCGGGGTTGTGGCTGGCGGTCACGACGAGCCCGCCTGCGCCGTTGTGGCGGCGCACCATCAGGCCGGTCGTTGCGGTCATGGCGATGCCGAGATCAATCACGCGCCGACCGGAGGCCCGCAGGGCGCTCATCGCGATGTCGGCGATCACATCGCCCCCCCGCCGCCCGTCGCGCCCGACGACGACAGGCCCGTCTCCCGGCGCCTTCTGCTCTTCCAGCCACGCCGAGAAGGCTCCGACGTAGCGGCAGATGGTCTCCGGCGTCAGCGAGCCCCCGACGACGCCGCGGCAGCCGCTCACCGTGATCATGAGGGGCGAAGCGCCGGTGTCCCGGGCGGACTGTTGTTGTGCTCCTGCGCTGGCGGTCTGTCTCTCCATGCGGAAAGGATACAGCGGGCAGGGGCTCACGGCCCGTGCGCCCCGATCGGCGCGCGAGGGCTGCTCCGGTCGGGGCGCCGGGCGTATACTCGAAATCGTGTACGAACTGACCATCCAGTCCGAATTCGCCGCGGCCCACGCCATCACAATCGCGGGAGAACGCGAGCCCGTCCACGGCCACAACTGGCGTGTGACCGTCGTGGTGCAAGGCGACACACTTGATGCAGACGGTCTGCTGTGCGACTTTCACCTCGTCGAGCGATCGCTGAAGGAGGTCGTGGCGCCCTTCCACAACCGCGACCTCAACGCCATCGCCCCCTTCGACCGATTGAACCCTACGGCCGAGCATGTCGCCCGGCACATCGCCGAGCAATTGCAAAGCGCCCTGGCCCGGGAGTTGCCCGCAGGCGCCCGAGTCAGCCGTGTCGGCGTCACCGAGGCGCCCGGCTGTGAGGCGACCTACCATCCGCCCGAACCGCAATGAATCAGGAACATGCATCGTCCCCGTGACACCATGACGACCGCGACCAGCAAAGCCGATCTGCCGGAGCAGGAGCCTCTCCAGAACCTTCCGGAAGAGGAAAAGATGCTCAACCGCGAGCTCACGTGGCTCGAATTCAACCGGCGAGTGCTCCGCCTGGCCACCGACGATCGCACGCCGCTGCTGGAGCGCGTTCGCTTTCTGGCCATCTTCAGCTCCAACCTTGACGAGTTCTTCATGAAGCGCGTCGGTGGGCTGAAGCGCCAGCTCGAGGCGGGCGTCGCCACGCGCTCCGGCGACGGCCTCACGCCTGGCGAGCAGCTTCAGGCCATCCGCGACCTGATTCTCGAACTCCAGGCCGAGCAGGCGGACTGCTACGAGAACAGCATCATCCCGGCCCTCACCGAGGCCGGAATCGAGCTCACGCCCTACAACTCGCTCACCACGCTGGAGCGCGAGCGCATTGATGACTGGTTCCGGCGCAACGTCTTCCCCCTGCTCACGCCTCTGGCGGTCGACCCCGGCCATCGCTTCCCCTTCATCTCGAATCTGAGCACGTCGATCGGCGTGCTTCTCACGCACCCCGATCAGTCCGAGCAGCTCTTCGCCCGCGTGAAGGTGCCGAGCGCCATCCCGCGCTGGATCCCGGTCGACCCCGACGGCTCGCACTATTCAGTGCGCATGGTCAACCTTCCGGACCTCATCCGCTACAACCTCGACGATCTGTTCCCCGACATGCACATCGTCGATGTGATGCCCTTCCGCGTCACCCGAAACGCCGAGCCTGACCGCGAAGACGCCGACATCGACGACCTGCTCGAAACCATCGAGCAGGAGCTGCGGCAGCGCCGCTTCGCCCGCGCCATCCGCCTCGAGTGCTGGCCGGACGCCTCGCCCACATTGCTCCACTTCGTGATGGACGAGCTCGACCTGAAGCCCCAGGACGTCTACAAGCGCCTCGGCCCGCTCGACTACAGCGGCCTCTCCGCCGTCGCTGACCTCAACCGCCCCGACCTCAAGTATGAGCAGTGGAACCCTGTCACCACGCCGCGGCTGGTCGACGAGGACGCCGACATCTTCTCGATCATCCGCCAGGGCGACCTGCTGGTGCACCACCCGTACGAGTCCTTCACCACCAGCGTCGAGCGTTTCATCACCGCCGCGGCGAGGGATCCGAAGGTTCTCGCCATCAAGCAGACGCTCTACCGCACCAGCCCCAGTTCGGTCTTCGTGCCGGAAATGATCCGGGCCGCCGAGAGCGGCAAGCAGGTGGCGTGCCTGGTCGAACTGCGGGCCCGCTTCGATGAATCGACCAACATCCAGATGGCCCAGCTTCTGGAGAAAGCCGGCGTGCACGTTGCCTACGGCGTCGTCGGCCTCAAGACGCACTGCAAGCTGGCCCTCGTGGTGCGCCAGGAAGCGGACGGACTGCGCACCTACGCCCACATCGGCACCGGAAACTACAACTCGCGCACCGCGCGGCTCTACACCGATGTCGGCCTGCTCACCTGCGATCCCGCCATCACCGAGGACGTGGTCAACCTCTTCAACTACCTCACCGGCCGCTCGCGCAAGAAGGAATACAACCGGCTGCTCGTCGCCCCCGTCAGCATGCGCCGCCGCTTCAATGACATGATCGATCGCGAGATCGAAATCGCCAAAGCCGGCGGCCGGGGGCGCATCATCGCCAAGATGAACTCGATGGAGGACCGGCAGATCTCCGAGCGCCTCTACGAGGCTTCGCAGGCGGGCGTGCAGATCGACCTGATCGTCCGCGGCTTCTGCTGCCTCCGACCCGGCGTTCCGGGCGTCAGCGACAACATCCGAGTCATCTCTGTCATCGGACGTTTCCTCGAACACTCGCGCATCTTCCACTTCGGCGCCGGTAAGGACGATCCGCTGGATGGCGAATGGTTCATCAACTCCGGCGACTGGATGGTCCGCAACCTTAACTACCGCGTCGAAGCCGCAGCGCCGGTTCTCAACCGCGACCTGCGCAAACGCCTCAAAGCCATCCTTGATGTCGCGCTCGACGATCACCTCTGCGCCTGGGATATGCAGCCCGACGGCACATACACCCAACGCATGCCCCCGAAAGACGCGGACCCGGCGAGCCCGGCGGCGATCGGCTCGTTCGAGTGGCACATCCGCGACACGCTGACTTCGCAGCCGTCTGAGGCGCTGTAGGCCGATCCACGCATCTACCGCATATCACGCCGGTTCAAAGAGGCTGACGCCTTCCGCGCGTGCGGCTTTCTTCATGCCTTGGTCGAGCGTGCAAAGCTCGTACGACTTGCGTTGCGCAAGCTCGACATAGGCGGCGTCGTACGCCGAGAGTTTCTGGCGCCGGGCGATCTCGATGACCCGGTTCGGGTCCACATCGTGCTCAATGGCGATGGGGATCTCCGCAAGCTCCTCCAGGAGCACGTTGAACTTCTTCGCCTTCAGACGCTTGCGCCGCTCCGCAACCACGAGCACATTCATCACCTCGTAAATCCAGAGCGCAGGAACGCTGATCGGCGTCGTGTCGACCGCCTCCAGCGCAGCGATCGCGACTCGGTCGTCCTCATCTTCGAGCAGCCACACCGCCGTGACCGAGCAATCGACGACAAGGCCCTTCACCGACGCCGCCCTTCGTCGATCATGCGCCTGATCTCACCGGAGTCTGCATCGCCGACGCCGGGTCGTCCGGCACGGAGCCGCGCGATCGCTTTGCGAACACGATCCCGATCGCGACCCTCCACCGGCGTGAGCCTGGCGACGGGAACGCCGCGCCTCGTGATGGTGAACGCATCACCCTTTTCAACATCATCGAGCAGCCGCGACAGATGTGTCTTGGCTTCGTATGAGCCGATCCGTTTTTCAGTGGGGTTCTTGCGGCGCATGATGGGCCTCCATACCGACTGGTCTATCGACCAGTCTATTCCGCTCCGTGAGCGTGGACAAATGCCCTTCGCCCCTACATGCTCAGCCGCCAATTTCTCGGACGCACCGCTCAATCCGCCCCACCACCGCTTCCCGCCCCAGCACCGCCACCGTAGCGTCGATCGGGGGGCTGACCGTGCCTCCCGTCAGGGCCACGCGCAGCGGTTGGGCGATCTTGCCCATGCCGAGCCCCTTCTCCGCCGCGTAGGTCTCGAGCACGGTGTGAATCGGCGCCGGGTCGAACGTCGGCAGGGCCTCCAGCAGTGGCTTCAGTTCGCGCAGGACCGCCAGGCCCTCGCCGTCGTTCTTCTTCAGCGTCTTCTCGACCGCCTTGGCGTCGAACTCGATGGCGTCGTCGGGGAGCAGCGCAAAGCCCGCCCCCGCCGCGGCCTCGCGCAGGGTCTTGGTCCGGGGCCGAAGCGCCGCGGCCAGCATTGCGAAGCGATCGGCTCCCAGCCGTTCGGGAAGCTGCGGCTCGTACCGCGCGCACCACTCACGCCAGCGGTCCGCGAACTCCTCATCCGACATGGCGCCGATCGCATCGTTGTTGAAGGCCAGCAGCTTGTTGCGGTCGAAGCGCGCATTCGTCTTGCCAATCCGCCCCAACTCGAACCACTTGCACAAAAACGCCATGTCGAACTTCTCGATGTCCTTCCCCGCCTCCGCGGGCGGCGACCAGCCCAGCAGCGAGATGTAGTTGCACACGACATCGGGCAGATATCCCGCGGCCCGAAAGTCCTCGACGTCGATCTCCGGCAGCTCCAGCCCCATCGACTCGGCCATCGCCGCGAGCTGTTCAGTCTGGAGCTGGCGTTTGTTGTCCTTCATCCACGCCGCGAACTCATCGGCGCTGATGTTCGTCGCCGGCGGCCCCTCGACGCCGGCCCGCTTGCACGCGTCCCGGGCCGCCTTGTCCTTGTCGCGCTTGGACATCTTCGAGCCGTCGGCGCTGAAGATCAGCGGCAGGTGCGCGAATTTCGGAACCCGGAACCCCAGCGCCTCCTGCAGCGCCACATGCCGCGGCGTGTTGTTCAGGTGCTCCTGGCCGCGGATCACGTGGGTCACGCCCATCAGCTCGTCATCGACCACCACCGCGAAGTGGTACGTCGGGAACCCGTCGCGCTTGCGGATGATGAAGTCGTCCACCTCCCCCGGCGCCAGCGTCACCTCGCCCAGCACCTCGTCGGTCAGTGTGATGGCGCCGTCCGGCACACGGAACCGAACCACGTGCGGCTCCCCCGCCGCCGCCCGACGCTTGCGCTCCTGCTCCGGAACCTCCAGCGCCGCCCGGTCGTAACGGTGCTGCCTGCCCGCGGCGAGCGAGGCCTTGCGCTTCTCGTCCAGCTCCTCCGGCGACTCGAACGCGTGATACGCCCGCCCGGCGTCGATCAGCCGCTCCATGTGGGCGTTGTAGAGATCGAGCCGCTGCGACTGGGAGAAGGGCCCGACGCCGCGGGGGTCGCCGCCGCTCGCCTTGCCGCCCTCCGACGCGAACTCCGGCCCCTCATCCCACAGGATGTCAAGCCACGCCAGATCCTGGAGGATGCCGCGGGTGGACTCCTCGCTCGACCGTGCCTGGTCGGTGTCCTCAATGCGCAGGACGAAGACGCCGCCATGGCGCCGTGCGTAGGCCCACGCGAAGAGCGCGGTGCGGGCGCCGCCGATGTGGAGGTGGCCGGTGGGCGAGGGAGCGAAACGCGTGATGACGGGAGATGTGTTCGAGGACATGGCGGGAGGGTAGCGTCAAAGCTGGGGCGCCGTAGTGCAGCAAGAGGGGCGCCGTGGCAGAGCCGGCTCTGCGGCGGGTGCCGTGGCAAGCTTGTTTTTGCTTGCCACGCGAGTGGAACAATACCGTCCGAACCCTCGAATTCACCGGCGTTTTCTGGGTCAGGCCACCGAAGTATTCACGCATTTGAACATTCGCGTGGCAAGCAAAAGGAAGCTTGCCACGGCACCCCGCACTCGACTCGCCACAGCGCCTGACTCGTCCGCCAGGGCGTCAGCTTGCAGATTCACTCTATTCAAACCACAATTTTTACACCATGTCGCAATCGAAACGTCGACACCGCGTGCGCTGTGAGGCCCCGGGTGAGCATCGGTTCCTGACGTTTTCGTGCCATCAGCGGCTCCCGCTTTTTTCGAACGATCAGATAAAGACCGCCTTTGCCCTTCGCCTGGCGGAGTTGAGCATCGAACAGACTCAGCGGCTGGTGGCGTGGGTGATCATGCCCGAGCATGTTCACCTGCTTCTGCTGCCGCGACTCCCGGAGATTTCTGTCGATCGCTTTCTTTATAGGCTCAAACGTCCCTTCGCGTATGAGATCCTTGAGCGATGGCGCGAGCTGGATGCGCCGATACTCCCTCGTATCACCGACGCCGATGGCCGCCACCGCTTCTGGCTTCGAGGCGGCGGCTACGACCGGAACATCTACACGCAGAAGGAGTTTGAAGAGAAGTTCGACTACATCCACGACAACCCCGTCCGCCGCGGTCTGGTCGACCGACCGACAGACTGGAAGTGGTCCTCGGCGCGATGGTATGACCAGAAGAGAGCAGGCCCGCACGCGATCGATCCGGAGGAGTGGGGAAACACAGAGTAATTGAGCTGGCGTGGGCGCCGTGGCAAGGAGTTTGGGCGCCGTGGCAAGCTTCATTTTGCTTGCCACGCGAACGTTCGAATGCGCGAACACCTCGGAGGCCTGATCTAGAGAACGACGGTGATTTCGGGGGTTCGGACGGTGTAATTCCATTCACGTGGCAAGCAGAAACAAGCTTGCTGGGTGCCGTGGCAAGCTTCTTTTTGCTTGCCACGCGAACGTTCGAATGCGTGAATCCTTCGGAGGCCTTATCCAGAAAACGACGGTGATTTCGGGGGTTCGGTCGGTGTTCTTCCATTCGCGTGGCAAGCAGAAACAAGCTTGCCACGGCACCCGCCACACGGACGTTCGAGAGCGTGATTCTGTCGGTGGTCCTGAAACAGAAACGACGGTGAATTCGAAAGTTCGGACAGTGTTTCTCCATTCACGTGGCAAGCAAAAACAAGCTTGCCACGGCACCCAACTTGCTCGCCATGGCGCAAAAAGACGACCGGGCCCCGCGAAGGGCCCGGCCGTGATCGTTGGATTCGTTGATCAGGCGTGATCGGTGATCACGCGATCAGGTCGAGGATCACCACTCGTCCGCGGTCGCGGCGACGTAGTCATCCTCATTGGCGAGCAGGTTGTTGACCTTGTCATAGCCGACGGCGTTGACAGTGCCGGCCGTGTTGTTGGTGGCGTTGGAATAGGTCCAGCCCTGGTCGATGCCCTGGGCCCACGCGGTGGGCGTGGCTGCGGCAACGACGGCGGTGCTGCGGGTGAAGCCGTTGCGGGGCTCGGCCTTCAGGTAGTTGTTCTCGACGAAGACGCCCCAGCTGGTATGCTGGGTGCCGCCGATATTCTCACCAGTGTCGCCGGTGGGGGCGATCGTCTCGTGAAGGTGAGGCAGTGTGCCAGCGTTCTGCACGCGTACGTATATCATCCCCCTGCGCAAAACAGTCAGGCCCCGCTAAGAGCCCGACTGTACTGGGTTGTCAATTGATTGTGCTGAAGATGTAATAGTCAGCAAAAGTAGATCAAGGCAAGTGTACCATCTACATGAACTTTAGGACAGAATTCACCAAGGTGTCCAACCACCAAGGGTGTTGTCGTCACTGGCCAAAATATTGTCCACGTGATTGTAGCCATTGGCGGCCACCTGACCAGTCGTGTTGTTGTAGGTCCATCCCGCTGCTGTGCCATCCGTATCCGGATTGACTGTGAAAGTATTGGCAACGATGTTCCTAGTACGCGTGTAGCCATTCCGTGGCTCGGACTTCAGGTAATCATCTTCCACCAAAACGCCCCAACCGTTCCATTCAGCCGGCACAAGCATGGGGTTGTCGTTGTCATTATGCGGCAGAACGCCCGCGTTCTGCACACGATACAGCTCAACCTGGCTGTTGATCGTCTGCAGCTGGCTGTTCAGGGCGCCCTTGATGGCTTCCTGGCTGGCGCTGGTGAACTGAGGCACGACGATCGCGGCCAGGATCCCCAGGATCACGACCACAATCAGAATCTCGACCAGTGTGAAACCCTTCCGAATTGATGCACGCATGTGAGCTCACTCCTCAAAGAGGTCCGTTCGAACGCGGCGGTCTTGCAGCGCCCGTCGACGCCGATCCGCCCGGATTCTCCCGACCCATCACACCGGTCGAACCAGTGGCCCGAGCGCATGGCCCGACCGCCGTCCGACCGGCCTGATGGACCGGGACGAGGGTGCTCATCGTCAGACATGTCCGAAGGCTTCACTCCCGCACACCCGCCATGTGGTTCTCGCCGATGTGCGCCCGCCGCCGCCCGCACAGCTGCGCCATGCGGTCAGGCTTAACAGGTCCGGAAATTGAATTGCGGAGTTCGAGCGGCGCTGAGGGAAGAAGACGGTCTGATTCAGAAATCGCCCGGCAACGCAGCGACGTCGTCATCAAGGTCCCATCACGTATTCACAACGACGCAGCAGCGGAGCGGCTCACCCATCGCCGAGAATCAGCGGCGCGAGCTGTATCTCGGGCAGGTTGAGCGCGCCGATCAGCGCGGCCGCGGCGGTCGCTTCTTCCTGGGCGCCGGTCTGGGCCAGCCGTGTGATTTCGCGTATGTGCCGCGACTCCAGCATGTTGCCGAAGCTCTTGGCCGACTCCGCCACGCGCTGCATGAGCTCGATGCGTGTGCGGGTCGTCATGCCTTGCGTTCGCAGGGCCGCATCCATCAGCGCCACCTGGGCGCGTTGTTCATTGATGCGCGCCAGCACATCGGCGACCTTGAGCTGGATCTCTCCCGTCGTATCACCGATCGCGCTGATCAGCGGCGCGGCGGCGTCCGAGACATCCAGCACCGGATTGCGGCTGATGGCCAGGTCGCGCAGCGTGTCGAGCGAACGGACGGCGTAGGCGCGCGCCTCGGCTTCCGAAACCACCGGTCCGGCGGCTTCCCTCACCAGCCGGGTCACACGCTCTGCGATCTGCGAGTCGGAAAGCCCGGTGCGCGACACTTCCGTCATCGGATTCTCTTCGTAGCGCGGCCACAGTTCGTTCCACGCCTCCGTGGGCATCATCGCCAGCAGCGGCGTGGCTTCCAGCCGCGGTGTCTCACGCACGCGCTCAAGCAGCACGCGTGATGCGCGGGCCGGCAGATCCGCCACCAGCAGATCGACGCCCGGCGCATCGGCGATGGCCTCGGCGACATCCGCGAGCGCGACGCCCGCCTGCAGCACCGTGTAGCCCTCCTCCATGAGCAGGTCGCGGAGATCCTGCTGGCGCTCGATGTCCACCGCAAGCACGACCGCGAAGCGCTCCGAGGCGTCTGGGACAGCGCCGGCCAGGATCGGCGTGACGCGCTCGGCGCCGGGGAACTGGCTGACAGGCTTGGCCTGCGCCAGCGCCAGGGCCGCCTCGTACTGCACACGCCGATCAGGATACGACAAAGCCTCAAGCAGCGGCCTGCGGGCGCCGAGACCCGACCACAGGCTCGCATCGCCGGCGGTCAGCGCGACCGCCTCGATCGCCCGACGGGCCAGCGGGGTATCGCGATCGTCGATGGCCCGCTCGAGCACGCGCTGCGCGTGACCGGCGCCCGACATCACCGCGTAATACAGGGCGTCGCGCCGATCGGGGGAATACACCGGGTTGGCGTATCCCTCGGGCTCATGGATTTCGCGCGAGAAATTCGCAGCCAGCCACAGTCCGATCGCGTTCTCGTGCTCCGGATCGCCGGCCAAGGCCCGCTCAGCCAGCTCCATGGCGCGCATGATGTGGAAGACTTCCGTGCGAATGGGCGTCGGATAGAGGCCGATGCCGGGGTCATAGTTCCACAGAAGCTGGTGGCTTTCATTCGGGAAGCGGACCAGACTGCGCGAGCCACGGTAATACCGTTCGCCAAGCCCCCAGTAGAGCTCAGCGATCGAGATTCCAGGATCCACTTCGCGCTGCTGAATGCGCAAGATGGACCGCTCGACTTCTCCCCGAACGGTGCGAGAGGAGTTGGTGCGCAGCACTTCGTAGAGATACGGCAGGGCCGCGCTGTTGCCGATTCGTCCAAGCGTGCGAGCCAGCAGCGATTGCGTTGATTCATCCACGCCGAGCAGGGCTTCGGAGAGCGGGATCACAGCATCGCCGCCCATCTCGACCAGCAGGTTCTCGACCTGCACCTCAAGCGAGGGGTTGGATCGCGCGAGCAGCACTTCGAGAAGCTGGGGCGCGGCGTACTCACCCACGAAGGTGAGCCGCTCGCGGGCCATGAGGCGGGCCCGCTGGTTGCCGTCCAGCATTGCGATGTTGCGCGCGATCTCATCCGGGTTGCGCGCCCGGTCCAGGCGACCCCGGGAGTACATCTCACTCAGTTCAGCAGCGACCGGCTCCAGCTCCGGAACCATCATTGCCCGCCGGATCACCTGCTGGAAGCGCTGCGGCATGTTGGGGTCGTCCTCAATGACGCCCAGGAGCTCGACCGGCTCCAGACCCCGCTCCAGAATCGCGCGGGCGTACGCCTCGGCGAGCTCGAACTGATCGATGTACACGAAATGCGTGAAATCGCTCAGGAGCTGCTCGGTGCTCATCTCCTCCGGATTCTGCCTGCCGGACTGGGCGACGACAGGCGCGGCGGAGAGCGAACACATGAGCGCGGCCGCGAAAAGGCAGGTCAGCGGCCGGAGAACTCGTTGGCGGTGCGACACGGTCGGCTCCTTGCACGAGGCGGGGCGATTGAATGACAACCCAGAGGCGGGCTGTGGGACTTGTCGGCCCCGACCTCTCGTAACGTCGATTCTGGACCGGGGACAGGCGAGACGATGGACAGATCGCGCCCTCCGCGCCCGCCGCTTCATAAACATACGCCGGCAAGGCCTCCCTGGATCCGTCGGAGAGCCCTTCAATCTAGCCGCAGAGGCGAAAAAATGTCAATCCGGAGGATGTGAACGTCCCGATTTCGGCCAATCCCGTTTTCAATCCGGGCGTGTACAGTTCGATCGTGCCCGCTCTGCCTGACTATTCCACCGCCCTTGCCCTCGCCCTCAAGTCGGCACATGCCGCCGTCGCGGCCCGTCAGCCCCGTGAGCGACCGCTTCGCAGGGCCCTCGGCGCCCATCTGGCGGAGGACATCGTCGCCGATCGAGACCAGCCCCCCTTCGATCGCTCGATTATGGACGGGTACGCCCTCCGAGCCTCTGAGGCCGCCCCCGGCGCCCGCATGCGGATCACCGGCGAGACCCCGGCGGGCGCTCCCGCCGCCGCCGCCATCGGACCGGGCCAGGCCATTCGCATCGCCACCGGCGCCCCACTCCCCCCGGGCGCCGACGCCGTCATCCGCCACGAATGGACCGACCGTGGCGAGCCCGTGGTGACGCTCTCTCCGGAGCGGCCGATCCGGCCGGGCGACTGCGTGCACCCTCGCGGCGTCGACGCCCGCTCCGGCGATGTCGTGCTTCCGAGGGGGCTGACAATTTCACCCCATCACGTCGCTATCGGCGCCGCGATGGGTCGGACCAGCGCCCGAGTGCGGGGCGGACGCCCGGGCGTCTTCGTCCTCACCAGCGGCGATGAGATCGTCCCGCCCGAGACGCCCGGCGCCGAGCTTCTGCCCCACCAGGTGCGCAGCTCAAACGGCGCCATGCTTGAGGCGATGGTCCCCATCATGGGCGCCGACCTGATCGAACTCGAGCACATCGCCGACGATGCGGAACTGACGAGAAATGCAGTGGCAACAGCGCTCGGCGCATGCGATGTGCTTGTCACCATCGGGGGCGTCTCCGCAGGTGAACGCGATCACTTTCCTGGCGCGTTCGAAGCCGCAGACGTTGAGGTCTCGCTCCAAGGCGCGGCGATCCAGCCCGGGCGGCCCATCCTGGTCGGGCGGGTTCGAGGCGGGTCCGCCCTGGTCGTGGCGCTGCCTGGAAACCCCGTCTCCGCGCTTGTGACAGCGCATCTCTTCCTCTGGCCCGTGCTGCGGATTCTGGCCGGCCTCGGTGAAGCACTGCCGTGGCGGCGTCTGCAGCTCGCCGAGACCGTGCGGCCCAATCCACGTCGACAGGCCTTCCGACCCGGCGTTCTCGAGGCGACCGGACGCGTGCGGATTCCGAACTGGGAGGGCTCCGGGGATCTGGTCCACACTGTTCCCACAGTCGGCCTGGCGGCACTGCCGGTCTCGGATGAGCCGCTTGAGCCGAGCGCCGCCATCGAATTTCTTCCCTGGGCGTGGGAGGTCGGGAGGCCCGGCGCTCAATGAAGGTCCGCATACTCTTCTTCGCGTCGCTCGCAGAGCGGATCGAACGGCGCTCGCTTGAGCTGGAGCTGCCGGAGAGCGCCAGCGCGTTCGATGCGATGGAAGCGCTGGTCCGGGAACACGAAGCGGTCGCGGAGATGCGCGGCTCGTTGGCGATCGCGGTCAACCAGCGGATTGTCAGCGCTGATGCGCCGCTCCAGGATGGCGACGAGCTCGCGTTGCTGCCGCCCGTCAGCGGCGGCTGAAGTTGCGTCCGATCATCCGCGCGAGCACGGCAAAAACTCCCAGTGCATGAGGGTTGCAGCCGCGTCCGCATACTGCGAATTGCGCGCGGAGTTCACGCCCGCCGTCAAGCGCGTCCCGGGTCAGGCCGATGCAAGCCTGACTCCGCATCGGTCGGAGGGGATCGATGCCGGGCCAGCACGAGGTGTGTGTGACTATGTCCATCCCACTTGACAAGGAAGTCCTGACAACCGGGGAAGTGGCGAAGATCTGCAATGTCGCTCCGCGCACTGTCAGCAAGTGGTTCGACGCCGGACAGCTCAAGGGCTATCGAATTCCGGGCTCGAAGGATCGCCGAATCCCTGTGAACCAGCTCGTGCGATTCATGAAAGCCCACGGCATCCCGCTCGACGGGCTCGCTGCGGGTCAGATCCGCGTCCTCGTCGTCGACGACGACGCCGAAGTCGCCGCAACGCTCTCCCGCCTGCTCACCGAGCAGACCAACTACGAAGTTCGAACCGTCACCGAAGGTTTTCGCGCCGGCATGGAATGCGAGCGATTCAAGCCCCACGTCATGCTGCTCGACCTCCATCTCGGCGGCGGCGACGCCCGCCATGTCGCCCAGCTCATCCACGACTCCGAGGACCTGCAGCTCACCCGCATCGTCGCCATGAGCGGCAAACTCACCGAAGGCCAGGCGATGCAACTCAAGGGCCAGGGCTTCGACGGCTTCCTGAAGAAGCCCTTCCAGATGCGCCAGGTCGTTGAGGCGATCGAGAAGGCGACCTCGGTGGTGCACTGATCAGGACGAAACACACGGGCGAATGAGTCGCCCGATCCGGAAACGCAGGGAAGCGCACCTTGACAACGCCCTCGGGAATACCGGGGGCGTTGTCTGTTTTGAGCTGTTCCAAACTCGATGCGCTGCTCACGACACCGTCGGCAACCACGCGGCGAGCAGATCGACATACGCCTTCGCGTCCTTCTGGTCCACCATCTCGGTGACGGTGTGAATGTTGCGCACACCCAGCAGCACCGCCGCGGCCCGGCAGCCCTCTGCGGCGAGCTGGGCGGCGCCGCCGTCCTGGCCGCCTCTTGGAAGAATCGAACGCTGCGTCGCGATCTTGTTCTTCTTCGCCGCAGCCTCAAGCTCATCGACAAGCGTGTGATCCGCGATCATCGAGCCGTCCATCACGCCCAGCACCGCGCCCTGGCCGTGGCGTGAGACCGCCTCGTCGTCGGGCACGCCCGGCGTGTCGCAGGCGAGCGTCGTATCAACGCCGATGGCGATGTGGGGGCGGATGGCGTGGGCCGATGTGCGGGCCCCGCGCAGGCCGACCTCTTCCTGCACCGTGAAGACCACGTTGATCTGGCACGCGTGAGCCGTCCCCGCCTTGTCGATGGCGCGCACGGACTCGACGCCCGCCCAGCACGCCGCCCGGTTGTCGAGGGCCTTGCTCACGAACTTGCCGCCCATCTCCAGGAAGGGCTCGTCGAGCACGACCATGTCGCCGACGGTGACGCGCTTGCGCACCTCATCGCCGGACATGCCCATGTCGATCATGAACTCCTTGATCTCGGGGATCTTCTTCTTGTCTTCGTCGGTGGCGATGTGGATGGGCCGGCCACCGGGGTTCATGGCGCCGGACAGGTCGCCGTGCTTGCGCGTGCAGACCTTCACGCGGCGCGCGAAGAGGTTGCGCGTGTCGAAGCCGCCGGCGTTCTGAACCCGCACGAAGCCGTTGTCGTCGATGTGGCGGACGTAGAACCCGATTTCGTCCATGTGGCACAGCAGCACGACGCGCGTCGCCTCCTTGCCGGCGCCCTTCTTCTTCCCCTCGCCCTTGCCGCCACGCGGCTCGCGCCGGCACACCAGCGATCCCATCGGGTCGGTGTACACCTCGTCGAAGAGGCCCTTCACTTCCTTTTCGATCACGGTCCGGACGCGCTCCTCGCGCCCCGGCACGCCCGGGGTCTCACACAGCCGCTTCAGCAGGTCGATATTCACTCGCAGGCTCCTCTGTCGTCACCAATCCGCGGCCGCATTCGCGCTTGCAGCCGCGGCGGGGATAGCATCTGTTGGATCAGTCAGTTCGTTGACGGAGAGACACAATGACGCGTCAGAGCCCGCTCCGCAAACTCCATCAGCAGGCGGAAGCCTCGTTCCGACTCCACCCCCCCGACGCTCCGGAGGGCGACGGGGAGGGTGTGGAGGTCGTGGATTCCTACGGCGACGCCGAAGCTGAATACGCCTCCCTGCACGCCGGATGCATCCTCATGGACCGGCCCGACCGCGGCGTCATCCGGGTCGCCGGCGCCGATCGCCACGATTTCCTCAACCGCATGCTCACCCAGGAGCTCAAGGGCTTCGCGCCCTTCCAGGTCCGCCGATCGTTCTGGCTCAATCGCAAGGGGCGCATCGAGGCCGATCTGCGACTCATCGCCCTCGAAAACGCCATCCTCTTCGATCTCGACACCGTCTGTGTCGACAGGACCTTGCGCTCGCTGGACGGCTACATCATCACCGAGGATGTCCAGCTCGCCGATGAATCCGATCACTCCCACCGCCTGAGCGTCCACGGTCCTGCATCCCTGGCGCTGCTTCAGTCCGTCGGCGAGCACGTTGCCGGCGCCCCTCTCTCCGATCTGGTCGATGGCGCCGCCGCCCTCGTGCGGATCGCCGGCTGCGATGTCATCGTGGACCGGCATGATTGCTCCGGATCGCCCGGTGTCGAGCTGCTCATGCCCGCAGAACACGCCGCGGCGGTTTATCAACAACTCCTCGAACAGGGCGGGGCGGTCAACGGCAATCACAATGGCGTGCGACCCGCCGGCTGGAGCGCTTTCGATGTGGCCCGTCTGGAGGCGAGCCGGCCGCAATGCCTCTTCGATTTCGGCCACGACGACCTTCCCCACGAAACCGGCGTCCTCAAAGACCGCGTCTCGTTCACCAAGGGCTGCTTCCTCGGCCAGGAGATCGTCGCCCGCATGCAGTCGCTGGGCCGACCGAAGAAGACCATGGTGCGTCTGCGCTTTGAAGGCGTCAGCCCCTCGGAACTCCCTCATCGCGGAGACCGCATCACCCCCGCCTCCTCGCCCGACGACGATCCCATCGGCTCGATCACAACCGCAGCGCCCAGCCCGCAACACGGCGGCGCTGTTCTCTGCTTCGCCCAACTCCGCACCGATCACGCGACGCCCGGCGCAGCCGTGCTGCTCCGGCGCGGTGAACTTCGCAGAGAAGGTGTGGTGCTGGACCAGCCCGGTTGAGCGGCCGGATCACTCCACGTGCACATGCGCCGGTTCGGCGCTCTTCCCGCACGCGTTGGCGGCGATCGACTCCGACGACTGCGCCAGGGCCTCGGCCAGACGCTGCACGCACATCCGCTCCTCGTGCAGCAGCTCCATCGCCAGCCGCAGCCGTTGATCGCGGGCCTGCAGGTCGGCGCTGGCGGCGCTGGCCCGGCGGATCGCTGCGTTGACCGCCAGCCGGCCCATGAGCCGATCGTGCAGCCATTCCGAGAGCGATGTCTGACCCCCATAGCGACGCAGGTCCAGAGAGCCGCGCCGATCATCACTGTTGGAGCGCCTCAGGTCGATGAACATCCGACGCACCGTCACCACGGCCTGCGTCGTTCCCTCCTGCGGCTGGGCCGCCTGGATGAGCGGCCCTTCATTCTCCGCAATCAGTCTCGCCCACGCCCCCGACGCATTGTCCACGCACGCCGCGGCGTGGGCCAGATCCTCGTAATGAAGCCTGGACACATTGATCGGGCGACGACGCCGACATCGCTGCAGGTGATTCAGGTGATCGATGATCCGTTGCACGTTCACGCCGCAACGACGCAGCGCATCCCCACAGCCGAAGCAGTGGCGGCGGATTTCATCTCTCTGTCCCGAATCCAGTTGTCCTGGCGTTGCGACCGAATCGTATCCTGTGCGACCGGCGCTCCGCCCGGCTGAACATCTCGGGGCTGTGCGCATCTGTCCGACCTCCGCCCCCGAAGAACCATGTAGACCGTCTCCTCCGAGCCCGGCTGCTCATGCGAGCAACCCGCAGAATACAGGCAAAGCCCCGATCGAATCAACCTCTGACCGGTGTCTCACGCGTCCCGGGCGTGTCTGCGCGAAGATGTGTCCGGCAAAGGGGTTGCGTTCCGGCGCAAACTGCTAAGATCCACCCAGATCATGACAGACCCAAAGGACCGAGAAAAGAGCCCGCCGGAAGCGCACACGCCGCAGGAAGAGCGCTCGATCGCCCATCGACCCGAGGAAAAAGCCTCGCGGGAGTCGGGCGGCGCTGCGTTGGCCCCCCCGGCGGCGGAAGAGAAAAGTTCTCCGCCAATTCTTGAAGTGAATGGTCTGAAGGTGCACTTCCCCGTCCGCTCCGGCGTGCTGCAGCGGGTCACGGGATGGGTGAAGGCCGTCGATGGCGTGGATTTTCATGTCCGCGAAGGCGAAACGCTCGGCCTGGTCGGCGAATCCGGCTGCGGCAAGACCACGCTGGGCCGGGCCGTGCTCCGGCTCATTCCCCCCACCGCAGGCGAGGTCCGATATCGCGGGAACAATCTGCTCACCGCCGGCGGCGCCGAGATGAAACGCCTGCGACAGGAAATGCAGATCATCTTCCAGGATCCCGCCGGATCACTGAACCCCCGCATGCGCATCGCCTCGATCGTCAGTGAGCCCCTGCGCGTTCACGGCGTCTGCAACGACAAGGACGAGCTGCGCGAGCGCGTGCAGACCCTTCTCGAACGCTGCGGCATGCCGCGCAATTGCGTGGATCGCTATCCCCACGAGTTCTCCGGAGGCCAGCGCCAGCGCATCGGCATCGCCCGCGCCCTGGCGCTCTCGCCCAAGTTCATCGTCTGCGACGAGCCCACCTCGGCGCTGGATGTCTCCGTCCAGTCGCAGATCCTCAACCTGCTGCGCGACCTGCAGGGTGAATTCGGCATGAGCTACCTCTTCATCAGCCACGACATGGCGGTGATCCAGCACATGTGCGACCGCATCGCGGTCATGCTGGGCGGGAAGATCGTCGAGGAGGGTCCGCGCGAGCGCATCCTGCAGGAGCCGCAGAAGGACTATACGAAGGCACTTCTCAGTGCTGTGCCCGTGGCGGACCCGCGCGAACGCCGCAAGCGGGCGGCGAGCGCCGCTTGAGCCGCTGTGCGTCTCATCTGGTCAGCAGGTAGATGAAAAGGTTGTACAGGATGCCGATGATCGCGAGCCCGATATGGAGCGCGATCGACAGCAGAATCCCGATCGCTATGAATCGAAAAACCCTGTCGCGCCTGCGGCGGCGACTCTGAGGCGCTGGCGCCGGCGATTCACCGTTCCCGACATCGATTTCGGACCAGTCAATGTCGACGGATTCCGGCCGCAAACTTTTCAACAGCTCCCCGGCTCGCTCAAGATCATTCTTTCGCACCACGATCTGGGCGCTGGATATGACAGAGCCCGAACCGATATATGGGTGAAGGCCTGCGATGAATGACCGCGATTCAATCCCGTTTTCGCGCAGCGCCGCCACCATGATATTCGCTTCGAACTCACTGGCCACGGTCGTCAGCGTCGCAAAGTCATCGTCTCGGCTCATGCTCATTCGCTCCCCATCGGGATTGTGCCGCCCGTCAGCATCGTCATCAGGAAGAAAATCACCAGCGCTGCGGCGATCAGAATCATGATGATCTTCCGCATCTCCCGCACGCTCCGGCGCTCTTCCTCCACCGACTCCCCTTCGCCGACATCCACTTCCGACCAGTCGATGTCCACCGACTCCTCGCGCATGCGCGCCAGCATCCCCTTGGCGCGTTCCACATCCTTTCGCGGCGCCAGCACCTGCACAGGCGTGATCAGTGATCCGGCGCTCGAACCCAGGATGCTCTGGATCCCGGTCACGCTCTGCCTCGCCTCGACCCCCTCCTCGCGCAGGGCCGCAACGATCACCCCGGCTTCGAATTCGCTGGCCACCGTGATGACCGGGACAAGATCGTCAGGACGCTCGGGCATCGCCGGATCTCCTGTTCGCGTGCGCCTCCACGGCCCGCGAGATTCATCCGATCATACCCCCAGATGCTCGAAATTACTCCGAAAAAAGGCGCAACTCACACTCGATCTCAGTGCGATCGGCCTCGACTGATCTCACGCTCACCACCACACATCGCCCCACAGCGCCACGTTCACCATCGGCCACGCCAGGCGCCAGTGCTCAGACGGGCTCTGCGCCACCGCGTCAATCGCAGCCTCCGTAAAGACCGCCTGCGCGAACCGGGACTGCCTCAGCCACGGGCCGCAGTCCGCCAGCCACTCCTGGAAGGGCAGCGGAAAACTTGCCTTCTTGCGCTGCAGAATGGTCTGCGGCAGCACATCAGCGAACGCGCTGCGCAGGGCGATCTTGCTGCGCGCCCCGACGTCGGTCGCGATCGCGCCGCCGGTTTCCTCCCCGACATCCCATGCGAATTTCACGTGCATGGGTAATGATTCGGCCAGCGCCGCCAACCGCACATCCGCAAATGGCGTGCGGCCTTCGACTGAGGCGAGCATCGTGGCGGTGTCCATTCGCTGCAGCAGCCCGGTGAGGTTCACACGCCGGTGAAACCGCAGGTGAGCCTCCAGCGGATCAGCCTGGTCGCCGACTTCCAGCGCCCCTGTATCGAACGCCTGTTCATACCACGTCGACAGCCACGCATCTTCCGACAGCGCGTGCCATAGATCCGCATTGAAAAGGGCCGATTTCACCGAGGTCTGAATCCACGCGTTCGATTCGAGCTGAAAACGCCCCGGGCTCATGTCGATGCCTCCCGCCCGGCGCTGCCGCTCGAACTGCATCGCGGTCAACATCGGCTCCTCGTACCCTGCGAAGAGCTCATCCGCGCCTTCGCCACTGATCGTCACGATGCATCCGTCTTCTCGCAGCCGGGCCGCGACGGCATGAATTGCGACTTCGTTGGGCGTGCTCAGCGGCGTCCCCATCTCTCGCACCATCCACGGCCACCGCTCGCGGAACTGCTCACCGGTCACGATCGCCTCTGCGTGCCGAGTCCCCAGGTGTTCAGCCATGTGGCGGGCGCATGAAAAATCATCCTCGATCTCAGCGTCATCAGCGCGAGCGGCGCCGGCGCAATAAGTGCGGAGCGCATCAGTCTCTCCCACCGCCACCGACGCGATCGCGGAGCTGTCCAGCCCGCCGCTCAGCAGGGCGCAGATGGGCACATCCGAGCGCATGTGCGCACGCACCGAATCCGTCACCGCATCGCGCACCAGCCCCCCGGCGCACGCCGCAGCATCCGGTGAGGCAGATGGAGACCCGCTCCTCCACAGGTCAATGAAGCGCATCACCGGCGCCCGCCCGCCCATGTGGCACTGCGCCATCTGCCCGGCGCCGAGGGCGCGCAAGCCCTCGAAGAGCGTCTCGTTGCCCAGCACGGTGCGAATTGTGGTCAGGTAGGCGCTCACCATCCGCATGTTCGGGCGCGCCGAGACCAGCGAATGGGCCAGGATCGGCCCCGGCTCGCTGGCGAAGATGACGATCTTCGAATCCTGCCACACGTAGAGCGGCTTGACGCCCAGCGGATCTCGCGCCAGCGTCAGCAGGTGCTCGCGCGTGTCATAGATCGCCAACGCATACATGCCGCGCATTCGTTCAAAGGCGCCCGTGCCCCACGTCGCGAAGGCGTGAAGCACGGTCTCCGTGTCGCAGTTCGAGCGGAAGCCGCCCGCCGGGACGCCGCGGAGCGCCAGCTCGCGGCGGAGCTCAGCGTCGTTGTAGAGCTCCCCGTTGTAGGTGATGATGAAGCGCCCATCCGGCGTCTCCATCGGCTGGCGTCCGGCGGGCGTCGGGTCGATCACGCTCAGGCGCCGGTGGGCGAACACGGCGTTGCGCCGCCGCACAAGCCCGGCGTCGTCCGGCCCGCGGTGGACCATCCGGTCCCGCAGCCGCTCAATCGCGCTGTCATCAAGCGATGGCTCGCGACCAGCCACGGCGACGATTCCGAAAATTCCACACATGCCCTTCCTATCGGCGTTCTCATGCAACCCGCTTGCGGCGTCGGTGTCGCCCGAGTCGGCTCACACTTCTGCACTGACCCTGAATATCCACCGCTCGCACTCGGCGCCGACCTCGAGCCGCACGCCCAGGATCCGAATCGGCCCCGCGCCCCAGTCCGCCACCACCTCGATCCGGTCCCTCTCGAACCGCGGCGCCGCGCACCACCCCGATGCCACACGCCGCACGTGTCCCCGACCGCCGGAGACCTCCCCCTCGTAGTCGAGATACGCTCGTCGATGGTCCCCGATCGCCTCGGCCTCGAAGGCGCCCCCGTCCAGCCGGTCGATCCGCTCATCGACCCGGAAGGTCGCCAGAAGGCCCCCCGGCGCCCGCTCCAGCATCCAGTCGTGGTGGCTGGCGCCATCCGGGGTCTCGTGGAGCAGCAGCGCCATGCGGCAGGACATGTCCATGCCCGAGTCTATCCGCCGTGGCGCCGGGCCCGGTCTTGAGTAGACTCGGCAATCGGCCGATAACCCGGTTTGATTCCTCAGTCCGCCGCGTTCATGGAGGCGCTCACATGTCACGGAAGTCACTCGCTTGCCTGCTCCTCGTCTCGATGGCCACGACCCTCGCCCTCGGCGGGTGCGCGTCGGACAGGCCTCGCTCCCTGGAGACCGTCCGCACTGTCGGCGACCGCGCCTACGACCGCGGCGAGTACCAGACCGCCTTCATCGAATACTCTGAGGTGGTGGATCGCTCTCCCGCCGACTGGCGCTACCGCGTCAATCTCGGCAAGACGCTGCTCATCCTCGAGCGTCCCCGCGCCGCGCGCGAACACCTCGCCGTCGCCCACAACCTGCGCCCCAACGACGAAAGGATCGTCGATCTCTTCGCCCAGGCGATGCTGGAGGCGGATGATCATGATGATCTGTTCAGCTTCCTGCGCCAGCGCGTCGAGCAGCGCCGCGACGTCGCGAACTACCTGCGTCTCGGCCACTTCGCGCTCCGCGCCGGCGATGTGGATGAGGCAGAACGCGCTCTGCTCACCGCCGCCCGCATCGACAGGGGGCGCACCATCGAGCCGCAACTCGCCCTCGCCGAGCTCTACGCCAACATTGGCGATGACGAGCGCGCTCTGCGCCGCCTGCGCATGGCGCTCTCGTTCGATCTGAACAACGAAGAGGTCCGCCAGCGCATCCGCGCCTATGGCGAGATCCCCGGCCCCAGCTTCGTCATCGTCCCCGACGAAGCCCGCTGAGTCCGCTCACCGCCCACAGAGCCGCGCATGGACGCCGACAAAGCGCCGGAACTCGACGAGCTGCGCCGTCGCCTCGATTCGATCGACGGCGCCATTCTCGACCTTGTCTGCGAACGCCTCGGCGTCGTGGAGCAGGTGGCGAAGCACAAGAGCCGCGAGGGCGCCAGGCTCTTCCATCGCTCCCGTGAGGAGGAGCTGATCGGCGCCCGCCGCGACGAAGCCCGCCGCCGCGGCGTCGACCCGGACGCCATCGAAAACCTCTTCCGCCAGCTCATCCTCCAGAGCCATCGTGTTCAGAGTGATGTCATCCGGGCGGCCCGACCAACTGAGAAAAAAACGATCGCCATCATCGGCGGCGCCGGGGGCATGGGCCGCTTCTTCGCCCGCTGCTTTGAAACGCTCGGCCACGAAGTCCTCATCGCCGATGTGAAGACGCCCCTCACACCCACAGACGCCGCGGCGAAGGCCGACGTGGTCATGATCAGCGTCCCCATCGCCGTCACAGTGCAGGTGATCGAGCAGGTGGCTTCAAAGATGCGGCCCGACGCCCTCCTCATGGACATCACCAGTCTCAAGGAGGGCCCCGTCGAGGCGATGCTCCGCTGCTTTCCCGGCGAAGTCGTGGGTACGCACCCCATGTTCGGCCCCAGCGCCGGCGCCCTGCATCGACAGGTCGTCGCCTTCTGTCCCGCCCGCGGCGAGCGATGGGCCCAGTGGCTGCGCTCGACGCTTGAGAGCGAGGGCGCCGAGGTCGTCAACACCACGCCGAAAGTCCACGACTCGATGATGGCGATCATCCAGGTCCTGCGCCACTTCGCCACCATCGCCTTCGGGCGCACACTCGCGGATCTCGGCGCCGATGTCGCCGAAACGCTGCGCTACACCAGCCCCATTTATCGCCTCGAGCTCATCATGGTCGGCCGCCTCTTCGGCCAGGACCCCGAGCTGTACGCCGACATCATTCTGAAGAACGCCCGTGGCCCCGAAGCATTGGAGGCCCACCGGCGGGCCGTCGAAGAGCTGGCTGCCATCGCCGCCCGGGCCGACCGGTCCGCCTTTATCGAGGAGTTCCGCCGCATCAGCGCCTGCTTCGGAGACTTCCGCGAACGGGCCATGGATGAATCGAACTACCTGATCGAGCGGATGGTGGACAGGATGTGAGCCGGCCCCGCATCTCCCGGATCACGGTGAACACCCCCTGTGGCCATTGAAATCCGCAAAGAAACCCGCTCCGGGCCGATGTGTATGCAATGAGAGACCGCCGCGGTCGTTCACCAGACAGCATGATCCCTGCACGCACCCATTCTGCATCCCGGCGACGCGGCTTCTCGCTGCTCGAGTTGCTCGTCGTCATCTCCATCATCTCCGTGCTGCTCGGCATCATGCTCGCGATGCTCCCCGGCGTTCGCGATGCGGCCCGGCGCACCGCCTGCAGCGCGAACCTGCGCAGCATCGGCCAGTCGCTGACCCTCTACCTGCACGCCAACGACGACTATTTTCCCCAGGCCCGTTACATGCCCGACCCCTGGCTCTCCGGCGACCCCGACCCGCCCTTCAACGAGGCCATCGAGAGCGAGCTCGACCCCGACTCCCTCGTCTACCGCTGCCCCGGCGACCCCGTCGTTTTTGACTTTGAATATGAGGACGAGGAGGGCAGACTCCGTAACAGCGGAATGTCGTACACCTACATCATCGCCCTCTCGGGCCTGCGATTCGAGGACACATTCTTCGCGCGCGTGCTCCGGCGACTCCCCTCCGAGACGCCTGTGCTTCACGACTACGACGGAGGCGCCTTCGAGACTCAGGACGGCCGGATCGTCCAGGTGGATTTCTTCCACAGCTCGCGCAATGTGCTTTACGTTGACGGCCACGCCGGTCCCGCAACGGAATAACCTGCAACGAACTCACCACGCCGATACCGCAAGGAGCGGCCAGCCATGCCCGAACGCATCGACCTCGACGAACAGATCGAATCCAGCCGCAGACCACTCGACGCGACGTGGTCGCCGAAAAAGAAGAAGATCGTCGCCTGCGTCTGCATCAGCGCGGCCTCACTCGCGCTCTTCGGAGGCGTCTTCGCCGCGTACGCCACACGCACCCCCCCGCTGCCCACCACCATCGACCAGGCCGTCGCGGTGATGTCGTCCTCAGCCTTCGATCGCCTCGATCCCGAGCGCCGTCGCCAGTACGCCGCCGAGGCCCAGCGCCTCATGAGCGACCTTTCCTGGGAAGAACGCCGCGAGCTGGTCAGCAACGAGCAGGCCCGCGAAGCCATGCGGGCCATGCGCGAGGAGATGTTCGACGACATGGCCCGGCGCATCGCCCGCGGCGAGCAGCCCGACTTCTCGCAGTGGGGACCGCGCCCCGGCGCCGGTGAGCGACGACCCCCCGAAGGCGAACGCCGCTGGAACCCGCAGGAAATGTCCGATGAAGATCGCGAGGCCATGCGCGAACGCATGCGCGAAGCGATGGACAATCGCATGAACGAGCAGGTCTCATCCGGAAACGCCCAGAGCGGCGGCCTGCGGTCCGAGATGATGAAGCGGGGAATGCGAAACCGCGGCGCTGGAGGCGGTCGGCGCGGACGGTGACACCCAAGGCGCCAACTGCATTGATCTGACACGTCCGAAGATCCGACTGCCATCGCAGCATGCCGCTGCGATGGTCGTCGCCCTTGCGTTCCACGACCTCGCCCGCTTGCCAACCCCGCCCCTGCATCGTACACTTCATCCGGATAAACGGATGAAGCCGACAGACCCCCATTCCGCTCCGGGACGCTCCAAATCCCCCGCCAACCGCCCAAGCCGCCGGGACGATCGCCCCGATCTCCGTGAGGCTTCTTCCGGGCGTCGGGTCAAGCGCTCTCCCCGTCCCCCCGCCCTCATCGACTCGGAGGCCCCGCCTCTGACCGAGCGGCTGGCCGCTCTTTCTGAGCAGATCCGCCTCCGACTGCTGCGGCTGCTGGAGCGCGACGAGCTCTCCGTCGGCGAGGTCGCGAAAGTGGTGCAGCTCCCCCAGTCCACCGTCAGCCGCCATCTGAAGCTACTGGCGGACGCCGGCTGGCTCATGCGCCGGGCGGAGGGCACCGCCAGCTACTACCGCCTGCTCCACGACGACCTGCCCGCCGAATCCCGCGAGCTGTGGAACACCGTGCGGCGTCAGTTTGCCGACTCGGCCCAGCTCCGCGAGGACGATCGGCGTCTGGACTCCGTCCTCGCAGAGCGCAGCGCCGACAGCATGGCCTTCTTCGGGCGCGTCGCCGGCGAGTGGGACGCCATCCGCGTCGACCTCTTCGGCCCCGACTTCACGCCCCGGGCCCTGCTCGGGCTCATTCCGCACGAATGGACCGTCGCCGATCTCGGCTGCGGCACAGGCAACATCGCCGAACTGCTGGCGCCGCTGGTCAGGCATGTCATCGCCGTCGATCAGTCGGCGCCCATGATCAAGGCCGCGAAGAAAAGGCTGCGCGGTCATAAGAACGTCGAGTTCGTGCGTGGCGACCTCCTCGCCCTGCCGCAGGAGGACGCCTCCGTCGACGCCGCCACCTGCGCCCTGGTGCTTCACCATCTTGATGATCCCGCCGGAGCCCTCGCCGAGATGCGCCGCATCGTCCGTCCGGGCGGGACGGCGCTGATCATCGACATGCAGGAGCATGACAGGACCGTCTACCGCGCCACCATGGGGCACAAGCGCCTCGGTTTCTCGGAAGAAGAGATCGACTCCCTGCTGGAGGACGCCGGCTTCGAAAGCAGGCGCGTCATCCCCATGCCCGACTCCGCCGAGGGGAAAGGACCTGGGCTCTTCATCGCCACCGGTCGCGCCCCGGACACCCCGGACACAAAGACCCGAAAAGACTGACCACGAACATCATGAAAGGCGCCTCCGATCGGCGCCGATGCACGAACATCATCTTTCAATCAGTTCACGATCGAAACACCGACGAATAAGAACCTGAAACCATTTCAAGGAGCTCACCAAGTGACGACAGCGACCGCCACCCCCACCACCACGAAAACCGCCGGCACCAAGCCCCTTCCCTACAAAATCAAGGACATCAACCTCGCCGACTGGGGCCGCAAGGAGATCCACCTCGCCGAGCACGAGATGCCCGGTCTGATCTCGACGCGCGAAGAGTACGGCGCCGAGCAGCCCCTCAAGGGCGCCCGCATCATGGGCTCGCTGCACATGACCGTGCAGACCGCCGTGCTCATCGAGACCCTTCTCGACCTCGGCGCCGAGCTGCGCTGGGCGTCGTGCAACATCTTCAGCACGCAGGACGAAGCCGCCGCGGCCGTCGTGAAGGGCCGCGAGGGCAAGAAAGGCGTCCCCGTCTTCGCTTGGAAGGGCGAGACGCTCGAGGAGTACTGGTGGTGCACACTCCAGGCCCTGACCTGGGAAACTGAGAAGAACGGCTCATACGGCCCCGAGATCATCGTCGACGACGGCGGCGACGCCACGCTCCTCATCCACGAGGGCGTCAAGGCCGAGATCGCCTTCGAGAAGGACGGAACGCTCCCCGACCCCGCCTCGACGGACAACGAGGAGTTCAAGTGCGTCCTGGCCGTCATCCGCGACAAGCTCCAGGAGAACCCGAACTTCTGGCGCCCGATGGCCAAGAACATCCGCGGCGTGAGCGAGGAGACCACCACCGGCGTCCTCCGCCTCTACGAGATGGAGAAGAAGAAGACGCTCCTCTTCCCCGCCATCAACGTCAACGACTCGGTCACCAAGAGCAAGTTCGACAACATCTACGGCTGCCGCCACTCGCTGGTTGACGGCATCATGCGCGCCACCGATGTCATGCTCTCCGGCAAGGTCGCGCTGATCTGCGGCTATGGCGACGTGGGTAAGGGATGCGCCGAGTCGCTCGAAGGCCAGAAGGCCCGCGTCTGCGTCACCGAGATCGATCCCATCTGCGCCCTGCAGGCGTGCATGGACGGTCACGAGGTCGGCACCATCGATGATCTGGTCGACAAGGTGGACATCTTCATCACCGCCACCGGCAACAAGGACATCATCACCGCCGAGCACATGTCGAAGATGAAGCACAACGCCATCGTCGGCAACATCGGCCACTTCGACAACGAGATCGACATGGCCGGCGTCTTCCGCATGATGAAGGAGGGCAAGGTCGAGCGGGTGAACATCAAGCCGCAGGTGGACGAGTTCCGCTTCAAGGCCGACCCCGCCAAGGGCGTGAAGGAGCACAGTGTGATCGTCCTCGCCGAGGGCCGCCTGCTGAACCTCGGCTGCGCCACCGGCCATCCCAGCTTCGTGATGTCCAACAGCTTCACCAACCAGGTGATCGCCCAGATCGAGCTGTGGAAGAACAAGGAGAAGTACGAGAAGAAGGTCTACGTCCTTCCCAAGCACCTCGATGAGAAGGTCGCCCGCCTGCACCTGGACCACCTCGGCGCCAAGCTCACGAAGCTGACCGCCGAGCAGGCCGAATATCTCGGCATCCCGGTCGACGGGCCCTTCAAGCCGGATCAGTACAGGTACTGAGCAGTGGAAATTCCCAAAGAGCCAAAGCGCCAAATCGCCAGAGGGATGGCTCAACCGTCCCCTCCGGCTTTGGCGCTTTGGTATTTGGCGATTTAAGCATTTGGACCACCCATGCACATCAACGACATCTTCGCCAAGCATCCGACCACCTTCTCCTTCGAGTTCTTCCCGCCCAAGAGCGACGAGGCCGCGGAGAAGCTGTTCAACGCCATTTCGGAGCTGGAGCCGCTGAGGCCGTCCTTCGTCAGCGTCACCTACGGCGCCGGCGGCGGAACGCGCACGCGCACGCACGAGCTGGTCATGCGCATCAAGCGTGAGACCAGTCTGCTGCCCGTGCCGCACCTCACCTGCGTCTGCCACACCGAGGCCGAGATTCATGACATCCTGGAGCGCTACGCCCAGGCGGAGATTCCCAACATCCTTGCGCTGGGAGGCGATCCGCCCAAGGACAGGCCTTCGCACATCCGCGAACGTGACTCGTTCCCCTACGCCGAAGATCTCGTTCGCTACATCCGCAACTTCAAGGACACCTACGCCGGTCGCTGCATGAGCGATCCCCGCGGCTTCGGAGTTGGTGTCGCCGGATTCCCCGAGGGCCATCCCGGCACGCCCAACCGCCTCAAGGAGATGGACTATCTCAAGCGCAAGGTCGACGCCGGCGCCGACTACATCTGCACGCAGCTCTTCTTCGACAACCGCGATTTCTACGACTACCGCGAGCGCTGCGAGCTGGCGGGCATCAAGGTTCCCATCATCGCCGGCGTCATGCCGATCACCTCGGCCAAGGGCATGGAGCGCATGGCGGAGCTGGCACTCGGCGCCCGTTACCCGGCGCCGCTGGTCCGGTCGATTGAGCGTTGCAACGGCGACCCCGCCGCGGTGCGCCGCGTCGGCGTCCACTGGGCGACCGAGCAGTGCCGGGACATGCTGGACAACAACGTCCGCGGCATCCACTTCTACACGCTCAACATGTCCACGGCGACGCGGGAGATCTATGCGAATCTTGGTGTGAAAGATTCGCTGGCGCTGGCGTAGTGAGTTCGCACAGTTCATACGACAAATGGGACTGATGGGACGAATGTCTCATGAGTCCCATTTGTCTTTTTGGTCCTATTGCGCTCCTGCCCCGCGCCGCATCGCCACCAGCACCAATGACAGATCCGCCGGCGTGACGCCCTCGAGCCGCCCGGCCTGGCCGAAGGTGGCGGGCCTGAAGCGCGTTAGCGCCTCGCGCGCCTCGCGGCGAAGGCCCTGCACCTGCTCATAGCTGACCGACTGCGGAATCCGCCGCCGCTCCATCTCGGTCTGGCGCCGGATCTCGGCCTGCTGGCGCGTGATGTAGCCGGCGTACTGACGCTCGGCGAGGGCGCTGGTCAACACGCGGCGCGGCCACCGTGATCCCAGCGCCGCGGCGAGATCATCCACGGAGAACCCCGGGCGCTTCACCAGCTCCCGCAGCGGGGCGCCGTCGATCCGCGTCCGCTCGATCAGCCCGTCGATCTCGGCCAGAGTGGCGGCGCGAGCATTGAACAGGCGCTGACGCCGCGCGCACACCAGCCCCCACCCGTGCGCGAGCTCCGTCAGCCGGTCCGGCGCGTTGTCCGCCCGCAGCAGGAGCCGATGCTCCGCCCGGCTGGTGAACATGCGATAGGGCTCGACGGGCGTGCGCGTCACCAGGTCGTCCATCATCACGCCGATGTACGCCTGATCGCGCCCCAGCGTGACCGGCTCCATCCCCGCCGCGAAGCGAGCCGCGTTCAATCCCGCCAGCAGCCCCTGCCCCGCGGCCTCCTCATACCCGCTCGTCCCGTTGATTTGCCCGGCGAGGAAGAGGCCCTCGAATCGCTTGGTCATGCACGTTGCGTCGATCTGGTGGGGGCGGACCATGTCGTATTCAACGGCGTAGCCGCACTTGATGATCTCGGCCCGCTCGCAGCCCGGCATGCCGCGGACGATGCGCTCCTGCACATCCCGCGGCAGCGAGGTCGAGATGCCGTTGCAGTAGACCGAGTCGTCCCGATGGCTCTCAGGCTCCAGAAAGACATGGTGGCTCTCGCGATCCGCAAAGCGCACCACTTTGTCCTCGATCGACGGGCAGTACCGCGGCCCCGCGGACTCGACCTGCCCGTTGTACATCGGCGCCCGGTGGATGTTGTCGCGGATGAGCGCGTGAATCCCGGCGTTCGTCGAAGTGATCCGGCACTCGACCTGCGGGAGAGGCGGGAATGTGGAATGTGGAATGTGGAATGTGCGAGCGCCGCATCGACATTCCACATTCCATATTCCACATTCCACCCCCCCACCCGTCATCTCGCTGAAGGGCGTCGGCGGATCATCGCCGCGCTGCGGATCGAGCGATTCCCAGTCGATCGTGCCGCGCTTCAGACGCGGCGGCGTGCCGGTCTTCAGCCGGCCCAGCTCGAAACTCATCTCGCGCAGCGCCGCGCTGATCCCCACCGACGGCGCCTCGCCGACGCGTCCGCCCGGCGTCTGTGACTCGCCTTCGTGCATGAGGCCGCGCATGAAGGTGCCGGTGGTGAGGACGACGGAGGGAGCGTGTAAATGGCCAAATTCCAAGTCGCCAAATGGCCAAAGGTAGGAATCTCGGCGCTCCTCTTTGGCGCTTTGGCCATTTGGCGCTTTGGCGCTTTCCCGCACCTCAACCCCGACCACCCGCCCCTCCTCGACGACGATCCGCTCCACACTCCCTGCGATGATCGTGATTTCCTCGCGAGACTCGAGCATCCGGCGCACCGTCTCGGCGTAGGCGTGCTTGTCGCACTGGGCCCGCGGCCCATGCACCGCGGCGCCGCGGGAGGTGTTGAGCGTCTTGAACATGATGCCCGTCGCGTCGGTCGCCAGCCCCATCAGCCCGCCCATCGCATCGATCTCGCGGACGATCTGCCCCTTGGCCAGCCCGCCGATCGCCGGGTTGCACGACATGACACCGATCTTCGTCGGGTCGAGCGTCACCAGAGCCACGCGCGCACCGACGTTCGCCGCCGCCCACGCGGCCTCGGCCCCGGCGTGCCCGCCCCCGATAACGATGACGTCGTACTGCCTGCTTTCCATAAGGACTCTCTGGAGACCGGGATGGTAGCCCCATTCTCAGCCCCGGTCCCAGCGTGCGGCCGCGACACGCTCAAGCCTTCGAATCCCGGAAAGAAAAGTCCAAATCGACGAGGACCATGGGTAGACTGGATGCAGGCACTGACGAAGGAGGATCGAAAGCCATGCCCCGATACGCCCTCACGTTCGCACTCGCCGCGGCCTGCTCGACCGGCGCCGCCGCATCCGACCTCTCACGCCTCGTTGTCTTCGTTTCCGCGCTCGGGAACGACGCCATCGTGCGCATGGAGGACAGGAATGGCGACGGAACCTTCAACGGCCCCGAAGACACCACCATCTTTTTCGGACCCGGAAATGCGAGCGGCTTCCCCGGCTCGGGCAGCGCCCAGTCGATCCTGGTGCTGAGCGAAACAGAAGTGCTCGCCGCCGACGGCGAGGGCTCGGGGGGCTTCACCAAGCGCGTCTACCGCCTGCGCGACATGAACGGCGACGGGACATCCATGGGCGCCGGCGAGGCGATCGAATACTGGGACGGGATTCTCCCCGGCTACGGCGGCGCCAACTTCGACCGTCCCAAGGAGATGTGGGTCGGCCCCGACGGCGCCATCTACCTCGCCGACAACAACACCATCAACTTCGACAACGATTCACCCGAGGCCATCTGGCGCCTTGAGGATCTGAACGGCGACGGAACCGTGAACAACCCCGGCGAAGTCACGCTCCACCTCGAACTGGCCCCGCCGGACATGCGCTTCGCCTTCATCTCCGAGGACTTCAAGCTCAACAGCAAAGGCCAGATCTACTTCAGCAACCAGACCAGCAGCACGAACACGACGCACATCTGGATCATCGAGCCCGACAAGACGCTCCGCCCGTTTCTCTCCGCCGACGATCTGTTCGGACTCGATTTCCAGAAGACCGGAATGACGCTTCATCCTGAGACAGAAAACCCCGTCGTCGCCGGATGGGACATCGCCGGCAACCGGCGCATCATGGAGTTCGTTGATCTCGATGGCAACGGCATGATTGATGACAACTCCGAAGTGCAATTCCTGTATCGGCAAGACCTCGCCGCCACGCCGGCGTCATGGGGAATTCCTTCGTCGGTCATGGATGTTGAATATGCGCCGGATGGTTCGCTCTTCGTGCTCGACGTGACCAACGATCGGATCTGGCGCCTGGTCGATCTCGACGGCGATGGGACGTTCAACGGCCCCGGCGAGGTGAGCATCGTCTACCAGGCCTCCGTCGCCGCGGCCAACGGCGGCGTCGAGATTGACTTCCCACGCACCATCGGCTTCGTCCTGCGCGCCATTCCCGGCGATCTCACCGGTGACGGCAATGTGGGCAGCGCCGATCTGGCCATCCTGCTCGGAAGCTGGGGCCCCTGCCCTCCGGCGCCCGACCCCTGTTCCGCGGACCTCAGCGGCGACGGCGCCGTGGGCAGCGCGGATCTTGCGATCCTGCTCGGCAACTGGGGCGCCGGTCGCTGATGGGCGGGGTGACCGCGATCGGGGCGTCCGATGCGCTGGCCGGGACACGTCAGTGAGGGCATAAGAATTAAAATGCTCTCACAGTAATGTGAAATACCCTGCCACAATCGTAAGAAATCATTGACCGGTTCCTGACGAAGAGTTATTTTATCAAGTGTAGAGAAGCACGTCGCCCCTCTGCAACAACTGAATCAGTGGCCCCTCTCAACTCACGCGTTCTGCATGCAGATCAACCGAGTCGTGAGGCGGCCTTGATGTCCTCGAGACCGAAGGAGGTCTCGCGGGCATGGCTGTCTGCAGCGAGGGCCGGAGGAACACATTGTGTCGAAGTACTCGATTCTAAAGCGATTTCTGTTCGCCGGCGCTGGATCAGCGCTCGCAGGAGGCGCAGCACTTGCCGCGACTCCCATTGATGTCATCCTTGCGGTCGATTCGCCTCTCGGCGGCGGCGGCGCCACCGTGCGTTCGGTCAATGCGCCCTATACCAACAGCCTCGGCCAGGTCGGCTTCACCGGCAACCTCGATCTTCCCGATGGGAGCATCGAGGCCTTTGTCTGGTTCAACGACGGACTGACATGGCGCAACAGCGATGCGCCGAGCCCCAACATCCTCACCGGCAACGAAGCAACAAGCGGCATCAGCGACACCGGCGGATTCATCTATTCGCCCTTCCACCTCTTCGAGAGCGAAGTCGGCGAAAGCACACGCGACTCCGTGTGGACGCAAAACGGCCTTCTCTTGCGCCGCACCGATCCGACGCCCGGCATCGCCGGGCAGTTCGCCACGTTCAACAGCCGGCCGCGCATGACGCCGGACGGAACGGCCTGGTGGATTGCGGGCTTCCGCGAGGACACCGCAAGCTCCGCCTCCCAGGGGCGCATCCTCTACCGCGCCGACGGCGCCGATCCCAGCAACATCGTCCCCGTCATCTCGACGATGGACACCTTCGACGGCTTCAGTCCCACCAACGCCGGCCTCGGCTTCGCCTATGACATCAGCGAGAACAACAACAACGTCATCTCGACTCTCACCATGGCTGGCCTCCCCACCTCGCAGAATTCGTGGCTCTACCTGAACGGCGACATTGTCATCAGGCAGAGCGATCCGGTCGGCGATGGCACCAACTGGAATGCGCTGCGCACCACGAGTGTGAACAACAGCGGCGACTACCTCACCTCCGGCACGACCTCCGGCGGCGTCACCGCGACCCAGGAATACCTCGCCTACAACGGCGACATTGCGATGCGCCGGGGCGACACCATCGACGGCGTCGAGCTCCTCTCCAACTGGGCCGTCCGCTGGGCCAGCATCAACAACCTCGGCGAAGCCGCCTACATCTGGGAAGGCGGCTCCGGCGCCTCTGGCTCCGGCACGCTTTTCTGGGCGTCCGATGCCGCCAACATGGCCTCCACCTCCTTCGCAATCCTTTCGATCGGTGATGAGGTCGACACCACTGGCGACGGAATGCCTGATCACGTGCTCCGGAACTTCAACGCCTCTGCCGCCATCGCGCCCGGCATCGATTTCTCCGATCACCTCTGGGTCTATCTGGATGTCAATCTCGTGCCCATCGGGGGAGGCGACTTCTTCGGCGCCATCATTCGCGTCGCGGTTCCCTCGCCCGGCGCAGTCGCCCTGTTCGGCCTCGCCGGACTGGCCGCCACCCGTCGGCGCCGCGCCTGATTGCTGACCCCACGCTCCGCATCTTCAGCCGGGCTGCATCGCGCAGCCCGGCTTTTTCATGCGCACGCATCAGACCTGCTACCCTTCGACGTCAAAACTGCATCAATGCTGCGCCTGCCGAGGGCTGGGCGAGAAAGCACGAACTCCGATTTCCATCCGTGAACGCGATCAAGCGCTCCACACACCCCGCGGCCGCCTCGACGCGAACCATCGCCACGATGCATCCGCCGAATCCCCCACCGGTCATGCGGGCCCCGAGGACACCGGGCAAGCTCAACGCATTCCTGACAAGCGCATCGATCTCTGGACAGCTCGACTCAAAATCATCGCGCAGACTTGCATGTGAAACATTCATCAGCCGTCCGAACCATTCATAGTTCCGCTGGCGCAGTGCTTCGGCGCCATGCAATGCACAATGGTTCTCACGGACCACATGCCGCGCACGCCGCAGTGCGATCTCGTCTCCGCACGCTGCAAGCAAATTCAAATCAGCCTCCGTGACATCTCGAAGCGATGCGGCGCCCGCCAGCGCCGCCGCTCGCTCACACTCGGCGCGCCGCTGCGCGTACGCCCCATCGCCAAGCGCGTGAGCGACGCCGCTGTGGGCGATCACGATCGCCACATCCTGTTCAAAAATCGGCGCTGAAGTCGATTCGTTCGAGCGAAAGTCGATGAGCATCGCAGCGCCCGCCACGGCCCGGCACGCAACAAGCTGGTCCATCAACCCGCAGGGCGTCCCCGTATACTCGCGCTCCGCCCGGCTGCACAACTTCGCTCGCTCAAGAGGGTCGAGCTTTATCCCCCACATCGCCTCGAGCGCCAGACACATTGCGACCTCGATCGCCGCGGAGCTGCTGAGGCCGCCTCCGAGTGGAACATCACTCGCGATCACCGCGTCAAAGGGCGCCGAACCATCGCCCAGCTTCGCCAGCTCGATCGCCACACCATGCGCATAGGCGCCCCATCCGGGCGCCGCCGGCGCCTCCAGAGCGAACTCAGCCTCCTCCTCCATCGCCAGCGACACCACGCGGCATCGTTCGGATCCGCCCGGCCCCGCCGCGACCACAGCGCGGCGGTCAATCGCCATCGGCAGCGCGAAGCCCTCGTTGTAATCCGTGTGATCGCCGAGAAGGTTGACGCGTCCCGGCGCCGCCGCGACGGCGGCCGCACGCCGGCCGAATCGTCGCTCGTATCGCTCGCATGCGAGGGCCGCAAGCCGCTCAGCCCCTCCCGCCGTGACGCTGCTGTTCATCGTCAGGGCTCGCTCAGGCGCTCATGCCCGACGCCATGGCGATGCCGCGGGCCGTCGGGCTGTCCAGCAGGCCTGCTTCGGCCAGCATGGCGGCGTGGTCGCTGAAGCCGCCCCCGGCGCCGGCGCCGATTTCGAAGGTCGTGTTCGCGAACTCACCCTCGACGCCGCGCCGAAGCCACGCCGCCCGGCACACCGCCTCCTGCTGGGCGAGTTGCTCGCGGCTTCTGGAAAAACTGATCGACGCCGCGTGCAGGCGATACTGCAGCACGCACTCGGGCACGTTGTCCAGCGCTCCCAGTTCACCGAGCCGGAGCCACAGATCCAGGTCTTCGGCGGGCCAGGTCGACGCCCGGTATCCCCCCACTTTCCGGATCGCCTCGGCCCGGAACATCGAGGCCGGGTGGCAGATCGGCGTCCGGCCGCAGAGCGCCTCGCGCTGCACCGCCATGTCCCCACGGACAGGCGCCGGCCGATGGAGCACGCGCCCCGACTCGTCGATAAACACCACGGCCCCGCCGATGCAGACGACGTCCGGATTGGCATCGAGGAACTCGACCTGGGCACGGAGACGGTCGGGAAGGCAGACATCGTCCGCGTCCATGCGCGCCAGCAGCGGCGCTGAAGCCAGTTCGATCAATTCGTTCAGCGTCCTGACAAGTCCGGCGTTGGGACGGCTGACCACCCGGACGCGGGGGTCCATCGCTTCAAAGCGGCGCAGCACGTCTGTGGAGCCGTCGTTCGAGCCGTCGTCGAGGGCCAGCAGCTCGAAATCAGCACGGCTCTGGGCCAGGACAGACTCGACTGCCTCCTCGAGAAATGCCCCGGCGTTGTAGACGGGGAGCAGGATGGAGATCCGCGGCGGGGTCTTCATTGGTTGCACCGGCTCTTTATCGGCCAAGTCGTGTGAGGCCTTCAGCCGATATTGGGTCTGTGAGCCGCCCCGACCGGACCGCCCGGTGGAAGGCGAGTTCCTCGCGGCCCCGGGCCTTTGGCGGCGCCTGGTTCTGACGATGACGGAGCCGATTCATGACGACACTGACAACAGAAGCCGGAACAAGAATCGACCGTTTCCGTGCGTTGACGAAGGGCGTTGAAGGCTGGATCAACCCGCTCAGCGTCCGAATCTGGGACGTGATGCTCGGCTGGCAGGCGCAGGAAGGATCGCCCGGCGACATGCTCGAGGTGGGCGTCTGGCACGGCCGAACCGCCGCGCTGCTGGCGCTGCACGCGAATGCAGGCGAGCGGATCCACTTGGTGGACTTCAACCGCCACGAGCCGCTGGACGACAACCTGGACCGCTTTCGCGATCACTGCGCGGGGACGATCGAGCTCACGATTGCCGATTCGTTCACGTTCTTCAACGACGCCTTCATGTCCGAGCATCGGCGGCGGCTGCGCTGGATTCACATCGACGGCAGCCACGAGGCCTCGGGGCTGCACAGCGACCTGCTCCACGCCGAGAGCCTGCTGGCCAAGAACGGCGTGCTGGTGGTGGATGACTTCATGAACCCCATGTTCCCGCAGGTCAGCGAGGTGACGTTCGAATTCATGCACCAGCGCCGCCACGAACTCTCGCTGACGCTGAACGGCGCCAACAAAGCGTACATCGTCCGCCCGCTGCATCACAAGACGATTCTGCGCCGCATCGAGAGCGGCGCATTCGAGCGGGAAATCGCGGCGCTCGGCATGGAGATCGAACTTCGCAAGGGAACCCACCTTGACCGGCCCGTCTACGGCGTGCGGCCGTCGAAGTAGTGAGTCGGCGCCCGGCTCTGATGAGGAGCGGAGGATCTGTGAACGAGAGGATCAAGCCAATCGAAGCGAATGACGCCATGGCCGAAGAGCGCCGCGGCGGCCGGTGGGTTCTCATCATGGCGCCGCCGCGTACGGGGAGCACGTGGCTGTTCGACGCCATCCGCTGCCATCCGCTGGTCCGCGTGCGGCGCGAGGCCACGCTCTTCAGGAGCCTCGGACTCGAGAAGTTCAATCGCTACCCGCGCGACCTGGCCGGGGTGGCGCCCGAGGGTATGGAGATCGAGCTGCGATGCGGTGTGATGGCCACCATTCCCGATTTTCATGCGGATGACACACTTGAAACACCGGCGCCGCCGACCGGCGCGGCGGCCCGCTGGATCGAGAAGGCGCACCCCGGCATGTTCGACTGCGATGCGGGCCGCATCGATGAGGCCCTCGCGCGCTTCGAGCGGGAGCGCGGCGAGCCCGTTGATCTGGTCTACCGCGTGCGCGATCCGATCGAGACAATCGCATCCATCCTCGGATACAAGCGCCGCAGCGAAACCTGGTACAACTTCCTCCCCGAGCGACGCATCTGTGCGCTGGTCGAGTCTTCTCTGGCCTGCACGATGGAGCTGCGGGAGCGCCGGCCCGGCGCGGTGGTCGACTACGCGGAGCACAAGGAAAATGGCGCCGCGGCCCTGGCCCGGGTCTTTGAGCGGCTCTGGCCCGAGGTCGATTCGACCCTTCACAGCGTCGCCGCTACGCAGGCCGACCGGCTCACGTCCCGCCGACGTCCGAGCGGGGGGAGCGCCGACGACTTTTTCGCAATGCGCAATCCGGCATCGGAAGAGGAAGAGGCGGAGGCGCTTCAATCGCTGCTCGACGCCGATCGCGAGCTGGTCGATTCCTGCCGGGAGCGATACGCCTCGCTTCTTGGCGCACGCGAGACCCCCGTGGAATCCACGCCATGAGCCGGAACGCGTGTATCATCAGCCTTCTCCGTCACCACAACGATATTGATCACATCGCGCCCATACTCTGGGCCCTCTCGAAGTCCGGCGGCGCAGAGATTTGCGCCGTTGTCTCGTCACGCCGCAGCCTGCTGCGCGATCCGCGCCTCGTGTTTCTTGGGGCACAGCCGGGCGTGTCGATCTCCTTCATCGAGGATCACCTGACCGATGCAGAGATCCGCAAGGCCCGGGGCGCCTGCGGCGAAGAGGGCCACATCGTGCTCGGCATGGACGATGAGACGGTCCACAGGTGTTTCGATCGCCTCGTCTCGGGGGCCACGAGTTCGCTCGTCGCGCTCGACTGGATCATGAACGACATGCCCGAGATCGGCTTCGCCGAACGGGTCGCGGCGTGGGGGAATCTTCGCTCGATCCCCGTCGTCAGCCTGCCGCACGGCGACGCCCCGTACATCAACAGGATGTTCCGCCCGGATGCGGTCGCCGATTCGCAGGCCGACAATTTCAGCAGATCCGCGGTGTTCGACGCGGTCTTCGTGCCCAACCGCGTCTGCGCCGCGCGCTACCTGCCCCACATGCCCGCCGAGCGCGTCAGAATCGTCGGCTCGCCGCGGTACAACTCGGAGTGGCTGGAGACGCTCGACGGCATCGACCGCGATCATGTGAGCTGGAACGCCGGGGCGGACCTGCGCATCGCCTTCTTTCTGCGCCACTTCCGCTGGCCGATCCACTGGGAGGAGGCCGAGCGCACCATCGAGATGATCCGCTCCATCGAGGGCGCGGCGGTGATGATCCAGCACCATCCAAGGAGCGTCGGGGAGGATGAGTTCCGGCGGCGCCACCCCGGTCTGTTCCAGGATGGCCCGGGTGTCCGGATCGATCGAGACGGCATTTCCAGCCGCGTTGTCACACGCTGGGCCAACGTGGCGCTCGACATCGGGACGAGCGCCGTGTTCGACGCCGTGCAGCTCGGCACGCGGATCCTCTCCATCGAATACCTGCATCCGTCCCGCAGCGTCGTGAGCCACTTCATCCCCGGCGCCGAGGTCCGCTGCCGCGACGAGCTGCACGACGCCCTCCGGCTCTATCGCAATGATTCGCACGCGCGCCTCTCCAGCCCCGCCGACGAGCGCCGCTTCATCGACGAGATGATCCACACGCCGGACGAGCATGTCCTGCCCCGCTGCGTCGCGGCCCTGCTCGAAATCCTAGAAGACAGCGCCGCCAGGAGCGCTCCCACCGTCGCGGGGAGCGCTGCGCTTTGACCAAAGAGACAGCCATGCCCACACACGCGCGATCCATCGCAACCCACGGGCGCCCGACCGGCGACATCGTCGAGGCCGTGCGCCGCCTGTGCTACCCGGATGTCCGCGAGCTCGATCAGAACCGCGTGTATGCCCTGCGCCAGTACGTCGCGATCGTAACGCTCGCGCACCACGCCGGCGCCCGGCGCATCCTGGAGCTCGGCGGCGGCATCTCGACGGCGATGTGGGCCCGTCTCGGCGCCGCGACCGGGGCCGAGGTGATCTGCGTCGACGCGTCCTTCGATCGCATGTGGACGCACGTCGAGTCGATGCCCGAGCGCGATCTGATCCGCGAGCGGGTGCGCTTGGTCGAGGCGGGCACCGTCAGCGCCGAGCAGTTGCGATCGTTCTACGGCGTCGAGGGGCATGGATCGATCGGCGCTGTCCGCATCGCCGATCTGGCGCCACTCATGGACGCCTGGATCAGCGAGCGCTGCCCCTGGCCGATGTGGCGCGCCGCCTGCGAACTCGCAGCGCCCGGGCCACCCAGCGTCGCGCGGCTGCTCGTGCAGGATGGCAGTCTCGTCTTCCCCCGCGCGCTGCTCGATCGCTACGCCCTCGGCGGCTCGCTCGACGCCAATCTCGATTTCCTCGAGCGGCTCGACCGTGAAGGCCGGGGCGATGCGCTGGCGAGCATCGTCGAGCGCGAAGAGCCCTTCGACCTGGTCTTCTTCGACGGCGGCGAGCTCTCGACACTTCTCGAGTGGGAGACGCTCCGCGGCCGCATCCGCCCCGGCGGCCTTGCGGCCTTTCACGACGTCTTCTACCCCAAGTCGATGAAGAGCTTCATCGCCTGCGCCGCCGTCGAGGCGGACCCAGACTGGCGAACGATCTACGTGGACGATTCGACCATGCAGGGCATGGTGGTGGCGCAGCGGCTGCGCTGAGTTTTTTCGAGGAACAGCAACATGCGCATCATCGGCGTCATCCCGTCGCGAATGGCCTCGACACGTTTCCCCGGCAAGCCGCTGGCGCTGATTCATGGCGAGCCCATGATCGCCCACTGCGCCCGCCGCAGCGCCGGATGCCGGACGCTCGATGCGCTGTATATCGCCACCTGCGACGATGAGATCCGAAGCGCCGCCGAATCGATCGGCGTCCCCGCCGTCATGACCGCCGACACGCACGAGCGCTGCACCGATCGCGTCGCCGAGGCTGTACTCAAGATCGAAGATGAATCGGGCGAACGGGCCGACATCGTCGTCATGATCCAGGGCGACGAGCCGATGATCCGTCCCGAGATGATCGACGAGGCGCTCGCCCCCATGCTGGCGGACGGCTCTATCAACCTCGTCAACCTGATGGCGCCGATCGAGAGCGATGAGGAACACCGCGACCCCAACGAGGTGAAGGTGGTCGTGGACAGCGACAACTTCGCCCTCTACTTCTCCCGCGAGCCAATCCCCACCCCCCGCCGCGGCGATGTCGCGGGCGCGCGATGGAAGCAGGTGTGCGTCATCCCCTTCCGGCGCGACTTCCTCTTCGAGTATTCAAGGACTCCCCCCACGCCGCTGGAGAAGATCGAGTCGGTCGACATGCTCCGCATCTTAGAGACCGGGGGGCGCGTGAAGATGGCGCCGACGCGCTTCAGAGTCCGCAGTGTGGACACACCGGAAGACCTGCGCGCTGTCGAGCGCATGATGGGAAATGAATCTTAGCCCGAGCGGCGCCCGAGCGCGCAGAGTGCGGGCGTCTGAGACGAGATCCGGAGCCGAAGGAGCCGCCATGATCGCAGGAGCCGCAGCCCGCAACGCCCCGCCCCGCCGCATTCCGCCTGAGATGCTGGACGGGTACACCATGGGCGGACGCGTCCGCATCATCGACTCGTACCGCGATGACAGCGTGGCCCCGGATGCGCCGACCCGCTACACACGTGAGCAGTTCGACGCGTGGATGCATGATGCGGAGCAGCGGCTCTCGAAGTTTTACGACAAGACCGACGAATACCTGTACACCGCCCTCGATGCGCACCCGATCGGCGGCGCCCATGTGGCCGTCTTCGGCTCGACGCGCCCCTGGTATGAATCCATCGCGCTCGCCCGCGGCGCCGCCCGGATCACGATCATCGACTACAACCCGCCCGTGGTCGAGCACCCCAGTGTCGACACGATGCACCCTTCCGAACTCGCCGCCCGGAGCGCGAAATTCGATGCGGCCTTTTCGATATCCAGTTTCGAACACGACGGCTTGGGCCGATACGGCGACCCGCTGAACCCCGACGCCGACATCGATGCGATGCGCACCGTCGCCCGCGCACTTTGTTCCGGCTCGCTGCTCTTTCTCGCCGTGCCCGTCGGTATCGACACCGTCGTCTGGAACCGCCACCGCGTCTACGGCAGGCACAGGCTTCCTCTGCTGCTCAATGGGTGGGAACGGGTCGGCGCTTTCGGCTTCACTGAGCAGGACCTCGAACTCGACCGATGGAGCCCGGTGCATCAGCCGATCCTGGCGCTTCGTTCGCAGTGATGAGCAGGATCGATCAGATCTTTGATGTCCAGCGGCGGCGCCCTCCCGACTTCCTTTGGCGCCTGAATCAATCCTGGCTCTCGACTGCTTCGACGGCGTCGGCGTAGAGCGCTGATGTCAGCGCGACGATCGCCGCCGTATCCTTCTCAGACACCTGGCGTCTGCGATCTGCGGGATCTTTCAGCACACCGTGTCCATCAAGGCGGAAACTCGATGACGCCGCGATCGGTCGCCCCATGTAGGTCGGAGTCAGGACTATGGGATCAAATCCGATCTCCAGAAACTCGCACAGCCGGCGCGCTTCGTGCTCAGGACGCTCGATCAGTTGCTCGAACTTCACAAGCCGAACACGGTCGGCTCGCTGCTCCTTCTCCCGGAGCATGCCGTTCGTCGATGCGATCCAGTGCTCCGCCGCCGACACCGGATCCGGATAGGTCACGCTGTTCAGCGCGTGCGCGGAGGCGTACCACGAGACCGGGTCGCGCACGAGCGATATCAGTCGGCCGCCGGGATAATCATCGAAGTAGCCCGCCACGCTCTCAGCGTTCGAGATCAGCCGCGGCACGAACGCGAAGACCAGCCGGCGTCGCGATCCCGACAGTGGATACCCCAACCAGCCGTTGAAGTAGGCCGTCATGTGCCAGTTGAGAATCTCACGCTGCGACTTCGGACTGCGAGCGGAGGCCAGCTCAAGAAAGATCGCTCGCATGAGCGAAGGCAGCATCAGACACTCGTATCGTTCGGTCTCGCTCCGGCGCTTCAATGGTTGCTTCGAATATCCCTCACGCAGACCTCGATTGGTGTACGGCTCAAAGAGCGCTGCAAACCAATCCTCAGGGCGTCCGTCAAGATCCAGCCGCGGCCAGTCCCACTTGTTCGGACGCCCGATATACAGCTCAGTTGGATGCACATGCAGCTCGGGATGCCCGTCGAACATCTGCGTCACCAGCGTGCCGCCGGAGCGCTGCACCTGCGACACCAGCACAAGATCCTGATCGACAGTCTCGATAGCCCGTAGGCGTTGCGCGTGAATCGCCGCGATCTCCGCCGCAGGATCGATGAACTCTTCGAGACATGCCGTCGAAGGATCGAGCTTCGCCGTCGATTTCTCTTCCTGGATCGTCCGCGTCATGAATCGCCTCCGCTCTCACGATGTTCGCCATTACTCCGTGCTCAACCGCGCCATCGCACCGCCGTCCACAACCATCGCCTGTCCCGTGATGAAACTCGATCGCTCCCCGTCCGCCAGGAACAGGATCACGCTGCCGATCTCCTCCGGCCTCCCCACCCGCCCCAGCACGTGCTTCCGCCCCAGGCCGCGGATCAGCTCATCCGTCCCCGCAGCGTCGATGTGGCCCCGGTCCAGACCTGCGTGCAGCATGGGCGTGTCCACCGCGCCCGGCAGCACCGCGTTCACACGCACGCCATCCGCCCCGAACTCCAGCGCCACCGCCCGCGTGAACGCCAGCAGGGCGCCCTTGCTCGCCGCGTACGCCGCGATGTTCTTGCTCGTCGCCATCGCGTGTACGGAGCTGACGTTGATAATCGAACCCTTTGTCTGCGCCAGCATCGGATGCGCATACCTCATCGACAGAAACACCGACCGCAGGTTCGACGCCATCACCGCGTCCCACTCCGCCGCCGTCGTCTCCACCACCGGCTTGCAGATCTGCACCGCGGCGTTGTTCACCAGCGCATCGAGCCGACCGAATCGCTCCTCCGTCGTGCGGAAGATCCGCTCCGGCGACTCCGGGTCGGCCATATCCGCTTCGATCATGTGCTCTATGCCCTCGACCGCCTCGCCGCGACGATCGACGCCCACCACCGACCATCCCGCCTCGGCGAAGACGCCCGCCGTGGCACGGCCGATGCCGCCCGCGGCCCCGGTGATGAGCGCCACCTTCTTCATCGAGCCGCGGCCTCCATCTCCTGCGTGTACGTCGCCGCTGCGGTGCGCGCCGGAACGGTCTCCAGCAGCTCCGCAATGTTCCGGATCGTTCGCTCATGCACGCGCCACGCAGCCCGCTCGCTGCTGTTGGCCAGGTGCGGCGTGAGAATCACGTTGTCCATCCCCAGCAGCGGGCTGTTCTGCGGCAGCGGCTCGACCTCGAAGACATCCAGCCCCGCGCCCGCGATGGCGCCGCTCTGCAGCGCCCGAACCAACGCCGCCTCATCCACAACGGGCCCGCGCGATGTGTTGATCAGCACGGCGTCTTTCTTCATCATCGCGAAGTGCATGTCGCTCATCAGCCGCAGGCTCGTCGGATTCAGATCGCAGTGCAGGCTCACGAAATCGGACTCGGCCAGCAGCCGATCGAACTCCACCATCTCCACGCCGGTGTCGTCGATCACCTGGAGCGGGACGGGCCTCGGATCGCACCCGTAGCACTTCATGCCGAACGCGCGGGCCCGGCGCAGCGCCGTCTGCCCGATGTTCCCGACGCCGACCACCCCCAGCGAGCACTCCGCGAGTGAGCGGCCGTCGAGCTGGGCCCACTCTCCCTGCTTCATCCGCCGGTCGATCCACGGCGTCCGCCGCGCGAAGCTCAGCATGAACGCGAAGACGGTGTCGGCAACCGGCACGCTGAAGGCGTCCGGAACATTGCGCACCGCGATCCCCCGCGCCGCCGCGGCGGTCTGATCGATCGCGTCGATCCCGGTTCCCCACTTGCAGATCGCCCGCAGCCGCGGCGCCGCGTCCATCACGCGGGCCGTCCACTTGTCGCCGCCGCAGATCGTCCCGTCGATGTCGCCGACCAACTCGAGCAAATCGTCCTCGCTCAGGCACTGGCGTACGTCGGCGAGCACAAGCTCCCAGCCGAAATCGGCGAAGAGCGGGCGAAGCCGCTCCATATCCCGCAGCATCCGTGGCCCGGTGATCAGAATCCGCTCGTTCACACTGCTCCCTCCCTGATCAGAGCTTCATTCCGCTCTGTGTCGGCCTCCCGAGCAAGGTACAGCGCCTCGGCCATACGGAAATCCTGCTCATCGTCGATGTCCATCGCCTCGATGCGGTTCACCTCGAAGAAGAGCGGCGATCGCCCGATGCGCACCCCGTGTTCGAACAGCGTATCCCGCGTGAAAATGTAGATGTTCGAGTTTTCCTCAAAGACCGGCGCCAGATCCTGCGTGCGTTCGAGCCGGCGCGGATCGTGGTTTATGGGCCTGCCCGAAGCGTCGTACAGGCGCGACTGAAGCCTGGTCACCGAGACCAGCGAGTCGCAGTCGGGTCGGGCGATCAGAAAATCCTTGATCGCACGTTCGATCGTCGCGCCCGTCAGGAGCGGGTTGGTGGCGTGCGTCTGGAGGTAGAACTCCGCCTCGACCTGCATCACATCATGCTTCAGCACATCGTGCATCGGCACATGGCCACCTCGAAGCGAATCGGGCCTCTTTATGAGCCGCACCTCGGGGAACACCCGCGCGCATTCCCGCATGATCTCGTCGCTGTCCGTGTCGATCACGACCTCATCGACACTCGGACATCCCAGCAGCGTGCGCACGATGTGGTGGTGCAGCGGCGCCCCGGCGAAGAGGCGCCGGTTCTTCCCCGGCACGCGCTCGCTGTCATGCCGCATCGGCGCCAGCGCTACAATCCTCGGCGAATTCTCGCTCCGTGACGCCACGGCTCAGACCCCCTCCAGCATCGCCTCGCGCTCCTTCAGCACGGGGATGTGCGAGGCGGAGAGGTTGCGGATGATCCGCCCCTGCGCTTCGGCGCTCTCGATCCATCGCCGCAGCGTGTCGCAGTGGGCCGTGTAATATTCGTTGTAGTCGATCGCGAAGAAGCCGGGGTGCGCATCGCGAATCTCCTTCATGCGCCCCACGAGCTGCGACGACGGATCATGCCTCCAGAAATAGTCATTCTCCTTCAATGGCCGCCCGTCGCATCCCATGATGTTCACCGTGCGGAAGAGCGTGCAGGCGATGGGAAGCAGGAAGTAGGTCAGGATGTTCCGCGTGATGACGACCTCAAAGCGCGACCCCAGGTCAAGATTGGGCCGGTCGCTGCGAACACCGGGAACGCCGATGATCCTGCCCCGCAGATCTTCATCAAGGTTCGACATGTAGACGCGGTAGTCGCGCCACGGCACGAAGAGCGGACAATCGTAGCGGCGCATCATCGTCGCCAGATGCTCGCGGAACTCGCCCGCGTAGCTCGAGCAGCCCGCGTGGAAGATCGGGTCGGCCACTGCGATGGCGATCGGGTTCAGCCGCTCCATCAGCGCCGGGTTGCACACCATGCTGTTGCAGGCGATGCAGGCGCCGTCGGAGAAGTCCCGCTCCATGGCCGCTGACAGCGAGGGGCCGGTGCCGAAGATGTAGCCGTTGTCGCCGAAGCCGCGTTCGAGAAAGTCGGCGAGCTTGGCCGCCGACGCCTCGACGTCCCACTTCTGCCGCGGGTTCATCTGCTCGGAGCAGGCCAGGTAATTGCTGCCGGCGTGCGGGTTGGTCTCGTGCTCGACGCGAAACAGTTTGCGCGGCTTGCGTGAAGCTGGCGGCGGCGGCCACATCTCGCCTGTTCCCTCGACCGCCTTCCAGAGCAGCATGACATCCGCCGCAGCCGCCGATTCGGTCATGGCCGCGTCGTCATCGGCGCGGACCAGGCGGATCTTGCCACAGAACTCGGGCTCGAATCGACGCAGCGACGAGTCCAGGTGCGCCGGCGCCGGCCCGGGCGTCGGGTCCTCCAGCGCGTGCGGCAGGATGACCGCCTCGATATCGCCCAGCATCGGGCGCAGGTACCACAGCATCCGATGAAAATGCTCCGTGAACTGCCCGGCGTCGGCGAATGCGGGATAAAACATCGCCGTCAACTTGCGCTCGCCCAGCCGCGCCTGCGCCTCGTCGTCATAAAGACACAGCACCCGCGTTCCCGCCTCGCGCAGCGGCGCGGCGGCGGCGGCCAGCTTCTCCTCGATCGAATCGGACGAAATCACCACAGCGTCCAGCGCCAGCCCCCCGGCTTCGCTTCGCGACACCAGCGGGATGCGCCACAGGCGCCGCCCGGCCATGTCCGGGTTGTCGTCGATGATGCAGACGATCTCGACGGGCGGCTGCGCCAGCGCAGCCCCGGCGCGCAGCGTGTGCAAGCCCGCGCCGTACACACCCACCCGCGCCCATCCTTTTCTCGCGCAGTGCTCCAGCGCCTCGCGCATGAGCCGCTCGGCGATGTCCGGCAGCGCCGCCGCAGGGCGAGCGGGCTGTGCCGTCGCTGCGCGGGCGTCATCGGCTTCGATGGGTTCGTGACCGGGATACCCCGCCGCCCGCCGGGCCTCATGCAGCGGCGCATCCAGCGCGTGCAGCTCCTCCGTCTCGGCGCAGACCGGCGCCATCACTTCACCGGCGCCCAATTCCGGATGACGGACCTGTTTCACATCCTCCCGGCGCCACAAAACGCCCATCTCGGTCGCCAGCGCCACGGCCTCCTGCTCCGCCGCGACGCCGTGATGACCATCGAAGAGCCCCCCGGCGCCTGCGTACATTCGATCGATCCATCCCCGTCCCAGCCAGACCCCGCGCACGACGCCTGCGCCATCGGCGCCGCCCGGCAGCATCACGCCGAATCCATCCGGAAAACGATCCAGCATCTCGGTCGCGAGTCGCGCCGCTTCGAGATCCGGATCAGGCGTCAACCAGTCTGCGCCCGCAACAACAGCGCCGGCGTCTTTCGGGATCAGTGTTCTGCCCAGCCGGTTGATCGCCGCGGCCCAGCCCGGCCGGCGCTCGCACGCAGCCGACCGATCCGCCGGCGCCTCCCATCCCGATCCGATCTTCAGCAGGGCGACGCGATATCCGCGCTCCCGCCAGGCGGGCAGCACGAGGCGGCAGACCTCGGGGCGATCCGAGGCGACCGCGAGCCACACGTCGCTCCGCGGCATGAAAAGCTCCGATCAGGGCGCAGGAAAACACGGAAGGCCGACGCCTTCTCTCGCACTCTTTTCGGCACATCCGCGCTTATGCCTGCACACAATCCAGAAATCCCACAACGCCCCGCCCCACTCATCTCCCATCTACCGACTCCCCGCCATCTCCGCCTCCGGCGCCGAGCGCCGGAACAGCTCCATCCGCCGCTCGCTCCACCGGATCAGCCGGGCGCCCTTCGCGAAGCGACCGAGCAGCCCCGCATCGTGCAGCGGCGTGATGACCACCGGACGATCCCGCGGCAACGCCGCGTCCACCGCTTCGAATCGCGCGCCCGCCCCCCCCTCGTGATCGTCCCCCGCTCGCCCGGTCGGGAAGCGATCGTCCCGGACGAAGACCCGCACGCCCCGGCGCGTGGCCATTTCGACCAGGGCGCGCCCGTTCTGCCCGAACCCGACCACCGTGATCTCCGGCGCCGCCCCGCATTGATCCAGGATGTCGGCGCAGATGTCTTCCGCAGAGACCAGTGACGGGCGAAGCTGCATCCATGCCTCCGTGGCGAATCCATCGCCGGCCCACCCCTTCGCCTCGCAGGCCTCCCACCACGCATGGACCGCCGGCGCCCAGCGCCGCTCATTTTCAGGATCGTTTTCCGGCGCCATGCCCAGACCGTAGATGACAGCGAAACGCGCCGCGTTGGCGGCCAGCTCGGGCGTGATCTCCTTCGCCCCCTTCGCTTCCGCATACGCCGCAGCCGCACGATCGATACATGGCTCACCCTCCACGATCACCGCCCGCGTCATCGCCTCGAAGGCGAGTCGGCCCAGCAGTTGATCCAGCCGCTCGGACGTCAGATCCGGCAGCGTGTTCGCCGAGGCGAGCCGTTGATGCCGATCGTGCAGCTCCCGCAGCACCGTCTCTGTGCAGCGCAGCAGGTTGAACGCCTGCTTGCTCAAAGTGCCCGGGCGGATGACATAGGTGGCGACGATCGGCGCCACGCAGCGCCAGCGAACGCCCCGCTCGGCCAGCCGGATCCAGCAGTCCCGATCCTCGAAGGCCTGGAAGCGGGTGTCGAAGCGGACATCCTCGTAGAACGAACGGCGCACCAGGTGCGCCCCCGTCCACGTCGACCAGCGGAAGACCAGGTCCCACAGTCCGATCGAGTAGATCGGCGGGCGAAACTCGTGCAATTGCTCATCGTGATGGTTCGCGATCCGCTGACCGCCGACAGCGCCGCCCAGGCCGCTCTCCCGCTCGGCGCCGACCAGCAGCTCATACGCCCGCGGCGTCAGCAGATCATCAGGATCGATGCAGTGGACATATTCACCCGAAGCGCGGTCCAGCGCCGCGTTTCGGGCTGCGGAGACCCCGGCGTTGTCCTGGTGCGTGATGGTGATGCGCGGATCTTCACGCGCGAACCGCTCGACGACCTCCGGCCCGCCGTCCGTCGAGCCGTCGTTGATGACGATCGCCTCCCAATGCTCCAGCGTCTGGGCCTGGATCGAACGGAGCGTCTCCGCGACCGTCTCCTCGGCGTTGTACAGCGGTATCACCACGCTGACGGTCGGGCGGGCGTTCGTCTTCATGGGCATGTGATTGGTCCTGTGCGAAAGCCATCTTGACAGGCCGGTGCGTCCGCTCCCTGATCCGGCATGCCAGCGCCGTCCCCACGCGGAGCCGTGTACAGCGGAAGAATCTCCACCCCCCGCCCCGCCAGCCCCGCCGCGGCGGCGACCAGCTTCTCCTCCGCGCTGTTGGCGCTCAACACCACCGCATCCAGCGCAAACCCCGCCGCCTGCTCGCGCGAGACGATGGGCATCCCCAGCGCCGTTCCCCCCTGCCGCGAGGCGTCATCGTCGATCACGCACACAAGCTCCACCGGCGCCCGCTCGAACGCCGCCGCCGCCACGGTTGTGTGCAGCCCGGCGCCGTAGATCCCCACGCGCATCAACCCCCGCCGTGCGCACTGGTCCAGCGCCGCGCGCATCCGATCCACGATCGGCTCCGCGGCCCACGGTAAGCCGTGATGACCGGCCAGGTGCGCCTCCGCCAGCGCCCTGTACTCGCGCCGGAAGCGATCATGATCAAACCGCCGCACCTCGCCGAGCGGCTCGTGCCCGGGAAACCCCGCCCGCGACCGGCGCACGAACAGCTCCGCATCAGTGCGATCGTGCTTCGCGACAGATTCGGTCCAGTACGCGGGCGCCTCGGCGCCATCGCGGGAGAAATGTTCGTGGCGCTGCTCGAGATCGGGCCGCAGCCACAGCGCATCGAGGCAGCGGGCCGTCCAGTACAGCTCGTTGTCGGCCCAGTTGTGGCGGTACTCCGGCCACAGCGGGCCGGCGCCGCCGTACATGCGCTCGATCCAGCCGCGCCCGAGCCAGGGGCTGCCGCAGTAATGCTGCGCCAGTCCGTATGTATCCCCCTGCGGCTGCATGACGCCGAACCCGTCCGGGAAGCGCTCGGCAAACTGGCGTGCGATCTCGTCGGCCGTGTGACCGGGATCGGGCAGCATGTCGTCCCCCCCACTGACCACGATCGTTGCACCTCGCTCCAGCAATTCCGCACACAACCGATTCACCGCCCACGCCCAGCCGTGGTATTCATCCACACGCATCACGAAATCGGCCGGCACATCGGCCCGAACGCGGTCCTGCAGCACCGCGACGCGGTACCCGCGCTCGCGCCACACCGGCAGCGTGCGCATGCACAGCTCCGGATTGGCCGAAGGAATCGCGAACCACACTTCTGAAGACGCCATCGATCGATCCCTCCGCGGCCGGCGTCATCCGCCGGCGCTGCGCTCCAGACCCTCCGCGACAAATCCGAGAATCCGCTTCACGGACGCCTGGTACGTGAACCGCCGCCGCGCCCGATTCGAGATCCCGCCCGAGACGCTCCGGCGCCACGCGGGCATCTCGACCGCCTTCTCGACCAGCCGCTCCAACTCTTCCTCCGAAGCGAACGTTGTCTCGCACAGATCGCCCAGCAGCATGGCGCTGGCGACGTCGGGTCGTTTCACCTCAGGCAGGGCCCAGCGTTCGTTGTAGATCTGCTCGATCGGCGCCCGCTCCCCCAGCCGCTGCCGCTGCGCCGCCATCATCAAAGCATCGACCGAATCGATCGTGCGCAGCCGATGGTCGCGCGACTTCAGCTTGCCGTACTCCGGCGCGCAGTGTTCGTGGATCAGGAACGCGGTCGCCCGCTGCATCGCCTGAAGATTCTCGAACTTGCGCCGGCACAGCGGCACGCCGCCGGACATGGCGCACTCCAGCACCCGCTGGTGCCACAGCGAATGCACCGAGGCGTGCAGGTTCACCGCCGCCGCCTGGTACGCCGCCCGCAGCGGCTCGCCGTGCTCCCGCTCGCCGCGGGCGCATGGCGCGAAGCGCGGGTGCGACTCCCAGCCCCGCCCATACAGATGCATCCGCCATCCCCGTCGCTCGGCGATGTTCAGGGCCCAATGAAAAACCTGGTGACGGAAGATCCGGTCCGCCAGCGGCGCCGCGGCCTGGCGGATGAGCTGCTGCGTCGCCGGCCCGTCCGTCGGAAGCCCCTCGGCCTGGAGAATCTCGATCACCGCCTCGCGGATCCGCGTCGTCGCGGCCTCGGCGTGGGCCGTGTCGCAGATGTGAACCATCCGCTCATACACCGCGCCGATCAGGCGCCGGTGCAGCGCATCCCCCCCCGACTCCGCCAGCATTCGATCGCGCAGCGCCTCCGGCGGCTCGCTGTGATGCGTCACACATGCGATTTCGCACTCGTGTTCGCGAAGAAGTTCAGCATCCACCGGTCCATCATGAAATTTCGTTTCGCTCGCGGGAACCGGTAGATCCAGCGCCCGCTCATTCGCATAGCCGTGCCGCTTGAAGAGATCACTGTGCAGATGACCAGCCAGAAAATCGAGCGGCCCCTGCGCCCCGCCCGACTCGTCGTTGAACAGGTGCGGCATCGCGTCCTGCACCCAGCACACATAGGGCACGCCCTCCGGCATCACGTTGCTGAACGACGACCGCGTGTAGTTGATCAACAGCACCAGGTCCGGCTCCAACTCGCGCAGCTCGCGCAGATACGCCACGCTCGCCAGCCGGGAATGATCGTCCGGCTCCATCAGCAGCCTCGCCTCGCACCCCGACGCCCGCAGGCCCTCGACAATGTCAGACGCCGCGTGGCGCACATACGTTGAGAATCGGCACGTCGGAACCAGCACGCGCAGCGGCCGACCCTCTCCAGACAGCGCCGCCTTCCAGCGCCCGGCCCACCACGCCGCGTCCCGCCCCGCGTACAGCGCCGCCACCTCGCCCCTCAGCCTTTCATGCTCCTGCGCCTGCGCCGCCACGGCCCGCTGGATCGCCTCGCCCACACCGGGCGTCGCCCGCGTCCGGACCGTCGGCAGCCCCAGCGCCGCCCCCTTGATCGCCGTCGCGCTGCGCGACTTCAGCTCATCCTCCAACTTCGCCCCCGCTTCAGGTCCTACGATGAGACACACACGCTCAGACGAAAGCTCCCGCCGCAGATCCACCATGCTCAGGCCATCCAGCAGTTCGAGCGGATCTTCCTGCACCACATAGATCCGCGGCTGGAATCCGTCCGGCGCCGGCGGCGTCGCCTCGATCAACCGACGAAACAGCCACGGCGGATCCATCCCCTCCAGCACGAAGGGCGGCGGACATCCCGGATCCGACACACCCGCCCCCGGCCGATGGCTGAACTTCGCCCCCTTCGACTCCCCCGCCTCATCCTGAAGCCGCACCCACTGCGCAATCGCGCCGTCGTCGCCGCGCTGCAGCCGGACCACGTTTCCATCACCCGTGGCCCTGTGTTCGATCTCCCCGGCGCGCTCTCTCCAGGCGTCGAGATGGCCAGTCAGGTCCACACCGCGCGCCGCCAGCGCCTCCAGGTTGCCGCGGCAGATCGTCGTCCTCCGCGCCGAAGTCAGCACGTCGTCGGGCATGGCTTCAAGCGTCGACGCCAGCGCCCGCACCGTCGCCTCGGCGCGTTGCGCTTCCGGAACGGCTTCGAGCTGCTCAAGACCAAGCCCCCGCAGCCCCAGCCGAGCAAAGTTCGCCGCCGCCAGCAGCCGCAGGCCCGCATCCTCCGGAGACTTCGCGATCGCCTGCAAACCCAGCGGCAGGAACGCCCACGGGCGACCCGCCTGACCGAGCTTCACCAGCTCATCCCGAGAAATCCGCCGCGTCTGCCCCCCATGCGCGGGGGCGCCCGATGTGCCTGCCAGCGTCGTCATGACAGCACTTATCGGCCACTTCCGCCGCGGACTCCGCCGATTCTCTCCCCCCAATGGCCCGCCACGATGGCGAATGCCCTCGGGCGAAGCCAGTCGGCGCGAAAAGCAACAGAAAACGGGCGCCCGCCCCACTGGGACAGGCGCCCGTCTGGTCACATTTCACAACTGACTCGGGCGCGAAGAATGCGTGTCAGAGGGCCACGCAGACCGCCTTCGTCTCTGTGTACAGGTCCAGCGCCTGCTTGCCCATCTCGCGGCCCCAGCCCGACTGCTTGAAGCCGCCGAAGGGCATCGCCGCGTCGAAGATGTTGTAGCAGTTCACCCAGATGGTTCCGGCCCGGATCTTCTCCGCCATCAGGTGCGCCTTGCTGATGTCGCGTGTCCACACGCCGGCGCCGAGGCCGTACACCGTGTCGTTCGCCTGGGCCGCCAGGTCATCCAGATCGTCGAAGGGCATCGCCGTCACCACCGGGCCGAAGATCTCTTCCTTCACCACCTTCATGTCGTGCGTGGTGTCGATAAGCACCGTCGGCTCGACGAAATACCCCTTCTCTCCGATGCGGCAGCCGCCGGTCATCGCCCGCGCTCCCGCCTCGAACCCGGCCTCCAGGTAACTCACCACGCGGTTGAGCTGCTCCTCGGAGACCAGCGGCCCCATCTGCGTGCCCTCCTCGTGTCCGGGCCCGACCTTGATCTTCTTCGCCTCCGCCGACACGCCCTCGACCACCTGGTCAAAGACCTTCTTCTCGATGTAGAGCCGAGAGCCGGCGCAGCAGCACTGGCCATGGTTGAAAAAGATCGCGCTCGCGGCGCCCGGGATCGCCGCCGAAAGATCCGCATCCGCGAAAACCACGTTCGGCGACTTCCCGCCCAGCTCCAGCGTGACCTTCTTCAGGTTGCCCGCCGCGGCGTGAACGATCTTCCGCCCCACCTCCGTCGAGCCGGTGAAAGCCGCCTTGTCCACATCGTCGTGCGCCGCCAGCGCAGCGCCGGCGGTCTCGCCATAGCCGGGGACGATGTTGACAACGCCCTCGGGGAAGCCCGCCTCCATGATCAGCTCGCCCAGCCGCAGCGCCGACAGCGGCGTCTGCTCTGCGGGCTTGAGCACGATGGTGCATCCCGTCGCCAGCGCCGGCCCGAGCTTCCACGCCGCCATGAGCAGCGGGAAATTCCACGGGATGATCTGCCCCACCACGCCGACCGGCTCGCGCCGTGTATACGCATGGAATCGGGCGCCGGGCGCATACGGCACGGTGATCGGTATCGTCGTCCCTTCGATCTTCGTCGCCCAGCCAGCCATGTAGCGGAACAGATCCACCGCCAGCGGCACATCCGCCACGCGGGCGATCGCCAGCGGCTTGCCGTTGTCGATCGACTCCAGCGCGGCGAACTCCTCGAGGTGCTTCTCGAGCAGATCGCCCAGTCTCCAGATGAGCTTGCCGCGTTCGGAGGGCGTCATGCTCGGCCAGGGGCCGGAGTCGAACGCCTTCCGCGCCGCTTTCACCGCAAGATCGATGTCCGCCTTGTCACCCTCCGCGACCTGGACAATCTCCTTGCCGGTCGACGGGTCATAGACGCCGAAGGTCTTGCCCGACGATGCGTCGACCCACTTTCCATTAATCAGAAGCTTCTTCGACTTCGAGATGAATTTCTGCGCATCGCTGTTGATCCCGGAAATCCCAGCCCCGGTCTTCGTCGCGGTCGCGGTCGTCATGGCTTAGCCTCCAGTCAGAATGTTTGCAGAATCTGCGCAAGCGCTCCCACTGCCTTTCGCGAACAATCAAACATTGTACAACCCCACCACAAACCACCTGACCCCCCACCGACAGAACGCTCTAAATACAGTGCCGGCAACACGTTACATCGCCACAGCCACTCCCCAATAGCCCCGGTCGGATTCGAACCGACGACCACACCGATTATGAGTCGGGCGC
>RECQ01000001.1 GCA_007693965.1 Phycisphaeraceae bacterium | reverse complement strand
GCCAGTGGGTATGGCCGTTGATGCGGGTGGTGGTCTCGTCCGACCAGACCACCTCGGCTGTTGATGTCCACGCGGAACTGACCCGGGAAGCCGCCTAATTTCCATTGAGATTTGACCCATGTGACCCACCCCCAGAGCCATGCGCGACGGGGGGCTACGGAGTGATCCACATGGGACTTTTGAACGTCATCCGACGCATGGCGCTTCGGGAGCAGCTGCCGATACGCGAGATCGCGCGGCGGACGGGCCTGTCGCGCAACACGATCCGGAAGTACCTGAAGTCCGGCGCGGTCGAGCCGAAGTTCGCGACGCCGGATCGTCCGAGCAAGCTCGACCCGTTCGCCGAGAAGCTGGCCGGCTGGCTGAAGACGGAGGCCGCCAAAGGCCGGAAGCAGCGCCGGACGGCGAAGCAGCTCCATGCCGATCTGGTCGCGCTCGGCTTCACCGGCTCCTACGGCCGGGTGTCGGCGTTCGCCCGCGAATGGCGCGCCGGGCGCCAGCGCGAAGAGCAGACGGCGGCGCGCGGGACGTTTGTGCCGCTGGTCTTCCGGGCGGGCGAGGCGTTCCAGTTCGACTGGAGCGAGGATTACGCGGTCATCGGCGGCGAACGGACCAAGCTGCAGGTGGCCCACATGAAGCTGTCGCACAGCCGGGCCTTCCTGCTGCGGGCTTATCTGCTTCAGACCCATGAGATGCTGTTCGACGCCCACTGGCACGGGTTCCGCGTTCTTGGCGGGGTCCCCGCCCGAGGGATCTACGACAACATGCGCACGGCGGTGGACCGGGTCGGCCGCGGCAAGGAGCGCCAGGTCAATGCCCGGTTCCTCGCCATGGCGAACCACTATGTATTCGAGCCGACTTTCTGCAATCCGGCGGCCGGCTGGGAGAAAGGCCAGGTCGAGAAGGGGGTGCAGGATGCACGGCCGCGGCTGTGGCAGCTGATGCCGGCCTTCCAGGACCTCGACGCCCTTAACGCCTGGCTGGAGGCGCGCTGCATCGCGCTTTGGCGCGAGACTGGGCACGGCGTCCTTCCCGGCGCCATCGCCGATGCCTGGGCTGCCGAGCAGGCGGCGCTGATGCCGCTGCCTCCCGCCTTCGACGGCTTCGTCGAGCAGCCCAAACGAGTTTCGCCCACCTGCCTGATCACCTTCGAGCGCAATCGCTACAGCGTCCCGGCCTTCTTCGCCAATCGCCCAATCAGCCTGCGCATCTACCCAGGCCGGCTCGTGGTGGTCGCCGAGGGGCGGATCCTGTGCGAGCACCAGCGCGTTATCGAGCGGTCGCATCACCTGCCGCCGCGCACCTTCTACGACTGGCGGCACTATCTCGCGGTCATCCAGCGCAAGCCCGGCGCCTTGCGCAACGGGGCGCCCTTCGCTGAGCTGCCCGAGGGCTTCAGGCAGCTGCAGGCCCTCATGCTGCGCCGCGTCGGGGGCGATCGGGAGATGGCCGATGTCCTGGCGCTTGTGCTGCACCACGACGAACAGGCGGTGCTGGCCGCGGTGGAGCTGGCGCTCGCCGAGGGCGTGGCGACCAAGACCCATGTGCTGAACATTCTCCATCGCCTGGTGGACGGGAAGACCACCACCGGGCCGGACATCGACACGCCCAAGGCGCTGGCCCTGCGCCGCGAACCCAAGGCCGACGTCGAGCGCTACGACGCCCTGCGGGCCCGGACCGCCGGAGGCCGCCATGCGTCATGACCCCGCCAGCGGCGCCATCGTGATCATGTTGCGCAGCCTCAAGATGCACGGCATGGCGCAAGCCGTCACCGAGCTGATGGAACAGGGCTCGCCGGCCTTCGAGGCCGCCGTGCCGATCCTGTCCCAGATGCTCAAGGCCGAGCTCGCCGAGCGCGAGGTCCGCTCCATCGCCTATCACATGAAGGCGGCGCGCTTTCCCGCCTACAAGGACCTCACCAGCTTCGATTTCGCCGCCAGCGAGGTCAACGAGGCCACGGTGCGCCAGCTCCACAAGGGCGGCTTCCTCGACGCCGCCGAGAACGTCGTGCTGATCGGCGGACCAGGCACCGGCAAGACCCATGTCGCCACCGCCATCGGCGTCCAGCTCATCGAGCACCATCGCCGCAAGGTCCGCTTCTTCTCGACCATCGAGCTCGTCAACGCCCTCGAGCAGGAAAAGGCCCGCGGAAAGGCAGGCCAGATCGCGGAGGGACTGATCCGCCTCGATCTCGTGATCCTCGACGAGCTCGGCTACCTGCCGTTCAGCGCCTCGGGCGGCGCGCTGCTCTTTCACCTACTGAGCAAGCTCTATGAGCGCACCAGCGTGATCATCACCACCAATCTCAGCTTCAGCGAGTGGGCCACGGTCTTCGGCGACGCCAAGATGACAACCGCTCTCCTCGATCGCCTCACCCACCGCTGCCACATCCTTGAGACCGGCAACGACAGCTTCCGCTTCAAGGCGAGCACCGCCGCCGCCAACCAGAAAAAGAAGGAGACCCCAGCCAACTTGACACCCGCCTGAACCGCACCGACCAATATCCAGCCGGGTCACTTCTCAGTGGAAATCCCGGGTCAGTTCCGCGTGGACATCAACA
>RECQ01000002.1 GCA_007693965.1 Phycisphaeraceae bacterium | reverse complement strand
GAACCTCCCCGCCGGACAGTCGTCGCCGCTCGCAATGATCCCCCAGCACGACCTTCCCGCTCGATCGACAAAGCACATCGACGCACTCGTCACACACGCCCGCCCACGCATCCGTCGCACCTCGGCGTATGGGCACGTGCGGCACGCGGCCCGTTTCGTTCTCCCCTCGATCACAGACGCCTCCACCACATCATTCACAACTCGAACTCCTGCATGCTCCCGCAGCTCGCGATGGGGTAGGTGATGTCGAGTGAGATCGTGGTCTCCTCGCGGCGGTAGGGGTTGCTCGCGCCCACCTCGGGGCGCTCCCACACCATCGTTGCGTTCATCGTGGTCTTGCAGTCGCCGGATGTATTGATCTCGCACACCTCGATCGTCGAGCCGCCGGGGTTGCCGTAGCAGCCGGTCAGTCCGCCCGGGTCGCTGAAGTCGGAGATGAAGACGGCGCTCGGATGCACGCTGCTGAAACACGAAGTGAAGCCCACCGGCACGCACCCCTGCGCCCCCGCGAAGCGGCACTCCAGGTACTGGGCGGCGCCCGTGCTGCGCCAGAAGGCGCGGAAGCGCACCCACGGGTCGGGGCAGTCGCCGCGGAAGCTTCCCGAGCACGAGGCGGGCAGGATCACCTCGCCCTCGAGCAGGTCATCTGTGAAGAGGGGGCTGGCCTCCTGATCGGGGATCCAGGCGCAGCGGGCCGTCGTCACCTCCATCACCGCGTTCGAGGCGCTGACGGAGAAGATCGTGTCCACGCCCTGGCTGCTCCAGAGCACCGTCGAGCTCACGCTCGCGACGCCGAAGGCGAAGGGGACCGGCGGCGGAACCGGCCCGCGGCAGCGGCCGTACACCAGGCCGCAGCCGGACGATGGCCAGCTCTCCGGGCAGCGGCAGCCGCAGAGCTCGAGCTCGAGGCAGCAGCCCGGGCAGTTCCCCTGCGCATCGGCCACCGCGACGCGGCCGGCGCTGGTGACGCCGCGCGTTCCATCGGGCAGGATGATCTGGCGGCCCGCGCTCATGTATCGCACGCCCCCATGAGCGGGCGCTCGTTGCACCAGGCGATGCGCACCTCGCCCTCGGGGTTGAAGTAGCCCATCGCCATGTCGCCGGGATCGACGCGGCCGAGGTTGGGCCGGCGCCAGTGGTGGGGCGGGGCGCCGGGATCGAGATCGGTGGCGAGCGTGTTGAACTCCAGATCGTCGACGAATCCGTAGACGATGACCGCCTCGCTGGAGTCGCTGCCCTGGTTGATCACGTTGGGGGAGGCGAGCGTGAAGAACTGCATCACCCCCGGCGCCACCGGCGGCCGCGGCCCGAGGCGCAGCAGGCACCAGCGGAGTCCGGCCTCGATCTCCTGGGCCGCCTGCCAGAGGATCTGGGCGTTGCCGGCGGGGTTGTAGACGAGGTGATTCACCTCGCCCTCATCGATGTCGCAGAAGCGCGGCCCGCCCTCGATGTCCTTCACGCGCGCGATGGTGACGCCGATGCTGGAGGCGCGCCCGATGCGCCCGGCGGGGATGGGCTCGGCGGCGATGACGAACTTGCCGAAGTCGGCGCTCGTGGGGACGCGGCCCAGCACATCGCGGCTGCGGAGGAACCGCTCCTCGGGCTGGTTCAGGAGGACCAGCTTGCGCTGCACGCCGAGAACGCCGAAGAGAGGCACATCCTCACCGGAGCCATTCTCGACGAGCACATCCCAGCGCAGCGAGCGGGATCCCGCGATCGGATCGCGCGAGGGCGCCGTGGAGCGCTCCCTGTTCGCCCGGGCCGCGTCGATGAAGGCGTTGTACGCCGCGGCGGGGATGCGCAGGGGCTCGCGCGATCTGACTTTGCGGAAGGCGTCAGCCACGGCGGCGCCTCCTCGGGCCGTATACTCGCTGCGGATCGCCATGAACAACACTGAGACGCCGAGCTTTGAAGAGTGGGTCCATTACTGCTTCACGCAGGGGTACAGCGATTTTCACACGGAACCAGACGCCGATCACTACGAGGCGCACGAACAGCGGCGACAGCGATTCGTAGACATTGATCCAAAGGCGCTCTCCGAACACATCATCCGTCTCTTCTCGAATCCAGCGTTTCTCGCGGATGAATACACCGATCAGCAGATCGCCGATGCGGTCTGGTTTATTTTCGGCCTCGCAACAACCTACTTTCTTCACTTGCGTTCGGAGGTCGTGCCTCGAAATGTGCAGATCCGCTGCATCGAATCCGTGGCGACTCTGTACACGGATCTTTTCGATCGATTGTGCGACAAGCACGACGTAGATCCCAACAAATCCAGTTCCAAGGACACACCACTGGAAGACGCTGTGTACATGATCTGGGACATGGACTGCATCGAGGGCGCTGTCATGTTTCCCAAGCATTGGCCGCATCTGGTCGATCCCGGCTTCAGGGTCTTGGAGACCATCCTCGAGAAGTGCCGCACCGTGACATGCAAGGAGAGCGCCCTGCATGCCTTGGGGCATATTCACATGTACCACCCGGAGCGAGTCGAGAAGATCATCGACAAGTTCCTGGCCTCTCCCGATCAACCTGGTGTTCTCCGCGAGTACGCACTCGATGCGCGAGAGGGCGCTGTCCAGTAGCGAATGGCATCCCCTCATCAG
>RECQ01000058.1 GCA_007693965.1 Phycisphaeraceae bacterium | reverse complement strand
CTTCCAAGCTGAATGTTGCCGGTTCGAGTCCGGTCGCCCGCTTTCAAGATAATGCCCGCCAGCGATTGCCAGGCAAGTGTTTGCGGACATTTTTCGCTCGAGTAGTGCGCATTGCATGGGTACTGCGTCGGATGCTTTCTGGGCCTTTGCATTGCAGGTCTGCCCGAAATGCAGTGCGCCGGACCCTGCTCGCAGTGCCCTCCGGGGCAACCCTGCAACGGTGTTTGAGTAGCGAATCCAACGCATGAACAGTTGGTCACTCGGCCAGCTCTGCGGGATCGCGGGCGTCAGCCGCGACACGGTCAACCGCGGCGGATCGCTACCGAGCTCGAATCCGAGCGAGCGCCCGACCGCCGTTGACGATGGCTGATCCGTCTTCAAGGATGATCAGGCTGTTGCCTGCGTCAAAGAATTCGCCTTCAGCAAATCGGTAATCCGAACGCTCGAAGCCGAAGTTTCCGCGACGGTCCCTGCGCGGCTCGCGGAACGGGGCGACGCCGAGTTCCTCGCGAATGATCAGCTCACCCCCGCGGCCGTTGGCATCGTCGAGAAGCCGGAGGCCGTAGAAGTAGGTCATCCCGCTCTCCCACTCGGCGCCGGCGCCATAGACGATGTTCGACGACTCGCTGATCGTCGCGATGCCGCTGTACTGGATATCCGGTCGTTGCCAGAGAATCTCGAAAGAGTCCAGGGCGGGCGCATAAGCAACCGCAAGCACGCCGGTGGCAAACTCGGGCCGGGCATCGGGCGATTGCCCCCAGCTCGCCGCCTTCGCGGGGGGAGCCTGACCGCCCGGCGGGATCGCCAGCCCGTTCGGCAGATAGCCGGTGTAGTTCGTGATCACAGCCACACCGCCGCGAACCGCCGGGGAGTTCTCGATCGCTCCCAGCCATTCGGGCAGTTCGAATGTGATCACGCGCGGTTTCCCACCAATCTGATCGTCTCGACGGACCGCGATCAGCGCGTTCGGACGCGTATCGGGGCTGTAGGCGATCAGGCCGTTGAACCCGGAGACCACAGCCGCTTTCGCATCCACTGCGATCACGAACCGCTCGCCATCGGGTGTATTCATGAGCGTCGGCGTCGTGCCGAAGCGCCCGCGGATCGGGAGTTGCACCGTCCACCGCCGCTCCATGGTGCGTCGGCTCGAGTCGAACACCATCTTGACGATGGCCACATCTGTCGCCACATAGAAGGCTGTTCGGCCCGGGCCGTCGGGCTCAGCGGGGATGTCGTTCGATGGCGCCGTGGGGCCGATCTCCCCACCAGCGATGATCTCGAACTGTGTGTCGAGCGCGACCAGGTAAGACCGGATCTCGCCGTCATCGAGTTTGTACACCACCTTTGTGATGATTTCGCCGTTGAATCCGGGGCGGAAGTTTGAGCCTGTTTCCCCTTTGACGAGCGTCGCGCTCCTCGGCGGGCGGCACGCCGCTCGGAGTGCGTCCTCGTCCAGCTCCACGGCTTGGAGGAGATTGATGCCTTGGTCGAGCCGCCCGGAGCCGTTCGGATCATCGCTGAGCACAAGGAGCGTCGGGCCCGAGGTCCGTCCGGGCCTCAGTCGCCGGCCGGCGGGATCGGGCACGAACACGCGACCGTCGTCCGCCGCGAAGAGATTCCACGGGAGCGAGATCGGGAACCGGTTGATGGCGAAGCGGTCGGTGGCTTCGAAGCGCTCGCCGTCAACGATGATCCGGTACGCGTCGGTCAGCGTTGCGCCCCAGATCGTGACCGCCTTGCGCTCGAGATAGCGGCGGGTGCTCACGACATGCCAGGGCGATGTGCCGACATACTTGCCCAGTTGATTCTCAAGGTCGAGAATCTGGACGCTCAGGTTGCCGGGGGAGGGGCCCTCAAGCCAGGTCGAAGCCTGCTTGGAGCTGCCGAAGTGTCCCTGCGCTGAAGGTGAACCATCGAATAGCGTCGGGTTCGGCAGTTCGTTGTGCAGCGCTCGTCGCTCAGCGTCCGTGCGCGGTGGACGCATGTCTACATCGCGCGCCGACGCGTTCCGGCGTAGATCCGAAGCCTGCGACGCCTGAGCACAGGCGATCCCGGCGCTGCTCAACACGCCGCCGAGAAGCACAAGAACACGAAATGTTTGCAAGCTGCTGAGCATCATAAAGCCTCCAATAATCACGTTCGGAACGGCTCACTCGGAGCGACGTCACACGTTGAACGCGGGGCCCTTCGGCGTATTGCCGGGTTCCGCAGGCGAGGTGATGAAGGTGCAATCCGGGCGCCTCCAGAAGGGCGCAGTTCGCCTCCTCAGACACGCTGTCGGGTGATGCTCGACCCTTCCTCTCAATTTCCTGCAGCCTCTCGAATGAGCCGGGGCTCTCTTCTTCACAGACCAGCATCCAGCCCCCTCTACGCCCGTCCAGAGCCGGTTCGAGTCCGCTCGCCCGCTCTTTCCCAGAAGAAACCGCGCGGATCGTGCTTGGCGTGACTTGGGGCTGCAGGAGCTGTCTCGTTCGAAGTCGGCTTGCGCCATTCAGGAGCGCCGCCAACGTGAGCAGCCCGGCGGCGCCGGGGGAGGGGATGACAAAGAGGGACACAAAGAAACTCTCAGAGTAGTCCTGAAATCCGAACGTGTCCGTGGCGGGGCCGGATTCGATCACGAGACGGTGTATTCCCCCATCGAGCATGCCGAAGTCGATCCCCTCCGTGAGATCGCCGCTCGATGCGTCAAACGCCAGAAGGACCCCGGATGGACCGATGACCGCAGCGACACGCCGAGCGTCCCGAACGATGATGATGCGTTGAGTCCGTAGTCCAACACGTACTCGGCGCCGGCCGGCGCCAGAAACTCGAGCTCGATCCTGCTGCTCGCGAAGGCCAGGCTTCCACCGTCCTCGTCCGAGGTGGGTCCAAGTTTTGCGCGGTGCTGTCTCCGAAGAAGGTCGCCGTGTCGCTGGTGAGCGAGCCGGAGATCATCGCAACGCTGAGGCGGAGGCGATGGAGACCGATGCGTCCGCCTGGGCGGAGATCGGCAGCTCGGCGAACGATGACGCCATCGCGCATTGCATGTCGCTGTCGGAACCGCCGAAGACATCGCCTGCGCTCGCGTTCGCGGAAACCATCGCTTCAAGAGACGTGACCTGCAAAGCGGCTCCGGAGGCGGCTTGCGCAAGCAGGATGCTGAGGAGTGACACGCCTGTGACATGAGCGAATGTCATGTGTTTCTTCCTTCGAATGATGGGTCGGGTGGACAGCCGACCGGACAATTCTAATCGCGGAGCTGAAATTCGAGCGACGGGATACATAATTTTGGATGTCTCGCTCGCGGTTTCCCTCGAAGCGGAGCGTGAGGGTGCGGGTGTCCAGGGGCGGCGGAGCGATCGCCTCTTGAGTTCCATCGCGCACGCCGCACGCGAGGCTCCGGGGGCCGCTCGCGCTCCACGTCCCTGCGCCCCGCCTCCAGGCGTCCACCAGCCCGAACTCCGCGCTTTTCCGCTCAGCGATCATCGGCATCTATGCGGCGCCTGTCACGCCGCAAGGGTGTGCGCACAATCCAGACGGCGGTTAGGCCGGGGAGTGGCGACTGGTGGATTTTTCAGAGACTCCTGGTGTCTTTGCACTCAGTGAATCACCTCACGTTGTCGCTCGCAGAAGCCGCAGACGACATGCGACTTCACGTTGGAAAGCGGCGCCCATCTGAAAACCTCGCTGCGCTCAACGTAGACTCCACCGATGTCGAAACAACGGTGGCGGCGATCGCCAGAGAGCCCGTCATGATCGAGCGTATTCAATTTCTCTACAACCGGCTGTTGGAGCGGTTGTGGGTGAAGCCGCTGGCGATGTGCGTGTTCTCGATCGGCGCCGTCTACCTGGCCAAGGCGTTCGAGCGCACCCCGCTGGCCAGCTTTGCGCCGGAACTCACGCCGGATTCTGTCGAGAAACTGCTCACGATTCTCGCGGGCGGCATGCTGGTGATCGCGACATTCGCCGTTGGCGCCATGGTCGCCTCGTACGCATCGGCGAGCAGGCACACAACCCCGCGGGCGCTCACGCTGGTCATCTCAGACGACGTCTCGCAGAACGCCCTGTCGATCTTCATCGGCGCATTCATCTTCAGCATCGTGTCGATCCTCTTTCACGAGAACGACTTCTACAACGATGATGGACAGGCCGCTTTGCTCGCCCTGACCGTGATCGTCTTCATCTGGGTGGTGCTGACGTTTGTGCGGTGGATTGACTCAATCGCCAGGCTCGGGCTCATGGGCGCCACCATCAGCAAGGTCGAATCGACCGCCGCCGACTCGCTCGAATCCAGGCGCAAATCGCCGACGCTCGGGTGCGTCCCCGTCTCGCATTCAGACAATACTGGCGCGCCCGTGGGCACGGAGTCAATCGGTTGGGTCCAGCAGGTCATGGTGTCCGATCTCCAGGAATTCGCCGAAGCACAAGGCTTGCGGATCCGTGTGCTGGCCGTCCCCGGCGCCTTCGCCGGCCCTGACACCATGCTGGCCGCCATCATCGCGTCGGGCAGGTCTGTGACAGACAGCCACCACGATGCGGTTCGGAAGGCCTTCCGGATCAAAGGACGCCGGACTTTCGACGAAGATCCTCACTTCGGGCTCGTCGTGCTGTCGGAGATCGCGGGCAAAGCGCTCTCGCCGGCGGTCAACGACCCTGGCACTGCAGTTGAAATCATCTGCTCGCTGGTTCGGCTCTTCTCGGATTGGTCGAAGCCGCTGTGCGAGAGCGAGTTTGCGGCTCCCATCAAATACGATCGTGTGGAAATGCCGGAGCTCTGTGTCGAAGCAATGTTCGACGACGCATTCACCGCGATCGCGCGGGATGGCGCCGGCCATGTGGAGGTGGCCACACGCTTGCAGGAAGCCTTCCGCTCGCTCGCGACGATCGAATGCCCGAAGATCCGCGCTGCTGCGTTTCGGCACGCCCGCGCCGCGCTCGCCCGGTCCGAAGTCGCAATGGATCATCCGCAGGACCTTCTCGCCGCGCGGGAGCGCGCCGCGTTTGCAACGCTGCAGACGGGCGGGCCCGAACTATAAGTAGCCCCGGCGCCGGCGCGAGCAGGTCGAGCCGGATGTGGCCGCGCTTCCTCACTGACCCTCGATCGACCGAGCCGAGCAATCGCTGCGGCGGACGGCCGGGACAATGGCCGGGCGTATACTGGTGCTCATACTCTCCGAAGGAGAACCGTGTCCGGGAAGCGAGCGAAACAGATCGAGGGCGGCAAGCGTTCGCGCAGGCCAGGCCGCTGGGCCCGGAGGGTCCGCATTGCGGCCTACTCGCTGGTGGGCGTGTGTGTGCTGCTGGTCGCCGCAGGGTACGGGTTTACACGATCGGGCATGCTCCGGTCCTTCCTGGAGCCCATACTCGCCGAGGCGCTCGGGTGCGAGGCGGAATGCCGCAATGTCTCACTCAGCCTCTCCGGGCGACTGGTCATCCGCGATCTGGAGTTGCGAATCCCCGAGGTGGATGGGCCGGCAAGCGAATTCCTGCAGGTGTCGCGCGTCGCGGTCCAGCTCAACTGGCGTGAGGCGTTTCGCGGACTGACCGGCCGGAGCGGGGAGCGGGCCGTTCGCTCCATCCGCTTCAGCGAACCCACGTTCCGCCTCAGCCAGTCGGTCGAGGATGGCTCCTTCAACATCGCCCCGCTGCTCGTGCGGCCCGACGGACCCGGCGTCGCCCCGACCGTGATCCCGAACATCGGCATCAGCGAGGGGCGCATCATCTTCGGCGAGCACGGCGCGGGGCGTTTCCTTTCGCTGCAGGAGCTCAGGGTTCGCGGAACGCTCGCTGCACTCGATCCCGCACGCGGCCTGCACGCCATCGAGCTCACGCAGATTGATCCTGCCGACGACAATCCCATGCGCATGGACGGCGGGCTCGATCTGCAGGCCGGCAGCGTCTGGCTGGACATGACCGACATCGACCTGGCGGACTGGAGCATCGGGACGCCGACCGCGGATGGTCGGGCGCTGTGGCGCCGGCTCGCGATCGAGGGCGATGTGCCTCGCGCCTCCCTTCGCTACGACGAGAATGGCTTCAGCGCTGAGTTCGAGCTTGCCGGCGTCGACATGACCACGCCGGTTCCCAAGCAGGTCGAGACGGAAGATGAGTGGCCGGCGACCGAGTGGATGCGCATCGCGGGCGCCAGCGGCGTGATCCGTTTCGATTCGCAGGGGCTGCACATCGATCTCACAGGCCTCATTGAAGACCTTCCCATGCGCATCCGCCTCGACACCCGAGGGCTCGCGCTCGATGCGGCGCTGCGAGGCGAGATCGTCGTCGAGGAATACGCCCTCAGCGAGCGCCCCGATTTCCTGCCTTTCACACCTCCTGCGGTCCGGCGGTATTTCGGGGATTTCTCAGATCCCGTCGCGGACGTCGCCGCCGTCGTGTGGTTCGAGCGCGACGCACCCATTGACGGGACCGCCTCGCGGATGCGCGTGAGCGGGGAGTTCCGGTTTGTGAACGGCGTCGCGGCCCACAAGGAGTTTCCTTATTTCTTCGAAAATATCTCCGGCATGATCCGGTTCGATGAGAATGCGCGCATCGAGCTTGTCGACATCGCCGGGGTCGCGCCCTCCGGCGCGACGGTGACGGCAACGGGCTGGTTCCAGACCGGCGGCGGGGACGCGGAGATGATCATCAGCGCGGGCGCCGTCCCGGTGGATGACACACTGCTGGAGGCAATGAACGACTCCTATCGCGCCATCGTTGAGGCCGCCCGCGATGTCGAGGGATACAAACAACTGCTCGAAACAGGCGTCGTGCAGACGGGTTCAATGCGCGATGAGACCCTGGCGAGGCTGAATCGGATTCGTTCCGATCTCGCGACTCTGCAGCGAGAGGGCGGCACGGCCAGCCGGCGCATCGCGTTGGAGCGGGCCATCGAGGAATCGGAGGCGCGCGTGAGCACGCCGGTCTTCGAGATGGCAGGACGCGCCGATGTTGTCGTCACCCTGTCGCGAGGTGTGGGCGAACCATTCAACACGGACATCAGCGCAAGATTCGATGCGCTTGACCTGCTGCCCGCCGAAGCGCCCTATCCGTTGCGCGCCCATGACCTCGAACTCAACATCCGGGGTAACGCCGCCCGCTTCAGCTCCCCTCACATCGAGGGATTAAGCGGCGCTCGCGGCGAGTTGCGAGGCGATGTCGGCCTCGTTGACACCCCCGGGGAGGCGCCTCGTACCGACATTCGCGCTACGCTCAACGGCGCTCCGATCGACGAACTGATGCTCGCGGCGATCCCTGCTCCGAATGAAGTTTACGATGGCCCGCCGGGCGCCGCGCCGAGCGAGCTGATCCGCGGCTTCGGTCTGAACGGGACGATTGATGCTCGTGTCGGCGTGCAATCGAACACCGCTGGGGACATCGTCTTCTCGCTGGAGGGCGGCTTCAGCGGCCTCACCGCGTCGCCGGAGCCGATGAAGGCGGATCGGCAGCGCACCGCGCTGATGACCGACATCACCGGCACGTTCCGCGTCAACAACGAGCGACTGCTCGTCGGGCCGCTCTCGGGATCGACAGGCGACGGCGCACAGATTGAAGTAGAGCTGGTGCGCAGCTTCGTCGGCGCCGGCGAACTGCACGGATTCGTGCGCGCTGCGGGCTTGGATGTCGGGCGACCAGTTGAGGACATGCTCGTGACGCTGGCGCCGGAGGTGGCTGAGCAGATTCTGGAGCTGCGTCAGGCGTATCGGCCATTGGGACGGCTTGATGCGCTGGCAAGGATTGAGGGAGGCGCCGGCCAGCCGGTCTCGACTCGTCTGGAGATTCTTGGTGCAGACCGACTTGCATTCGATGCGCCCGGCGGGCGCATCGAGCTCACGCGCACCGGCGGCGGCGTGCTCGTCACGGGGGAGGCGATCCACTTCGATAATCTGCAGTGCGACGTCGGAGTCGCTGGTGATGCGCCCGGCGCGGCCATCTTGGTCGACGGCGCATTCGGGCTTGCCCAGGAGATCGGCGTGGACCTCAGGATGTCGATCGAGGATGCCCGATTCGAAGACCCTGTCCTCCGGGCCATGGTTGAGCAATTCGCTCCGAAGCAGATCGTGGAGGGTGTCGCCGAGTACAACCCGGCGGGCGTGTTCGATGCAACCCTGCGTATCGCCGGGGCGACGCTCGAGACGTTGTCATTCGAGGGCTCGATGTCGCCTCTCTCGCTGTCCCTGGCGAATGACGCCGGCAGGGTCGACATCCCCGATATCGCGGGGCGCATCGAGTTCGATCAGACCGGCGGCCGGGTCGAAGCGCTCGTGCTCGAAGCGCCGGAGTGGCGGTGGAGCGCGGACGGCTGGTGGCGGCTGGATGAATCCGGCCCGATGATGGAGATGCAGCTTGGCGCATCGGGGTCGGCGCTCGGCGATGATCTGCGCTCGATGCTGCCAGAGGATGCGCGCATCGCCCTGAACTCCATCGCCATCGCCGGCGGATTCGAATTGTCCGACGCCACGCTCCGCTACGGCCTGGAGTCGACGGCGGAAAGAGCATCGCAAGAGACCGATGCGACGCCTCCAGCCGCGCCGGGAGCGCTGTCATTTACGGGCGATGTGCAATACACCGGGGCGTCCTACACCGGGGCGTTTCCGGTCGCCGATGTGAACGGACATGCCCGGATCTCCGCCACACGGCCCGACGCCGAGTCAACGACCCATGTTCGGGTGGATGTCACGGCCGACCAGGTGCTCCTGGCGGGCATGGTGGTGAACCGGGCCCGGGCCGAGGTCGTCACCGGCGTCACCCCCGGCCTGATCGAAATCAATAACTTCAACGGCGCCCTGTATGGCGGACGCATCACCGCTTCGGCGCTGGTGCTGTCGGAGGCGATCGCGGGCGGCGCCGCCCGGTCGGAGTCGGGCGAAGTGTCGACGACGAGCTCGGATGAGGCCAAGACACGCTACGAGGTGGACGCCCGTGCTGTCAGTGTGGATTTCGGGCGCCTCATCGCCACGCGGGGCCAGCCCACCGATGTGGATCAGGCGACGGAGGAGAGCGGCGGGCGTCTGGACGCCGAGCTGTCCCTGTCGGGTGTGGTGGGGGATCCGCTCTCGGCCCGGGGTCGGGGCCTGGTGCGGGTCGAGGGGGGGCGGTTCGCCAGAATGCCCCTGCTGATGTCGATCCTGGAGGTGGGGAACCTCCAGCCCCCCCGGGGGGAATCGCTGCAGGGCGCCGAGGCGCACTTTTTCATCCGCGGCTCCCGGGCGAACTTTGATACGCTCTTCGCCCGATCCAACTCGATCACGGTGGCCGGTCGTGGCAGCGCCTCGTGGCCGGACCTGAGGCTTGACCTCCGGTTCCGCACCAGCGGGAACATACGGGTTCCCTTCGTGAGCGATCTCGTCGATGCGCTCCGGAACGAACTGCTGGCCATCACCGTGAGCGGGTCGCTCGACAATCCGCGTTTCGGTGTGACCCAGCTTCCCGCGACCAGCGACTTCCTGCGTGAGGTCTTCCAGACGGACCGGCCGAGACGCCGGGCGAGCGAAGCGACGCCGAGCGGCGGATGATGTTCTCCCTGTGGGCGCTCCTTGCGGGCGTCTTTTCGCTCGACCGCCTTCACACCAATCTTCAGACCTGAAGCCACACATGCAGAGTGATCCCAATATCGACGGACGCCCCGAGATCCAGGCGACAGAAACCACCGATCCTCCGCGTCGGCGCGCCAGGCCCCGCATGGCCACGCCCGAGATGGCGGACACGATCGACAAGCTAATCCAGGAGATGGGCGCCGATCCTGAGTCCTATGACGGCGGCTTCATCCGCGACCTGATGGCGACGAGCCTGAAGCTCATCTCCGATGGGCGGAATTCGGGTGAGCTCAAGCTCATGGCCGCGGCGTTGAAGGAGATGCGCCACTCATACCGCATCTTTGCGCAGTATCCAGATGTGAAGAAGATCAGCATCTTCGGCTCGGCGCGCACGCCGCCGGAGCATCCTGACTACATCACCGCCGTCGAGTTCTCGCGCATCATGGCCGACGATGGCTGGCTGGTCATCACCGGCGCCGGCGACGGCATCATGAAGGCGGGGCACGAGGGGCCGGGGCGTGAGTCCTCCTTCGGGCTCTCGATTCGACTGCCATTCGAGACCACGGCCAACGAAATCATCGCCGGCGACTCGAAGCTGATCAACTTTCGCTATTTCTTCACACGCAAGCTGATGTTCGTCAGCCAGGCGGATGCGGTCGTCTGCTTCCCGGGCGGCTTTGGCACCCAGGACGAGACCTTCGAGGTGCTCACCCTTGTGCAGACGGGCAAGTCGGCCATCGTGCCTGTGGTCCTCATCGAGGGTGAAGGCAGCGGCTACTGGCAGCACTGGCTCGAGTACGTCCAGGAGACGCTGCTGGGAGGGGGGTTCATCAGCGATGAGGATCAGGAGATCTTCTACATCGCCCCAGACGCCTCGGACGCCGCGAAGCACATCGATCGCTTCTATCGCAACTACCACTCCTCGCGCTATGTGCGCGACGACCTGGTCATCCGGGTGAATCAGCGGCTGCGGGACGAGGACATCGCCGAGCTGGAGCGCGAGTTCAAGCCCCTCATCAGGGAGGGGGAGGTCATCCAGCGGGGCCCGCTTGACGTCGAGGACGATCATCCCGAACTTCCACGCATCGTCTTCACCCACACCCGGCGCAGTTTCGGACTGGTCCGGAGATTGATCAACCGCATCAATGACTTTGACCCCGCCTGATCGGCGGACGGATGGAACCGGAGGGCGACCCGGCTCGAACCATTGGAGCGCCGGGCGTGGATCGGACAAGTCGGTTTTTCTCAATGGGACTTCCATCGAGCAGCCATCGCGGCCGGGGGGCGGCGCGGCGTCGAATCGCGGGCGCTGTTGTCTGCCTGCTCGGCGTCTGTCTCACCGGTTGCAGCCCGACCACACGGACAAGCCACACGCCCGCCAGCGCCACCGACCTCTCCACCTTCGGGGAGGGCGCCGGGCCCGTCGTCTCCGGCGGCGAGAACGGCCTGGAAGTTCGCTGGTGGACCTTCCTCGAGACCGACGGCGAGATCGGCGCCGCTCTGGCCCAATACGATGCTCAGGATGCAGGTCTGCCTGAAGAGGTGCGCCAGTCATGGCGCCGCCACGGCCTGCGCCTGATCCGCATGTCCCTCGATGAATACCTGGATGTGCAGCGCGCTCTGCCCTCCAGCGGGCGCATCGACCGATACTGGCTCGGCCAGACGCACGCATGGACCGAACTGGTCAAAGGGCCCACGAGCGCCGGCGAGCAGGCCTTCGCGGTGAATGGATCGCTCCTGTTCATGAAGCCCGGTCGCCTCCGCCTGATCACCCGGGCGTGGACGGCGCCGACGACGGCGGGTCCGCGGATCCGCACCGATCTCGTGGTGCAGCATGTCGAAAACCGCCGGCCCGATCCCTCAGTCGCGTTCATGCCGCCGACCGGGCGCGATGTCGATGAAGAGGGCATGACGCTCCGCGGCCTGACCGCGCGGCTCGATCTCGAGCCGGGATGGGCGTATGTGCTCGTTCCCGAGCGGCCCGATGCGGAGTGGGGCGAGGATGACGAAGAAGTCGACGACGATGTGTCGCTGATGGTGCAGGGGCCGCGCGTGCGTCCTCCACTCACTCCGGGGGAGGCGATGATGCGTCGCACGCTCCCGGAGAGCGAGCGCGCGACGATGAAGGCGATCGTGGTTCTGCTGCCGCGCACAAGCGGCGTGTACCGGCTGCTTCCATAACCAGAAACATCACTTCCAGAGGGGTGAGCCGGAGCGCTCCGCCCTCTTGTCGCTGTGTGTCGAAAACTCAGCGCCTGTATCCCACCGGCTGCTCGATGAGTCCGTACAGTTCGCGCAGGATGGTCATGCCCAGGAATCCCACCGCCGCGAGAACGCTGAGCATGATTCCCTCGCGGAGTTGCCCCTGGCCCAGCAGCCACGCCGCGGCGTAGAGGGCGAGCCAGAGCGCGCCGTAGCGCATCAGCTTGTCCGCCGCCGCCGCGGGCGTCTTGGCGCGCTTTACCTTGCGCACCGCGACGAGAAGGAAGAGGGCCGCGAGAATCAGCGGGCCCGCTGCGGCGGTCCAGTGCACCCACTCCGGCCACAGCCCGCCGACGCGCCGCCAACCAACGAAGAGCAGCACCAGCGACCAGAACGTCCACCCCGCGATGGCGCTGGCGACGGCGGGGCGCGTCAGCCGCGGCCGGCGACCGGCGAGAACGTGTGTCGCCGCGGCGATCAGGATCGCGTGCGTCATTACCAACCACACCGGCCAGACGAAGACGAGCTCGACATTCGGAATCATCATGTGCGCGCCGTAGATCAGCGAGAGCGACACGATGCCGACGGAAGGGACGAATCGCGCCCCGGCGTTGAAGGCGAGGATGGCGCCGGCGGTCAGCAGGCACATCAGCACCGCGGGAATGCCGAGCAGCGTCGAGCCCAACACCGCCGCGATCAGCGCGACGGCGACCAGCCCCACGGCGGCGTCCACACTGAGCCGCCCGGAGGGGATGGGCCGCTCCGGGTGCAGAGCCCGGTCGCGCCGGATGTCCAGCACATCATTCAAGGCGGCCCCGAAGGCGTACAGGCCGACCGCCACCACGGCGCCGCTGGCCAGCGCCGCCCATTCCGGCGTCCTCGCGAGAGCGGAGGTCGAACCTTCCGCTTCGTTGGCCCGCGTCCAGAGGATGACGAACCAGACGTTGGCGACCGCGGCGAAGGCGGTTGTCACGCGCGTGAGATGGAGAAATGGCGCCAGGCGCGCAAAGACACGGAGCATGGCGCCGATGGTACCCGGTCGATCGGACCCGAAGCGCCGATCAGAATCGCTGGCCGGGACCGGCGTTCAACCCTACGATCCCGACCTGTGAGCGATGCACACCACACGATCGAGGTCGAGCCCGATGCGCGGGGACTGCGCATCGCCGTGGTCGTCAGTCGCTACAACCGGAATGTGACCGACCGGCTCCTCGACGGCGCCGCCACCGAATTCAGGCGTCTTGGCGGCCGGCCGGAGGACCTGCTGGTGATTCCCGCCCCCGGCGCCTTCGAGCTTGTTGTTTTGGCGCGTGCGGCCCTCGAGCGGGTGGACGCGGTTGTCGCGCTGGGATGCCTGATCCGTGGCGAGACCCGTCACGACCGCGTCATCGGCGATTCTGTGGCGGCAGAGCTGGCCCGGCTCGGCGTCGATACGGGCAAGGCGGTGGGATTCGGCCTGCTCACCGTGGAAACCCCCGAGCAGGCCGCGGCCCGCTCGCAGCCGCTGGGTCGGGAGGCATCGAGCCTGGCGCCGGGCTCAGCCAAGGCGCCTGTGGACAACAAGGGCGTCGAGGCGATGGCGGCGGCGGTGCTCACGGCCCGGACGCTGGAAAAGATCCGAAACCGCACATGATTCGGCCCCGATCCGCTCCCGTTCCCGACGGCGCCGCTACCCTGTCTGGCCCGAGTACACCAGCGATCGCAAGGAACCCCGCAGCACGATGGCCAACACCCGTGACATCCGCAGACTCGCCTTCCAGGCGCTCTTCCAGCTCGATGCTCGCGGCGAGAGCGACCTTGACGCGGTGCGCGCCAGTGTGCTGAGCGACCCCGCCGTGGACCTGACGGATGAGGAGCGGGAGCAGGCCTACCAGCTCGCGATCGGCGCCTACGCCGACCGCCGTGCCGCGGACGACGCCATCCGCGAGCTGGCCCCGACCTGGCCGGCCCATCGCCAGCCGGCGGTCGACCGGGTGATCCTGCGGCTGGCCCATTATGAAATGACCCGCGACGGCGCCAGCCCCAAGATCGCTGTGAACGAGGCGATCGAGCTGGCCAAGCAGTTCAGCACCGAGCGCTCGCCGGCCTTCATCAACGGCGTGCTGGACAAGGTGCTCAAGCGGGTGCTGGCGCAGCGCGACGAGGGCGGCGGCGCCGCGGAGGGAAAGTCTGAGATGGGGGGAGTGTTGAGTTCTGAGTTCTGAGTGCTGAGTGCTGAGTGCGTTGGATTTTTCGCAACATTGAGAACTCAGAACCCAGAACTCGGAACTTTGACCTGATTTCACCGCCATGGCTCTATTCAAGTCCGTCGTTTCGAAGATCGCCAAGGGACTCGCTCGGACGCGGGAATCCTTCGTCGGTGGTCTGCGCTCCATGCTCATGGGGCGCACACTTGATGATCAGCTCATCAGCGAGCTCGAAGCGCGGCTGATTCAGTCCGATGTCGGCGTGAAGGCGGCGCAGCGGCTTGTCGAGGGCATTCGCACGGACTTCAAGGCGGGCAAGCTCTCCCGCGGCGAGGATGTGCTCGACTATCTCAAACGCGAGCTGAAGGCGATGTGGCCGGAGCAGGACCGCTCCGTGCGCTTCGCCGAAACAGCCCCCACGGTGATTCTCGTCGCAGGCGTCAACGGCTCGGGAAAAACGACCAGCGTCGCCAAGATCGCCAAGGCGCTGCGCGATCAGAACAAGAGTGTGCTGCTGGCGGCGTGCGACACATTCCGCGCCGGCGCAGTCCGCCAGCTCGAGATCTGGGCCGAGCGGCTCGATGTCGAGGTGGTGAAGGGGCAGCAGGGGGGCGACCCCGCGGCGGTGGCCTTCGACGCGTGCCAGGCGGCGCTGGCGCGAGGCGTCGATGTGCTGCTCATTGACACCGCCGGGCGTCTGCACACGCAGGACCCGCTGATGCGCCAGCTCACCAAGATCCGCGATGTGACGGCGAAGAAGATCCCCGGGGCGCCGCACGAGGTGCTGCTGGTGCTCGACGCGACAACAGGCCAGAACGCGCTGCGGCAGGCGGAGGAGTTCACCCGCGCCATCGGCGTGACGGGCCTGTTCCTCTCGAAACTCGACGGCACAGCACGGGGCGGGGCCGTGATCGCGATCCGCGACCAGACGGAAATCCCCGTCAAGTTCATCGGCGTGGGAGAGCGCCCGGAGGATGTGGAGCCCTTCGATCCGGAGCGATTCGTAGATGCGCTCTTCTCGGAGTGAGGGGGATCGCCGCCGCCACCGGCGTTGGAGACCTGCTGTGAGAGCGCACAGGTGGGCTCTGCTTGCCTTGCGACATTGCTCGGCAGTTGGGGACCGTGCCCGTGAGTGCGATTAGATTGGATTGAAGAACCGTGGATGCCGGCGCCGAGTCATTGGCGATTCCCGTCGGCGCACAGTCTCCAGCGCACCGGCGCCGCGGCGGAAAAGCAGTCGTCAGTAATCCACCTTCTGCTCACCGCGCGGATCCAGCGGCGTCCAGTCCACCCGTGCGGCCCCCAGCAGCGTGCCCGTCGCGAAGGCGAGGTCGATCTGGGCGATCTGGTATTCGGCGAGGGCCCGGATCTCCGCGAGCTGCGCATCGGCGAGGCGGGTGGCGGCGTCGAGGACGTCGGTGCTGGTGCGCATGCCCACATCGAACTGGCGCTGCTCGGCTTCGAGCGTGCGGCCGGCGAGGATCGCGGACTGGCGGGCTGCGATGATCCGGCGCCAGCCGGCGTCGATCTGGTCCAGTGCGTCGAGCGTCTCCTGCGTGATGGCGAGCCGCCGGGCGTCAAGCGTTGAGAGCCGCTGGAGGCGCGTCAGGACCGCCCGTGCGACGCGCGCTTTGGCCGCTTCATTGCCGATGGGGATCTCCGCGCTGAGGCCGAGCGACCAGTCCTGAAAATCGACGTCGCGCACCTGCCTGCTCGCCTGGCTGACGTTCTGCCCGAGGCCGCTGAGGCGGTAGGTGAAGTCCATCACGAAGAGCGGGAGGGCCTGATTGCGCTGAAAGTCGATGGAGCTGGAGTCGATGGCGAGCTGGAGTTCGAGCTCCAGCATCTCCATGCGGTTGTCCATCGCCAGCTTGGTGAGGGCGGTGGGGTCGAACAGGTAGGGGAGGGGATCCGGATCGCTGATGGTGGCCAGCAGCACATGGGTGTCCATGCCGAGGTCCGGCGCGTTGATGATGCGCTTGAGTGAACGCTGCTGCAGCAGCACATCATTCTCCGAAAGAATGATTGCCTCGATGCGCTCGGCCACGCCCGCCTCGGCGCGGATGATCTCGATGTCCGCATCCTGCCCGGCACGCACGCGGCGACGGGCCCGTTCGAGCTGAGCCACCGCCAGGTCATACTGCTGCACGCGCACGTCCAGGGCCCGGCGCGCCGCGTACAGGCGCCAGTAGGCCCGGTCCGCGGCGGCGATCTGGCGGATCACCTCCAGCTTGGTGCGCGCCTGCTCGATGCCGGCCTGGATCGACGCCACGCGAATGCCGTGGGTGTTGGACCGACGCCCCGCGTTCCGCAGGAGCGGCTGTGTAATCGAGACGCTGGGCCTTACGGTCAGCGAGGGATCAAGCGTCGCAAAAGGATTGTTTGTCGCGGTCTCATTGATCGGGAGGGCAAGGTCGATGCGCCCGCCGGTGCGCATGGGGATTTCCAGACCGAAGTCGACATTGGTCGTGTCGACCTCCGAGCCGACCGTCTGCAGCGCGGTGGGCTGCTGCGTCTCGGTTCGCCGCACGCCGGCCGTGAAGACCGATTCGAAGCGCGCCTCTTCTTCAGTGACAGCCTGGTTGGCGATTTCGGGGTTGATGAGCGCGATGCGCAGATCGAGGTTGTTCTCCAGCGTCCAGGCGCGGACCTGTTCGAGGGAGATGTCGAACGAATCGAGCCCTTCGAAGCGGGTCTGGCCGCGCTGCAGCGCTGCGGGGTCGTCCTCCGGCGCCTCCTCCCGTGTGTACTCCTCGATGGGAAGCCGCTGCACGGTTTGGATGCGTTCGAGCGGAATCCGTGGGCCGTAGTCGTCGGGGTGCGAGTGAAACGGACTCTTGCAGCCTGCTGGAAGGAGAAGGCAGAGCAGCAGAGCGATGGAGCAGCGGACCGTGGCGGGATTCATCAGCGAGGTCTCCATGGCCGCTCTTTGGCGGTTCGACCGCGCCGGTTTCGTCCATGCCACAGCCCTTCGACCGGGACGCGATGAAAAAAGTGGGCGGGCGTCGCGGTCGGGAGCGATCGGTTCATTCATGTCGCAGGGCCTCGATGGGATCCAGCCGGGCGGCCTTGATGGCGGGGAACATGCCGAAGAGAACGCCGACGCCGGCGCTGAATGCGAAGGCCAGCACAATGGCCCATGTCGGTATCTCCGCGTCCTCGAGTCCGATGCCGGGCACGCTCGCCAGGCCGATCGTCATCGTCTGACCCACCACGAGGCCGATCAGGCCACCGACGAGACACAGCGTGACTGCCTCAACGAGGAACTGGAGCAGGATGATCGCAGGCCGAGCGCCGACGGCCTTGCGCAGGCCGATCTCACGCGTGCGCTCGCTCACGGAGACGAGCATGATGTTCATGATCCCGACGCCGCCGACCAGAAGGGAGATGCTGACGACGCCACCCGCGATCGCGGTGAGCATGCCGGCCATGCGGCTGAACTGATCGATGTACTGCTGGATGACCTCGATGCGGAACGTATCCTCATCCTCGGGATCGAGGCCGCGCATCTTGCGCAGGACGAATCGCACCTGCTCCATCGCCTCGGTGGCGTCTTCGGGGTTGTACATCTGGCCGATGCAGTAATTCCATCCGAATGGGTCCAGCCGCTTCGCGGTGCTGAAGGGGATGTAGATCTCGGCCTGAGAGTCGCCGCCGCCGAACATGGGGCTGACTTCCTTGGTCTCGATCAACCCGATGATGAGAAAGCGGCGTCGATCGATGAAGATCGAATCTCCGGTCGGGTCGCGATCCAGGCCGAGCTCCTCGATGGCTTTCTCGTTCACCATGCAGACCTGGCGCGATTCGTCATTGTCTATGCGTGTGAACTGGCGGCCTGCGATGGCGAACCGATCTTCGATATCGTGCCAGGAGGGCCAGATTCCGGTGATGCGGACGCTGGGCTGCACGATATCGTCGTGTCTGACCTCATAACTCCGGGAGGTGATCGGCGTCACCATCTCAATGGCGGGGGCGTTCTCGACGACGGCCTCCCACTCAGCAGGCGTCAGGCGGACCTGATCCCACGAGATCACCCCGCGCTGTTCGCGCGGCACGTAGCCGTTGAAGTAAATCTTGCGGGCGCCGAAGGTCTCGAACTCCGAGAGCACACTTTCGCGCATGCCGGTGAGGGCCGCGATCACTGCGGTGACGGAGGCCACACCGATGATGATGCCGAGGGCTGTGAGAAAGGCCCGGGCCTTGTTGGCCCAGATCTGGCCCAGCGCCAGCGCCACTGTCTGCACCAGCACGCGCAGGATGATCACGTTGTGGCCTCCACGTGTTCAACAGCGTCGGCCTTGCTCGCGCCGGGCGCCGCGGTATATGACTGCATCCGCGTCGCGGCCCTCTCGGCCCAGGCGCGGTGGTCGGGGTCCTGGTCGGTGGGCAGGTCGGAAACGATCCTGCCGTCGCGAAGTCGGACAATGCGCCTGGCGTGGGCGGCGACTTCCTCCTCGTGCGTGACAATGACGATGGTCTGGCCATCCTGGTAGAGCTGGCGAAACAGCTCGATGATCTCTTCACTCGTGGTCGAATCGAGGTTGCCGGTGGGTTCGTCTGCAAGCACGATGCTCGGCTGGTTCACAAGGGCCCGGGCGACCGCGACGCGCTGACGCTGGCCGCCGGAGAGCTGGTTGGGCCGGTGCGTCATGCGATCGGTCAGGCCGACTCGATCGAGAGCCTCCTTTGCGGCCCGGCGGGCTCGCCACCAGCCCGACTTGGAGTAGAGCAGCGGCAACATCACGTTCTTCAACGCCGTCGCCCGCGGCAGCAACTCGAAGGACTGGAAGACGAAGCCGATCTCCTTGTTGCGGATGTGCGCCAGGGCCGCGGCGCCCATCTTGTGCGTCGGCTGACCCTTGAGCGAATATGCTCCTGAGGTGGGCCGGTCCAGGCAGCCGAGAATGTTCATCAGCGTCGACTTGCCGGAGCCCGAAGCGCCCATGATGGCGACAAATTCGTTGTTCCCGATTTCCAGATCTACGCCGCGCAGCGCATGCACGGGCTCGACGCCCACGCGATAGACCTTTGTGAGTTTGCGGATCGAGATGCTCATGACGCGGTTCCGGTGTCGGACTGCGCGACCGCGGCTTCTTCATCAGAATCGTCGCCGGACGAAGCTTCTGTCTCCTCGGACGCCGCGGGCCGTTCGGCCGCTTCATCGTTTTCACCCGAAGCCATCGAGTCCGCGGTTGCGTCAGCGTCAGCTGGAGCAGTGTCCGACTTGTCTGCATCAGACTGCCTGCGGATTGCGTCGTTGTGCTTGATCCTCTGCAGCGCCGACCACGGCCCGGTGACGATCTCGTCTGTGTCGTCAATGCCAGAGAGAATGGCAGTGTGCGTAAGATCGCTGCTTCCGATGCGGACCGGCGTAGCGACGGCGCGTCCGTTGACCATCTTGTAGATCACCCGCGCGAAGGTCTTGTCCCGATCGACTTCCGGCGAGGCGGCGATGTCGGAGGGAAGCTCATCGACGCGGATGTCGATCACAGCCTGGCTCGGCGCCATGATGACGCCCTCGACCGTCTCGATCTCGATGTCCACGTTGGCGCTGAGCCCTGAGCGGAGCGTGCGATCGCCGGAGAGATGGAGCAGGATCTCGGTTTCGTAGTACTTGGATCCATCGCGATCCATCGTGTGCTGGAGCGCGATCTGCCGGACTGTTCCCTCGAAGATGTCGTCGGGAAAGGCGTTGATGTAGACGCGCGCGGTCTGTCCGACCTCTACGCGAGCGATGTCGAGCTCGCTCACCGACGCCTTGACCAGCATCTCGGAAAGGTCGGCGATCTCCATGATCACCGTGCCGGGATTGTTCATGGTGCCCGTAACCGCGATCTCACCTTCCTCGGTGTTGAGCTTCGTGACCCGCCCGCTGATGGGGGAGGTGATGGTGGCGTAGCGAAGGTTCTCCCGCGCCTGGGTGACGCGGGCCCGCGAGACTTCGATGTTCTCGCGGGCCGCGTTGAGGTTCGATTCCTGCCCGCGCCGATCCGACTCGGCCTGGTCGAGGGCCGAACGGCTGACGTCCTTGGAGTCGAAGAGCGACTGCAGTCGCTCCCACTCCGCCACGGCGTTCACGTAGGTGGCCTGTGCGCCCTCAAGTCTTGCTTCATCGCCTCTGAGCTGCGCCTCGGCGGAGTCCAGCGAGGCCTTCAACTCCCGATCATCCAGCCGCACGACGATCTCGCCGGCCTGGACAGTGTCGCCCTCGCGGAAGGGCAGCGATTCGACTTGGGCCGCGACACGAGCCGAGATTGAGACTTTTCGTCTCGGCTCCAGCGTGCCCGGGGCGCTGACCGTGCGAACCAACCGGCCACGCTCGGCGGTTTCCAGCCGCACCTTCATGCCGCTCTCGCCGAGACGCGCCTGGTCGACCATCTCGCGGATCTGTGGGTACAGGAAGACCCCCAGCCCCCCGAAGATGAGCACCAATACAAGCAGGATGCCGACAATCCATTTCAACGCTGACAAAAGGGACTGCATGAACGCCTCACCGACCGCCTGACTGCGGCATTGAGAGTGCTTTCGAAGCCGACAGCCGCGTCCACAGCGTGCTGCCCGGCATCCACGATACCAGACCGGGGTCGGTACCCTCCTTATTGGGTGTGGCCTCAATTCGGTTTCGGCTCAATTGGTGAAAGGTGGGGGATTCGACTGCCTTTTGTTTTCGGACCTCCGGGACGCCACTCGGGTTCCAAGCCGATCGGCAACAAAAAACGGGCGCCCGGTCCTTCGACCGGGCGCCCGTCCTGCGAACGTGGCAGTTCAGGTTCGGATTGCTCGATTCACTCGAGCTTGAACTTCCCGACGAGCGTCTGGAGTTGCTCGGCCTTGGCCGAGAGCTGGGTCGCGGCGGCGGACGCCTGGCGGACGCCCTCGGCCGACTCGCTGGTCACCGCGTTGATCGACTCGACCGAACGCGAGACCTGTGTGCTGGCGGCGCTCTGCTCCTCGGCGCCGGCGGCGATGGACTGGATCATGGCCGCCACCTCGCGCGAGCCCGCGACGATGGATCGCAGCGACTCACCCGCCTGCTCGGCCAGCGTGACGCCCTCGCCGACGCGCTCGCGGCCTGTCTGCATGCGTTCGACAGCGCGGGTGGTGTCGGTCTGGATGGCCTTGATGGAGTCGGCGACCTCTTCGGTGGCCTTCTGCGTGCGCTCGGCGAGCTTGCGGACCTCGTCGGCGACGACGGCGAAGCCGCGTCCGTGCTCGCCGGCCCGTGCGGCTTCGATTGCCGCGTTGAGGGCCAGCAGGTTCGTCTGATCGGCGATGTCATTGATGACGCCGATGATCTCACCGATCTGCTCGCCGCGCTTGCCGAGTTCGCCCACGGCGACGGCCGATTCGTTGACCTGCTCGCTGATGGACTGCATGCCCTCAACGGTTTGTCGGACGACATCGCCGCCGTCGGTGGCGAGCTTGCCGGCCTCATCGGACTTCTGCGAGGCCTCCGTGGCCTTCTGCGCGACCTCGGTGACGCTGGCGGCCATCTCTTCAACCGCGGAGGCGACCTGCGCGGTCTGGCTCTGCTGCTGCTGCATGCCGCTGGAGATCTGCTCGCTGGATGCGGCGATCTGCGTGGCGGCGGAGGCGACCTCGTTGGCGGAGCCTGCGACCTCGCGAATGAGATCCTGGATGCGGGCCACGAAGACGTTGAACCACTTGCCGAGCACACCGAGCTCGTCGGGGCGATCTTCGTCGACGCGCTGGGTGAGATCGCCCTCGCCTTCGGCGATGTCCTGCAGTCGTTCGGTGATGGCCTGGATGGGCTTGATGACGCCGCGGGCGATCATGATCGCGGTGGCGACGCCGAAGACGATGGCGAAGAGCGTGATGAAGATGATCATCATTTGGGCGCCGGCGACGGCCGCGGCGACCATGTCGACATCGTCGTGGGCCTCCTGGGCGAGTGATTCCTGAATTTCGCGGTTGTAATCGGCGATCCGAGGCCCATAGACGTCGATCTGGTTTTCAACCAGGTTGTTGCGCTGATTGACAAAGCCGCTCATTTCATCGAGAGCGTTGTTGTAATCTTCGATCAGTTCGATCGCGCGTCCGAATCCGTTCACGCCGGTGCCTGTCGCGTTCGCTCGTGCCTCGCGAAGGCCCTGAATCGTGTTGGCGATCTCTTCGCGAGCACGCTGGTAATTTTCATCGGTGTTCAGGTTGATGTACCGCATCACGTAGTCGCGAGCGAGCAGCAGGTCACGGAGCGAGTAGGCGGCCTGCTCGGCGAGTTCGATTTCTCCTGCGGCAAACGCATCCTGCACCATGCCGTCGACATGTTCGCGCATCTCTTCAGCGATGGGATTCAGTCTGTTGAGGATCGTGCTCTGACGCCCGTACACGGCGTCCTGAAGCAGGTTGAATGCATTGTCATACGCGGTGAAGCCTTCGCGAATCCCTTGAAGGGCCGCAACCCGCTCCGGGTTCGTGAAACTCGCTTCGCACTCCTCAAGGTCTTTCAGGAAAATCGCACGAGCTTCATTGAAGCCGGCGATGGATTCCTCGTCGTTGTCGACCAGGAAATTCTGGACCCGCATGCGCATCGTCAGCAGGGCCTCGAGCGCCTCGGCGCCGAGCACCAGATCATCGACGATGACGTCAATCTCTTGAACGCCATATGTCGCCACACGTCCGCCGCGGATGGAAACCACGCCGACGACGATCAGCATCAGCACCAGCGCGCCGAATCCGAGCGCAAGCTTCTTTGCGATTGTGAGCTTCATCTTCAATCCCTTCATCTCTGTTGTGCGGGCGTCGGATGTGCCGTCGCCGAGGTCCCCTGTCCCATGTGCCGTCGGGCATATGCAATGCAATGGCATGGAGGTGATTGCCCCCACAATTGCGGCACTGCCATCGGAGCCAGATCGAAATCACTTGTGGATTCCTACCTTCATTGGGATCAAAAACCCACAGAGTGGGGGATTGCTCTGACGATCGGGCAATCGAACCCGGAGCTTTTCGGACCAACGCAGTGCGAAAAAAAAGGCGCCCGGTCCTTCGACCGGGCGCCCATCCTGCAAGCATGGCAGTTCAGTCTGAACAGTCTCGGCTCACTCGAGCTTGAAGCGTCCGACGAGCGCCTGGAGCTGCTCGGCCTTTGTCGAGAGCTGTGTCGCCGCGGCGGACGCCTGGCGAACGCCCTCGGCCGACTCGCTGGTGACGGCGTTGATCGCCTCCACCGAGCGCGAAACCTGCGTGCTGGCGGCGGACTGCTCTTCAGCGCCGGCGGCGATGGACTGGATCATGGCCGCCACCTCGCGCGAGCCCGCGACGATTGACCGCAGCGACTCGCCCGCCTGCTCGGCGAGCGTCACACCCTCACCGACGCGCTCGCGTCCAGTCTGCATTCGTTCGACAGCGCGGGTGGTGTCGGTCTGGATGGCCTTGATGGAGTCGGCGACTTCTTCGGTGGCCTTCTGAGTGCGCTCTGCGAGCTTGCGGACCTCGTCGGCGACGACGGCGAAGCCGCGTCCGTGCTCGCCGGCGCGTGCAGCCTCGATGGCGGCGTTGAGCGCGAGCAGGTTCGTCTGATCCGCGATGTCGTTGATGACGCCGATGATCTCACCGATCTGCTCGCCGCGCTTGCCGAGTTCACCGACTGCGACTGCGGACTCGTTGACCTGCTCGCTGATGGCCTGCATGCCCTCGACGGTCTGACGGACGACATCGCCGCCGTCGGTCGCGAGCTTGCCGGCCTCGTCGGACTTCTGCGAGGCCTCGGTGGCCTTCTGAGCGACCTCGGTGACGCTCGCCGCCATCTCTTCGACCGCGGAGGCGACCTGCGCAGTCTGGCTCTGCTGCTGCTGCATGCCGCTGGAGATCTCTTCGCTGGAAGCGGCGATCTCGGTGGCGGCGGAGGCGACCTCGTTGGCGGAGCCTGCGACTTCAAGGATGAGATCCTGAATTCGCGCCACGAAGACATTGAACCACTTGCCGAGCACGCCCAGCTCGTCGGGGCGATCCTCGTCAACGCGCTGGGTGAGGTCGCCCTCACCCTCGACGATGTCCTGCAGCCGCTCGGTGATGGCCCGGATGGGCTTGATGACGCCACGGGCGATCATGATCGCGGTGACGACTCCGAAGACGATGGCGAAGAGCGTGATGAAGATGATCATCATCTGGGCGCCGGAGACGGCCGCGGCGACCATGGCGACATCGTCGTGGGCTTCCTTGGCCAGGCCGGACTGGATGTCGCGATTGATGTTGGCGATCTGCGGGCCGAGGACGTTGATCGAGTTGTCGACGACCTCGTTCCGCTGGCTCACGTACTGGCTGACGCGATCGAGCGCTTCTGAGTACCCGCCGACCATCTCAAGAGCGCGGCTGAAGCCATTCACGCCGGTGCCCGTCGCTGCATCCCGAGCCTCGCGAAGGCGGTCAAGCGTGTTGTTGACCTCCTGGCGGGCGCGAAGATAGTTCGCGGACGTATTGAGATTGAGATAGCGCATGACGTAGTCGCGAGCGAGCAGAAAATCACGCAGACAGTTGGAGGTGAGCTGAGACAGCTCGATGTCGCCGCTGGCGAAAGCAGCCTGCATCATTCCGTCGATGTGCTCGCGCGTCTGCTCGGCGGCTGGGTTGAGCTGATTGACGATGGTGTTGTGCCGACCGTTGACGACCACCTGCACACGGTCGAAAGCGGCGTCGTACTCGGTGAAGAGCCCGCGGATGTCTCGGATCGCGGTCAGTCGCTCGGGATCCTTGAATCTCGCCTCACACTCATCAATGTCCTTGATGAATGTGGCGCGGGCCTCGCGGTACGCCTGGACGGATTCTTCGTCGTTGTTGATCAGAAAGCTGTAGATGCGCAAACGCATCGTGAGCAGGGCCTCCATCGCCTCAGCGCCGAGCACGAGCTCGTCGACAATGTGATCGATCTCCTCGACCCCGTGCGCGGCGATGCGCCCGCCCCGGATCGACACCACCCCGACGACAACCAGCATCAACAGCAGCGCGCCGAATCCAAGCGCCAGCTTCTTCGCGATCGTGAGCTTCATTTCTGGTCCCCTTCAATGAGACATCAGGCCGGCGGCGCATGCCGATCCGCACCCCGTGTGTCCGTGTCCTCTTCCGCTGTCAGACTCAGGCCGTGCAGGTTCGGCGACGGGGCCTCTCCCTCATTGGCGTGACAGCAATCGGTGTTGCGATCACCCCACTTGTGATGCAGCGAGGCCGCGCGATCAGAAAACCCCATGCTCAGGGGATGGAATCTACTCACTAACGCAAAGATGGCACGAATCGAGCATCCGTTTCCAAGCAGGTAATCAGGTGGGACGTCGCTGCGCGCTCATTGAAGCCGCAGCCTGCGTGGGCCGCCGCCCATCCGACAGAGCCGTGCGGGGCCTGACCAGCGCTGCGCATCATCCCCAGGAGTCGCCGGGGAGCTGATACACTTTCGTGCGAAAACCCTCCAGGAGAACGATGTTCATGCCCGACCGCGCCCCCTCCACCTCAACCCGCACAGAACGCGACTCCATGGGCGAAATGACCGTCCCCGCCGACGCCCTCTAAGGCGTATGCATGAATGCCCGGTTGATCAGGAGTGATTGGAGCGATGAGACAGCGGCTACGCCATCTGACAAGATGGAAGAAAGCGCGGACGCCAAGTCCTGAGTCCTAGCGCCCATACTACAACCACGCTCGTTCAGCCTGAATAGTCTCGACTCACTCGAGCTTGAAGCGTCCTACCAGCGCCTGGAGCTGCTCGGCCTTGGTCGAGAGCTGTGTCGCCGCGGCGGAGGCCTGGCGGACGCCCTCGGCCGACTCGCTGGTCACCGCGTTGATCGACTCGACCGAACGCGAGACCTGTGTGCTGGCGGCGCTCTGCTCCTCGGCGCCGGCGGCGATGGACTGGATCATGGCCGCCACCTCGCGCGAGCCCGCGACGATGGATCGCAGCGACTCACCCGCCTGCTCGGCCAGCGTGACGCCCTCGCCGACGCGCTCGCGGCCTGTCTGCATGCGTTCGACAGCGCGGGTGGTGTCGGTCTGGATGGCCTTGATGGAGTCGGCGACCTCTTCTGTGGCCTTCTGGGTGCGCTCCGCGAGCTTGCGGACCTCGTCGGCGACGACGGCGAAGCCGCGTCCGTGCTCACCGGCCCGTGCGGCTTCGATTGCTGCGTTGAGGGCCAGCAGGTTCGTCTGATCGGCGATGTCGTTGATGACGCCGATGATCTCACCGATCTGCTCGCCGCGCTTGCCGAGTTCACCGACGGCGACGGCCGACTCGTTGACCTGCTCGCTGATGCCTTGCATGCCCTCGACGGTCTTGCGGACGATGTCGCCGCCCTGGGTGGCGAGCTTGCCGGCCTCGTCAGACTTCTGCGAGGCCTCAGTGGCCTTCTGGGCCACTTCGGTGACGGACGCCGCCATCTCCTCGACGGCGGATGCGACCTGAGCGGTCTGGCTCTGTTGCTGCTGCATACCGGACGCCATTTGTTCATTAGAGGCTGCGATCTGAGTGGAGGCGGAGGCGACCTCGGAAGTCACCGACGCAACCTCGCTGATCAGATCGCGCAGGTTGTCAAGGAACTGATTGAACCACTTGGACAGGGTCCCGATTTCGTCCTTGCGATCGGCGTTCAGTCTCTTGGTCAGGTCGCCATCACCATCTGCGATGTCGCGCACCATGTCGATGAGGCCGTTGATGGGCTTGACGAGAAGCATCCTCATCAGCAGGATCAGTCCGAGGGCTCCGAAGCCGGCGATTGGAATGGTGAACATGGCGCCACGACCGATGAAGCTTGCGACCTGCGCATTCACATCATCGAGCGGCATCACGATCTCGAAAGCGCCGTGCATATCACCGATGGCCCATCCCTCCATGGGGAATCCGAGGGGATCCAAACCGGTTCCGTTCAGATCGTGCGCGGGGTTTCCGGGTGTGCCGTGACACATCATGCAGGAGTTGTCGAGAGTGATAGCCCGCATGTAGTGCAGAGAATTCGTGCGCGGATTGATTGCATGAACCTCAGTGGACTGGCCGGAGCGAGCCTGGGCGGTCAATTGCGTCAGCAATTGAGATCGAAATCCGCTCGTGTCAGGATTCGGATCGTTCTTGGGGTCGTTTGCAGGATTGCGGGCGTCGTACGCGGGTGTATGAAACTCAAGGCCCTCGCGCTCAGCGGCCTCTCCGGCCGCGAGCCAACCCGCGACGACCGGTATGGTCCCGAACAGGCGTGACTCCTTGTAGTCATATCGAGGGTTCTTCTCGCGCGCCGCCTGCAGCTCCGCCAGCATAGTCTCGGTGTCAAAGACGCCGTCGGCGTGCAGCTTGCCGACATGATTCTTGGTTTCGTCCGCCAGCGCGGTGAAGTTCTGGGCCCGCTCGATCATGGCTTTGATCGCCGAATCCTTGTACCCGGTGACGAACACCACATAATTCGCACCGATCACCACGATCAGCACAACCGCGCTGGCGAGGATGATCTTTGTCGCGAGACCCGCGGAAAGAATGCGCTTCAACATTGCTGGCTCCAGATTCCTTAGAAACAAATCCCATGCCACGTTTCTGATTCGCAATCAGATTTGCGTCTTGATGCTCGAGATACGGTTGAAAAAAGATGTTTTGAGATGATGCAGTGCTGTTCATCGAGAAATCATCGGCAGAACCTGTTGAAGTTTTGCGCCAAGGTGTGCGCACCTTCAAGTCATCTCATTGCCTCATGCTCGATTGCTGATTGCTTGACTCCATGTGCTTTCCGTTGTCAGTCGTGCGCGGAGCGCTGTGTTCATGGAAAACACTTCGGTCCGGTTCGCCGTTCAACCGACGCTCTGGAAGTATTCCAGATGGGGAGATCGGAAATTGGGGGGGTCACCCTTATGAGGAGTACCACAAATGGACAAAAGCCCCACATATGAGGGGTGGGTTCAGTGTCGCGCAGTCACCTGCCGATCGCCTCATGATGTGGGCTCATTCATCAATCCGGGGTCGCTTGGCGCTGAGATTCGGACGGGCTTCCGGCAGGCCGCATCGCGGAGCGCAGGACCGCAACGCCGCCATCCACCATCGTCACAGACTCACAGAAGGGCCATAGGGACTTGATAAACTCCCCGGACGCAAAAGCTTCAGGAGACATCAGACCCATGCCCGACCGCACCGCTACCTCAACCCGCACAGAACGCGACTCCATGGGCGAAATGACCGTCCCCGCCGACGCCCTCTACGGCGCCTCCACCCAGCGGGCCGTCCTCAACTTCCCCGTCTCCGGTCAGCCCGTCCCCGCCTCGGTGGTCCACGCCTTCGGGCGACTCAAGGCGGCCTGCGCCATGGTCAACCGCGATCTCGGCCTCCTCGACGCCGGACGGGCCGAGGCGATCATCGAGGCCGCGGGGCAGGTCGGCGCCGGCAAGCACGACGCACACTTCCCCGTCGATGTCTTCCAGACCGGCTCCGGCACCTCCACCAACATGAACGCCAACGAGGTCATCGCCAACCTCGTCTGCCTCGCCCGAGCCGCCGCCATCGGCTCCTCCAAGGACCCCGCCTACATCGAAAAGGGCGGCGTCCACCCCAACGACCACGTCAACATGGGCCAGTCCTCCAACGACACCTTCCCCACCGCGATGCAGCTCGCCGGCGCGGTCGAGATCCGCACCCGCCTCCTCCCCGCAGTCGGGCGGATGGCCGCCAAGCTCGAAGCCCACGCCGACGCGTGGGACAGCATCGTCAAGATCGGGCGCACCCACCTCCAGGACGCCACCCCCATCCGCCTCGGCCAGGAGTTCTCCGGCTACGCCGCCCAGATGCGCCACGCCGAGGGTCGCATACGCCGCGCGCTGGAGGCCCTGATGGAGCTGCCCATCGGCGGCACCGCGGTCGGCACCGGGATCAACACCCACCCCGAGTTCGGCGCCCGCGTCAGCGCCGAGCTGGCCCGCACAGACGGCCTGCCCTACCGCGAAGCCTCCAACCACTTCGAGGCCCAGCACACGCGCGACTGCATCGTCGACGCCTCCGCCCAGCTCCGCACCGTCGCCGTCTCGCTCTCCAAGATCGCCGGCGACATCCGCCTGCTCGGCTCCGGCCCGCGCTGCGGCGTCGGCGAGCTCACACTCCCCGCGGTCCAGCCCGGCTCATCCATCATGCCCGGCAAGGTCAACCCCGTCATCTGCGAATCGATGGTCATGATCACATGCCAGGTCATCGGCAACGACGCCGCCGTCACCATGGGCGGCCTCGGCGGCGTCGGCTCGCTGCTCGACCTCAACGTCGCCATGCCCATGATGGCCCGCAACCTGCTCGAATCGATCACGCTGCTCGCCAACGGCTGCGAGATGTTCACCGACAACCTGCTCGAAGGACTCTGGCCCGACGAAGCCCGCTGCGCCGAACTGATCGAAGGCAGCCTGGCGATGTGCACCTCGCTCGCGCCTGTCATCGGCTACGACAAGGCCGCGGCCCTGGCGAAGGAGGCGTTCACAACAGGCCGCACCGTGCGCCAGATCGCGCTCGAAAAGAAGGTGCTGCCGGAAGAAGAACTGAACCGCCTGCTGGATCCGATGGCGATGACGAAGCCGGACGGGGTGTGAATGCAGTGAGTTGAAAATATCCCTGATCACACCAGACTGCCTCCAAGGGGCAGCCATGACTTGTTGTTCAGTATCCCATGATCAGCGAGCGAACCGATGGTCAACTACCAGATGACAGAAGTGCAGGATGGCCCGAGCGAAGATGCTCCTGCAGGACGATGGCGCCGTGCGCTGATGGTGGCGGCGATTCTGACTGTTCTTGTGCTGACGCCATTGTGTGTGTTCATGAATCCCCTGGGGACGAGACAAGAATGGGCGAACGGAGTAACCCACCAATCAATATCGGCGATGATCGGCCGTTCGATCGAGGATGTTGAACAGAGCTACGGTCTCGCCGGGCAAAGGGGGGATGCCTATTCAAGCGAGTGGACGTACACCTATACACTAGATGAACAGCCTGGGCTCGGAGTGTCTCATTATACATTTCTTCTTCTTCGTGTGGATGAAGAAGGGATAGTCCGTGACGCGAGCATCTTCCATGATTAGCCGGGTGCCGTGGTCGGGCCGTCCTCGGCTCTGCCACGAGATCACAACTTCATCGCCCGTACCCAACATGTCCCCTCAACACACCAGCCGCAAGAACCGCGACTGGGAGCACGCGTATGATGGGTTGAACCCCAGATCGTGGCCCACCGCGGCGTCCGGGAACGCGATGTGGGAGAAAGCGCCGGGGGGAGCGAACGCTGGAGCCTGGACATGCTCGGGAACCGTGGCGAAATCGAGAAAGACGTGGATGATGACTGCTGGCATGCAGTCTGCGCCGCATGCGGCTACAGCATGGAGGGTCTGCATGATCGGGCTTGTCCGGAATGTGGGTCCACGCTGCGTCGCAGTATGCAAGAGATCTCGTTACAGGCACGATTGCGTCGGGAGTGGCTCCTGGTTGCTCATGCGATCGCGGCCATCCTGATCGTGCTGATAACTGTCGCACGACTTGTTGAAGTCGCCGATCCGACTCGCCTACTGTCTCTCTCAAGCGTGATCTTTCTGATGCTACTGGTGTTCGCGATGGCGTTGCCCTACCTCCTGAACGGTGTATTGTGTCGCTTCATCGTAAAACGCTACCGCGGCGCGCATGGCATTCCCGGACTGGTTGGCCTGGTGTGGTGCATGCTCGTTTCGGTCTATGCTCTCTCCTTTGATTACACCACCGATGCGCTCAGCGTTCTCACCCTGCTCATCGTGCCGATCGTCATCGGCGCTCCTGGCGCGGTAATTGGTTCAGGCATGAGTTATACAGGAGTGTTTCTGATTCTCAGGTGGCGCCGTTCGAAGAAGCCCTGTATGGAAGGAGATGCCTAAAGGCGTTAATCACCCTGCATTCTGCCTTACGATATGTGGTGATAGGAAATTGGATACTATTCATGAGCTCATTCCGAGCCAACGTCAAGCATCTATTTTGTGGTAGTCGCAAGCTCTCTCTCGTCCTCGCGGGAGGGGTCTTTGTGGTGGCGATACTTGCGGCGTTGTTGTGGCATTATCTGGTCGGCTTTGCACCCTCAGAGATGCGCCGGATTGAGTCCGATCTTGGCTCCATGGTTGGCCAGCCATTGGATGCTGTGTTGCTTAAGCACAACCTTCCGAATCAGCATTCTGTAGAGGGGGGCCGATACACTTATCCCTTGAAGAGTGACACAAGGGAGGTGGGGTATGGGCCGAGTTTTTACACATTGTCTCTGAAAGTCGATGAGAATGGAATCATCACCTCTGCGGCAATAGAATTTGTGGATTGAATACTCGCAACATGCCAAGCAAGTTTCCCCGGGCGCAAGTTGGTCAGCGTGGCTGCAGGAGGCCAATTGTGAGGCCCTTTCCCCGGGCAGCGAGAGGCGGAGCCTGGACATGCTGGGGTCGGGCTCGGACCTCGACTTTGATTCCACGGACACCGGCGCGCTGCGCCGAACACGCCGCTTTCGTCAGTCACGCGCCTTCCGCCGCACTCACCCCGGCGAGCCCTTCTCCCCGAAGTACCAGTGGCTTTTCAGCCGCTCCTTCTCCTTCAGGCCGAAGCGGCCCATGGCCACCTCGCGGATGTGGGCCACGGCTTCTTCGGGCGAGTCGGTGACGATGAAGCGGTCGAGGTCGGCGGGGTCGATCGTCTTTTCGACGACCATCTTCTCGCGCAGGAAGTCGAGCAGGGGGCGCCAGTAGTCGGCGCCCATGAGGACGAGCGGGAAGTCGTGGATCTTCTCGGTCTGGACCAGCGTGGCGGTCTCGAAGACCTCGTCGAGCGTGCCGAAGCCGCCGGGCATGGTGATGAAGGCGTAGGAATATTTCACCAGCATCAGCTTGCGCACGAAGAAGTAGCGGAACTCGACGAAATCGTCGAGGTACGGGTTGGGGTCCTGCTCGAAGGGGAGCTTGATGTTGCAGCCGACGGAGCGGCCTCCGATGTCCCTGGCGCCGCGGTTGGCGGCCTCCATGATGCCCGGCCCGCCGCCGGTCATGACGGTGAAGCCGGCCCGGCTCAGCTCGGCGCCGACGGCGCGGGCCATCTGGTAATAGCGGTGGTCCTCATCGAAGCGGGCCGAGCCGAAGACGGTGACGCAGGGCCCCACGAAGTGCAGCGAGCGAAAGCCGCGGATGCACTCCCAGAAGATGCGGACGGCGCGGAAAAGCTCGATGTCCCGCCGCTGCGGCCCAGCGAGCAGGCGGCGCTCTTCGGGGTCGGGCGAGTGTTTTCCCCATTCCGTGGAGTGGGTGTGCTCGGCGCCGGCGCGTTCACCCGAATCGGGCTGCTGCTGTTCATCCTGTTCGAAAGTCTGCTCGGTGGGTCGGCTCATCTGCTGCTCCGGGTCGATCGCGCCGGCGCGGGATCGGCGGCGCGAAGCGGCGATGATACCTGATGGGGAAATTCATACGGACCAGTTTGAAAAACGGGTAATCTTGTTGGGCGCCGTGGTAAAGGCGTCTTGGGTGCCGTGGTAAAGGCGTCTTCGCCTTTGCCACGCCGTACTTCCAGACGCGTTGCAGAGCCGGGGACGGCTCTACCACGGCACCCTTCTGTTTCGCGGCGCCGCCGAGTCAATCGCTCGCGAAGAGCCCCATCTGCCCCGAACCGTCCGCGCCGACCGGTTTCCGGAACGCATCGCTGTTGAGTGAACGGCGGGCGTCGTTCAGTCCGTAGCGCCGCGAAAAGACATCGAACGTCCTGCCGATCTGCTCCGCCCGGGCGCCGACGCCGCGCTGGCGCGTGCCGAACGTTGCGTCGTACAGCTTGCCGTCTCGCGCCTCTCGAAGCTGCCCCTCGACCTTCCCCGCCCGATCCGGGTAGTGCCGATGCAGCCAGTCGAGAAACAGCCCCTTCAACTGGTGCGGCAGGCGGAGCAGCACATACCCCGCGCCGCTCGCCCCCGCCTCGCTCGCGGCCTTCAGAATGGCGGGGATCTCATGATCGTTCAGGCCGGGGATGATCGGCGCTGTCATCACCGACACCGGAATCCCCGCGCTGCTCAGCTCCTCGATGGCCCGCAGCCGGTCCGACGGGCTGCTTGCCCGCGGCTCCATCTTCGCCGCCAGCGTGCGGTCGAGCGTGGTGATGCTGACCGCGCACCCGATGGTGCCGTGGACCGCAAGCTCGCGCAGCAGATCCAGATCGCGCGTGATCATGCGGTTCTTGGTGATGATCGCGATCGGCTGGCGGAACTCGACGAAGACCTCCAGGCACGCCCGCACCAGCCGCAGCCGCGCTTCGAGCGGCTGGTACGGATCGGTCACGCCGGACATGACGATCGGCTCGCCCGCCCACCGCGGCGCCGACAGCTCCTTGCGCAGCAGGGCCGGCGCATCGCGCTTGGCCATGATGCGTGTTTCGAAGTCGAGGCCGCAGGAGAAGCCGAGCGTCTCGTGCGTGGGCCGGGCGTAGCAGTAGACGCACCCGTGCTCGCAGCCGCGGTAGGGGTTGAAGGTCCAGCGCATGCCGAGGTCGGGGCTGTCGACCTTGTTGATGACCGTGCGGCTGTGGTCGTCGAGGACTTCGGTGCGCACGTTCGCCGCAACCCCGCGGCGGTCGCGGGCCTCGTCGTCCAGATGCTCCCCCAGCACGTGCAGACGGACATCCTCGAAGCGGTTGCCGGGATTGATCCCGGCGCCCCGCCCCCGGACCGGGCCGGTGATGAGGGCGTCGGCGTGCTCGGCGGACATATACCGAACATATACCGAACCGGCCGGGCTGTCAAGACTTTCGCGCTGAAGTGATGATCGCTGCGGGCGTCAAAAAAGCGTCCGGGGCTGGGCGCTCTCCGGGCTTGGACCGTCGTGAGTCACTCGATTCTTGATCGCTCGCGCTTCCGGATGAAGCGAACCATCACCATGCGCGCATGCCGCGGGCGAACGGCGCCGTACCCATTCAACACGAAGCCCGTGGTGAACCCGAGCGCGACGCCTGCCGCCAGCAGTTTTACGACGCCGTTCGAGTGCGCAGACATATACAGCAGCCAGAGCCACGAGGCCCCCGCTCCAATTCCGCCGAGCACCGCATATCGCAGAAACACCTCGCGGATCAGCAATGGCTTCACGAGGGCGTATCGTGCGCGCAGCACTCCTGCCGGTTCGCGTGCTTCGTATCCACCTCTCAATGGAACTATTGGAAACACCGTGTGAGCCTCGGTTGCATGCGGCCGTGTTCGCGAGCGTTCAATCAACTCGTTTGAAACGAGTCACGGACCGCTCGCCGCGTTTCACTTTGCATATTCTCATCAGGGCGATCCCCAACTCCCCAGCAGAATCGCCAGATCCGAGCTGCCCACCGCGCCGTCGCAGTCGAGATCCGCGGGGCAGGGCTGGCCCGACGGGCACGGCCCCCAGTTGCCCAGCAGGATGGCCAGGTCGGCGCTGCCGACGGCGCCGTCGCCGCTGAGGTCGGTCGGGCCGGGGCAGACGCCCGAGGCAAACGCGACATAGAGCCCGCTGCCCCATTCGATCTGGTTGTCATCCGGAGGCGTGAGGCCGCACTGGAAGGCGACATCGCCGTTGTTGTTGATCTTGGGCGCCCCGCCGAAGGCGAGGCTGGTGTCGTGCTGATCGATGCGGGCGTCGCCGAGGTCGCTGGGCACGATGTCGCCGCGCTGGACGACGGTCGTCAGGTCCGTCCCGTCGCCGACGAAGATCGTCTCGACGCCCGCGCCGTCGCGGCCGCGGAAGACGACAAGTCCGCTGTTGTTCACGTCCGGGCTGAAGAACTGGATCTCATTCACTTCCGGCTGAAGTGTGGTGGCGATGGTGAGCGTCGTCGCGCCGTCGGACAGGAAAACGCCGCGGCCGCCGCCGACGAGCGAGGCGGTGAACGCGACCTGGCCGACATCGTTCACGCCCACGCTGTTGTCGAAGCCGCTGTAGGGCGACATCGGGTCGCCGTCTGCGTCCACGGCGATGAGGACCGAGCTGCCGTCCGTGTTCCACAGGCGGATTTCATCGGGCTGGCTGTTGCCGAACTGCCCCGAGGCGCCGACGCGGGCCTTGCCGGCGATCTGCCGGTTGTTGTTGATCGAAGGTGAGAAGAGGAACGAGTATGGGCTGGCGGGGTCGGTGTCGACCTCGTTGACGTGCATCGCCTGAGAGCCGGCGTCATCGCTGATGAACGCCTGGCCGCCGATTCCCGGCTTGCCGCGGAAGCCGACGACGCCCGCATTGTTGATCTCAGGCGTCCCGAGCTCGATGAGCCCGAAGAAACCGCCCGGCGCCACGCGGATCGTGCTGGTCTGCGCATGCCCGTCGATGCCGATGATGGCGGTGGGGGAGGCAAGGAACTGGTAGGTGACGATCTGGCCCGCATCGTTCAGCGAGACATCGGTGATGATGGCGCCGTCGGCGGAGGTAAAGACGGTCTTGCCCGCGCCCGCGCCTCCAAACCAGACCGCCTGCCGGTCCGTCCCCGGGAAGTTGATGAGCTTGATCGCCACGTCGGCGTTGTCATTGATCGAGGGCGTGGCGCTGGTGAAGAAGGTCGAATTCGGCAGGTTGAAGGCGCCGGAGAAGTTGGCCCGGGCCTGCAGCTCGAAGTCGTTGTAATCGGGAAGCTGGGCCTGCGCAACGGACGCCCCGGCGAACACACACAGCACCGCGGACAGCGCCAGCGGACGACTTCGTACAGAAATACTCATGTCTCTCCTCTTCCATCTCAAACGAATTGAACCCGCCGCAACGTGGCGACGGAGTATTGGGATCTGCTTACTTCATCCGCTCGTAGCGGATCTCCATCGACTTCGATTCGCCTTCCGGCGTCTCGAAGTACATTTCCATAAGGTGGTGATCGTTGTCATTGAGCGTGATCACCGTGCGCTTCTTCATCGGCTCGCCAGTTTCTGGATTGGTGTTCGAGCCGATCATGGTCCATACCTTCCCGGATTCATTCACCTGCCCCTGCTCGGTCATCATGAAGGTGCTGGAGGAGTCGATCCAGAATCCTTCGTAGCGATGGTCGACCGTGTTGTACCCCCAGTAGCCGCGGCCCTCGAACTCCGGGAAGGGCCCCGGCCCGGGATCGCCAACGTAGTGCTGCTTCAGAAACGTTCCACCCAGATCCATCGTGTTGGTCATCACCCCGGTCGACTCCATCGGATCGCCCGGCCCCATCCACAGCTTCACACGGGCTCGGAACGTCCCCACGAATGGTTCGAGGAGCGTGTGCTGCTTCACAGGCGCGCCGATCGCAGCGCACGCATCCACATCCTTCACCTGGTCGGACATCTTGTTGCTCCTGAAACGCGACAGGCCTTCCACCTCGGGGACCTTCGGCATCGCCCGATACAAGCCTGGCCCCGCAGGATGCCGAGTATAACCGGCCCCCGCCCGAACTTCAGTCCTAAACTGACGCCCATGAAGCGAAACTACGACCGAATCGCAGGGCTTGCGGCCAAGGCGACCGGCGACCGTGCAACTCGCATGCGTCTGCTCGTCGACACCCTCTGGGATGAACTCTCCACCGCCGGAGTCTCCTGGGTCGGCTTCTACCTCGACCAGCCCGGCGCCCCCGACGATCAGCGCATGATTCTCGGTCCCAGCCGCAACACCCCCGCCTGCTCGCCCATCGGGCTCTTCGGTGTCTGCGGCCAGTCGCTCACATCACGCTCCGTGCGCATCGTGCGCGATGTCGCAGAACTCGGCGACAACTACATCGCCTGCGATCCGCGCGATCGCTCCGAGATCGTCCTGCCGCTCTTCGAGGAAAGCATCGAGAAGAACCCGCACGCGCCATGCTGGGGCGTGCTCGACGTCGATTCATGGGAGGTCGGCGCCTTCGACGAACAGGACGCCGAAGGCCTGTCCCGCGCGCTCACCGCCGCCGGTTTTCACACGACCGCGCCGGCCTGCGCATGAATCTTTCTCACACCCACATTCCACATTCTCTCCCTCACTCGATGTCCAGCCCGATGTCCAGCGCCGGCGCCGATTGCGTGATCGAGCCCACGCTGATGCGGTCGACGCCCGTCTTTGCGATCGTGTCCACCGATTCCAGCGTCACGCCGCCGCTGGCTTCGAGTTGAATCTCCGATCCCGCCTCATCGCGCAGTCGCACCGCCTCGCGCATCGAATCAGGCGCCATGTTGTCGAGCATCACGATGTCGATCAGCTCCGCCTCCACACGCAGAACCTGCTCGAACTGCGCCAGCGAATCGACCTCGACCTCGACGAACCGCACGCCTCCCTCGGCGTCCAGCGCCCTGCGGGCCGCGGCGGCGATCCGGTCGGCCAGCCCCTCCAGCTCGACGCCCGCGAGATGATTGTCCTTGATCATCACCGCATCGTGCAGGCCGATGCGGTGGCACATGCCCCCGCCGCAGCGGACGGCGTATTTCTCCAGGATGCGCAGCCCCGGCGTGGTCTTTCGCGTGTCGTAGAGCATCGCATCAGCGCCGGTCGCCTCGATGGCGCGCACGAACCGGTTCGTGAAGGTCGCGACGCCGGACAGGCGCGACACCAGATTCAGCAGCGCCCGCTCCGTGCGAAGCACCTGGCGCGTGGGGCCGGAGACTTCTCCGAGCGCGGCGCCCGCCTCGATCGTGTCGCCGTCCGAAGCAATACCGAGAAATTCGCACTCGGTGGTGAAGACGGAGAGCAGCTCCGGCGCCGCGGCCAGACCGGCGACGACGCCGGCGCCCCGGCTGCGCAACATCGCGGTCGTCTCCGAGTCTTCATCGATGTACAACTCGCTGGTGAGATCGGTCTCGACGCCGGTGGCGTAGCAGACCAGGTCTTCATCACGCGCCAGCGAAAAGAGCCGATGGGCCAGCCCGCTCCGCGTCAGCTCCTCGTACAGATCAGGTAGCGACAGCGTGTTCAGGTCGAGCATCCGTGAATTCATGCGTCCTGAGCTCCCCGCGGCGACACGGGCGGGCCATCAGCAGATCCTGATCGCGCGCTCCGCATCCGCGAAACCACGCCAGATGTGCTCCGCCCTTCCAGCAGCGGCGCCAGTTCGACGCGCCCGCCCCAGGATTCGACCAGGTCGGCGCCCACCACGCGGTCGCGCGTGTAGTCCGCCCCCTTCACCAGCACATCCGGCTTCACCGCCTCGATCAGCTTCAGCGGCGTCTCGTCGTCGAAGACGATCACCATGTCCACCGATTCGAGTTCACTGAGAATCTCGATGCGATCCTGCTCATGATGCACCGGCCGGTCCGGCCCCTTGAGCCGGCGGACCGACGCATCGCTGTTGATCCCCACCACCAGCGCATCGCCCATCCGCGCCGCCTTGCGCAGCAGCGAGACGTGCCCCGCGTGCAGGATGTCGAAACAGCCGTTGGTGAAGACGATGGTTTTCCCCTCCCGCCGCAGCGCCGCTGCCTCGATCGCCGCCTCCTCCAGCGTGCGCTCCTTGCCCAGCAGCTTGCGGCTCTCGACCAGCAGCGCGTGGTGCACGCGCTCCAGCGGAATCGGCTTGACGCCGAAGATCTCGACCTCCAGCCCAGCTGCGGCGTTGGCGAAGCGCACCGCGTCCGGCCAGCTCGTCCCGTTGGCCCGCGCCGCCGCCAGCGCCGCAAGCACCATGTCACCGGCGCCGGTCACGTCATACACCTGCCGCGCGACCGTGGGCAGGTGCGTGGCTCTCACGTCTGCCTCGCCGCCATTCTCAACCAGCAGAGCGCCGTGGCGATCGAGCGTGAGCACCAGCGCCTCGAGATCGAGCCCGCGCGCCATCGTCACCGCCAGGTCGATCTGGTCCACCGATGCCGGCGCATCGCCGACGCGGCGGCCGGTCGCCAGCTCCGCCTCGGTGCGGTTCGGCGTGATCGCTGTCGCGCCGCGATACCGCTCATAACTCTCGATCAGTGCCGGATCCACGATCACCGGTTTGCCGGCGCTCCGGCAGCGCTCGATCACCGCGCAGCACAGCCGCTCGCAGCAGACGCCCTTGTTGTAATCCTCGATGCACACCACATCCGCATCAGCCAGGGCCGCATCGAAGCGGCGCAGCAGCTCTTCAAGCCGACCATCGCTCAGCGGCTCAGTGGACTCCATGTCCATGCGGAACATCTTCTGCGGATGCCGATGCTGGGCCAGGCCCACCAGGCTGCGCTTGACGGTGGTGGGGCGGGCGCTGTCGGTGATGAGTCCATTCGTGTCCACACCCCCGGCGCCGAGCGCTTCCCGCAGCGTCGCGCCCTCCGCATCTTCGCCGGTCACGCCGAAGGCGATCACGCGTCCGCGCAGTGCCACGATGTCCAGACACACATTGGCGGCGCCGCCGGGAAGGGCCTCGGTCCTGTGCACCCGCAGCACCGGCACCGGCGCATCGGGGCTCATCCGCTCGGCGTCGCCGTAGACGAGTTGATCGAGCATGAAGTCGCCCACGACCAGGGCCGTGAAGGGGCGCCACGCAGCCAGTTTCGCCAGAAGTTCACCCATGGATCGACGAGGATAGCACGCCCGTGCGCCCCGCGGCGCCGAGCACCGCCTCGCGCAGGGCCTCTTCCCCGGAATCAAAAGCCAGCGCCAGCGCCGGCCGGTAGACGGGCGCCCAGCCATCCTCGCCCCTTGACATCTCGTCCGGCAGGGCCCGCCACAGCTTCACCCAGTCCTTTTCCGTCGTCGCGATCGCCTCCGCCCCGGTCTCCTGCGCCGCCGCCATGATGCGCCGGGCCAGCGTCGGGGTGTAGCGGGCGTGATCGCGAAGCACCGCAGCGCCGGTCATCTCCGCGCCGGCCGCCTTGAGCTGATCCACGAATGCCTCCGGATGACCGATCGCGCACACCGCGTACACCCGGAGTCCCTCGAGCGCCTCGACATCCATCGGCCCCGTCGGCGTCTCGATGTGCGACCACGCGTGCCGCGCCGCCGCCAGCGGCGTTGCGCCGTGCGCAACCTCGATCATCGAGGCCAGCCGATCGATCTCCTCCCCGCTCACGCGCTCCGCGTGCGTGATGACGACCGCATCCGCCCGCGCCAAGGACTCCACCGGCTCGCGCAGCCACCCCGCGGGCAGGCAGCGATCATTGAATGGATCGCGCGATGCGTCGACCAGCACGATGTCCAGCGTTCGCGCGATGAACCGGTGCTGGAAGCCATCGTCAAGCACGACGCAGTCCACGCCGGCGCCGCGCTGCGAAGAGAGCAGCGTGCGCAGCCCTGCGATCCGATCGGGCTGGGCGACGATGGGCGTCTCCGGGAACATCGCCTCGTGCTGGGCCTCTTCGTCCGAGGGCTCGCCCGGTTGCGACTTGTATCCCCGCATTGCGATCGCCGGGTTGGCGCCGGCGTCCAGCAATGTGCGCACGATGTGGGCGACCATGGGCGTCTTCCCCGTGCCGCCGACGCTGATGTTCCCCACGCTGATGACGGGAACGCCGATGTCGGCGACGCGCCGGCCCGCATCAAAGGCGCGGTTGCGCGATGAAACCACCGCGCGGTAGATCCGCTCGACGATCCGTCCCGGCGGACCCGGCATCGGGGGGCGACGCCTGCCCTCAATCATCACGGCCATCCGATCCCGCTCCGGCGTTGTTGGTCATGCCGCGGCGGCGCAGTTCCTCTCGCGTGCGCGCAGAGGCGGCGTGCGACAGGTAGCGGCTCGCGTTCCGCGAAAGCCGCAGCGTGTTGAGCATGTCCAGCACCGCCAGACACACACACAGCCCCAGCAGCACGATCGCCGCGAACCACACCAGCGCGAACATGCGCGCATTGGCGTTCGGATCGATCACGCCGAACCCCGCCGCCAGCAGCGGAATCAGCAGCAGCAGCACCCACCCGTTCGCCATGCGGATGCGCCGCCGGCTCGCAGGCTCGGTGTGCTGCTCCGTGTACGAAATGTGAATGGCGGTCAGCAGCATCGCGATGGCGCCCAGCGGCAGCACGATCCACGGCGACAGCACGGTTCCCGTCAGCATGGCGTCGCCTCCGAGGCGCCCCGCGCGCTCGACGCCACGCCCAGCGATGTCAAGATCGGCGTCAGCCGGCGCATCGGCAATCCCATCACCGTCGTCTCGTCCCCTTCGCACGCGATCGGCCACCCGTCCGCGATGCGCTCCGAAAAGTTGTACGCCCCCGCCTTGCCGCGCCAGTCTTCCGATGCAAGGTACGACTCGATACGCGCATCACCGATCGCGCCCACAGTCACACGCGAACGATCGACCAGCAGCAGCCGCTCGCCGTCGCCCGGACCCAGCAGCGCCACGCCCGACACGACATCGTGCGAGCCCGACTCCAGCCGCCGCACGATCCACCCCGCGTGCTCCTTGTCCCGCGGCTGGCCGATGATCTCCCCATCCTTCACCACCACCGTGTCCGCGCCGAGCACCACACCGTGCCACCGACCGTCGTCCTCGACGGTCGGTGTCCCCCCGTGCTCAGGGAATCCCTCGCTCACGCTTCGGGCTCGTCGATTGCTCCCCCGCATCAACCTCTCCAGCCCCGCCCGTGCTTTCAGATAGGCCAGCGCCGCAACCCACTGCTCCGGCGAAACCCGCCCCGGCTTCAGCTCCCCGTCATCCACCCCCGGCGCCGCCGCCACGTGGGCCACGCCGTGCTCCTGCAGCAGCAGCCGGCGCCGGGCCGAAGCGCTGGCGAGATACAGGACCGGCGCCGGTTTCTGGTCGGCGAGTTGTGGCGGTGAAATGCTCACTGGTGGATCGTAGGGCCAGGGTGGAGCGGCTCTCCCGAGTCGCTGAGGTCAGGTGGAGCGGCTCTCCCGAGCCGCACAGGTCAGACGTTCGCGCCCTCGCCGGGGATGCGCTCCCCGGCCCGTCGCAGCGCGGTCCGGGTCTTCTCCAGTACCTCCTCGAGGCTGATCCGTTCCATCATCCGCCTGCCCGCCGCCTCGCTCTTGTGGTCCATCCGCTCCCCCGTCTCGATGTGCTGGATGACATCCGCCTCCCGCCGCCACGGCCCCACCCGGTCCACCCGCGTGGGTCCGAAGAGGGCCACGACGGGCCGATCGAACCCCACCGCCATGTGCAGGGCCGCCGAGTCGTTGGCGATGACCAGCCCCGAGCCCTCGACCGCCGCCATGAGCCCGCCCACGCTGGTCCGCCCGACCAGATCCACGATCCGCTCCTCCCGCGCCGCCAGCTCCAGCAGCGGCCCGCACTGATCCCGCTCCGACCCCGCCCCGACCACCGCGATCCGCTCGACCATCCCCTCGTTCAGCATGTGTGCGCACAGAAGCGCGAACCGCTCCGCGGGCCAGCGCTTCCCCGGCCACCGGCTGGTCGGCGCCACCAGCGCATACCGCCCGCGCGCCGACGCGAGCGAGGGCTCGAGCGCCGTTCGATCTTCATCACGCACGTAGAGACGCATGTCCGGGGCGGCGCCGTCGGATTCTTCAGATTTCGCGCCGCTGTGCCATCTCTCAAGCCACCCATCCACCAGCGCCATCATCCGCTCCACAGCGTGCGCATCATCAGGCACATCCACGCGCCGGTTCAGCCCCAGCCACCCCAGCTCTCTCGCCGCGGCGAAGCCGACCCGCTCCCGCGCCCCCGTCGCTCGCGCGAAGATTCCGCTGCGCAGCAGCCCCTGGCAGTCGATCGCGACGTCATACCCGCCGGCGCGCAGCGAACCCAGAAACCCGACCGTCTCCCGCGCCGCCCGCGGCCTTCGCCACCACCCGCGCAGCCGCCGCCGCGGAAACGGCACGACCGCCCCCAGATCCGGATGCGCCGCCACCGCCGGCGCAAACTCCTCCTGCACCAGCCAGTCGATCCGCGCCTCCGGCCAGCGCCGCTTCAGCCGCGCCAGCACGGGGACGGAGCGGCAGACATCGCCGAGGGCGCTGGGGCGGATGAGGAGGATTTTTTCAGGAGGTGGGGGCACGAAACGCAGGGTCAGTCAGTGACTGAGACGAGAAGTTCACTAACGGGATCGTACCGGACGCCAAGGCCTCGCCATACCTCTTCAAGACAAACTTTTTCAAAGGCGTCACGGTCAAGAATTGTCAACGCAGTCGCAAGTCCACGATCCAACCGGGCTGCAGCCTCGGCAGAGAATGATGGCGCGCCGCTGTCATCGACATATTCACTGCCCGCAGTATCAAAGTGAAACCCCGGGCCAACTGCAGCGATCGATTCCCGAAGCCAATCAACTGCATCTGTGGCAGACAAAGTTTCAGGAAAGCAGGGTATGATTTGTGTCATCAGGACGCTCCCTCAGGTGTCAAGGGCAGTGGCGAGTCGCTCTGCAAGTTTGTCAGGGTCTCTGCACTGGCATTCCCACACAATAATAACTTTCCAGCCCATGCGTTGCAATTCTCGGGAAACTCGTCGATCACGGGCGACGTTCTCGTTGAATTTCTTCTTCCAGAACGCAACGTTGCTCCCCGGAGTATACGCGTATCTGCAGCGGGGATGCCGATGCCAGAAACACCCATGTACGAAAATAATCTTGCGATGACGGGGAAGCACGAGGTCTGGTGTGCCCGGGAGATCTGAGCGATGTAATCGATACCTGTATCCCATGGAGTGAACAAGTCGGCGAACAATCAGCTCGGCCCTGCTGCCGGATGATCGTATCGCCTGCATGTTCCTGCGGCGTTGTTTAGGAGTCAGAACGTCCATGAGCACAGGCGTCAACTTCCCGCCAAGAGTGATACAGCGTCTGGAGTTTTGAAGTCGTCGTGCGAAATTGACTGCGTCGCTTGGTCCGGGGATTATCCGATGAAGCGGCCTCTATTTTCAGGCCCGGGTCGTAATACACTGCTCCTGTAGCAAACGATCTGAGAAGCAGCTGGAAATCAGTGCCTTCGCCGATCCGTATGTGGTTTCCATATTGATACTCTCGGATGCCTGAGTCGAGAAGACGCATCATGTTGGGCACAAAAGCCGCCTTGGAATGCTTGCGATTCCAGTGTTCAAGCATCGTCTTGAACGACCAGGAGGCAGCAATCTGGTCGTCTTCGTCAGTCAGTGCAATGTGCCCATCCGAACGGAGGATAGTGCCGCACTTGTCAGATCCATCCAAGTTCATCGTCAGTCGAGTTGTCTCGTGTTTCGCGCCAACGCGGTAAATCCCACCGAAATTCAAGCGGTCGAGGCGTCCCCTGCGGTCGGGATAGCCATATTTACGGATGAATGCCTCTGGACCATGGCTTGTGTAGTAGCCGCCAGTGGGCTCCGGTGTCATAAGTGTGACAACAACACTTCTTTCACTGGGAATTGTCGGGACTGAAAATGACTTTACCTCCCAGCCAAGGAAATCCGGCTCAGAGTAGCCGTTTGAAGAGATCCCGAGCTCGGCTTCAAGCGTGTAACCCCCGCAGTTCGTGCTTCTGCAGGGCAGCAGTTGTTTGTTTCTGGCAAGTCGCATGCCGCTGATCCAACCCTTGCGAGACACACGACACAATTCATCGAACAGCAACTCGTGCGGTTTTTCTTTTTTTACATCGTGACTCAGGGTAATGAATACGCCATCGTCTGGGGCGCGTTCGAGGGAAAGTACTTCCTTAGCAACTGGATCTCCTGCTGAAGCAAGATAGCCGAATATTTTCTTGTCAGAGCTTACGCCCAGCACAAGTACACGGCCCGGATCCCTAGATTTCAACAATTCGCTCGGGGCCAGAGGGCACCCCTGTATCAGACTGGAGAGTCGCACTTCAGGATACTGGGGGTAGTAAATCAGACGAGCATCGGGCGCTGTTAAACGTTCTCCTGTGCTTGTCACCCAAGAAAAATCAAGGGATGCTTTAAAGGACGGTATTCCCTTCTGATTCTGGTCAGGGATAATACTAATGGGTGGCAGGATCGAGAATACTTCAGACGAGCCTCCGACATAGAACTGGTTCTTTGAGTTGTCGTTTGGCGCAAGAATCTTGGCCAGATATCGTGTCGCGCCTTGCTGGCGCAGTAATTCCAGAAGCGTTTTGAGGGACATCGGATTACAACACCAGTTGCTGGCCGGAAGCTATGCCTGGCGTCGCTCGCATGGCTGGAATCAGTCGATCGGCGATACTCTGAACGATTGGGACGACGATCGAATTGCCGAACTGCCGGTATGCCTGTGTGTCGCTGACAGGTATGCGGAAAGAATCTGGATATCCCATAAGGCGGGCGCACTCGCGAGGAGTCAGTCGCCTTGGATTCTTGCCCTTTTGTTCAATCAGGATTTCGCTGCCGTCCTTGTAGTAGCGTGCGCTGAGTGTTCGAGTTGTCATCGACCGATTTACCAGCCCAAAGCCAAATCCATTTCCTGCTGCACGATGTTTCTTGGCGTAATTCTGCAGATATTTCCACAGATGGTCGGTAAGTGTGTATCTGGGATCCACGCGGCGCTCCAGTATCTGCCCGACAGTCTCTGCAAGTCGGTATTTCTCCAAATCCCTGGCAGTTGGAAAGTCGAAGGGCGCAGGTGGTTTTGATCCGATGATGAACACGCGCTGGCGATGTTGTGGTACGACATGCCGTGCATCAATTACACGGTGCGTCACGTGATAGCCGAGCTCCTTCGTGAGGGTGTCGAGTATCGTGGCGAACGTTCTGCCTTTGTCGTGATTCTCAAGGTTCTTGACATTTTCGAGGACGAAGCATCGGGGCTGTTTTGCCTCTATGATCCGCGCAACGTCAAAAAATAATGTTCCCTGAGTCTTGCACTTGAAGCCGTGCAGGTGGCCTAGCGCGTTCTTCTTGCTGACTCCTGCAATGCTGAAAGGCTGGCATGGAAATCCTGCGAGAAGGATGTCATGGTCTGGTACCGACTGTGCATCGACCAAGCGGATGTCGCCAGCGGGTTTGTCTCCAAAATTCTCTTCGTATGTGCGCTGCGCATGCTTGTCCCACTCGCACGAAAATACGCAGCGGGCGCCAGCGGACTCGAATCCGAGTCGCATGCCACCGATTCCAGCAAAGAGGTCAATGAATCTGGGATCGCGGAAAGCGGGTGCGATTTTGTAGTCATATGTGCTTTGTCTGGTGATGAGCACAGAATCGCCAGCGGTGAGTTCGTGAAGTTGCAGAAACTCGCGCAACCAGCGTCGATCCCGGAAGAACCATCGCGGGCGGCCGGCTCGATCGGTAGGTAGATCGGTTTCCACAACTTTTCCCAGCCCGTCGACGTGAAGTCGGATGGGTTTACCCATGCCGGCATTCCGTTGAGGTTTGCCGAAGGAATCACGTGGGAAAAAGTTGCGGCCGCATGGCGTCACAAGTAAGCGACCATGTGCGACGGCAGCGGATGTCACAGTGAGATGGTGAGACTCCATTCTTCCTTCTCCAGTCCTGACGGAACCCGTACAGGACCATATCTAGTGGTGCAGCGAGTTTCAACCTCTACTTGAAGCACCACGGGTCTGGGGTGGAATCGCTGGCAGCAGGGATCAGACTACCGAATATGATGCCCTTCAGTACCCGGGCGGATAGCTCAGCTGGCCAGAGCGCTCGCCTTACACGCGAGTGGTCGCCGGTTCGAATCCGGCTCCGCCCATTGA